>CAWUTG010000082.1:0-57847 GCA_963925135.1 uncultured Verrucomicrobiales bacterium | reverse complement strand
CCCGGAAGTGAAACTCCTTTGCGCCGATGGTAGTGGGACGATAGGTCCTGTGAGAGTAGGTCGTCGCCAGTTATAAGCCCCGTTTGTTGGTTAAACCCAACAAGCGGGGCTCTTTTTATGCCCCAATCTCTTCAGGATCTCGGTAAGCGTCATTTACACTGGGAAAAGTGAAGGATGGTGCAAGAAAAATGACCTTGCTCGTTTTGCATAACTCTCTTCGTCAAAGTTGCTTTTTTTCCAAGTGGTTTGAGTCTCCCCCAGTCATGGAGTCCAACGAAGTATTTCGAGAAGATGATTTGTCGGTGAACGGAATCGCCAGGCCATCGATCAACTCTACTCGCATTTCTCTTGGGGTAAAATCTCTCAGTTACCCTTAAAAAACCGTCTTTTGACGTCGATGTCCTCGAGAGAATCGCTAGAGTTCCGCAGCTCCCTTTTCTGAAGGGTTTGCTTTTTGTCCGCTTGTGAATATTTCTGTTTTACTTCGCTCTCTTGGAACCATGGTACTCCTGTTGGGCATCGCGATGGGCGGGTCTGTGACTCTGACCGCGATAATTCCGGCCGGAAAGGCCCATGAAACCGGCCTCAATCTTGGTGGTTGGGCTTTGTCGCTGACGATCGCCCTGACGCTCGGTGCTGGGCTATGGCTAGGCGGACATTTTCTTGCAAGAAAATCGGGCCGGGAGTCGGCCATGAGAAGGCGGGAAGCGATGGCCTTGGTTGGGACCGGATGGTGCCTTTGCAGCCTTGTTGCCGCCCTTCCTTATGTTTTCTGTGAACCAAACGTCCCTTTGGCAGATGCATACTTTGAAGCAGTTTCTGGATTGACGACGACCGGAAGTACAATTTTTTCAGATCTTGAAAAACTACCCCGAACGATTTTGGTATGGAGGTCGACGACTCAGTGGGTTGGAGGCATGGGAATTCTTGCGATGTTTGTCGTGGTGCTCTCCGGAATGACGGCGAGTAGCAAGACCTTGATCGGCGCTGAGTCTTCCCTCGCGAATTCCGATATTGCCAGCTTACGTCAGACGATGCGGCAACTCTGGGGCGTTTACACTTTCTTCACGATTGTCTGTTTTTTGGGATTATGGGCCTTTGGGCTGACTCCTTTCCAAGCGAGTAATTATGCGCTGACCGCTCTTTCTACCGGGGGATTTGGAACGGAGAACGATAGTGTGGGGCCCCTCTTCAGCGGTGGTAGCAAGCTTTGGCTAACTTGCTTTATGTTGATGGGCGCTGTGAGCTTTCCCCTTTATCTGACCGTGCTGAAGCGCAGATTCACTGATATCAGGGTAAAATTTGAAGAGATCGTTTGGTATTTGGTGTTCCTTGCCGTGATTTCAGGCATCCTCATTGCGCAATCGTTCTCAGGCTATTTGGACGTTGGGGTGATCGATATCGTCTTTAACGTTGTATCGGTTTCGACCACGACGGGGTATGTCAGCAGTGACTATGACACCTGGAGCCGGGTGGGGGTCGGTTTGTTGATTCTCTTAATGATGGTTGGCGGTTGTTCGGGTTCGACGGCTGGGGGACTGAAGATGAGTCGGATGATATTCTGGTTCCGTTTTGTATCGTCAGGATTGGAACGCTCATTTCGCCCTAAAGTTGTGAGTCCGATCAAGTTGGCAGGAAGGCAGATCGCTGATGATGCCACTGATCAGCTCTTTCTGGTGTTATCGCTTTTCGGTTTTTTCGGAATTACGGGAACCCTCCTGTTTCAGTTATTGGATCCCGGATATTCGTTAATCAGTGCGATGTCGGCGGTGATCAGTTGCTTGGGAAACGTAGGACCAGCCTTTGCTGAATTGGGACCAACTGAGAATTTCGCGGGTGTTTCTTCTTCTAGCAAGATCCTGTTTGCGTGTCTCATGATTTTAGGTCGTCTGGAATATGTCGCGTTATTGGTCTTATTCAGCCGTCAGCTTTGGAAGAAGTATTAGGCAACAAACAAAAGGGGCTCGCTAAAAAGGCATGCCTTGTTAGTGAGCCGCTGTCAGTGGGATGATGGCGTAAATCCGCCACCGGTTGTATTTTTCCGGAATGGGGGTGGAGCCATCTCTCAACACCGCAACGCTGAGCAACTGATCAAAGGGGAATTAGAGCTTGTTGGAAACTTTGAGGGGATTTTTCCGCAGTTTCTTGATTTCTCCTTCGCTATACTCCGGGGTCACTGAAGTGTCCTGGTATTTTGTGATGAGACCTTTGAGCTGTTGCTTCAGGTCGGCAATGAGTGTTTTGTTGCCGGGTTGGTTATAGAGATTGGTCAATTCATCGGGATCGTTCTTGAGGTCGTAGAGTTCCCATTGGTCGAAGTTGAAGAAGTGAATGAGCTTATGGGTCTCGGTGCGGACACCGTTGTGTCGCGGGACCATATGGACGCTGGGATATTCGTAGTAGTGGTAGTAGATCGACTTTCGCCATTCCGGGGATTCTCCTCTGAGAAGGGGGGCGAGGGAATGGCCCTGGAGATCGGCAGGGGCTTCAGTGCCGGCAGCTTCGAGAAATGTGGGGGCGTAATCTAGGTTTTGAATCATGTGGGTTTCATCCACTGATCCGGGTTTGGTGACGCCGGGCCACTTGATGATAAAGGGCATTTTGAGCGATTCTTCATACATCCATCGTTTGTCGAACCACCCGTGGTCGCCAATGTAGAATCCTTGGTCCGATGAATAGATGACGATTGTATTATCGGCGATCCCGAGACGCTCGAGACTTTGCATCACGGTGCCTACAGATTCGTCGACTCCCCTCACGCAGCGGAGGTGATTTTTGGCGTAGCGTTGGTATTTCCAGCGGACGAGATCCTTCCCAGAGAGGTTGGCCTTTTTAAGCGCGGCATCAGAAGGTGCGTAGTGATTCTGGAAGACCGAGAGTTGGGTGGGGGTCATCCGCTTCATGTTGCGGAAGGCGGAACGATCAAGGCCCTGGACTTTGTCGCCAACGGTCATGTTCGGGTCGAGTCGGTAGAACAGGTCAAAGTTCAGGTCCATGTGGTTGTCGATCTCGAGCTCCTGCCATTTCACGACTGGCGCGTTATCCTTCCAATCCATCAAAGAGCGTTGCTGGCTCGGGAATGCTGACGTCTTCGTAGAGGTCGAGGTGGCGGAGGGCAGGCATCCAGTTTCGGTGTGGAGCCTTATGCTGGCACATAAGAAGGAAGGGCTGGTCTGATTCAGCTTGCTTGGTGAGCCAGTTCACAGCGAGGTCGGTGACGACGTCGCTACAGTGACCCACCGTTTGTTCGCGCCCGTCCGCGGTGAGCAGATCGGGGTTGTAATAGTCGCCCTGGCCGGGGAGGACTTTCCAGATGTCAAAGCCCTGGGGGTCGGATTTGAGGTGCCACTTTCCAAAGATAGCGGTTTTGTATCCGGCTTTCTGAAGGAGCTTTGGGAAGGTTTGTTGGTCGCCGTTGAAGCTGTTGTCATTGTTCATGAAGCCATTGATATGGCTGTGCTTTCCGGTGAGAATGACGGCGCGGCTTGGTCCGCAGATGGAATTGGTGCAGAAGCTTTTATCGAAGCGCATGCCCTGACTGGCCAGTTTGTCGATATTGGGAGTGGGATTGAGCACGTTGTAGATCCCGTTGTAAGCTCCAATGGCATGAGGGGCGTGGTCGTCGGAGAAAATAAAGACAATGTTTGGTTGTTTGGCCCGAGATGCCAGGGGGATGAGGCTAAGGAGTAGTAGAAGAATGTGCTTCATCCTGCGAATCTAAGTAATGATCGAGGGCTTACAAAGTACGGAAAGACTTGTCGTTAGGGGCTAAATTGATTCACTTGGGCCTCATGGTTCGCGTCTTTGTTTCCGGTTGTTACGACATTCTTCATGCCGGACATTTACAGTTTTTTGAAGAGGCTAAAGCGCTGGGTGATCACCTGACGGTCTCGTTTGCGAATGAGGATATTTTATGGGCTCATAAGTCCCGTCGGCCGTCACTTCCGGATGATCATAAGATGGCTCTGTTGAGAGCCCTCCCGATGATTGATGAGGTTGTGACTGGCAATGGAGTAGGCTTGGGGCTTGACTTCGAGCCTGTTTTTCGAGAGCTGAGGCCGGATATTCTAGCAGTCACGGAAGATGATCAGTATGGAGCGATCAAGGAGGCGCTCTGTGCCGAAGTGGGCTGTCGATATGTGCGTCTTCCCAAAACCCCACCTCGCATTGATCCAATTTCAACAACTGAAATTGTGAACCGCATCAGTGGCCAACTTGAGGCACCGTTACGAATTGATTTTGCGGGTGGGTGGCTGGATGTCCCCAGGTTGGCGAGAGAGGATGGTTTCATCGTAAATTGTGCGATTTCTCCCAAGGTGAGTTTGAAAAGCTGGCCTTATGAAAAGAAGGCCGGTCTCGGTGGAAGCGGAGCCTGGGCACTTCTGAATGGCCGCGACCCCGTGGAGGCGGAGTTGGATTTGGGGGTCGGGTGGCAGGATCCTGCTGTCATTCGTGAGACTGGAATCTGTGTGTGGAAGAGTGGTGAACGGCCGCGGTTGGACTTTAAGCGGGATGGGGCATTTTTGAACGGCAAGATGGGTTTACGCTGGATGGCGGGGCAGCACGATACTCCGGGATCGGTAGATTTTGAGAGGGACTATGATTTGATCGCGAGGGCCGGGCAGGTGGCGCGAAGAGCCGTGATGGAGGAGTCGGTGGAGCTCCTTGCCGAGGCAATTTCCCTTTCTTACCAAGTGCAATTGGGCGAGGGGATGGAGCCGCTTCCCGCGATCGAAGGAAGTCTGGCCCGAAAATATTGCGGCGGGGGACACGGTGGCTATGCCGTGTATTTATTTGCGTCAGCAGAAAGCCGAAAGGCGGTCGAGGTGCTCGAGATTGAGCCCTGGTGTGATTGTTGAGTGATCGACACATTACCGGAGATTGTTTATCAGAGACGCTTGATGAAATCGGCATCGATTAAAAGCCGGACGAAATTGTTGGGCAGGCTTGGCGTCGCCTGATAGATGAGACGGTGTGTTTCACCGATTGTTTTTGCTTCTGGTCGCGCTGGTTTTAGATGTCCGGGCTGAGTCTCCGGGAGATGACGTCTTCCGACGATTGGGAGGCGGGGGAGAGGGCGGACCTGTTTCTGGTTTTGTGGATCGACGGTTCTCCCTTACGGGGAAAGATGTGGTGGTCTTTGTGGGGCAGGAAAATTTCGTGAGGGAGCAAAAGGCGGGCGTGCTGGAAGCTCTTCTGGCATCGGGATTTCAAGAGGAAGGTCCCCGTTTTCGTTCGATGGCTTGGGAGGCTGATACGGTCTATCAGCAATGGCGGGATCTGAATTTTGGTTCGTGGGAAGAGCAACTCAAGGCAGCAGGGGCGACGGTGGTGATCGCGCAGTTTGGGCAGATGGAATCTCTGGATGGAGTGGATCGATTGGCTGAGTTTACGAGCGCTTATCATCGCCTTCTTGATCAGTTTTCAACACGCACGGCCAAGGTGGTTTTGTTGTCGCCGATGCCATTTGAGAAGCCCATAGCGCCTTTCGCTCCGGATCTGCGGAAGATGAATGTTCAGGTTGAGGCTTATGCGGAGGCTGTTCGGAAAATTGCAGATCAACGGGGAGCGATCTTTGTCGATTTAATTGAGCCCTTGAAAGGAGGAGGGGATCGGCTAACGACTGATGGGATTCATTTGACCGGGGTCGGGCTAGCGGTTGTTGCGCAGGTTATCGGTGCAAAGTTGGTTCCGCATGTCGAGCTCTCGAACCGGCAGGATTTACAGGAGGCAATCGTGCAGAAAAATCAATTGTGGTTCGATTGTTGGCGGCCGGCGAATTGGTCGTTCGCATACGGGGATCGAGTGAACCAGATGTATGGGAAGAGCGGAGGGAGTGAGCCATCCTTGCAAGGGGCCTTCGAGCGTCAGTTGCCTTTTGTATTGAAAGCTGATGATCGCATTCATCGGTTGGCACGCGGGGAAGTCGTCGGGCCTCTGGAGTTGCCGAAGATTTCCCCGCTGCCGGAGGAACTGGGGGCGCTGACCCCCGAGCAACAATTGGCGGGCTTTACGGTAGCGATGGGATATGAGGTGAATCTCTTTGCCTCGGAAGCTGATGGGATTGTGAATCCCACGCAGTTTTCATGGGATGAACATGGGCGGCTTTACGTAGCGTGCTCACCGGGCTACCCCCAGTCGCTCGCCAGTTCGCCGCCTCTGGACTACATCTTGGTTTGCGAGGATACCGACAAGGATGGGCGCGCTGATCGGTCGTGGCGTTTTGCGGAAGGTTTGACAATGGTGCAGGGAGTGGAGCCCGGAGCGGGGGGAGTTTATGTGTGTGATTTTGACCGACTGCTTCATCTTCGGGATACTGATGGCGATGGGAAGGCTGATGAACGAAGGGTTCTGCTTTCGGGGTTTGGGGTTGGTGATACCCATCAGTTGATCAACAGCATTTGTCACGGCCCGGATGGGAGCCTGTGGTTTTCACAGGGTCTACATGCCATGTCCCGGGTGGAGACGTCTTGGGGGATCTCGCGTTTGGATCGCGCTGCGATTTGGCGATTGCGTCCCAAATCGATGCGGCTCGAAGGTTTTTTTGGCGGGGGAATGGCGGGAGCGAATTGTTGGGGGGTGGCTTTTGATGATTATGGGCAGGTGTTTCATAAGTCGGGTGATCGGCCGCAAGGGTATTGGTCGCTTCCCGGGTTGGTTCGTGGTGCCAGTCCGAGTGGGAGTGGTTCCGAAACTGAGGCGAGTGTTTCCTATCGGAATTCTCCCGAGCAATATCACTCGGTGGGGTCTTTGTTTGATTCATCCCCAAAGACGACTTCACTGGAGATTATTGGAACGAGGGCTTTGCCCGATGACATTCAGGGATGTGCCTTGATTGGAGGATACTTCGGCTCGGTTGTGGAGTTGCATCGTTTCGAAGATGCCGGGGCTGGTTTTAAGTCGACGCAGTTACCGAAGTTGCTCAAATCATCGAGCAATGCGTTTCGTCCGGTCGACGTCAGTGTGGGGCCCGACGGAGCAATCTATTTGGCCGATTGGTATAACCCGATTATTGGGCATTATCAGGCGAGTTATGCCGATCCCAAGCGCGATAAAAGCCATGGCCGAATTTGGCGGATCACTTCCAGCAATCACGATCCGGTGATACCTCCGAATTTGGCAATCATGTCAGCAGGGGAATTGTTGGCCCGGTTGGATTCGCCGGAGCGTTGGACGCGCTATCAGGCAAAACGTTTGCTTTTTGATCTTCCCCGTTTGGAGGTTTTGAAGGCCGCAGATGCAATGGTTGATACGGTAGCCGATGAGCGTCACCTCCTCGAGATTGCGGGAGTTTATGAAGCTCACGAAGCTCCCCGGGGGGGGCTGTTAGACCGGTTGATGACCTCGGATGACTTTCGAGTTCGAGCATATGGGGCGAGGGTTGCTGGAATGTGGTCTGACCGCTTGCCTGAATCGTTGGGGTATTTGGAGGAGGGAGTTGGCGACGCCCACCCACGGGTGAGAATTGAGTCTGTCGTGGCGGCCAGTTATCTCCCTGGGCCTGCTGCGGTTTCGGTGGCGGTTGGCGTTCTCGATCAGCCGCTCGATGGTTTCTTAAGCTATGCTCTTCGGTTGAGTGCCCGTTCGATGCAGGAGGCATGGTCTCCACTTCTTGAGGAGGGCACGTTGGAAACGGGGAGCCAAGCCCAGCGGGATTATTTGGTGAAGCTGCGTGGAGAGAAGCCCAAGGAGTTGCCTGCCGGAGCCCGTGTTTATGCGATGGCGTGTCTCAGTTGCCATCAGCCCGAGGGGAAAGGTCTGCCAGGAGTTTACCCTCCGCTGGTTGGAAGTGAATGGGTGTCAGCCAAGGATCCTACCGCTCTGGTGAAGATCGTGCTTCACGGTTTGAAGGGGCCGATCAAGGTAGCTGGACAAGACTATGGAGCAAATCCCAATTCGGTTCCGATGCCACCGATGGGAGGCTTGAGTGATCAAGGAATTGCGGATGTGTTGACCTATCTGAGAAACTCATTTGGTCACGCTTCAGATCCGGTGAGTTTGTCAAAGGTCCAGTCGGTAAGAGCAGAGACTACGACGAGGGAGAAGGCATGGACTGCTGCGGAGCTGAAAGAGCGTTAGACTACGGGGACGGTGGCCGGCTTAAGGTCATCGTCCCTTTATCACCGTTACCCTCGAAGCGGACTTTGAATTGGGTGGGGGTGATTGGGCCTTTGACGGCATAGGTGCCGAAGTTGTTTGGCAGCGTCATTGAGGCATCGAGAGGCAAAGATTCGTCTGGTTTTAGTTTGGTCGCGACGCTGTGGGTGTAGTCGCCAAATCGCAGAACGCCCCACCCGGCTCGGTAACGAAAGTGCCAGGTTTGCGGGGAAAGATCATCACTGCTGACGATGCACCAGAGGGGGCCGTGGTGTCCGTTGACTTCACTTTTCCAAGTGCCCTTCCATGGACCCGTTGGTGATTGAGCCGGTTGGTATTCGCTGACTGCACGCTTAAAATCACGCTGGTATCCCGAGCAGGAAACGAGAAGCGAAAGTGGGAGTGCTGCTAGCCAATGAGCCTTCATTATTTAGAGGCAGATCCGCTTGAAGAGTTCGTTGAGTGGAAGCTGCATCCCGATATAGAAGTCGCCAAATTCCGCGTATCGGGCTGAGACTTCATCGAAGCGCATTTCGTAAACGATATTCTTGATTTCAATGGTGTCCTTGGCGAGCAAGGTAACACCCCATTCGTATTCATCGAGGCCGGTGGACCCCGTGATGAGTTGGAGAATTTTGCCGGAGTAACGTCGACCTGTGGTGGCGTGACCCTTCATCAGGTTTGCACGGGTTTCGTGGTCGAGCGAATACCAGTTGTAGTCGGGGTGCGGGGAGCGCCGTTTCGACATAGGGTAAAAACAGATCGCCGGCCAATCTGGAAGGACAGGGTAGAGACGATGCTGAAGGTAATGCTTCATCCTGTCATCGAATTCAGCCAAGGCGGCGACGAATTCCTCGCTGCCTTCGGTCATGCCTTTTTCACCGATGAGGGTGTCTTTGGCATATTGTTCGCTGGAAGTAGTGTATTCCGAGCTCTCGGTTTGGGAGAGATAGGAATAGGTTGGGGTGAGGATATCGACCCCGAGTCCCAAGGTGAGACGCTTTTCAAAGTATGTCGCGTCGTGTAGGTCGGGCGTCAGGAGCATGAAACCGAGGTCCGCTTTCGGTGTCGCGACAGCGTAGATCAGCAACTGGGTATCCTTGTGGGAGCGGATCTCTTGGACGAGTTCGGTGAGGCGGGTTTTGGCCTCGCGTTGTTCGCTTTCGGACAAGAGAGACCATTGTCCCTGATCGACAGAATAATAAAGGTGGAGAACGTGCCAGCCTTCTGCGGGCACAAGTGGTGAAAATAATTCAGACATGATGGTTTAGTCTTCTTTGTATGTTGGTACGATCCGCACTCTTAAGAACGCTTCATCACCGTCGGAGCTATCGCCGCTTTCTTCAATAACGACAGACCATGGGTCGATATCGCCATTGGTGTAGGCATTGAGATCCGAGGTGCTGGCAAATCCGCTTGTTGAGTTGATGGTGATTTCGTCGCTTCCGGTTCTGGAAAACTTACCGCCCTCAACTTCGAGGGTGATGGGGTCGCCCACGAGGTCGCGTTTTCCATTGCGGAATGTGATCTGCAAGGTGGCGCTCCCGGAATCCTGGAGCTTGATGCGGGCGCAGGGAATGAGGTTGGCATCGATCACGACCCCGCGATCCGCGTTCTCTCCGCTGCGGATCGGTTCGCGCCACCAGGTTTCGACTTCAGCGGCCGTGATTTTTGTGCCTTTAACGGGGAAGTCTTCGTCGAAGGTGATGAGTTCACCCTGGGGGGCCTCTTTATGATAAGATGAGATTCCCCAGATTGCCGCTCCGGCGAGACAGGCGATGAGAATCAACAAACTTGCCTTTTCGACAGTGGAAAAGCCGGCCAACCAATTGCGACGCGGTTCGGTCGATACTTCGGTCTCTCCTGTTATTTCTTCAGTAGGAGCCTCAGGTTTCGCCTTTTCAGTGGTAATTTTTTGATCCTCTTCAGCGGGAGCCTTTTCCAATTCCGTTGGTTTCTCCGGAGAAATGGGCGTTTTTTCCTCTTCTTGAGCTGGAAGATCCAAGTCGAGATCGTCGTCGCCGAGATCCCAGAAGTCTTCTGGCGCGTCTTTTTCAGAGGATGGAGGTTTCGTGCTCATGTTACTTGCTGCCCATTGCTAACAAGGGCAGGTGCCAGTTGCAAAGACGAATCCCAATCGCAAAAAGAGATTGCATCTTGTCGCGACAGGGCGAATGGTTTGCTCAACAAGCTATGGCTGATCTCGAAGACAAGAATCCAGAAAGCGTCGCAGGAAAATTTTACGTCGATTCCCAATGTATCGACTGCGACCTTTGTCGTGAAACCGCTCCTGAAAACTTCCAGCGCTCGGACGAAGAGGGATACTCTTACGTTTACAAGCAGCCGGAAAATGAGGAGGAAAAAGCTCTTTGCATGGAGGCTCTTGAAGGGTGTCCTGTCGAGGCAATCGGCGAAGACGGTAAATAAATTCCCTCTGGGGAAATGATGATGCGCAGGGAAGTGGGCTCCAAAAAAGAGCGCGCCCGGCGTCAGATGAGGGCTGATGTCATTCATCAATGGGTGGGTGCGTCCAAGCCACTGGACCTCAATAAGAATATTTCTGAAGCGGCGATTCACATCGAAGTAATTTTAGAGGGTATCGGGGTTCGTGGAGGTCTTGACGAAGACCGGGTGAAGGAGGCCTGGGGGGCGCTTGCTGGAGAGCTTGTTGCCAAGCAGACTGAGCCGGTATCATTACGGAGAGGTTGCCTTACTCTTAGGGTCCTTCAGCCCGCGATGCGCTACCATCTCGAGCAATTGAAGCCGGGGCTTCTACGTAAGCTCCAAGCGGAGCTGGGTGCGGATAATGTGAAATCCCTCCGGCTCACCATTGGTTAGGCTATGAAATACAAAAACCTTCTTTTCGACTGGTCCGGCACTCTGGTCGATGACCTTCCTCCGACCTTACACGCCACGAATGAGGTGCTTCTAAACTACGGTGTGCCTGCGATGGACCGGGAAGAATTTCGCCGCCGCTTTCGACTCCCGTATCCTGAATTTTATGAGGAAGTCCTGCCGGGGGTTCCGATCAATGATCTTGAGGTGATTTTCCGGAGCTCGTTTAACCAGTCGCCGGTTCGGGTTGTAGTTCTGCCTCACGCCCGGGAGATGTTGGCTTGGTGTCGTGAAAATAAGGTTCGATGCTTTGTCCTATCCAGTATGGATGTTGGATTATTTACCGAGCAGGCGCATGACTTCGGGCTGCATGATCACTTCGAGGCGATCTACGCCGGAGTGATCGACAAGCGCCATCGCATTGGAGATATCCTGTCTGACCATGGCCTTGAGCTGGCGAAGACCGCCTTCGTGGGTGATATGGTTCACGATATTGAGACCGCGCGCCACGGCGGGGTGGATTCCATCGCGGTGGCAACCGGCTATGACCCGGTGGCCCGGCTTACCGGGACCGACCCGAGTCACATCTTTGATCATTTGGGCGATTTTCGCGATTGGCTTGAGCAATCGCGCCGACCCTCCTAGTTTTTTGCATGGCTGATCAAATTCTCATCCGCGGACTCAAGTTGCGCTGCAATATCGGCGTGCCTGCCGGTGAACGGGCTATCGCCCAGACTCTCCGCACCCACCTGACTCTCGATGTTCCTGAGTTTCAAGGGGATGACCGCATTGAGGAAACCATCGATTACAAAGAGGTCTCGGACCGTGTGGTCGAGTTTGTGGCAGTGGGAGAGAGGCTGCTGATTGAGACACTGGCGGTCGACATTGCGGATCTCATTCTGAGTGAATTTGATGTGAGTAAAGTACGGGTGGAGCTCGAAAAGTTCATTTTACCCAATACGGACTGGGTCGGAGTGATCATCGAAAGATCTTCTTTGGAGAGAAATTGAACGTATGCGATTGAGACGTGTCCTTATCATTGATGCGGGAAGGTTCTCACCCGCCTTCCATCCCTGCCAATGTCCACCGATCCTGTAAAAGATTCTGATGAAGAACTGGTCCGCCTCGCCCAAGGGGGAAATACCGAGGCCTTTGATGAGTTGGTTGTGAAATATAGCCCGCGGCTCTACGGGCTGGTTTATCACATGACCTCCAACAAGGAGGACTCCCACGACCTTCTGCAGGATATTTTCGCCAAGGCTTATCGCTCGCTGAAGCGATTTCGCGGGAAGTCGAGCGTCTACACCTGGATCTACTCTATCGGGACGAACATGACCTTGAACTTCCTCAAAAAGAGGAAGCGCCGCTCCACCTGGAGTCTCGATGTCATGGATTCCGGGCTTCAGAATGACGAGGCGATGATCGATATCAGCCACGCTGCGAACCCCCGGCATCAGAGCGATGTGAACGAACTTCAAAAAAAATTGAACGAAGCGATGCAATCTCTGTCAGAAGACCACAGAACGGTTGTAACAATGTTCGACATTCAAGGGATCCCCCATGCTCAGATTAGCAGTATCCTGAAAGTGTCCGCTGGAACGGTCCGTTCGCGACTTTTCTATGCGCACCAGCAGTTGCAAGGGCACCTTGAAGAGTTCATCCGCTAATCATTGGCTTGAAAATGTTAATAATTGAGCAAAATACACAAAAATCCCCTGAGCTTATGAGCGATTATGAAGAGCAAATTCAAAATATTATCCGTTTAAAGCGTTATGAAACGCCACCCGACGGATACTTCGAGGACTTCCTCGACGAATTCCAGCGTCGTCAGCGCAGCGAAATGCTTCACCGTTCCTCGATCGGGCTCTTCTTTGAGCGTGCCGGGACATGGTTCCGTGAACTGGGCTCCATCAAGTGGGTGGCCGGTGCCGGAGTGGCTTATGCCACTTTGATGGCCGGAATTCTCCTCTGGCCAACCGGAAACTCCAATAACGTTGATCCAAATCGCGCCCCCGCCTCGTACGAGGGGGGAGCACCTTCGCCGATCGAAACTCCAGCCGTTCCCGTTGAAGAGAACGAGGTTCCTCCTGCTGGTCAGAAATTCTAGATTTTATTGGCATCTCTCCTTTTTTAAACGCGCCCCGATTTTTTCGTGGCGCGTTTTTTTACGCCCGTGTCACTCTGCAGACATGGCGAGTTATCCCGCAAGTTTTTCCATCCAGACCTCCGGAAAGGGGACTTATGAAATCACCCGCAAGATCGAGGCCCTTGTCCGGGAGTCTGGAATCGAAACCGGAACGGTGACGGTCTTCGTCCAACACACGAGCGCCAGTTTGGTGATTATGGAGAATGCTGATCCCAGTGCGCGCACGGATCTTCACGCCTTCTTTGATCACCTGGTGCCGGAAGATACCCCGTATTTTATCCATACTTATGAAGGCCCGGACGATATGCCCTCGCACATTCGCATGGTGCTGACGCGAACCAGCGAGGTCATCCCGGTCATCGAAAGTTCGGCGACCTTCGGAACGTGGCAGGGGCTTTTCCTTTTTGAACACCGCGACCAACCTCACCATCGCCGAATTACCGTGATGGTGCAGGGCGAAAGAGCGTAAGGCCCTACTTCGTGCCGTAGCAATCGAGCCGCGATCCAAGGCGGACGAAGATGCGACCGCCGGAAGCAGCGGGAGTTGCGTCGGACCATTTTGATTCCGGCCCCGGATTCAGCGGAGAGCGGGCCACTTCCTGATAGCCCTTTTGAACATCCGCTACGAACATTTCGCCTTCACGCGAGAGCGCGTAAAGGCGACCACCGATGAGAAGCGGGGAGGCGTAAAAGTTGGCCGGGATTTGTTCCTTCCAAAGCATTTCTCCGGTGAGGGCATCGAGGGCTACCAGCGCGCCGCCGTCGGAGAGCGAGTAAACGGTCGAGCCATCGGAAACCGGGGTGGGGACATAGGGGGTGCTTCCTTTCATTTCCCAGGCGATTTCAGGGGTGCTCATCCCGTTGCCTTTGAGGATGGAAGGTGGTCTCACCGTAAAATAGACGCCATTTTTACAGCCCACCGCGATCAGGCTGTCATCGCTACCCGAGCCCTGGAGGACATCGATGGGGGTGACAATACAGCGTTCCTTCATGGTTCCCGGAAGGGCCCATTGCTCTTTGCCATCTTTGAGATCGAGGCCCACCACCCCGATGCTGGTGCTGGCGACGATGACTTCATGGCCCGCTCCGTTTGCACGCATCACCGGCCGGATCAGTGGAGTGACGTAGCTCGTTTTGTCACCGGGATAGGGGGTTTTCCAAATCTCCTTGCCGTCCTTGAGTGAGATCGCACCCACGTATCCGCCGTCCTGATGCAGGTTGCAAATGACAACCCGGTCGTCATGGATAGTGGGGTGGATGGTGGACCCGTGTTGGGTTTTGGTCGCTCCGATTTCGTAATCCCAAAGATGCTTTCCAGCATGGTCGTAGGCCGAGAGGATGGCGATTTTCTTGGTGCCACTGAACCAGCTCACGATGACAAGGTCCTTGTTCACGGCCGGAGAGGAGGAGGCGGTGTTGTTAAATTGGTGGAGGTGGTATTCACCGACTTCGACGCTCTTCGTCCACAATGTTTTCCCTGATTGGGCGTCGAGGCAGCTCAGACTCACGGAGCCCTTGTCACGATCTTCACCGGTGACGAAGATGTGGTCTCCCCAGATCGAAGGGGAACTGGACCCGGGACCGGGCAGTGGCGCCGACCAAAGGAGCGACTTTTCATTCAACCCGGTGGGAACTTTGGTATCAGAAATTCCGGCCCCGTCGGCTCCGCGAAAGCGTGGCCAGGAATCGTCACCGGGTAAGTTTCCAATCACCAGAGCGGAGAGGAGAAGAGACAAGCGTCGTTTCATGGCGTCGTCATATCAGCTTTGATGCGATTTCGAGATCTAAATTGAGGGTGGAAATCTCCGCAGATTTTGTTTTGCACCGGGGAATCATTCGCCGCAGATTTTGGCGTATGGAGATTCGTGATGCGACCGAGGCAGATTTGCCAGCGATTGTTACGATTTATAATGAGTCAATTCCGGGTGGGAAAGCCACGGCAGATCTAAGACCGGTGACGACAGACGAACGGATTGATTGGTTCCGAAAGTTTGATTCGGCAAGGAGGCCCATATGGGTCGCGGTCGATGAGGACGGGAGCATCATGGGCTGCGTTTATCTCTCTTCCTTTTACGCGGGACGACCAGCCTACGACAAAACGGCCGAGATTAGTACCTATCTGGCATCGGCTCATCAGGGCCAAGGATTGGGGACGCTCTTGAAGAAGAAAATGATCGCGGCTTGCCCCGGGCTGGGCGTGGAGAATCTCTTAAGCTTCTACTTCGACCACAACGAAGCGACGCGTCGGCTCAACGAAAAGCTGGGTTTCGTGCCCATGGGGCATCTCACAGAAATCGCAGAGGTTTTTGGCGAGAAGCGGGGGCTGGTGATCGGGGTTCTTCGGATCAATCCCGACGCAGTCTAAAGAACTTTCGCGGAGCATCGGTAGAAATCTGGAACGGGCTTGTCTTCGTCCGTATCGGGCTCCAGTTGGTGAGGTTGTCCGAGGCCTCAAGTTCGAGGGTTGGATCGATCCAGTAGAGATAGTGTTGCCCCCCGAAGGTGGTGAGGCCTCTTTCGGAGGAGGGCGCGCTGGCGATGGTGGCGAGCAACTCGAGGTCAAAACTGAGGTCGCTGGATGTGAGGCTGCTTTGGTGGATCTCAACGGCGATCACATTTTCGCCATCTTGCAAGAGGGGCAGGAGATTTGACGGGACGGGCATGTCGATGAAGACATTCTCCGGGGAGGCATTGGAAGCTTCGGTGGTATAGGTCACCGGACCATCTGCAATATTGCTGCGGCCAATTTCGCTTCCATTAAGATAGACCACGGCGCCATCGTCCCGGTTGAGCTTGACGAGCAGATCAGTCACAGCGGCGGCGTTTGTAGGCTGGAAGGTTTTCCGGAAGTAAACCGTGGTGGTGCGGTCTTCGCTGGGTCCCTGCTCGGCGGCGGTTAAGGTGGTGTTTTCGTCATTCTCACCAAAGCCGACTTCGGTGGTGGCCGACTGCCAGCCGCTGTCATCGTAGGGCAATCCTTTCCAACCTGCCGCAGGTTCGGTGCGACTGGCATCGTACCTCCAGCCGCTGGTGCTACGAGGAATAAGGATCACCTGTCCACCGGTTGGGACGGTATCGAAATACCAGGCTTCTCCGCCCGTGATTTCAGCATTGATGGGTGACGAGAGAGCCACCCGGAGTAATCCGAAAGGAAGGGTGTTGGGCAGTTCAAGTGAGATGTCCTTACTGGTTTGGCCGGGAGTGAAGGTGAGGCTTCCGCTTTGCAATTCCATTTCCGAGTTGTCACGGGGATCCAGTTTTCCAGAGAGAGAATAGGAGACGGTGACGTTCTTCGAACTGAAGGTGGAGAGTTGAATTCTGAACCTAGGTTTATAGCTGGTAACCTGACCCTGGCCGTCGATCCCGGTGATAGCGACACCGACATTGGAATGGGGGACGGGCATGAAGGGGGCTAAAAGTGAGCCATGAACCTGTGGATCATAGGCGGTGTTTCCGGGGTGCCGAGCGAGGTCTTCAGCCCGGGAAATATAGGTGCCGGTGACGGTCATCTTGGCCGTGTTGTAGGTCCAGGATGTCCAATCCCAGCCCCAGATGTCGTGGTAGTCGTTTTCAACGAGAAGGCAGTCTTCCACGGTAAGGTAGTTGTTGGTGTAGGACCAATCGTAGTTGTCGCCCATGCGGGCTCCGACGAGGTTGGCGACACTCAGGCTGCGGGCGAGAGTGGATTGCGGTCCGTCGTATCCGCTTTCGATCGTTTGACCACAGTTGAAAAAGATGGAGTCGAAGACGTCGCAGGTCTTGGCGCCGGAGTTGGACATACCTTCGTGAAGGATGGATTCGAACCAGCAGGACTGCACCGTTGAAACTGTCTTGGTGCTGACGCTGGGGCTTCCGCCGGAGTCAATGCCGTCATCCTTGGTGTAGCCAAGGACGGTGTTGCTGATGAGGTGCTGGCCGGAGGTAAGGTAGATACCATCGTTGTCGCCGTCTTCGAAATCAGTGGTGGCATCTGGAAAGGCAAGGAGAGCGGAGCGATCAATGAGGAGGGTGCCCCCGGTGAGTTCACCGCAACTGGTGGCTCCTTGGAGTAGCGATCGCTCGATGGAAATGTCGCCGCCTTCGTCGTTGTGGAGAAGCTGGCCATCGTTTTCGATGAGGAAACATTCGTTGAGAGAGAGCGAAGCTCCGGCCGGGCCGATGAGGAAAACGGCCTGCTCCTTTCGGTGGGCTGCGTATCCCGAGTTGACGCTAAACCAGTTTTGCACGTTGCAGGCTCCAAAGAAGATCGCGCCTTGGGCGTCGATGTTCGAGGTGCTTTCCTGCAGGAAGAATCCTCCCCAACGCTCCGGCGCCGAGGCGGGAGCGAAGACGACAGGGCTGCCGAGCGTGCCATTGATGACGAGTGATCCGTCGACATGAATGTCTCCGCCGGTGGCGACCTTGACGATGGTTCCTTCACCGATTGTTAAAGTGGCGCCGGCATCGATGGTGAGGTTGGCAGTGATGTGGATACGCGAGTTGGCTGGCCATGAGGTGTTGGTGCTGAGTGAGCCATTCACGTCGATCCAGACGGTGCCGGATTCGATCACGGTGTTGGCATTTTGAGCGAGTCCAGCGGTTGTTGCGTTGTAGGTAGTGGTCGCAGCAGGCTGCGCTGGTAGAATGGTATAGCCAAATCCGCGTCTCAGTTGAATGGGGTTCGCGGGGAAGTTTTCCGAGGTGACGAGTGAGTGAAGCCAAAGGGGTTCTCCGTCGGCTTTCTGAAGTCGGGCCACCACGGGGATGGCGAGTTCATCTGGATAGTTGGAAGGTGAGACGAGATGAAGGGTTCCCGTATTGATCGTCGAGGGGGCGTCGTTCACGAGGGGTGCTGCCACGAAAGCCGGGAGGCCTGTTTCACTGCTGCCGCGTTCGGGTTCACGGATGTTGAAGAGAAAAATTTCGGTGGTTGATGCTCCGCCACCATCGGGCGTTTCGGTCACAATGAGTTCGTAGAATCCTGCTCCCGAGATTCCAGTGGCAGTCCCCAAAGGGAAGTTCGCCCCATTGAGCGCCCCGGTCGTGGTGAATCCAGCAGGGTTGGCCACAGTGACTGTTCGCGTGCCCCCATTGTAGTTGGTTTCCGTCGTGATTCCCGAAACGGAAATCGCGGCGGAGGCGATGGATGACCCCAAAAGCGAGAGGAGGCTGGCGACTTTCATACCTGATTCTGGTTCCAATCTGCATTCAGGTCCATCGTCAAAATGTCTATGAATTGGAAGTGGAGAGGTTCTTAAAGACTGGCTCCTCCGGTGGCTTTGATGAGATCGACCCTGGAATTGAGAGTCGCTTGTTGGAGAGTGATAGAGCTGCGTTTGGCCTCGAGCCAGCGACGTTCGGCATCGAGGTATTCGATTTGGGAAGTGAGCTCGGCGTCGAATTGTTCGCGGGCGTAGTCGCGGGTGATTTTGATTTCGCGAACCTCTCGCTGGACTGTCGCGAGCTGGGCCTGGTGGCTGCGGAGGTTGATGCCCGCGGTGTCGATTTCTTCCAAAATTTTTAGGACCGTTGATCGATATTCAGCAGCTGCGGATTGTCTTTGGGCTTTGCGGGATTTGACGGCCGCGAGGCGGGCCGGGTCGTAAAGGGGAATGTCGAGCGAGGGACCGACTGAGGTGACCCAGGTGCGATAGCGATCGGTAAGAGTGGGCGTTCTGCCGGAAGCGAGGGCGTTGAATTTGAATGAGGGGAGGAGATTGAGTTGGGCGGCATGCTCCATTTTGAAGGCTGCTCGCACCATTGCCTCGGCAGCCAGGAGAGAAGGGTGGAGGGCGAGGACTTGATTGAGTGACTTCGCGGAGGACGGGGTGGACGAGGGGAAGGTGGACCTTGATGGATCGGCGGGCATGCTTCCGCCTCGCAAGGTGCGGAGCTGGACCACGGTGAGATCCCGGAGGCGAATGAGGTTGAGTTGGAGCCGTTTCAGTTTTTCATTTTCGGCACGTTGGTTGGAAACGGAAGAAGTCGCGATGAGTCCGGCGGCGTTTCGTTCGGTGAGAGTCGCGAGAGTGTCGCGGCTTGCCTTCAATGATTCATCGAGAGAGGTAATTTCGGCGTTGAAGCGATAGAGGTTCAGGCGAGTGGCGGCGATCCGGCTGGAGAGTAAAAGTTTGGCTGATTGATAGTCCCAGATGACGGCTTCAGTGCGGGCCACGGTAGCTCGCTTAGCGGCCCGGAGTTTGCCCGTGACGTCGATTTCCCAGGAGAGGTTTCCTTCGGATTCCCAGGGAGCGAGCGAGTAGGGACCAAAGTCGACTTCTTGCTTTCGGGCTTCGCGATATCCGAACCCCAGATTCAAGCTGGGCAACATGGCGGCGAGGGCATTTGCGACAGCGGCTTCGGCCTGATCGATGCGGAGAGCCACGCTCTTGAGGTCGGGGTTCGTTGCAAAGGCGGACTGGATATCGCGATTCAAGGACGGGTCTCCGAATTCCCGCCACCATTCGACCTTGGCCTGCTTCATCGCTGGAGTGGCGGCTAACGATACCCTTGAGGAGGGCGCGTGAGACGAGCATCCGGTGAGGAAAAGGGCTGTGATCGAAACGATGGCGAGAGCTTTTGGAGACTGGGGAGGAGGCATCGAATCGCTGGCGGCAGGGTGCCGATGGTTCCCAGAAGGATGCCTGTCGCGAGACCGGAGAGGATGACCACGGGAGTCAAGGTGAGGGTAAAGGTGCCGATGGAAAAGGGAACGGTGCGTCCGTCTAAGAGAAAGTAGGCGAGGATGAAGGCCAGGAGCGTTCCGGTGAGGGTGGCGAGGAGGGATTCTTGAATGAGGGACACGAAAAGGGCGACGCGGGTGTAGCCGATGGATTGCAAGGTGGCCATTTCCTTGATGCGTGCGGCAAAGGCGGCGTAGAGGGTATTGAGTCCCCCAAAGACGGCGCCCGCTGCGACGAGTGCTGCCGTGACCCAGGTCATGATTTTGATGGGCTTGTAAAAAACGCTGAGCTTTTCGTAGTAGCGGTCTTCCCGGATGGCGGAGAGCTCGAGATCGTTTCGTTGGAAGGCGAAGAGCTCGACATCGTCGATGTCTCCGTTGCGATCCGTCGCAAGTCGCACCGTGATGGAGGAGAGGGTGTCGCGCTGGGTGAGGGAGGCCAGGTCATTGCGGTCAAACCAGATTTCGGATTCCAGCACGGTGCCGGGGGCGGCGAAGCGGCCGGAAATTTTCACGTCGGTATCGCCGAACTTGAGCGACTTTCCGACCGCAAGATCATCCTGGTCGACCCCAAGTTTTTGATGGGCGAGGTGACCAACCATGGTTTCGCCGGGGCCGGGGAAGTGACCTTCTAGTAAGCGGACTGAGGTGTGAACGAGGAGGGCGGTTTCGAGAACTCCGCGGAGGAGGGCTTGTTCTTCGACGCCTGAAGCTGTCGTGATGGGGGCTTGATAGGTGATCTCGCCGGAGACGGCGAGGACTCCGAGCGTGGACTCGATGCCGGCAATGGAGGTGGCGGCGGCGGACTCGGCGCTGATTCCGACTTCCGAACGTTCGATCGACTCTTCCGATCCCTTGCCGACGAGGATGACGTTTTGCGGGGACCCGGAAGCCGAGAGCACGGCGTCCATGCCTTGGTTGAGCGCAACTGCTGCGATGAGCAAGAGCACCACGACAGCCGAGCCGCCGACGGTTTGGGCGAGGCGGGAAGGATCGCGAAAGAGATTTCGAAGTGCGTAGGAAAATGGCAACATTTCAGGGTGTTCTGTTAGGCGTTGAGCGATTCCACGAGGGGACGGGAGGTCGCCTTCCAGGCGGGATAGAGCGAGGCGAGAAGGCCAAGTGCCATAGCCACGCCGAGGCCACTGATGGTGACCGAGGCGGATGGGGTCAGAGCCGAGGGTAAGACCCTCATTGCCAAGGGTGAAGGATTTGAACTTAAAGAAGGCCATGGCCCCGACGACCCCGGCAAGCCCGCCGATGAGGCCGAGGAGAACTCCTTCGATCACGACGATGACGCCGATGGCGAAGCGGGAAAATCCGAGGGTTTGGAGAATGGCGGTTTCCTTTACACGGCCTCGCACGATGAGGAGAACAGCATTGGCGACAAGTCCGAGCACGGCAAAGACGGCCCCGAGTCCGAGCCAGCGGGTGAAGCCGATGAGTTCGATCATTTGCTTGGCGGTTTCGGCGAAGAAGGCTTTTTCGGGCCGGGTGTTGGTGGGTTGCTGATCGGCTTTGAAGGTTTCGTCGATTTGAGCGGAGACCGCCTGAAGTTGATCGGAGGAATCCACTTTAACATTGAATTGCGTGACGATCCCAAGTCCGATACGGGAGGCTTGCTGGAGGAAGGGAAGATGCACGTAGGCGACGTTTTCATCCTGGGGAGAGTCGGAGGTGATAATGCCTGCGACGGTGACGTTGACGCCGACGGCTTCAAATTTGTCACCGGGTGAGAGGCCGCGTCTTTCCGCAAGGTGCTGCCCGACGAGCGCGCCATCGGTGCGATTGACGAAGTCATCGTAGGATCCCTCAATGACGGTAATGCCGGGATTGTATTGTTTGAGGGTTTCCGGTGGGACTCCTCTGAACGTGATGACATCGAGGGAGGCTCCGCAGTTATTCACTGCGATTTGAATGGGGATGACTTCTTTGACTCCGGGGATGCGCTGGATGGTGGAGAGGTAGTGTTCCGGAAGTCGCGAAGTTGAGGGGCAGAAGCGGTTCTCGCGATAGACGACAAGCGTGGTGTCATCGGCACTGCTTTGGGTGGCGACGGAGAGCGAGGTCATGGACGATGGCCCGGGCGATTGCGACGCGTTGTTCTTGTCCTCCCGAGAGCTCGGAAGGGCGATGGTCAGCGCGGTCGCCGAGGCCGACGAGATCGAGGGCGGAGAGAATTTTTTTCTTTCGTTCGCTCTTACTGAACTTCCCTAACAGAAGGGGAAGTTCGATATTCTCGTAAGCGGAAAGGATGGGGACGAGATGGTAGAGTTGGAAAATATAGCCAACGTGCGTGGCGCGCCAGCGGGTGAGTTGGGCGCGGGAAAGTTGGGCGATGTCCTTGCCATCGATGAAGATTTCCCCGGAGGTGGGAGTGTCGATTCCGGCGATGAGGTTGAGGAGGGTTGTTTTGCCCGAACCAGATGGGCCCATGAGCGAGAGGAATTCGCCGCGCGGGACCTCAAGGGAGAGGTTCTCAAGCGGGGTGATCGTGGTCTTTCCTTTCGTAAATGATTTGGTGACAGACTGAATGGAAATGAGAGGCTTCATGGTGTTAGTGAGTGTTGGATGCGGTGATCCGGGTGCCATCTTTGAGATTTGTGTGGGGTGGAAGAATGACCGCTTCGCCGGAGCGGAGGCCTTCGAGAACGAGGCGATGGCCGTCTTTGGTTTCGGTTCCGAGGGTGATGGTGCGGCGTTCGGCGGTGTTGTCCGAGGAGGCGACCCAGACCCCGGTGTCGTTAAGGAGAGCGGCTTCGGGGACGTAGAGGGAGAGTCGTCCAGGGGAGGGCGAGGCGCTTTGGTTCCCGCCTTCTGCCGAGCCACCCTGAGAGAAGAATTTTGTCCGGACGAGCATATCCGGGCGCAGTCGGTGGTCGGGATTTTTGATCGCGACTTTGGCTTGGAGGGTGTTGCGCTGAAGGTCGGCTTGCCCGCTGATCCGGGTCACCGTTCCTTCGAAAGTTCGGTCCGGGAGGAGTTCTGAAATCAGTTCAACCGACTGTCCTGAGGAAAGGGCGGCCGCCTCATTCAAGGGGACATCGATGCGAGCTTGGAGCTGTTTGGGATCGTAGAGTTCTACGATGACGGCGGAGAGAGGATCGTCCATATCGAGCATTCTCTTTTTGCCTGGCGCGGCATGGAGTTGCAGGACAATGCCATTCATGGGTGATTTGATTTCAGTCCTATCAAGGTTGAGTTGGGCTCGTTCCCGGGCTGTTGAAAGCTCGTTGAGGGTCGCGGTCATCGAGTCTTGTTCAGCTTCGATTTGAATTCGCTGTGCTTTTAGGCGGGGGATTTCGGCCTGAGCCTGGGCAAGCATTGCAATCTGCCGTTCCGTGGCAAGGCGAGCCTGAACCCGCTGTTGCGCGGAGATGGCACCCTCACTGAGTTTTCTGAGTCTTGAGAAGGAGTCGCGGGCTTCGGCAAGGACTGTTTCGAGAACATCGATCTCGCGCCCGGCGGCCACGATTTCAGCATCGACAATTTCCAAGCCAGTGCAGTGAGCAGTGATGCGCTTTTCCATGCTGAGAAGCTTTTGTTCCGCTGCCTGAAGGTCGAGTCTGGCGTCGTCATCGACCAGGGTGGCGAGGCGATCCCCTTTTTTGACAGCTGCACCTTCGAGCACTTCCACTTGATTAACGACACCATTGATGAGCGTTGAGGCATAGACGGTGTAGGGATCAGGCTCGATCCATCCGGATGCTTGGAAGATGAGCGCGCCTTTTTCGGTTTCTGAAATTGGAGAATCCGTGGGGCTTGCAGGAGTCGACTCTCCCGACCGAATGGTGACGACTGGAGTGGTCTCGACCTGTTGGGCGGGGATTAAACGCTCTCCGAACAGAAAGAGGAGGATGAGAATAAAGCCAAGGAGGAGTCCAACTGGCAAAAGCCATTCGAGAGAACGTTTCCGCTGAGAGGAGATGTCCCGTGAAGGCTTTTGAGTGGAAGGGTGATTGGTGAGATCGTCTAAAGACATGAAGGTATCGTTGAAAGTGGTTTGAGGTCACAGAGGGTCCATCAAAGAGCTCTGGAAAGCGTGCGAGACCGTATCGAAGAGCGGTGTCAGAACACAAAAATACGGACGCTGAAAATGAGCGCGCGCCGTGAAACCGGTGAATCAAACGAGAAACACGGAATATCTCACACGGAGTGAAATTGGTGGGATCTCTCCGGCATCTGGAGGAGGGCTTCCTCGAATTCCATGAATGGAATCTTTAAGCGAAATAGCAACCTCCAGTTCTCCAAATTGTCCCGGTGGAGTGAGGTGCCCCCCGGCATGAGGAGTATTTTGAGAGGAATCAGCCCCCACAAAGTCTCCGATTTCAAGCTGGAGGCTAAGCGTACAATCCTGGCAGGGGGAAAGGTGAACCTGGTTGATTTCCGCGGCGTCCTGGGAAGAACAATCGCAAAGGTCGCCATCGCAAGTGTGTGAGCAGGCTTCTTCTTCAACAAGATCCTGGCAAGGGCACCCGCTCAGGAAAACTTTCTGAAAGCACAGGCAATAGCTCAGACCTGGCTGAGAGGTGGCCACGACCACCATCATGAGCAAAAGCAGGATTAAGGCTGTTCCTTTGCGAACCATTGTTTGAATAAGAGAGTGAAATCATCTGCTTATTCCTCAAAAACGTGAGGAATTTTAAATCTTGGCGCAGGGCGGAGCGGAGTGGGGGATCAGTCCGATTCTCTCATGGCCTCGAGTCGTTTATCTTGCTCGTCGAGAAGGAAGATGGAGCGTTTGAAGTCGATGAGGGAGGACAGTTTTTGGACTTCTTGGCGGGACCGGTCGTCGATTTCCATGACCAGCTTGCCCATTTCGGCGAGGGGGATTTCTTTGAGCAATTTTGGGTCTGAGACTCGGAAGATGAGCTGGCGGATTTTCCACCATTTTTTCACGAGTTCCACGTGTTCGACCTCGCCGTAAGGGAGATCGATCGAGTTCATTTCGCTCCTTCCACCGGTGAAGACGTTGCCCTTCATGCGCCAGGAAAGTTCAACGTGCTCCGGAAGGAAGCGAAGTTTTCCGATCAGATGCTCCCGGCCCAGGGGGTCGATCGCGGGGCAATTGAAGTTGATGTGGATTGGCTCGGTGAGGATCATCGCGGGGGCATCCTAGCGTGCCGGAAGCAGAGCTTGAAGCTCGTAGGTGCGATTTTCACGAGGAGTCCCGGGGCCGTTGTATCCGAGGAGACGGAAAGATTCGGCTTTCACCTTCTTCTTTGCCAGCGCGGTGTCCAGCGCTTTGCGTGCATTTTTGACCTGCTCTTCCGAGTCGTCTCCCCTCCAAGTGTAACTCAGGACAGATGATTTTTTGACGTCTTTGACTTCGATTCTTTTTCCGTCGGCTCCTGTTTTTCCCACTTCGGTATTTTGGTAGAGGAATCCCATCGCGGCTTTTTTCATGCCGTCCTCCTTTACCTCCATGGGCATTTCCACCGGTGCAGTCATCGGAATGTTGTTCTTTTTAATGTGACTGAAGAGAGTCCAGAAAGACATTCCGCCTCCGCCCTGGGTGAAGGCGACGCGATACTCAGGGTAGTGTTTCTCGGCGACCTCGTTGTAAGGGCCGGGCTTGGGCCAACCCTTCGGCAGAGGCGCCTCCGAGACATAGGCAGGTGGCGAAACTTCGTCAGCAAGAAGGGTGGGCGAGGTCAGGAGAAAGAAAGCGAACAGCTTTTTCATCTATCAACTAATCACACAATCCGAGATGCGCAAGAGGGTGGGGCCTGACTATTTTACATCCTAAGTCCTTAAAGCTTTCGCAGGCTAATCGGTTGAGATCGGATCGGCGATTTTGCCATGCAAGGCTGGTGAGGGGTGCTCCGGCCATGCCGGATTTCCATTTCAAGGCGCCAAAAATCCGAACTCTGATGAGTGGGTTTTCGCGCATAAAAGGTGGTCCGGGTCGGTGAGAAGTGGGAATTACTTCCCCTCTTTTTCTTCTTCCTCAGCTTTGAGCAGGGCTTCGAACTCAATCTCTTCCTCTGTCATGCCAGCAAGGCGTTCTTTCTCGGTAGCGGCGGCTTCAGCAGCTTCGTCCTCGATCTTCTGGGTTGCCTGGGCTTCGGCTTTGGCAGTGTCGCGAGCCAAGCGTTTGTCGAGCTTCTTCTGTTCACGCTCGCGGCGTTTGTAGTCTTTGCTGGGTGTGTAAGCCATGGGTTAAACCTTTCCTTTGGAGCGATCCGAGAGGCAGAATTTCCTGTCTCATTTCCGGTGCGGAGCCGCTCGCGATGGGGTGGCCATACATCGTTGGACCGAAATGAATCAATATAAATTAAAGCGAAGGGGCCTAGCCGGGGCGGAGATCGGAGCCCGGTCTCTTTATTTTTTACCGGCGCGGAGGCTTGCGAGATACTCGATGACATCACGAACTTCGCGCTTCTGAAGGATCAAACCCATGGGCGGCATGGTGGAGATGACCTCGCTGCGTTCCTTGATATCGGTCGATCTGATTTTCTGCGTTGCACCTTCGAGATCACGGATTTCCACGAACCCGTTCTTTTCCTGGCGGAAGAGACCTGCTACGGATTTGCCGTTTTTCAAGGTTAACGAAATAGTTCCGTATCCTTCGCCGATCACTTTTTGGGGATCAACGAGGGATTCCAAAAGGTAGGCCCGGTCACGATTTAATCCCACCGATTTCAGGTTGGGGCCGATGTCACTGCCTTTGCCGTCGGCGACTTTGTGGCAGCGGATACACTGGGCGGAGATGTGGTTCATGAAGACTTCCTTGCCGAGGGCTGCGTCGCCTCCTTCGAGGGTGTGTGCGAAGTCGGGAGCGGGCGCTTTCAATTTCCGAGTCTCTGCCGCTTCGGCGAGGTCGAGTTGAATTCCGGTGGGGACTTGATCGAAGGATGAGACGAGGGATTTTAAGAGATCGTCTCCGCCAGGTGAAGCCAGGGTTCCAGCCAGAAGGGAAAGGGCTGTTTGTTTTTTAGAAATTCGTGCGTTGGCGGATTCGAGGATCTCTTTACAGGTTGCCCGCGCTGATTCGGGATCGATGGATGCCAATAACTTCAGGGCCTCATTGGAGACTTCAACCGCATTTGCCTTTATCGCTGCGCTCAGAGCTGATTTGAGTTTGGGATGTTTTTGCTCTGCGAGGCTGCGGAGGGCTTCGATTCGTAGAGAGCTGAGCGTGGTAGAGTTTGTGGCGATGGCGAAAAGGTCATCCCCGGAGATCTCAATTTTCAGCGATCGGGCCAGGCTCATGGAGCCGCTTTGGATGCGGGCGTTTGGATCAGTGAGCAATGTGGCAATCTCTGTTGCGGTGGCCTCTTTGGAAATTTTAGAGCTCCGTGGCTCAAGAGGGCAGTAGCGACCCACGACCCTGTCCAAAGGTTCTGGGACGGACCACTTCGCAAGGGCGTCGATGGCATCAAGGCGGAGCACTTCAGGGACTTCGGACCGGGCGGCGAAAGCACTGACCCGTTGAGCGTGTTCGAGGCTGCCCAGATGAAAGTTGGCATTGAGAGCGCGGCGAATGAGGGATTCGTTTTTGATCCACGGAGTGGTTTCCAGAAAAGCGGCGAGGGCGGGCATCGCTGCGGCGATGGTCCAGTCGTCGTGAATGGCGCGGGCGGCTTCGGTGGCGACTTGCTCAAACTTGGAATTGAGGAAAGCAGAGACGGCGGGATCGGCACGACGTCTCAGGGCGACGACGGCGATTTTCTGGATGAGTTCGGATTGGTCGTTGGAGAGGTTTTTTAGGAACTCCGAGGAAGCGCATCCGGTGAGACCGACGATGGCGGCATGGCGAAGGTAGGTGTGGCTTTCATCGTTGAATGAGCGAGCCATTTTAAGGATGTGTTCAGCACCGTCAGCCTCTCCGATATTTCCGATAGCAATCGCCGCATGAAATTTCACGCGATCCGAGTCGTCTTCGAGAAGTGGGAAAAAGGCTTTTTCAAAAAGAGAGAACGGGTGATCGGGTGTCTTGGCTTGGTGCAGGGCCAACGAAGTGATGGAAAGATCGCCAATCACCTTTGCTGCTTGTATCCGGATTTCGGGATCCTTGTCGCTGAGCAGGCTGAGGAGAAAATCTGACGGCGTCATGATTGACCTTCGTTTGAGTTGTCCCAAACCCCAGATGGCGTGAATACGTCCAATTTTGTTGGAATTCATGGCGGCCTGTTCCAGTGCTTTGAACGAGCCATCTCGTTTTGTGAGCTCGAACTGAGCCTTGAGGCGGATGCGTTGGTCGGGGTGCTCTAACAGTTTGATGAGTTTCGGGATTTCGCGTTCGGTGAAATCCGCTTTGAGTTCTGCTGCGGTGGATTCACGCAGGGGATTCTTATTTGCGACATCCCATTTCCAGACAGCCCCTTTTTCATTGAGCGGATATCCGCCGCCCCAGTCGACGCCGTAGAGGGCCCCATCGGGTCCGAAATTGATGCCGACGATGGGGACGCCATTTCCGATCTGCCTGTCATTGACCATCTTGTAGGAGGCACCGTTTTGTTCGACCTGGAAGGCCCACTGTTGCCCGTTGGGGGCGCTGGTGTGGAAAAAGTAGTTGTTCCATTCTTCGCCGAGAGCGGTGCCGGGATTGAAGGCCATGCCGGCGGGGCCGTTTTCGTAGAGGCTGATGGGAGGGGTGATGTAGGCGGGTTGGTCTTTTTGGTAAGGGACGGAGAGGTTTTCATCCATCCAGGGGTTGAAGACGCCGTTGCGATACTGCCAGTTGGCGCGCCAGCCGGCGTCCATGTGTTGGACGATGTAAACGAATCGTTCTTTTTCACCGGGGCGGTCCGAGTCGTTGTCGACGCCGAAGATGTTGCCGTATTGATCGAAGGCGATTTCCTGGACGTTGCGGAGACCACGGGCGTAAACCTCGAAGTTGGAACCATCGGGATCGCAGCGGAGGAGGGCGCCCTGGTTGGGGTATTTGAAGTGGAGGCCTTCCTTGGATTTTACGCTCACTCCCTTATCGCCGATGGTCCAATAGATGCGCCCATCCGGGCCCACTGTGAGGCCGTGCATGTCGTGTCCGGCGTAGGCGAGATGAGCTCCGAATCCGTAGGCGATGGATTCACGGGTGTCGGCTTTGCCATCGTTGTTGGTGTCGCGAAGTTTCCAAACATCCGGGACGATGGTGGTGTAAACGTCGCCATCGTGATGAAGGACTCCGGCGGCGATACCGGCAATTTCGTCGGTGAAACCTTCGGCGTAGGTGGACGACTTGTCGGCGAAGCCGTCGCCATCGGTGTCCTCGATGAGGAGGATACGCTCGGTGAGAGCCTTAAGGTCTTCCAGGTCGTGCTTGCCGTCCTTGTTGAAATCATCAACGCGTTTCTTGTTGGCGGCGCTGTTTTCGGGAGTGAATTGCTGACGATAGAAGGCGCGTTTATCATCGGGGGATTGGAAGCTGAGATCATTGGGGATCCAGTCGCGGTTGTTGCGAATGTCAAGATCATTGGCTTTGCGTCGCTGGGTCTGAGTCACGTAGGCGCGACCTTGTTCGTCGAAGGAGATGGCGACTGGATCAGGCACCTGGAAGTCCGGAGTCCATTTCGTGAATTCGAGAGATTTTGGGTCTGGCTTCTCTGCGTAAATCAAAAGGGAAAGTGCCGGGAACAGCAGCCAGGTCAGTCGATGGGAGTTCATGTGAGCAAATTTTGGTGACTAGCGGAAAGTTGAGGTTGAGGGATTCCCTATGGTTTGAGTCCGGTTCCGGATTTGGCGGCGAGGGCTTTGAGTCTCTCTAACAGTCCTTTATTTTCGGGATCGGAGGCAACGTTTTTAGTAGCTGCGGGGTCAGATTGAAAGTCGATGAGGGTGATGTCTTCAAGCGGGCCATGTTGATCCTTTTTCCGCCATTCGGTGTAGCGGTAGCGATCAGTGCGGAGGCTGGTGCCGAGGACTTTTCCGACCTTGGGTTTGCTTTTGAAATACTGGCTGAAGACGCCTTCTTTCCATGCGATGGCGGGATTATTGAGGACTGGCTTGAGGGAGATGCCGTGAAGGTTTTGGGGGACGGGGACGCCGCTGAGGTCGCAGAGGGTGGGGAAGAGGTCGACGAGTTCGGTGAGGGCTTTGCTTCGTTGGCCACCTTTGATTGAAGGCGCTGAAATGATGAGGGGCACCTTGGCTGCGACTTCGTAGGTGGTGTGCTTACACCATTCGCCGAAGTCTCCGAGGTAGTAGCCGTGATCTCCCCAGAGGACGACGACGGTGTTTTCAGCGAGGCCGGTTTCATCAAGGGCAGCCATGAGGCGACCGATCTGGGCGTCCATGTAGCTGACGCTGGCGCGGTATCCGTGAATGAGTTCGCGGGTTTTTGCGTTGTCCAACTCATTGGTTTGGAGTCCGATGTCAGAGTAGTTTTTGAGCTCACCCCAGGAAGAACCATCGTAGGAAAGTCCATTGGTGACCTTGTCACGAGAAGGAACTTTGATTTTGGAGCGATCGTAGAGGTCCCAATATTTGCCGGGAGCGTTGAAAGGGAGGTGGGGTTTGTTGAAACCGACGGCGAGGAAGAAGGGCGATTTTTCGGTTGCGAGTTTCTTCATTCGTTCGACCGCTTTCCTGGCGACCATGCCATCGTTGTAGGCGTCGTCACTGATGTCGCCGCCATTTTCACTGGCGGGTCCATTGGTGCGGACTCCGGTTTCATTTTGAATGCGGCGCGCTTTCTTTTGTGCGGCGACCCCGGCGGGTGAGGCGTAGCCGGGTCCCAGTCCGCGGAGGGGTTTCTCTGACCATCCCTGCGGGAAGTCGTCGTTGGTGGCGTGGTAGATCTTGCCGATGGAGAGTGTTTGGTAGCCCTGCTTTTTGAAGTGTTGGGGCATGGACAAGGCCTCGGGATTCATCTCCCGCATGGGCGTCTTAAAGTTCCAACAACGGGTGGTTTCCGGGCGGAGGCCGGTCATGAGGCTGGCGCGGGAGGCACCACAAACGGCGACCTGGCAGTAGGCTCGCTCGAAAACGGTGCCCCGTGCGGCGAGGGCGTCGATGTTCGGCGAGTGGATATCCTTGTTCCCGAGGCAATTCAGCTCGGGACGGAGGTCATCGACTGCGATAAAGAGGATGTTGAGCTTTTCGGCAGCCCCACAAAAGGTCGAGAAGGTAAGGGGCGCGCCTAAGGCGATGACCTTGAGAATGGATAGGTTCATGGGTAAGAACTACCCAGTTGCAGGGCCGACGACAACCCAAGGATGACGAAATCGCGCAAGCAGATGAAATCTTTTACCCTTCGGTTTTCGTTGCCATTCGGGGATCTTGCCGACTGCGGTCAGGGGGCTGGACAAAATGTCATGTAGATGTGGATGCACGCTATTGTGATGATTTCCCCAACTACTAGGGAGGCGCTGAACAAAGGGACGATTCGCCCAAGATTCTTTGCTGATTAATTTTGGGACTGCACCAAGTCTCCGATTCGCGTCAGAGGCGGTCTACCTCGATCATTTTCAATGACGATTCCGAGGTTTTGGCGGGCTCTTTTGGCCTCCGCGGCCCTCTTCACCTTCATTTTTAGCCAGCTTGCGAGCTGCAACCACGAGGTTGCCCAAGCCAAAGAGCGAATTCTGAAGCTCTAAATTTGTCAGGTAAGCGAGAGGTGTGCCCTGAGCACCATAATTCCGATTGGGACCAAGTTTGGTGATTTTAACAACCCTCTGTGAGTCTTCGTGAAGAAAGACATCATGCTCGTTCCCTCCACCAATTTTTTGGTCTGGAGATCCTGTCGCTAGTGCGAAGTCTTGAGGATCAAGGCCCCATCCTTGTTCAATTGCGACGTGGCGTAGAGATTCATTCTCGGCACTTTGCTGTAACGCAAGATTTGCTTCATGGCCTGCTCTCGTGAGACTTTTTTTCGAGGGCTTTCACGACATCCGGAGCTCTCGGTATTTCCGGAGAGCTTCCTGTTGCGAATTTGAAGCCGAGTCTTGTGAGGGTTTTATTGGATGAATGGTCGAGGGGGCTGGAGAGAGAGAGGAACATTAAGCAAAACGGAGACTTAAGTCAAATCAAGTGCTTGTTTAACCAGGCGATAGAGATTTGAGCGCCGGTGGTGACGTGTGGACCGATAAGTGGGTGGTGTTTTTTGAGGGGTAGGAGGCGGGAAAAAGCCCCGCGCTCGATGTGAGCGGAGAGCGTTTTGATTGTAATCTCTTAGATCACACGGTCGTTTCCGCCGTCGATGGGGATTTGCGCTCCGGTGGTTGCGGAGAAGACTGGGCCGGCGACGGTGGAGATCATGGCGGCGACGCCGGGAGAGGTGATCTCGGTGCTGAGAAGGTTTTTCGTTTTGTATTCAGCGACGGTCATGCCGTAGCGCTTGGCGGATTTTTCCAAGGCTTCCTGGCTCCAAATCTCGGTGTCGAAGACGGCATCGGGATGGATAATGTTGACGCGCACTCCGAAGGGCGCGAGTTCGAGGGCGGCGACGCGGGCGAGTTGAGTCACGCCGGCCTTGGTGACGGAATAGGCTGAAGCGCCTGGTCCCGGAGCCGCGAAGTTGCGGGATCCGACGATGATAATGGAGGCTGACTTGGTGCTTTCCTTAAGTGCCGGGATGGAGAATTTGAGGAAGCGCTGGGTGGCCGTGAGGTTGATGCGCAGGTGGAGGTCCCAGCTGTCTTCGGCGGCGTCGATGTATTCGCCGGATTTGAAGATGCCGGCGTTGGCGACGATGATGTCGAGCCCGCCGTGGTCAGCGATGACTTTGTCGACGGCGGCTTTGAGGGCAACGTCGTCGGTGATGTCACAAACGGCTCCGGAGAGGCGTTCGCCGGTGAGGTTGGCGACGACGGTGGGATTGATGTCGAGGCCGACGACGGTGGCCCCGTCGTTGCGAAGGCGTTCTGCAGTGGCGCGGCCGATTCCTCCGGCAGCTCCGGTGACGATGGCAACTTTGTTGGCGTGAATTTGTTCAGACATGAGGTTTGAATGGTGACTTGTGAAGCGTGAGTGGTGAAGGCTTGGTTGAGGGGGGTTAGGAGGAGAGGGCGTTGTTGAAGAAGGCGAGGTTTTCGACGGGGTCCTGGTCGTTGAAGATGGCTGAGCCGGAGACGACAAAGTGGGGCTTCATGGCGGCAATCTGCGGGATGGTGTCTTTGTTGACGCCGCCGTCGATACAGATGAGGAGCTCAGGCTTCCATTCGAGCAGGGTTTTGATTTTCGCGGGGAGGTCGTCGAGGAAAAGCTCCTTGCCGGAATAGGGGCCGACGCCGAGGAGAAGGACGTAGTCGATCTGATCGAGATACTTTTTGATGAAGCTGGCGGAGGTTCCGGGGTTGAGGGAGACACCGCGGACGATGTCTTCGTGCGCGGAAATGCGAGAGAGGGTGTCGTCGACGTGGGCGGTGTATTCGACGGAGAATGAGATGAGGTCGGCACCGGCTTTTGCGAAGGCGTCGACTTGTCCCTTGGGTTTGTTGATGAGAAGGTGGACGTCCTTGAGAAGTTCCGTCTTCAGACCGGCAACGAAGGGGGATCCGACGGTAATATTCGGCCAGATATTACCATCCATGACATCGAAGTGGAGGAGCTTGACGTCGTTCTCTTGGAGAATTTTGAGGGCGGCGTTTTGGTTGCCGATGTCGGCGCTGAGAGTGGCGACGGAGAGTTGCGGGCGGCTGCGGATGAGTTCGATTTTTTCGGCGCGGGTCATGAGAATCAAGTTGTTAAGGTTGGAGTGGGATGAGATCGCCCTTTCAGGGCTATGGATTCTTCGATGTCGGAAAACCCAAGGCGGTGCCCCGGGCCACGTTAGTGCGCCCCGTTGGGGCTGGGAAAGAAGAAAACCCCGGGGCTCTTTTTGGGAGGCCCCGGGGTTTGAGAGTTGGCGTGGCAACTGGAAGCTGCCGTAGCGGTTAGCCAGCGTTGTAGATCTCGATCGCTTCGGAGGGCTTTGCTCCGTTGTGAACGACTTCTTTAACAGCCTTCATCATGGCGAGAGGCTTGTCTGACTGGAAGACGTTGCGTCCCATGTCGACTCCGGAAGCACCGCACTGGATGGCGTTGTAGCAGAGTTCGAGGGCTTCGAGCTCAGGGAGTTTCTTACCACCGGCGATGACGACGGGGACGGGGCAGGCTGCCACGACGTTTTCGAAGCCTTCGGTGTAGTAGGTTTTGACGATGGAAGCGCCGTTCTCAGCACAGACGCGGGAGGCGAGGCCGAAGTAACGAGAGTCGCGGGCCATGTCCTTACCGACAGCGGTGACACCCATGACCGGGATGCTGTATTTGTTGCCGATGTCGACGAGGCGACTGAAGTTGGCAATGGTCTTGGCTTCGGTGTCAGCGTCGCCGATGGCGAGCATGGCAGCCATGCAGGAAACGTTCATTGAGATGGCATCGATCTCGGAGATGAGAACGTTGTGGTTCATCTCGGTGAGGATGGTGGTGCCGGTGTCTGTGCGAAGGCAGATGGGCTTGGTGTTCTCAGCAGGAATGCTGGTGCGAATCATGCCGCGGCAACCCATGAGACAGTCAGCTTCTTCGGCAAGCGGGGCGATGTTGAGGTCGATGCGCTCAAGACCGGAGGTGGGTCCCATGAGGAAACCGTGGTCGAAAGCCAGCATCACGGTGCGTCCGGACTTGGGGTTGAAGATGCGGGCCATGCGGTTTTTGATGCCCCATGATGCGCTGTTCATTCCCTTAAGATAGAACTTGGAAGTGTCTGCGGGTGTGTTGAGACCGAAGTTGTCTCCGTCTCTGATATCGTCTAAGTCAGCCATAGTATTTGTAGGTTGGTAGGTTGGGTTGTTTTGGAAAGTGTTTATTTTTCGAGTTTCTCGATAAGATAAGCGACGGCGCGTTCGACGAAGGCGTCGTCTTGGGCGTTGTTGTCCATGGCTTCGACTTCGATGGTGTCGGGAAGTTCTTTTTGGAGGGACTCCCAATAAGCGGCGTCGAGCTCGGGATTGTAGAGTTCGCCACCTTCAGCGGAGTAGCTGGAGACGCCTTTGAGGGGCATAAGGAAAAGGGTGTCCTTTTTGGAGTGGGCGAGTTTTTCGCCGATGACTTTGGCGACGCGGCCTTGTTCCTCGGCATTGAGGCGGGGAACGAAAACGTAAGGAGAGTGCCAGGTGATTTGGTGATCGGTCCATCCGTCGGGGATGACGCTGGGCTTGTTAACGAGGATTCCGAGGTGCTCGGATCCGCCCGGGACGATGACCTGGGGAAGGCCAAGCTTTCCGGCGACGGTGAGTCGCTCTGGTCCGCCGGCTCGGAGGACGCCCCAGACGCCGTCGGCGATTTCGCCGAGACCGTAGTCGAAGACGGCGTTGATGATTCCTTCCTTCATCATCTGCTCCATGGCATCGCCACCGGCACCGATAGCGTGGAAGGTGATGACTTCGTAGCCGGCCTTTTCAAAGAGATCGAGGGCGTGCATCGCACCCTTGGTGAGGACGCCGAGGTTGGACATGCCGATAACTCCTTTGGCAGTGGACTTGGTGATGCACTGCTCGGATTGAGCCATGCCCCACGCGGCGGCAGCGGCATTGGCGAGGATTTTGCGGGAGAAAACGTTGAGGCCGAGGATGTCGGAGACGGCGAACATCATGGTGATGTCCTTAATGCCAACGAAGGGCGAGGTGTCACCGGAAGCTGCGGTGGAAAGCATGACCTTCGGGAAGCCATAAGGAAGGGCCTGCAGGATGGGGGCGCAGGTCGAGGTGCCCTGGGTTCCTCCAAGGGTGACGACGGCGTCGATCTTACCGGCTTCCTGGAGTTCAAGGAGGAACTTTGTGGCTCCGGCGACGATAAAGGGATTAGATTGCTCGCGGTTGGGCTTCACGAGGAGTTGGGCGAGATCACCACCGCCGGCGGCGATCACTTCTTGTTTTGTGACATCCGCCTTAAGGTCGGAATCTCCCACGAGCGAGAGGTCGATGAGGAGGGCCTTGCCACCGAGAGTCTCGATCTCGGTGCGCATGAAATCTGCTTCAGCGGCTTTGGTATCGAGGGTGGCGAGAATTGCGACGGTTTTCATGACGGCTACTCATACTAGAGGAACGAGCAAGAGTCTTGAAGAAAATGGGGTGTTTTTTGAATAAAATCGTCAGGTGGGGGTTTGTAGGCGATAGGGCCTGACGGGCTGGCTTTACACAGAGGCGCAGAGAACACGAAGGGCCACAGAGTTTTTTTGAGAGACTCTGCGATGATGAGTTTTCCGCTGAAATGGCATGTCCTGGAGGTAATGCGTAGATGTCGCGGGAGGATTTGATGAACGTTTGGAGGAATCGAGAGTGCCATCGGATTTCAAAGCTGGAGGAGTTGACCTACAATCCTCGAACCGGGCATCTGGCGTTCTTCTTTGAGGTCGAATGGGAAGGATACTTTTCAGACTATCGTTTTGCTCTGCTCCTCTCGGATGACAAAATCGACTACGGAATCGATCAAAGTTATTGGAATTTTTGTGAGGATGATGCGGGAGAGTGGTTCGAACAGAATTCAGATGAGCAACCGCAATCAGACGCCCCGAAGGAGACAAGGAGATCCCGGGGATAGCCGGGGTGTTTTGGGCTGAAATCAAAGCCGATACCGTTTTCGGTAGGCGGATGGAGGTTCCTTCATGATGCGGGAGAATTCGCGGGAGAAGTGGGCCTGGTCAGCGAAGCCGCAGTGGTGGCTGATTTCGGCGAAGGTACGGGTGGTGCGGACGATGAGGTGGCAGGCTTCCTGGACGCGAAGGTGGCGGAGGTAGGCCTTGGGGGTCATGCCGAAGCAGGTTTTAAATTTGCGGAGGAAGGTGGAAAGGGAGAGGTTGGCGGTTTGAGCGAGGTCGGTGATGGCGATATTGTCGCGGTAATTTTGGTGGAGAAGCTGGAGAGCCCCGCCGAGTTCCTCGTTCATGCCGAGGGAGGTGGTTCCCTGGCTGAAGGGGCGGGTGACACCGATGATGCCGCAGATTTTTCCGTCCTGGTTATAGAGGGGCTTTTTGGTGGTGTTGGACCAGTCGACGAAGCCGTTGCCGCGGGGGACGAGTTCGACGCGGTTGACGATGGATTGCCCGGTTTCGAGGATGGTGAGGTCATCCTTGCGAATGTCTTCGAGAATGTGGGGCGGGATGTAGTCGTCGTCGCGTTTTCCGAGAACGGCATCGGGGGCGGCTTCGAAGATTTCGCAGAGGCGTTGATTGTAGGCGACGTAACGGAGGTCGCGATCTTTGACGAAGTAGATGAAGCCGGGGAGGTCATCAAAGATGGCGGCAAGGTGGTTCTCGATTTGGTTCTTTTGAAAGAATCGGTCATCCTGCATGGACTCATCTAACTCGATAGCGGTAATTATGGCCATATTCTCTTCGAAGAAATTGTTTGGGAATTAGAATTATTTTGCGGGTGAAAAATCTAAAATGTCGGTCACGTTAACGGTGTGCCGGAAATTACTGATCACGATGAAACTTTACCGGTCGTGATCGTGGGCGCGGGGCTCGCGGGCCTGAGTTGCGCCTGGCACCTGCATGAAGCGGGGATCCCGGTGAGGGTGATCGAAGCGAGCGATGGCGTCGGGGGGCGGGTGCGGACGGACCGGGTGGACAGTTTTTTGTTGGACCGTGGCTTCCAAGTCTATCTGAGCGCCTATCCGGAAGCAGGGAAGGTTCTGGATCTTGATGCGCTTTATCTCCACGCCTTCCAGCCGGGTGCGGTCGTTTACGATGGTAAGAAGCTGTATCGGATCATGGATGTCTTTCGGAAACCATCCAAGCTCATCGAAAGTGCGCTCGCTCCCATCGGAACCATTGCGGATAAGATCCGGGTTGCTCTGCTGAGATTCCGGACGATGGGGAGTGCCGACCGGGAGATTGCCACTCGTCAAGATGTGCAGACCCAGTCCTTCTTGAGCGGATTTGGGTTCAGCCGGGGTATGATTGATGGTTTTTTTCGGGCTTTTTATGGCGGGATTTTTCTGGAGCGGGAGCTCCGAACCTCGAGCCGAATGTTTGAGTTTACCTTTAAGATGTTCAGCAAGGGGAGTGCGACGCTTCCCGCCAAGGGGATGGGGGAGATCCCGCTGCAAATCGCGCGCAGGCTTCCTCCGGAGACCATTCGGATCAACTCGGCGGTGGCAGCGGTGAGTCCCCATTCCGTGACCTTGGTGGGTGGTGAGGAAATTCAAGCGCGGCAAGTGGTGGTTGCCACCCAGGCGACCCAGACGGGCTTTTTGGTCCCGGAATTTAAAGTTCAAGTGCCCGGTTGGCGCTCGGTGACCAATGTTTATTTTAGCGCGGATGAGTCTCCTCTCAATGAAGCAATCATTGCCTTAAATGCGAGCGGGGAAGGATTGGTGAACAATGTCTGTGTTCCTTCGGATGTCGCTCCGTCCTACGCGCCCGAGGGGAAATCGTTGATCTCGGTTTCCGTGTTGGGAGTGCACTCAGACCTCGATCTTCCTGAGCGGGTAAAGAAAGAGCTGTCGGCCTGGTTTGGCGGAAAGGTCTGGGAATGGAGCCATCTCAGGACGGACTTGATTAAGCAGGCTCTTCCCGAACAGCTTCCCGAGAGCGGCTCTGATTCTTCCGATGGCTTCAAGCGGCTCAACGATATTTGGATTTGCGGAGATCACGTGACGAGCGCGTCGATCGAGGGCGCAATTATTTCAGGAACGCGGACCGCCGCCGCACTTCGGGAGAGTCTTGGCGCGTAGGGCCGGGGATCTAGAGCCCGTAACACATCAAGCGGTTTTGCTCACGAAGGTAGAGTTTGCCATCGACCACGACAGGGTGAGACCATGACTCGGCTTCCTGGTGGGCGGGCATGAAGGAGCCTTTGAGTTTGTATTCCTTCGAGTTGGCTTCGACGAGGGCGACGTGGCCGCTTTGGTAGCGGTAGATGAGGTGACCATCGACGTAAGTGAGGCAGGCGGATTCGCGCCCGACGCCTTCTTCAGGGCCCCATTTGATGTCGCCGGTTTTGAGTTCAATGCAGATGGGTTGTCCTCCGTTATGGCCGTGTCCGCAGTAGATGTGGCCATCGACGAGGACCATGCCTCCGTGGTGGTTTTGGAGGGTTCGGGATTCGAGAAAGTAGACTTCTTCGGCGGTGATGCCGCTGCCTTTGGGGGAGAGTTTGATGAGGGCGGCGCCGGTTTGGTATCCGGTGGAGCAGAAGACAAAGTCGCCATCGACGACGGGGGTGGGGATGTTGGCAGTGGTGTTAGCGACGCGGTTGTAGCACCACAGGAAGTGACCATCGCTGGCGCGGACGCCAATGACGCCGCGGCCGGTCATTTGGACATATTGTTTAACGCCGCCGCCATTGGAAATGACCATGGAGCTGTAGCCAGCGCCGTCTTTGCCTTTTCGGCCGAGGTCATCGTCGATTTTGGTTTTCCATTGGGTGGCTCCGGTTTTTTTGTCGAGAGAAACCATGAAGGCTTCTTTACCGCCGGGAGTGCAGAGGACGCGGTCGCCATCGACGAGGGGGGACTCCGAGAAGCCCCAACCGGACATCATTTTGCCTTTCCATTCTTCTTTGAAGTTCTTGGACCAGACGACTTTTCCTTTGGTGGTGAGGCAGGCGATGATGCCGTTGGAGGTGGTGACGTAGAGGTGGTCACCATCGACGGTGGGGACGGAGCGGGCGCCTTGGTATCCGTGTTCGGGGACGTGTTCGGTGATCGGAGTTTGCCAGAGAAGTTTGCCGTCCTTGGTGGAAAAGGCGGAAACGCCCTGGCCGCCTTCGAAGTTACCGGAGGTGTAAATGACGCCATCGGCGATGGAGACGGAGGAGAAGCCTTTGCCTGCTCCTTCGACGTTCCAAAGAAGCTTGGGTGGGGATTTCTCCCAGTCCTTCATGATGCCCTTTTCGGACGAGAGTCCGGTGCGGTCGGGACCACGCCACTGGGGCCAGTCTTTGGCGTGGAGAAGGGAAGGGTTAAGGAGGAGGGCAGCGATGGTGAGGGCTTTCATTGCTCGCTTTTACTCCGGCGTAGGCTGGGGAGACGATGAAAAAGTGAAGGGGATTGAATGCTATGGTGAGTGGCGAGCTTTTGGTCTGGGAATGAGGCGTGCGAATGCGTGGGGTAGGAGGAAAGAGAGAAAGGTGAGGTTTCGGAGAAGGAGAAAAGTTTGGGGGTTGGGGGGCGTAGTTGAAAGATGGGTAAATTCTTTTTGTGGCTTTTGATGGCGGGGACTGTGTGTTCGGCGGAGAGGGTAAGGGTCTTGATTTGGAATACGGAGCGGGGGTCGAATCCGTATGGTCCGGGAGGGAAGGAGAGGGTGTTGGCGGTGATCCGTGAGAGCGGGGCGGATGTCGTTTTGTGGCAGGAGAGTTATCAGCTGGAGGGGATGGAGAAGACTTTGGGGGCGTGGGTGTCGAAGGAGATGGGCTGGGAGATTTGGCAGGGTGAGAGCCCGCATTTGGCGGTGGCGAGCCGGTTCAAGCAGGTGGAGCGGGATTTTCATCATCCTTGGCATGGGCTGGGAGCGCGGTTGCGTGATGACGAGGGGCGGGAGTTTGAGGCTTGGAGTATTTGGTTGGATTATCGAGCGCCGGTGCAGTGGGCCTCGGTGGATGATCCCGAGGCGACGGATGAAGAGTTGCTGGCGTGTGATACCAAGAAATCGACGCGTTTTGCCGAGGCCCAGGCGCTCTTGGATGATCTCGATGACCGGGGGCTGTTAGATTCGCAGGTTCCGGTTTTGGTGGGTGGGGATTGGAATTGCTCTTCGCACCTCGATTGGACGACGGAAACGGCGAAGGTTTTTCCGCATCGGAGGGCGCTGCCGTTGCCGATAGGTCGCTTGATGGAGTCGGCGGGATTTGCGGATACTTTTCGGAAGGTGCATCCGAATCCGATCACTCACCCGGGAAATACCTGGACGCCCAGGGGAGACAAGCGGGAGGATGGCAAGGCGGATCCACCGGAGAGGATTGATCGGCTTTATGTCAGAAATGCGATGGGGCGGATGGGCTTGCAGCCGGTGGCGACGACGATTTTCCCTCTCGATTTGAAGGACGCGCAGGCTCCGAGAGAGGAGGCCAAGTTTCCGAGTGATCATGCCGCGACCTTGATTGAATTTGAGTGGGTGGAGACGGGAAGTCTCACGGCGGGTGCCTTTGTGCCGGAGCCGTCGGCGGCTTCGCCGGGCATTGATCATGGGGCACCGGCGGCGGAAGAACCGGGGTATTCTCCGACGCGCATTGCGTGGGGTTCGTGTTTTCGGGAGTCGAAGCCGTGCCCGATGTTGGATCGGTTAGCGGCGGAGAAGCCGGAGCTTTATTTGGCCTTGGGCGATAATATTTATGGGGATACGAAAGATATGGGGGTTCTTCGGATGAAGTATCGTCGGCTGGCGCGGCAGCCGGGTTGGCAGGCTTTGACGAAAACGGCGCGGGTGATGGGGACCTGGGATGATCACGATTACGGGGCTGACGATTCAGGATCGAACTACCAACCGCAGCAGGCGTCGAAGGAGATCTTTTTGGACTTCTTTGATGAACCGGCGGGGAGTGAGCGGCGGAAGCGGGAGGGGGTTTATACCTCGACGATGTTGGGGAAGGGCGAGCGTAGGATTCAGATTTTGATGTTAGATTTGCGGACCTTTCGGTCAGCGATTGAGAAGGTAAATCCCAGGGCCTATCCGGAGTTGGGAGACTACCGGCCTCTGCGGGATGACGAGGAACAGGTGATGCTGGGTGAGGCGCAGTGGACGTGGTTGGAGGCGGAGTTGCAGAAACCAGCGGCGGTGCGCTTGATCGGGTTGTCGACCCAGTTGGGGGCGGCGCACAACGGGTATGAGGCGTGGGCGAACATGCCGAGGGAGCAGGAGCGTTTCTTGAATCTGTTAGAGACGACGAAGGCCGAAGGGGTGATCTTACTTTCGGGTGATACGCACTACGCCGAGGTGAGCTTGATCGAGCATCCGGGCTTGTATCCGCTCTATGATTTGACGGCGAGTAGTCTGAATCAAAAGTGGGATCCGGCGGGAGCGAATCCGAATCGGATCGGGCAGGCTTATACGAAGGCGAATGCGGGGGTGCTGGATTTGGATTGGGAGAGGCGGGTGATTCAGACCCGCGTGATTGATGAGTGGGGAGTGGCGCGCATTTCGTTGGAGATTCCTTTGACGGAGTTGACCTTTGGTGGGACGGAAAAGCCCGGCGAATTCGAGGGCGAGTGGCAGTCGGCATTTGGTCCGCTGACGATTGTGAAGGAAGGTGACGCTTGGATAGGAACTTATCCCGAAGGACGTTGTGAGCTTCTTAAGGTCGGCGATGGATTTGAAGGGCGTTGGACCGAGCCCAACAAGGAGGGGGATTGCCGGTTTCAGGTGACGCGATGCGGTCGTTTTCTTCAAGGGGCATATGGTCGGGGAGAGGGGGCGTTGAGTCTTTCTTGGCCGGGTTGGAAGGCCGATGCCAAGGGCGTGGGCTTTAGCTTCGACTGATTGAGAGATCGAGAGCCAACAGTTTCGAGGTCGCGGCTCTTCTTCCGATCTGGACCGGAGGCCTGCGGGAGGACGTTTTGAGCTTCGACACGTTTGGCTTGGCCTTGTTTGTGCGTTGGTGTGAACCCCGGGTTTCGCGGTGCTTCACCTGGGGCTGAAATATGTCATCCCTTCCGGAATTTTCTTGGGCCTGAGGATTTATTTGAGTGAAATTTGAAGCGATTGCAGGCCGACGTTCAGTTTGAAGTCGTTCTGATAATCACCGACGAGGCCGCCGTTGTCTTGTCCGACTTCGAGGGCGTCGATGGGGTGGGTGGTGATGAAAGGGGATCCTTCTTTGGTTCCGATGCGTTTGTTGTCAGCGCGGAGGACGAGGGCTTTTTTGGTGACGCGGGCTTCGAATGGGCCTTTGGCATCAGCGGGGATGGGGGCGGAAACGGTAAAGGGTTTTCCGTTGCGGCGGGTGGTGAAGTGGAGGTTTTTGCCTTTGATGAAGAAGGTCCAGCCCGCGGAGGAACCACCTTGTGCGGCGATCACTCCCTGGGCGGGGAGTTTTTCGAGTTGGGCGGTGACGGTGAAGGGGCGGTTGGCGACGGCGGGTGATGTTTCCTGGGTGAAGGTGTCACCGATTTTTGGATTGAAGGACTCCTTGGGTGAGGCTTTGGCCTTCTTGTTCTTGTTCCAGGATCCGAAGGGGACGACGCCGCGGTCCTTGGCCCACTGCTCGTATTGGGCGGCCATGGTTTTGAGACGGTCGGGGTGCTTGTCGGCGAGGTTGTGTTGTTCGGTGCGGTCGGCGGGGATGTTGTAGAGTTCCCACGGCCCGTTGGTGCCCTTGGCGACGAGTTTCCATTCGCCATCGCGGACGGCGCGGTTGCCTTCGTGCTCGAAGTAGATGGGCTTGCCCCGGTTGATGGATTTGCCTTCGAGGATGGGGGCGAGGGAGGTGCCTTCGACGGGAGTCTTCGTACTTGGGTAGGTTGCGTCGCCGAGGTCGAGGCAAGTGGCCATGATGTCGATGAGGTGGGAGGGCTCGCTGGCAAAGGAGTTCTTTTTGGCGATTCCCGTAGGCCAATGGGCGATGAGAGGGGTTGCGATGCCGCCTTCGTGAACCCAGTGTTTGTATTCGCGGAAGGGGGTGTTGGAGACGTTGGCCCAGTTTTCGCCGTAGCCGACTTCGGTTTCAGGGAAGCCAGGCATGACGCCATCGCCCCGGCGGAGGGGGTAGCCGTCGCGTGATTGGGTGGGGACCATTTGGGTCTGGAGTTCGTCCTTGCCCATGGGCTTGAGGGTGGGGGCAGAGGGGCGTTCGAGGGGGCCTTCGAGCTTGCCGCGACCGAAGCCTTCGGCGCAGCCGCCGTTGTCCTGGAGGAAGAGGATGAGGGTGTTATCGAGTTGGTTGTTGTCTTTGAGCGTTTGGACGATGCGGCCAATGCCTTGGTCCATGTTGTCGACCATGGCGGCGTAAACTTCCATGCAGGCGGATTCCCATTCCTTGAGTTTGACCTTGTCCCAATCGCCGATGGGGCCGGGAATGGTCCAGTTGGGATCGATGAGGCCGAGCTCTTTCATCTTCTTGAGGCGGGCTTCGTAAATGGGCGCGTAGCCGTTGTCGTACTTCCCTTCATACTTCGCGATGTCCTCGGGGAGAGCGTGCATGGGCCAGTGGGCGGCGGTGTAGGCGACGTAGTGGAAGAAGGGTTTTTCGGGGTTCTCTTTGAAATGGGATTCGAGGTGTTTGACGGTGTTGTCGGAGATGGCGTCGGTGTAATACCAGGTTCCTTCGGGTTGGTATTCGGGGTCGTTTTCGGGCGTGATCTGGGTGTTGTTGCGGGTGAGGGAGTTGGGGTCGAAGAAGGAGCCGGCGCCGTGGATGGTGCCGAAGAATTTATCGAAGCCGCGCTGGAGGGGCCAGTTGTCCTTTTCGTCGTCGGCCATCACTTTCGGGGTGACGTGCCATTTTCCGGACATGTAGGTGCGGTATCCGGCTGGCTTGAGGGCCTCGGCGATGGTGAGGCATTCCTTGTTGAGGTAGCCCTGGTATTGGGGGATTCCGTAGTCGCTGGTCATGTGGCCAATGCCGGCCTGGTGCGGGTAGAGTCCGGTGAGGAGGGAGGCGCGGGTGGGGCAGCAGCGGCCGGTATTGTAGAACTGGGTGAAGCGCACGCCGTTGGCAGCGAGGGCGTCGAGATTGGGGGTTTTGATTTCGCCTCCGTAGCAGCCGATGTCGGAGTAGCCCATGTCATCGGACATGATGAGGATGATATTGGGCCGGGCGTGGAGAACGGGGATAAAGAGGAGGAGCGCCAGAAGTCGATGCATCGGCGAGGATTGCGTAAATGAGAGGGGGAGGGAAGGTGAGATTTGCGTTCCGGGAGCGAATGCTGGAGAGCCTTTGGCGAAAAAACTTCCAAGAATCTGAGAAGGAAGGTGTCATGAGGGTATGAACGTTCTTTCTGCGATTGCCTGCTCCTTGTGGATGTTGGTCGTGCCTGCTTCCGGTTGGGCCATTCTTTTGAACGAGGCTGAGCTTCAACCGATCGCGAATCAGGATCCAGAGGTGGCGAAGGAGGTTCAGGTAGAGTTGGAAAAACTCTCGTTTGCGAACGGGGTGATTCACGTGAGCGGTCTACAGCCGGCCCGTTGGTTAAGATTCAACTCGCCCGGGCAGGGTCTCAATGCTCTCCTTCCGCTTTTGCAGAAGTTGGGCTTTGAGGTGACGCTGGCCTTTTCTGCTGAGGATAATCCGCGGGATGGAATCGGCATCGCCCAGAGCGAGGATGGCTCGAAGAAATTGGGGGTGACCATTTACACCAAGTTTCATGGATTCGATGTCACGAAACTCCGCGTGGTGATGAAGGGCGCGAAGTAATCCCGGCGGAGTTCAGTTGAGAACGGCGTAGCCAGCGTTGAGGTAGGTGGCGTAGCTGACCCAGAGGAGATAGGGGATGAGGAGGTAAGCGGCGGGCTTGGAGACTTTGGCGAAGGCCCGAATGGTGAGGGCGATGAAGATCCACATGAGGATGATGACGATCAAGGCGGGCACGATGAGATGCGCTCCGAAAAAGACGGGGGTCCACACGAGGTTGAGGATGAGTTGGACGAAGAAGAGTTGGGTGAGGCGGTTTTTTCCGAGGCTACCCTGATGCCAGATGAGGGCGAAGCTGATCCCTATCATGGCATAGAGTGCGGACCAGACGGGTCCGAAGATCCAATTCGGCGGGGTGCCGGGTGGACGGACGAGAGTGGAATACCAGGAGGGGATGGAGCCCGAAGTCAGGAAGGCTCCGAGGCCGCCAAGGAGTTCCATGACGACGATGCAGAGAATGATTTTTGCGGGGAGGGAGCGGAGCATGACCAGGCAAGTTGGCCGAGGGAGATGAGGCTGTCAATGAGGTCCTGGAACTCGGTGCGGTGTTTTGGGGTGTTGTCGCTTTTGAGGCCGGGCGAGGGGAATTGTGGCGGCGCTTTCCAAGCGCCCTGCCAATGCATTGAGACTTTTTTTGGCATGGCGCTTGGAAAGCGCCGCCACGTTGAGGCTGGGAGGTTGAATAGAGATCATGAAAAAGCCCTCGGCCGGGGTGGGCGGAGGGCTTGAGATTGTTGGTGGGAATGGAAGCCGGAGCTTCCATCTCTCGTCTTTACTTGTTGAAGGTGAGGCCGCGGAATTCACCGGCGGCGGCGGTGACGGCGCGTTCGATGGGGAGGCGCTCGGTGGAGGAGCCGGTCCAGAAGCCGTGGCCGCTGGTGTGGTTGAGCATGTATTGGGCGTCGGAGGGTGTTTCCATGGCGGCGCCGTGGGCGACGAGGATGGTGTCGGGGCTGAGCTCGCGGCACTTTTGGTACACTTTTTCAGTCTGCACGGCGGTTTCCTCGATGGTCATGCCGTTGTCGTATCCCTTGATGCCGCCCTTGGTGGTGCCGGCGTGGTAGCAGAAGATGTGGGGCTTGGCCTGGGCGCAGATGTCGTAGGAATCTTCTTCGGTGAAGGCGAGTCCCACGGAGACCATGTTCATTTCCTCTTTGGCGAGGATGAGCATGTCGATCTCGTTTTGGAGGGTGATGCCAGCGGAGGTCATGACCTTGAAGATCTCGGAGTCATGGTCGATGTAAGAGATGGACGGTCCGATGTTCGAGACGGACTGGACGCCCATGTCGAGGCACTGTTGGAGGACCATACGCATGTCCTTGAGGGGATCGTTGGCATTGAGACAGGCGCAGACGAAGGCTTTGCCCTCGAGGGCGGGCATGATGTCCTCGCGGGTGTAGTCGAGGGTCTGCTTGTTCGAGTCGAGGATGGGCCACATCATGGCCATGGTGCCCATACCGTTGGAGCGGAGGCGGGCCCCGGAGAAGGTGTTGATGCAATCGGTGCCGGCGGCTTCCTGGAGCTTGGCGACGAGACCACTTCCGGCGGAGGAGATCATGATGGGGATACGGGCGTCGACCTTGGCTTTGAGGTTGGCGAGGATCTGTTCGGTGGTGAGGCGTTTGGTAATCATTTGAGGAATTGGTAGACGTGTTGGTTGAGAGATTTTTGGTAGGCTTCGGGCTCGTGATAGCGGGCGGGAAGGGGGATAAGTTGAGAGTTTGGAAGGGCCTTGGCAATCGTGGATGCGACGGATTCGGGGTGGAGGTCATCGCGGGGGCTCGACATCACGAGGGCGGGGGCCTGAATGGTGGCAAGATCTGAGAGTGCGTGGAAGGGGCAGTCGTTCCACATTTTGGCGAGGACGGTATTGTCCGGGCGTTGGTAAACGGCGGTGATGGAATTGGCGACGGGAAGGTTGGCGGCGAGGAGGGTTTGGAATTGGGGAAGGGCTTCGAAGTCGGCTTGCTTCATTTCACCGGCGTCGGCGACGAGCTTGAGGTGGGCGGGGCAGGGGGAGTCGAGCCAGGAGGGGCGAAGGAGGATGAGCTTTTTAAAGCGATCGGGGTAACGGAGGGCGATGTTCAGAGTGATGCCGGAGCCCATGGAGAGGCCGCCGAGGTGGCATTTTTCGATGCCGAGGTGATCCATGAGGGCGACGACGTGATCGGCGAAGGAGTCAAAGGTGTAGGTGGCGGGATCGAAGGACATGGAGTTGCCGTGGCCGGGCATGTCGGGGGCGATGAGATGGTAGCCGGGGAGGTCATTGAGCCCGGAGGTCGTTTGGGATTTCCCGGCACCGAGGCCATGGAGGAATACCAGGGGCTCGCCATCAACGGGGCCAAGGGTGTCGTAGGAAAGAAACATGTCTGAGAGAAACCATTACGAACCCCGGCGAAGGGGACAAGTGCAATGATGGCCGATCAGAATTTGAGCAGAATGGGGAGGCGTTTTCGTGGAAAAGAATTCATGGAAATTCGTTTTGGTTCCGGGTTGACCATCACGGTGATCCGCTCTCTGGTCCGGCAATTCGAATTTATGAAAAATGCCATTATTATTACATTGTTAGCGAGCGGTTTGGTGGCACTGGGCCATGAAGGACATGAGCATCCACCGGCAGGAAAGGTTGTGACAAGCGCCCAGAAGACGGGAAATGGCGAGTTTGTTTTCGAGACGGTCCCGGGGTTTGGCGCGATGCCAAAGGGCGTGAATGTCGGGCCGACCCATGGCGGAGTGGCTGTGGATAGTGCCGGTGACATTTACGTGAGCACCGAGGCTGACCACGGGGTGGTGAAATTTTCGTCCGAAGGTGTTTTCAAGGAGAGCTTTGGCCCCGCGACTAAGGAACTGCATTCCCTGGCGGTAATCAAGGAAGGTGAGAAGGAGGTGCTGATCGGTGCCGCAGTATCCGCTCAGAAGATTTTGAAGCTGGGTCTCGATGGTGAGCTGCTGCTGACAATCCCGAACATTGATACAGGTGAGGTCAAAGGTGGCTTCAAAGGGGTGACCGGCGTTACGGTTGGACCGGAGGGCAATATTTTTGTGGTCTGTGGCTATGGATCAAATTTGATCCATAAGTTTGACGCCAAGGGCAAGCTTCTGAAGACGGCCGGCGGCCCTGGCAAGGGAGACGGGCAATTCACGACCTGTCACGGTGTGACCCTCGATTCCCGGAGTGGAACACCTCTCCTTTTGGTGTGTGATCGTGAGAATCGTCGTCTGGTTCATCTGGACCTGGATCTGAATTTTAAGAGCGTGCATTCCGAGTATCTCCGCCGTCCCTGTGCCGTATCGATTTTGGGCGACTATGCTGCGGTGGCCGAGCTTGAGGGGCGTGTGACCATCGTGGGCAAAAATGGTGAGCATCTCGCATTCCTGGGTGACCAGCCTGATCGCAAGCTCTGGGCTAAGAAGCCGGTTCCCGAGAATGAGCTCTATGATGGACTGTTCACGGCACCCCACGGATTGAGCTGGGATGCGGAAGGCAACATCATTGTGCAAGACTGGAACGTCACCGGGCGGGTGACGAAGTTGATGCGCCGATAGAGTCTGAGAGAAATTCACAAAGACCGCGATGTGCCTGTTTGGGATGTCGCGGTTTTTTTTAGTCCGGACGGGGGACTTCGAATTGGTCGCTGGTCCTAGTATACCAATCGGGCGAGGCCATACGACCGAGTGGATGGTATGAGGAGAGATCAAGGTCGCCTTTGTCATCGAGGATGCCTTCGCGGACATGCACGAAGTGGACGATGCCAATGATGAGTCTATTAGAGCCTATTTCGAGGGTGGAGTGCTCAGTGCATTCGAGGGCGACGGGCGCCTCGGCAATCCGGGGGACGGCGACCTTGGTGGAGGGCAGGAGGGTGAGTCCGAGTCCGTCGAGTTCACTTTGGCCATGCGGGAGGGTGGCGGAGGTGGCGACCATTTTGTCGCCCAGTGGTTCATCGACCATGTGGACGACGAACTCGCCCTGGGCGCGAATGTTGCGCGCGGTGTCCTTGGGCGTGAGGCGGTCTTTATTGCCGGGGGCAAATGCGACGATGGGCGGGTCGGAACCGAAGACGTTGAAGAAGGAGAAGGGGGCCGCGTTGATACTTCCGTGGGCATCTTGCGTGGTCACCCATGCGATGGGTCGGGGCGTGACGAGCGAGGCTAGAATACGGTAGCGTTCGGCAGGCGGGAGGGCAAAGAGATCGAAGGTCATGGCAGGGGCGTTCACTCGATGGGCTCGGCGACAAGGGCGAGGTATTCTTCGATGGCTCGCGAGGGATCGTCGTGCCGCATCAAGGTCTCGCCAATGAGGATGGCGTTGGCTCCGGCGTTGAGAGCGCGCTGGGCGTCGGCGGTGCTTTTGAGTCCGGATTCCGAGACGAGGAGAACTTCATCAGGGACTTCGTCGGCCAGTTGTTCGGTGGCGAGGAGGTCGGTGGTGAAGGTTTTGAGGTTGCGGTTGTTGACGCCAATGAGATCGGCCCCGAGTTCGAGAGCCCGCTCCATTTCGGGGAGGTCGTGGACTTCGACGAGGATGTCGAGTTGCACGTCGCGGGCGGCATCATAGAGGCGGCGGAGTTGATCGTCATTCAGCGCGGCGACGATGAGGAGGATGGCATCGGCTCCGGATACGCTGGCTTCGTAGATCTGGCATTCGTGGACGGTGAAGTCTTTGCGCAGGAGCGGGATGGGGGAGATTTTAGAGATCTCGATGAGGTAGGAAAGGTGCCCTTGAAAGTATTTTTCGTCGGTCAGGATGGACATGCAGGAGGCGCCGCCGTCGATATATCGCTGGGCTTGACGGACGTGATCGAAGTTGGGATCGATGATGCCGGCGGAGGGAGAGGCTTTTTTGACTTCGGCAATGACGCCGAGTTGGTCGGGTCCTCGGTCGAGGGCCGCTCTGAATCCTCCGAACTCATTGCGCATCAGGGCGGAAGCCCTCAATTTCCTGGTGAGGGGAATGAGGGGCTCAATCTCCTGTTTCTTAAAGGCGATAATTTCATCCAGCTTGTTCATAGGCGACGGTCTTCCAATACGGCATGACCTTGAAAAGGAAAGCGATGAATTCCACTCTTGTTCTCCGGCATTCCCGACACGAAGCTGCCTGTCTTATGAAAGTGCTTCTCGCTCTCCTCATTCTTCTCCCTGCGATGGCTGTTGGGCAATCGGAGAGATCCAGTACCCAGGGTGATCGTTTGGTGGTGCATGGCGCGAATTCAAAGCTTCGCGGGGTCATTGTGCAGGATGCCGAGTCGATGATCCGGACGATCGACCAGCTGGCGGGGGAACTCTCGGGGCCTCCATTTCCGGTGATCTTGGAGCTCTATCCTCCGGTGAAGGGTAAGCCTTCGGCAATTATGCGAAATTTTTTGCAGGTGGAGGATGTGAAGAACAGGTATCTTCTGGAGGTGAAGATGCGCCTTGGGCAGGGGAATTCCTTTGACCAGGAAGCGCTTGAGCGGGTTCTACTTGAGATGTTTTTGATCGAGCGTTCGCTTCGTTCACTCCCTGCTGGCGAGACGGAGACACGGGTTGAGATTCGCCCGTGGCTTCTGGATGGCATTGGCGAAGCGCTCCGCTGGAAAGAGGGTCAGGGAGATCGCCGGATCTATGCATCCCTCGTGGAAAGCGGTGGCTGGATGGCGGTTGAGAGTCTGGTGGAGGCGGAAAGCACTGCCAAAATGGATGTGTTGAGTCGTGAGTTGTTCCGCGCTTCCTCGGGAGCACTCGTGATGGCTTTGTTGGCCCAACCCCAGGGTAAGGATGCCATGGAGCAGTATCTCTCCAAGGTCGCGACCTTTGAGGGGGAACACCTGACCTTGTTGCGGACGCATTTCCCCCAAGTCAACTTGGGCCGTGAAGGTCTGGAGCGATGGTGGATGCTGCAAGTGGCGGCGATGTCGGAAGCTCCCTTATCGGAAGCGATGACTATTCCCGAGACTGAGGTCGCGCTGAAGAAGGCCTTGAAGCTCTATTTTAAATCAGCATCCGGTCGTTCCGTTGAAAAGGAATTGGACGCCTGGCAGGAGATTCTCAAGTTGGAGACCGAGGAGGAGCGGGCGGCCGTTGTCCGGCCGGCAGCGGACCTTTTGACCTATCTCAGCTACCGATGTTTCCCGACTTACCGCCCGGTTCTGGGAGGGTATTTACAAGCGCTGAGTGATATTGCGAAAGGGGAACCCGAGAATATCGATGAGATCTTTGAAAACCTTCGGATTTATCGTGATGCCGAGAACCGCCGCTTCGAAATGGTCATCGATTTACTCGACTACTACCATATTTCGACCGAGCAGAATGAGTCGGGAGAGTTCGAAGATTATCTTCGCTTTAAGCGCAATGTTGAGAGCAGCACCGAGACCAAGAGCGATCCCTTCAATCGCTATCTTGACAACGTTCAGCGCCTCTACGAGCGCCCAGTGCGGAAGTAGCTCCGCCGCGATGAAGGGCTGGATTCCGGGTGGATTGCGCTAGGTCGTCACTTTCCTAATTTCAAAAAAGGTTAAAAACCTCTTGATCTTGAGACGCAGTCTCAATAAGAGGGCGGCGACATGAAAGCACAACACGCTCTCCTCGGTGCCATTATGGCTCTCGCTTCCGCTCCGGCTCACGGGGTGACCCTCAAAGAACTCGCCGCCCGTCTCGACCAGCTCGAGAAGAAGGTGAGCAAGTATGAGGCCAAATATGGTCCGCTTGAAAATGCTGCTCCAGCACCAGCGCCCTCCAACACGATCGCCATGCCGACCCCGGTCTCACGTCCTGCGACGGGAACGGCGACCGCGGCAGACATCGATGCCGCCTACATGAGTGAGGGGAATTCGGGCGGAGCCGGAAACTGGGCGGATAATACGACAATCGGGGGCTACGGTGAGCTTCACCTGAATCAGGGTGACAAGGAGCAGATCGATTTTCATCGCTTCGTTCTCTTCCTGAACCATCGCTTTAGCGACCGGGTTAAGCTGTACACCGAGCTTGAGCTGGAGCACTCACTCGCAGGAGATGGCAAGCCCGGCGAGGTGGAGTTGGAGCAAGCTTACCTTGAGTTTGCCCTCGACCAGGGCTGGGTGATCCGCGCTGGTCAATATTTGCTGCCGGTGGGCATTCTTAACGAAGTCCACGAGCCAGATACCTTCTATGGAGTCGAGCGCAACGGCATCGAGTCCAACATTCTCCCGACGACCTGGTGGGAAGGGGGCGCGATGGTTTCCAAGGACTATCAGAACGGGTTCGGCTTTGACCTTGGAGTGCACTCCGGCCTTGCCGTTTCCACGGACCTCACTTCTTCGAATGCCTTCCGTATTCGCAGTGGTCGCCAGAAGGTTGCTGAAGCCGATGCTTCAGACTACGCCGCCAGTTTCCGCGCCCGCTACAATGGCATTGAAGGCCTTTCGCTGGCGGCTTTTGCCAACTACCAGAACGATATTTCTCCTGACAATCTCGAGGACAACTCAGCCCTCCTGGTGGGTGGTTCAGCCGTCTATCAAAACGGTGGCTTCGGAGTCCGTGCGCTCATTGCAGACTGGAGCATTTCAGGTGATTCGTTTAAGGCGAACGATGCTGACAGCCAGTGGGGATACTATGTCGAGCCATCCTATCAGTGGACATTTGGAGAGCAAAAGGTGGGCATTTTTGGTCGATATGGTTACTACGATTACGCACGCGGCGTTGGAAATGCCCAAGGTGGCGAGTTCGATGAGCTGACGGTTGGTGTCAACTACTGGCCCGTCAATAATGTCGTCCTCAAATTTGACTACACCCAGATTGAAAGCGACGGTGCTCCTAACAACGAAACCTACAATTTTGGTCTTGGTTACAGCTTCTAAATTCCTCCGGCTCTTTTTCACGATGGCATTCCTCCTGTGCGGGGGGAGTGCCCTTGCCGTGCCCGGAGTTTATCAAAAGCCCTCGGACTTTGTGAAAAGTAGCTTGGGACAAATTCCGTCGACCCAGGCGATCAATCTCACGGCGGCCCAACAAGCCCGGGTGCGGGCGATGCTGGGGAAGAACTACAAGTCCAAATCGATCCGCTATTGGAGTGCCAACGGAAAGACCGCCTACATTCTCGAAGAGATTGGCAAGACTGAAGATATCACCACAGGCATCGTCATCAAGGGTGGTCGGATCGATTCGGTCAAGGTCCTCATTTATCGGGAAACGCATGGCGGGGAAGTCGCCCGTGATTCGTTCACCCGGCAGCTCCGGGGAGTTTCGCTCAAGTCTGATTCGCAGCTGACCAGGAGCCCGAAAAATATCGCCGGAGCCACTCTTTCGGTGCGGGCATTGACCAAGCTGGCGAGACTGGCATTGTATCTTGAGACTTTGAAATGAAGCACGACGCACCCCACAGACGCCGCCACCGCTCCCGCCAATGGCATCGCTGGCTTGGCCTGGTTGCGGCCTTGCCATTGCTTTGGCTGGCAGCTTCCGGGCTGCTTCTCAATCACGCCGCCACTTGGGGTCTGAATGATCGCATGGTCACCAGCGGCTGGATTCTCCGTCACTACAATCAGATTCCCGAGGGAGAGCCGATCGGGCTAATCGTTGGTGACCGGGTTGTTGCGGGTTGGGAGGGGCTTATTTTTCTCGATTCCAAGCAGTTGCCCATTCAGGGAAAACTTACGGGCGCGGCCGCTTTGAAGGGACAGCTCATTGTCGCTACCGATGAAGAGATAGGGATTTTTGACGGCTCGGATGAACTGGTGCTTGAGCTCGATGAACTCAGTCTGCCCGGTGTTCCGGTTGAGGGGATTTCGGTGCAGGAGGATCGTTTGTTGGTTTTTTCCAAGACCCAGTGGTACCAGTTAAGTGAAGATTTTTTGACCTTTGAAGAATTCCTTGAGGTGGTCGCATCCACGCCTCCGGAGCTCCTGGATGCCCCGTCTCGCGAAGGGCTTGCGGAGGCTATTCAGACGCGTCGCGCAATGCCGCTTTCCCGCGTCATTCTGGATGCTCATTCCGGCGGTCTCTTTGGCTGGCCGGGTTGGGTCATCACCGATCTTTCAGCGCTGAGTTTGGTGGTTTTGACCGCTTTAGGTCTGCAGCTTTTTCCCAGGCGCCGGTCATGAATCGCCGTGGTCTGCTGTGCTTCGCCCCGGCAGTTCTTGCGTCTTGCCGAAAAAAAGATGACGTCACGGTATGGAGAGGGATTCAGATGGGCATTGACGTCTCGGTGAGTTATCGGGGGAGTGCTGAGTTGGAGCCCGCTCTGGAGAAGGTGCGTCACGCTGAAGCCGCTCTCACGCTCTGGGATCAAGCGTCTCCTCTTTCGCAGCTCAATTTGACCGGTTCCCTCGCTCATCCTCCACCACACCTTCTGAATTGCCTCGCGAAAGCACGTGAACTTTTTGAGGCCAGTGGGGGCCTTTTCGACCCAAGCATTCACTCGTATCTGGAGTGGTCCAAAGGGGAGTATCAAGCGGGGAGAATCCCTGACGAAGCGATCGCGAAGGCGAAACGAGCGCTGGTTGATTTTGCCCGGTTGGAAATCACGCCGGAGTTGATCACCGTACCGAAGGGCATGGCGCTCAGCTTGAATGCGATCGCGCAGGGATACCTGACGGATGTTTTCTCGGAAGCGTTCGAATGCTCGTCTGCGCTCGTGAATTTTGGCGAATACCGCGTGATTGGTGAGCGCGCCTGGCCGGTGGAAGTTGCTGGCCAGACGCATTCACTGACGCGTGCTCTCGCGGTGTCCAGCGGGAGCGGGCAGCGTTTATCCGCAACAGCATCGGCCAATCATCTTATTGATCCGCTGACTGGCAAAAGCCCTCCTCCGAAAGAGATCTTCGCGGTGGAAGCCGACGAAGCGTGGCTTGCGGATGGCTTGGCGACACTCATCGCCATCGGGGGCGGGATTCCGGACCGGTATGCCAGTGATGCGCGGACCCTTTTCCTTTCTTGAGCCAATCGCTGAATTTTTAAAGTGTCAGAGGGGTTCGCATCGAACCTCGTGCTCTCTGGACACCTCACCCTCGGGAGTTTTCGCGAGGTTTCTGGATTCCCGCGAGGCCATTGGGCGGGACGGACTGGTGCTCTACCTCAGCTACTTTCAACAGCATCTCGTGAGTGAGATGGATTCCATTTCGCTGGCCGAGTTTACGAGGGGGAAGGGTTCGCTTGATAAAACGATGCAATGGAGTGTGGGGATTCATGCGCTCCCGGATCCGGTGGGTCACTTTGGTCTTCGGGTGAAACGGAATCCCAAGTTTTCGGTGGGCGCTCCGGAGTTGGTGAATCGTCGGGAGAATCTCATTGTCTTGCGACTGACCTTCGGAAAGGGCGGGAAGGATGAAATCGCCTATTATTACAATTCGACCCCTGCCGATGAGGATTTTCCGGTCGGTGTCATACAGATCTAACAGGATTGCGCTTGAAGCCCGTTTTTCGTTGTCACCACTGATCGAGTTCCTAGACTGCGGAGCCCTTCATGATCGGAGGGCGCTGTCTTTGACGGCGTCCTTTTTGCGTTCTTTGGAGCCTCCCTAAATTCATGCTATGACTGTCAACACCATCATCACGCCCCTGATTGGCATTCTCGGTTTGGGAATTGCTTATCTCTTTTTCCGAAACATCGCCAGTCGATCCGGAGGGGAAGGGAAAGTCGCGGAGATCGCGGAGAAGATTCACAAGGGTGCGATGATTTTCATGAGGCGGGAGTTTATCCTGATTTCGGTATTTTCGGTGGTGATTGGCGCGGCTATTTTCTTTTTTCAGCCCGAGTATGGCCACGAGCAGGCGGGGGCATTTTTCCTGGGAGCGTTGGCTTCCTCCTTTTCCGGATTTATTGGGATGTTTACTGCGACTAAAGCCAATGTGCGGACGACGCTGGCGGCCAAGAACGAAGGTCAGGCCCAGGCTTTATCGATCGCCTTTTTTGGTGGCAGCGTGATGGGCCTGACCGTGGCCTCGATGGGCTTGCTTGGACTGGGCGGATTGTTTTGGTACTTCTCGGGGACCAACGAACATGTCGCAGAAATCATGGAAGGCTTCGCGATGGGAGCTTCCCTGGTCGCTCTTTTTTATCGGGTCGGTGGAGGCATTTTCACCAAGGCGGCCGATGTGGGTGCTGATCTCGTCGGCAAGGTTGAGGCCGGCATTCCTGAGGATGATCCCCGGAACCCGGGTGTGATCGCTGATAACGTGGGAGACAACGTGGGCGATGTCGCGGGAATGGGATCGGACATTTTTGAATCCTATTGCGGTGCGCAGATCGCCACGATCGCGATCGCCGGAGCGATCGGAGCGCGCTTAGGTTCCGCGGAAACCGTGGGCGCTGCCAATGCCTTCCTAGAGAAAGTCGGAACGACGGATCTCAGCTTGCTGATGCAGGTTCCCTTGATTTTGACAACCGTGGGACTCCTCTGCTCGATTCTGGGAATTCTCCTGGTGAAGGCGATGTCGGCACGTGAACCTGCCGGAGCCCTGCGCTTTGGAACGATTGGCTCGGCAGTTCTTTTCATCCTCGCCTCGTTTGGGACTGCCAACCTTCTGGGTTTGAGTAACGCCATTCCACTGTGTGTTCTGAGCGGGGCCGTCGGAGGGATTGTCATTGGCTTGATCACCGAGCATTACACGGCGGGTGGCCCCGTGCGAATGATCGCCGAGCAGGGTGAAATGGGTGTAGCGACCCTGACGATTGCCGGGTTGGCAATTGGCTTGAGATCGGTGGCCGTGCCGCTTCTGACAATCGCAGCGACAGTCTTTATCTCCTATGAATTTGCGGAGCTGTATGGAGTTGGAATTGCAGCGGTCGGGATGCTGGGAACGGTGGGCATCACGATGGCGATCGATGCCTATGGGCCGGTGGCAGACAATGCCGGCGGTATTGCCCAGATGGCCGACATGGGTGAGGAAACGCGTAAGATTACCGATGGTCTGGACGCGGTGGGTAATACCACGGCGGCGATTGGTAAAGGATTTGCCATCGGAGCTGCGGGCCTCGCTGCACTCGCCTTGATCACGGCCTTCATTCAGAAGACCGGAGTTTCACTTAATCTCAGCGACCCTGAAGTCTTGCGGACATTTGTGGTAGGTCTCTTTATTGGCGGTGTCGTCCCCTTCCTCAATGGCGCAATTACGATGGAAGCCGTGGGCCAAGCGGCCTCCGAAATGATTACCGAGATTCGTCGTCAGTTTAAAGAGATTCCCGGGATTATGGATGGAACGGGTGAGCCGGATACGGACCGTTGCATCGACATTGCCACCAATGCGGCGACCAAGCGGATGGTTCTTCCGGCCCTTCTTGCCGTCGGCACCCCGCTGGCGGTTGGGTTCGGCTTCGGATCTCATGGCGCAGTGGCCCTGGCGGGAACCTTGTGCGGCGGATTGCTCGTTTGTATCCTTCTTGCCTTGATGATGTCCAATGCCGGCGGTGCCTGGGACAACGCCAAAAAATATGTCGAGGAAGGGCACCACGGCGGTAAGGGATCGCCGACTCACATGGCTTGTGTGGTGGGTGACACCGTGGGCGATCCGTTGAAGGATACCTCGGGCCCCTCGATGAACATTCTCATCAACGTCATGGCGATCGTGAGCCTCGTGATTGCTCCTCTGATCGCTTAATTGGAAGAGATAAGATGGTGGATGGCTTGAAAAACATATTACTGCTTGGAGCGGTGGTGTGTTTTTTCTTTGTGGTTTTTTATGGCCGTATCTTGCACCTCTGATGAAGAGGGAGAGATCCCTGCGAGCGGCTGTGATGATTTTTCCGACGGGGTTCTGTTCGTTGCTTTAGCTGAAACGGTGATGGACCATGAAAAAGGGGGGGTAAGCATTCAGTGTGGAGAATTCACTCAAATCTCCAACCAAGAGCATCGGGAAATCGCAAAGCAATTTGGTGCAAGAGCCATTAGCGATCATGGAATCGAGGTGCCGTGGTCAGGGTATGATTCTGAGTGCCTAGCAAGA
>CAWUTG010000081.1:0-46911 GCA_963925135.1 uncultured Verrucomicrobiales bacterium | reverse complement strand
CGGTTTGGCAGTGTGGGCAGGAGACTAACATGATTTTGAAAGATGGACTGAGCTTGTCGGGGGAAACAATTCCTGTCGAGATCCGACCAGCAAGGGCACGTCCAAACTACTTCACCAGACGGAAGAACAGACTCGAAGCGGACTCGTTGGGAACAACGATCAAGGGACTGACGGCCCCGGCTAGATTGACCCAATCGCCATTAAGATGTTGCGAAGATTGGAGAGTGAGTCCCTCTTCACCCCGCCAGAGTAGATTCAACTCCCCTCCGGCCTTGAGGAGACGAAATGTCAGCGGCACGGCCGGGTTTACGATGAGTTCAAAATCAAAACTCACATCGGAAGACGTCGCAGTGGCCTGGTGGACCTCGACCGCAATGACATTCACGCCCTGTCGAAGCTTCGAAGCAGAAATTGACTGCTCAAAAAAGAGATCTTCATCACCGCTCTGGGTAATATTGACCGTGAAGTCATCATACACGATGGGACCCGGATCAATGTTACTGCGAAACTCTTCCACGCCATTCAGATACACGATCGCGCCATCATCCCGCAGGATCCTGATATCCAGGGAGCCGAAGAGATCGGGATTGGGAGCGGTGAAGCTGTGCCTGAAGTAGCTTGTCGCGATTGTTTCATCACTGGCATTCTTCCCGTTGATCTCAGTGTCTTCATCACCTTCCCCATAACCAAGTTCGGCATTTCCGAGCAGCCAGGTAGAATCATCAAAAACAAGGGCTTGCCAAGCGACGCCCTGATCACTCCCGTCGTCAAGATAGCGCCATGCCGCACCAGTCGGAATCAAGACCTCGGAACTTCCGGCCGAACCCGGCGCGCTAAGATAGAACAGACTTCGGGGAGTTGTGATCTCTCCGCCACTCGCTCCCAGCAAGGTCACTCGCACATAGGAATCAGGCAACGGGTCCAGAGAGGGAATCTCAATCGTCTTGCGAATTTCACCTGCTGAAAAATGAGCCACTCCGGTTGAGATGACCCCGGAATTCGTGGCAATTTCATAGTCGATCGAAACAGGAGCCGTGCTAACTTCGCTCAAAGAGATTGTGATCTCTTCGCCGTAGTCCGCCATCGATCTCTGAAAATTCCACTCGCCGAAACCGCATCCAACTTCCACTCCCGGGACAGGCGAAAAGGGAACAAGAAGGGCCGAATCAGCAGCACTATCAAAAACTGTATTCAAGGGATGACGACTGTCCGCTTCACTCAATTTGTTATTCTGAATGTCCATTTTTTCCGAACGATAATTCCAGGAGTCCCATTCGAATCCCCAGACATTCCGATCGTTGTGAAGTGACAGAGAGTTGGAGACATTCAGCTGACCGTCGTAGGCCCAATCGTAGTTGTCTCCGAAGCGCAACCCGATGTGATTTCCGATGCAAAGTGAGTTGGTCACATTGACGACAGGACTGCCGTTAGTCGAAGATCCACTCCATCCCGCCTCAATCCCTTGCCCGCAATTCATGGCGACGGTGTCTGAAACGGTGATCGTCCGTCCTTCTCCCGACCAGGCCATCCCCTCGTGAAAGCAGGCCTCAAACCAGCACCCGGCTACTATCACATCACCCGAGTTTCCAGAACCTGCATCAACCCCGTCATCCTTGGCCCAACCAATCAAGGTATCGATCAATCGGTGCGATCCCGCCGTGAAATAAATCCCGTCATTGTCGTCATCGTTGAAGTCGGCGCCATAAAACGGGAATTCAATCAACGCACTCCGCGTCACCGTCACCGCACCGCCGTTGAACTGCCCTACTGTTGGAAGGCGCTGGATGAGACAGTCCGTCAGATCGATGGTCGCATTTCTCCCGTGCAATGCCTGCCCCGGCAGATCAATGAAGAAACAATCGACAAAAGATCCAGCCGTGCCGGTATCAAAGAGGAAGGTGGCCTGCTCTTTGCGGTGAGCCGAAAAACCGGAACCACTAAACCAGCTGCTATTGGCACCGGATCCCGTAAAGATCGCTCCGGCGGCATTGACTTGCGAATTGGCCCCACGCAGAAAAAATCCTCCCCAGGGACTTTCTCCGGGAACATTTGTAAACAGGACTGGATTGTTTGTGGTCCCGTTGACGAGCAGCTTTCCATCCAGTTCGATATCCACCCCGGCAGCCAATTGCACGATGCTTCCCGCACCAATCGTCAGAGTCACCCCGTCCCCAACAGTCAAATCGCTGGTGAAATGAATCCGCGCGTTTTCACCCCAGTCGATCGAGGTCGTCAGATCAGTCGACACCGTCGTCCAAGTTGTCGTCTGCTCGATCTGGACGGCGTGGGGCGAGCCAAGGCCATGCAAATCTGGAGTGAGATTCACCACCCCTGCTGCGACAGGAGCTGAAAGAAAACCACTCCCAAATCCCCGCAGAATTCGAATCTTCGAATCCGCAACTCCGACCCTTCCATTCAAGCGAAGCGAGTCTCTCGAGATGGCGTCCTGAAGTCGGAAGATCATCGGGATCGAATATCCAAGAGGCAGAACCGACGGACTGATCATCTCAAGCTCACCTCCCGAAAAGGACTGCGGAGCCGAATCCAAAGTTGGATACGGCGTCCAGTTTACAAGCCCCCATTCGGAATTCCCCCGGCTGGTATCTCTTACGATGAATTGGATCAAAACCGATTCCTCACTTGTCGTGCCGTTATTCGTTTTGGTGACTGCCAGCTCGTAGTATCCGGGAGTTACCACCTCAATTTGGGAATCCAAGGCAATCGCCTCATCATTCAACAGGGCCTCAATTGTGAAGCCCGTCTCGCTGGGAACCTCGAACGTTGCAAGATTAGCGACAACTGCCTCATCACTGATTCCATTCACAGTAATGGCAGCCTCGGAGATCAACGGGCTAAGTAACAGGGAACAGAGAGCGCGCGAAACAGACTTCATAACGATTGATTCGACAGACTAAATCCCACTTTACTCTCTGTAAAGAATGCTCGGTCAAACCCGCGCACCTTGCCTCAATCGGCTCACTCAATGATGCCCACCTCATAATCGATAAGACATCCTGCCCTCGCGACCGATAAGGTGAAAACATGCTTTCGACCCAACTCCCCCATCAGACCTCTTCTCTTGATTCAACCAAGCCTGACCATCTTTACCTGAACGATTGCCATTCCCAACTGAACCGGACCCTGGCTGCAAAGATCACCCAACCCAAATCCCTCAAACAATTAGTGGCGGTGCTCACCACCGCTCGAAAACTTGGCCTATCCGTCACTCCTTTCGGAGGCAAGCATGCCATGGGAGGTCAACAATTCGGGACAGGATCGGTTGCCATCGACACCCGGGGGCTCAACCGGGTTCTTGGTTTGGACAAATCAACCGGAATCCTTGAAGTCGAAGCCGGAATCTCCTGGACGCAGATTTTGGGCTGGCTGGACCGGACCCGCCCCGACCACGGACACCTGGCCGGTCCCCACGGCTGGGCGATCGCTCAAAAACAAACGGGCGCGGACGAACTTACGATCGGCGGAAGCCTTGCCGCCAATGCCCATGGCCGCGGACTCCAAAAGAGCCCAATGATCGAAGATGTCGAATCATTCACCCTCCTCGATCCGGAAGCACGCCTGCTCCAATGCAGCCGCACCAAAAACGCCGACCTCTTCAGCGCCGTCATCGGTGGCTACGGAATGTTTGGTTTGATTTACTCGGTCCAACTCCGCCTCGTCCCACGACGTAAGCTCGAGAGGATCGTAACCACAATCCAAACAGATACTCTGATGTCCAGCTTCGCAGAACGGATCGCGGCCGGTTTTCAGTTTGGTGATTTTCAATTTCAAATTGATGACAAGGCCGACGACTTCCTTCGCCACGGAATTTTTTCCTGCTATCAAGACGCACCCGGTAATCGGGAAATCCCCAACGACCAACCCGCATTGCAGAGCGACGATTGGCTCAATCTTCTCCACCTTGCACACACTGACAAAAGCAAGGGATTCAACCTTTACCAGGAGCACTATCTTCGGACAAACCAAACCCTGCACTGGTCCGATGCCCACCAATTCACAACCTACGTGGATGGATATCACAAGGAGATCGATCGCCGGCTCAAGAGCAAGTGCCCCGGTTCGGAAATGATCTCGGAACTCTACGTTCCACGACCCCTCCTTCGACAGTTTCTCGAACTGGCGCGGGAAGACCTCCGCCGCCACGGAGCAAGCGTCATTTACGGGACCGTCCGGCTCATCGAGGAGGATTCCGAAAGCTTTCTCAACTGGGCTCGCGAACCCTGGGCCTGCGTTATCTTGAATCTCTGTGTCCAACACTCTCCGGCAGGGATTGCGAGGGCCAAAACCGCATTCCGCCAACTGATCGACCGCGCAATCGAACTCGGCGGAAGTTACTACCTTACCTACCACCGCTTTGCCCGCCGTGACCAGGTCGAAGCGGCCTACCCCCAGTTTCCGGAGTTTTTAAAACAAAAACAAGAGTGGGATCCCCGAAACCAATTTCAAAGCGACTGGTTCCGCCATCATCAAGCGCTGTTCTCCAATGATTAGCCATCGCCCCAGTCACACCGCCATTGTTGTCGCCAAGTCCCAGGCGCTGGCTGAAGCCTGCGGACCGGGCTTTCCTCAACCGGGAAAGGAAGCCGCCGAATTCTCCAAACGAGTGCTTCATGCCACAGGCCATGGGCTATTTGCCCGCGTCCTGAAGCTCCCCCTCTTTCGACGGGCTCTCAACTTCTACGAATCCTTCATGATTCCCGGACTTGCAAGACACCACGTCCTCCGGAAAAAGGCCATCGAGAAAATGGTCCTCAACGCCCTGAAATCCGGAGTGAAGCAAGTCGTTCAAATTGGAGCCGGATTCGATTCCCTGTGCCTCCGACTCCACAGCCAATGGCCGGAGGTGAACTTCTACGAGTTCGATCATCCCGCCACTCAAAAACTAAAACAGGAAATCCTCAACCAGGAACGCACCGGTAAAAACCTCGTCCTCAAGCCGCTCGATTTATCCGACCCGGATTCAAACGCTCTCTCTGAAACGATTTCACTAGAAATCCCCACCCTCTTCATCATCGAAGGAGTCCTCATGTATCTCCCGCTATCATTGGTAACAATCTGGTTCCAAAAAATCAGGGAACTGGTCGACTCCGGGTCCCGCCTGATTTTCACCTTCATGGAGCAGGCCCGATTCACAAAACAGTCCTTCGCCGTTCATCTCTGGCTCAAGCTCGTAAAGGAACCCTTCCGCTGGCATGCCTCTCCGTCTTCTGTGAGATCACTTCTCCGCGAGAACGACTGGAAACCAAGCGGAGAACACGCAACCTGGTTACATTCCGGAAATGAAAAAGCTGCCGCTGGTGAATGGATTGATCAAGCAGAGTCCTAACAATCGCCGCCATGAAAGAGTTGATGGTCGAAACTCTCTCTAACACAAAGAATCCCAGCCAGATTTCGAAAAAGAAAAAAGCCACCCCCGGTGGAGGTGGCTCTGAAAAATCCATCAAACCAAATTGCGTCTATCGCCGACGGCGAAGCGCAAGCAAAGCGAGACCCAGCGTGGTGAGCACCGGAAGACTGGGTTCCGGAATCTCGAGAACCCGGATGTCCTGTCCGGTGTCTTCATAAGCCCAAGAATGGATCACTCCCGGCATATTGTCGTTCTGCAGGGTCACTTCTGCCCACCCGTAAGCCACCGTAGTGTCGTCAAGCACCACCGAGAAGCCAATATACCCCTTCTGCCCGGAGGTGAAAGGTGCGGCAGGCACGGGCAAAGAAGTTGTGAAATGTCCCGTCGAGCCTCCGTAGTCGCTCGAAACAACCGAACTGGGTCCCACCGTGGTATTAATTCCCAGGTTGACTAACACATCGGTATTCCCCGTGCCCGCCCTGACCGGTTGCCAGGTTGGGACAAGGACAGTCTGGTCGGCATCGTTGCTGAAACCTGCACCGCCAAACACAAAGTTCATGTCACCACCGGAAACTCCCGCGAGGACATCGCTGAAGGCTCCGGTCTCCAGATTCACCGAAACCCCGGCATAGGTCGTTGGAATCGGAATATCCTGATCCAGGTAGACAATGACAGCAGCACCCGCCGTGGAGGCGGATACTGCGATCAATGCTATTGCGGCAAAAAGGCTCGTCTTGTGTGTTCTCATTTTGGCGAGGAAAGGTTGGTGGTTGGCTCTTTTAATTTTTGGAACAATCACAGATCTTAGGGATTGGTCACGTCGACACGTCCAAAGCGGGCCTTGCCGCCACCCACTGGAAGAACAAGCGGAAACTCGGTCTGCACCGCCTCGATAACGGCGCCACTGTCACCAATGCCAGTCGCGATCACCGAAGGGTCGACAACACTGGTCTCAAACGCGGTGAGGTCCCGGCTGAACTCATCGGTGATGGTCAGCGGAATCGCCGCGAAGTCAGCACGGCGGGTGTGACGGAGATAAACACGCCCGTCCGCCGGATCAATCCACACCGCTGGCGGCCCAAGGCTGGTGATCGTGCCGGCTCCCGCGTCTACATCGAGCGTTCCCGCAGCAGCCGTCGGATCGAGGTCCAAGGCGAAGCTCTGGAGATTGGTCAGACCGTTATTCGCCGTTGCGCCGTCTGCACCTGCTCCGCTGTTCGCGATGTCACCATAGTAGGAGAAACGCCAGTCTTCCAGGAGGGTATTCCCCTCAATCAACACGTTGACATCTGCAGTATTCGAACCACCTGCACCATCGTCAATTGTGTAGGTAAATGAGTCGACCAAAGTTCCACCCGGGACAAGCGAGACACTGGTGTAGTCGACTGTTACCGATCCGTCTGCATTGAGTGTGACAGTGGATCCCACCGGAGTTGTTGGGGAAGTCACCGAGACAATCGCCTGAACGGCGGCATCGTAGTTCAACTCCATTTCAGCTGCGGTCAGGATACGAGTATAGACCCTCACGATCGCGACCTCACCGTCCATGCCTGCGAAGTTTTCATCTAGAGCAGATGTTCCAGAAACGCGATTAATTCCTATCCCGTCGGAGCCAGACCAGTCGTTGGCATCCCCTTCGGGATCGACGACGGTTGCGTCTGCCGTGCCATCGAAGGCTGTAATCGGATCGTTGTTGAGGTAAACCGTCATGATGTCTTCGAAGATGCCTGAAGCGACCCCCACTTCGGCACCACCGTCGCGATCAAACACCACGATCACCTGGTTGAAGTCCGAAGTGACAACACCAGGCACGACCGCCCGCACGTCTTGCACGCCATCAGTGCCGCCATCAATCGTGGCGATCACCTCGTTGGTAGAAGGGTCGAACACAAGCGAGAAACCAATGCCGTTGCCACCGGTCTCAAAGATAGTCTTTTTGCCAGTTTGTCCCAGCGTTGGTTTAAACCATACTTCCAAGGTTGCATCTACCAACGAGATTGCGTCCAAGCTCACCGAAGTTGCGACTGTTGCAGCTGCGCCGAGTTGACCAAAATTGCTCTCCAACTCCTGAGCAGAAACGGATGCCACGCCCGTGGCGTTGCGACCGGCTCCACTATTCCCGGTGTTCGTCCAAACGGCCCCGGAGATACCATCCGGAGTGAGCGAAACGTAGGGATCGGAAGCGGTCGGCAGATCTTCGTCATTACCGACGATCGCGTTGGCGAAGAAGGCTTTGCTTTCACCCTCTTTGGCCAGGAGATTGTCATCAACCAGGTCGTTGACAATTCCGGTAATGGTAACAGCCACTTCTGCCTCAGCAGTAGCACCGTTGCCGTCAGAAACACGGTAGGTAAAGGTGTCGGTCGCGGTCGCCCCTGGTGCCAGAGAGAACACTCCGTTCGGGTTGTAATCAAACCCACCGGTCGCGTTGCTCATGGTAACAATCGCTCCCGAGGAGAGGGTCGCCGGGGAACCGTTGGCAACAAAGGCATCACTGCCGTCGATCACTCCGATGGCGCTGATGGTATCACCATCGATGTCCGTATCACCGTTGACCGCATTGAAGTTCTGGAAGATTTCCGCACCAGATAAAACACCGGAGTAAAGGCGCACGATGGCCATCTGGCCGAGGAAGGGCGCGTCATAGGCCGTGCCGGTAGCAGCGTTAATAAAGCCACCGTGGTTAGCCTCGCCGAAACGACCAAGACCCGCGCCATCTCCACCGTCCCAGTCATTGGAGACCCCGCTTGTGGTCTCGTCCACAAGGACGCCGTTCACATAGAGTTGCAAGCCTCCGTTGACGGTGATCGTCACAGCATACTGGTTGAATTCAGTAGTCGGATCCCCGCCGACCAAGCCTTGTGGATCGTTGACGAGGTCGTAGCTGACGTAGCTGCCGTCCATGGTGCCACCGTCAAGTTCGGTGGCCGCCTCAAGGATGCCGTTGTTGATGATGGCTCCGAAGCCTACACCACCTCCGGTCTCGAACAAAGTCATGACGGAGCTGGTGTTGGCTGGCTTGACCCAGAACTCCCAGGTCGCGTCAGCGGTATCGGCACCCACGTTATCGTGGATCGATGCGCTCACCCCTCCCGAGAGCTGGGTGGCGTCAGCGGTGCTGTCCCATTCATAAGCTGCGGAGATCTGAGCGCGAGCACTGCCGGGGCTTGGATCGAGAGTCACTCCCGTTAGCACCCAATCGGCATTGGTGCCGCCACTGGTCCCTTGGTTTTCCCAGCGGCCAGCGCCGGCTGAGTTAGCGGCGTCGTAATTGAGCAGTAGGTCGTCGACCGGGTAGCTGCCTGGAGAGCTGCCGATGACGATCACCTCGGCGAGTGAGAGGATGCTGCCGTTGCCGGAGTTCGCATCACCGAGATCAGGGGTGCGTGTGACGACCAGTGTGCGCCCAGTGAGCGGACCCGAGAAGTCGACGAACAACGACGGAACGATTGTCAAGGGGGCGGTGGTCGGGTTTAGCAAACCTGATTCGAAGATCTTTATCCCCACGCTGTCCAGAACGCTCACAGTAATGTCACGGAATCGGTCTGTATTGCCGAGGCGGCCGATGAGCGTGACATTCTCCAGCGAGACATCTTGGACGAAGTCGACCTGCCAGACGTGATCGACCGTGTTGTTGTTGGCCTGGGTGTGGGTGAAGGTCCCAGTGTTGCCGTCAAAGGCGTTGTCAGGAAAACCATTGCCGGGCGGGGTGCCAACGCTTGGAGTCTGGCTGGAGATCTTACCAGGCAGCAAGCGCAGATCGCTGCCAGCGGGGAAGGTCATGGGTGTTGCCAGGCGGTAGCTGCCATCATTCTGAGTCAGATCGCGAGTGCTGACGAAGGAGCTCGCATCTTCGAGCGGTCCGTCGTTGAGCACATCAGGCATTGCCTCAGGGGCGTCGTTGGCACCAGCGACGGTGATCGTCACAGTGGCGGTGGCGGTTTTGCCAATGGTATCGGTCACAGTATAAGTAAAAGTATCGACAATGCTCGCTTCGACACTCAATTGCTGGATGGAGCTCACAGCAAGAGGGTCGTAGGTAAACGTTCCGTCAGGATTCACCGACACGGCAGCACCATTCGTGCTCACGGCATCGAAAGTGGTAACCGTAAGGGAATTTCCAGTATCGTTCGATAGCAGATTCGCCCCTGCACTCAATTGAGACTCGCTTGCAACGGTGTCCTCATCACTAGAAGCAGTGTCTGCCGAAACTGAGATTGCCTGAATCACCCGAATTACAAACGTTCCGCTTTCCGAGTTCAATGCCGGGTCGCGAACGGTAAAGTCGAATCCCCCGGGATCTGTCTCGACGCCACCTTCTTCGAAAGTCATCAAACTATTATCGATGTCATCCTGAGTGAAAGTTTCGCCGTTGTTCAGCGCCACGCCGGATTTCTTAAGCGTGCCTCCGCTTGGCTGACTGTTGAGCGTATAGGTCAGCTCTGCGGACGTATTGTTGCCGTCTGTGGTTCCAAGATCGGTATTCGCAAGCGTATAGGCCGGGTCATTGACCGTGAGACCGACGATATTGTTGATCGCGATGACCGGAATTGGTGGAGGCATGGAGATCGAGGAAATATTGAGCGCCTGAATGGAAGGCGTCGCGTTAATCGCGCCAGCAATACCGATTTGCCCGGTAGTCACTTCCACCCCGTCACCGATGGAGAGTCCGGAGAGAATGGCACCCGCCCAGTTGCCGACCGCTTCCGCGCCATCCGCTGCCGTGACGGGCTGATTCCGGGCGTAGGAGCTACTTGCTCCATAAGACACCGGCCCGCCGGATGTCGTGCTGAAACCATGCCGCACGACGCCGCGGGTGACTGCGGTTTCCGCAGCAAAGAAGGAGGACAGAAAGAGCACGTCGTCAGACTTATTCACCACGACCTGACTGGCGCTAGTGCCCGAGGTATAGGTGAAAGATGGATTGCTGACATCTGCGGAAGCTGAGAAGTCGCGAGCCGTCGCAGAACCCGTGTTCACATCCTGGGCTGAGCCGTTCAGACTAATGAATTCTCCATACACGGGAAGCTTGGCGATGGCCAACCCCGTTCGGGTGTGGTCGACGGTAACCGCCGAGCTGGAATTGTTGTTGTCGCGGGTGACCTCCACGGTCAGCACGGAGTTCGGCGAAGTAACTTCCACGAGCACTCCCACCGAAACGGCACCATCCGACCCCAGACCACCCAAACCATCGTTAGCCGCGGAATTCCGCAGATAAACCTGCGTTACGCCACCGTCGATCGCAACACCGTTAAGTTTCAGCGTCTGCGTGATGGCGTTCCGCTGGGTGGCAGGCGAGATAGTAAAGCCTGTGTTCGCAAGAATAAGATAGTGCCCTGTGGCTTTGAGAGTCACCTGCTCAGGATTCACCGAGATACTGTGGTCAAAGCTTGAAGCGGAAATCTCATCCTGAACTTCATAGCCGATCGCCGTCGGCCCCTCGTTGTTTGCCGGCATCACGGCCGTGGAGGTGGAGCGGCTCAACCGGAGAAAGTCGAGTCCGCTATCGTCCAACTTAAGCAACTGAAGATCGCCGTCGACCTGAGTGATCGTGCGCGGTTCGTTGACCATATAGATGTCCGTGCGCAGGGACTCGACTTCGAGGTAGTCCCCTTGAGCGACATTGATGATGGTGCCTCCACGGACGACCGTTTTCTTCGTATTTGCGTCGCGCGTGTAGCCCGATGCCGTGCCATACGGAATGGCGGAACCGTTGATTTTCAGATAATTCACGGGATTCGATCGTTCGTCAACCGCATCCCATTGCCCTCCGAAAAGGACAAGATGGTGACCACCAGTGAGGAAAACCTTGGTCTCATCGGCACCGCCTTCCGCTCCGAGATCGAAGCTGTCTGCATTGTCGACGAGAATCGCCGCAGCATTATCAAAATCCCAAGTAAGGGTGGAACTGGGAAGGGCCGTGACGTCGTCGATCGCCCCCAACTTTCCGGCGGCAAGCGAGTAAATTGCGCGATCACCCGGCGTGCCGGATCCGGCAAGTTGGGCTTGGCTTGCCCCGGTCATAAAAATGGTCGCCGAAAGCGAGATACCGAATTTCAGTTGCCGGGATAGACGGGTTAAGGTTGGGGACGGATTCATTTGTAATTTTGTCGTTTTGCGTGCTTTTGGAGATTTCAGGGAATTGCACCTCCAACTAGATCTGTGTGAAGGATCTAACAAAGGACTTTTCTTAACAGAAAACCTCCCGTCAAGCTTCGAAGACAAATAATTATGGGCCATAGCTGACTCCACAAAAAATACATCTAGAAATCGAACGATCTCTTCAGAATGGCATCACCTCTGTGGTTTCTTTTTTTCTGAAGTGTTAAAAATACCTCACAGCCAAAAATATTCTCCGGGAATCCCCGTAAAATCGAAACTTTTCAACCAAGCCCCTCTCCTCTCGATCATTCTAGGGACTTTATGGAAAACCTCAAAACCAAGCCTCTTCGGCACCTACTCGCAGCATTTTCTGCCCAGATAAAAAACCACCGAATCTGGTAACCTGCTTAAAGCAACATGGATCAAGATAATCAGCGAAGCCTGACAACAATCAGGCAGGATATGGCGGAGAGAGTGGGATTCGAACCCACGGTAGCTCACGCTACGCTCGATTTCGAGTCGAGTGCCTTAGACCAGGCTCAGCCATCTCTCCTTCGGCGGCAAGGTAGCAGAGACTGCAGCGTGGTCAAGAATTTGGTGAATAAGTCGATTCGCCCTTCCCGGCTTTCAGGCTATCCTCCTCCAGCCGAACCGCTGCCCCATGAATTCTCTCCACCCCAAACTCCAAAAGTGGTTCCAGCAAAGGAAGTGGAAACCTTTCGAATTTCAGGAAAATGTCTGGGAGGCCTACCAACAGGGCAAGTCGGGGCTCCTTCACGCACCGACCGGTTTTGGGAAAACCCTCTCGGTCTGGCTCGGACCGGTCTCTGAAACACTCACCACCGGCAAGAATCCCAAGGGCTGCGAAATTCTCTGGCTCACCCCCCTTCGTGCACTTGCCAACGACACTCTGCAAGCCCTCCGCGAACCCCTTGCTAACATCGACCTTGATTGGGCCGTCGATGCCCGCACCGGCGACACCAGCTCCTACCGCAAAGCCAAGCTTCGCGAAAAATTCCCCTACTGCCTCGTCACCACCCCCGAGTCCCTCTCACTCCTCCTCACCCACACCGACACCCGTGAAAAACTTGCCCACTTAAAATGTGTCATCGTTGATGAATGGCACGAACTCCTCGGCACCAAGCGGGGAATTCAAACCGAACTCTGCCTCGCCCGCCTCCGCACCTGGTTCCCCAACCTCCGTATCTGGGGACTCTCCGCGACCCTCGGCAATCTCGAAGAGGCCTCGGCTCCACTTCGCGGCTCCACTCACTTCGAAATGATCGCGGCCAACCAGGACAAGATTATTGAGATCGAGACCCTCATCCCCGACGAAATCGAATCCTTCCCCTGGTCCGGACACTTGGGCATCAAGCTCGTCAAGCGCGTCGCCCGTCAACTCGACGCCGCCCGCACCACCCTCCTCTTCACCAACACCCGCTCGCAAACTGAAATCTGGTTTCAAGAGATTCAAAATGCCCGACCCGATCTCGTTGATCAAATTGCCATTCACCACGGCTCCCTCGATCGTGCCGAGCGCAATCTCGTCGAATCCGGACTGAAAGACGGCTCATTGCGATGTGTCGTCTGCACCTCATCGCTCGATCTCGGCGTCGACTTCTCCCCCGTCGACCAGGTCATCCAGGTCGGATCGCCCAAAGGCATCGCCCGACTCACCCAGAGAGCGGGTCGATCCGGCCACTCCCCGGGGGAAACCTCACGCATCTTTTGCGTCCCCACCAATGCCCTCGAACTCATCGAATTTTCTTCCGCACGTGACGCCTGGAACCTGAAAGAAATTGAAGACCGCGTCCTCCTTAAAAAGCCCCTCGACGTCCTCGTTCAGCACCTCACCACCATCGTCCTAGGCGAACCGGGAAAGCCCGACGACCTGAAGGCCGAAATTTACTCGGCTCCCTCCTATCAGGATCTCACCGAAACCGAATGGAACTGGGCCATCGAATTTCTAACAACCGGCGGCCCGCTTTCACAATACCCGCACTATCGCAAAGCCGAGCTTCTCAATGGCTTCCTCACCATCACCAACAAACGCACGGCCCAACTCCATCGCATGAATATCGGGACCATCACTTCCGATTCATCCGTGCTCATCAAGTTCGCAAGCGGCCGCTCTTTGGGCACAGTCGACGAAGGCTTTGCCTCAAAGCTCAAACCCGGCAAACAGTTCATCTTCGCCGGCCGACGTCTGGAACTCATCCGCTTTCACAAGCTCACCGCAACCGTGAGAGCGGCCACCAAAAAATACCGGGGCGACATTGCGATCTGGGGAGGAAGCAAGATGCCTCTCTCCTCCGAACTCACGCATGCCGTTGCACGCAGCATTCACGCCCCCGCCACCTCGCCGGAAATGAAAGCAGTCGCTCCTATCCTGAAAATCCAGCAAGCCTGGTCCGCCCTTCCCTCGAACGAAGAACTCCTCATCGAGTTTACCCGCACCAAGGAAGGCGAGCATCTTTTTATTTATGCTTTTGCCGGCCGCCTCGTGAACGAGGGACTCGGTGCCCTCGCCGCATTCAGACTCTCCCGCGAAACAGGCGAGTCCATCAACATCACCCAGAACGACTATGGCTTCTGCCTTGGTGCACCCAAGGGTCTCTCCCTCGACGAAAAGATTCTCCGCAACGCTCTCTCTCCCGATAATCTCTTAGAAGATCTGCTCGAGTGCATGAACACCGCCGAGATGACCCGCCGCCAATTCCGCCAGGTCGCCCGCGTCGCTGGCCTCCTCGTCCCCGACCTTCCTGGCAAAGGCAAGCCCACCCGCGACCTCCAAACCTCGGCCAACCTTCTTTTTGAAGTCTTCACCCGATACGACCCGACAAACCTTTTATTAGAACAATCACGGCGAGAGATTCTAGAATCACAACTGGAGCTAACCCGCCTGCAAAAGACCCTCGTTGCTTTGCAGTCCAAACCCTTTCGACTCATCGAAACCAAGCGCCTCACCCCGATGGCATTTCCCCTTTGGGCAGATCGTCTTTCCGCATTTCTCCCGGCAGGCGACGCGGCAACCCGACTCGAAAAAATGCTTCACAAACTTCAGTCAAAAATTCCTGAAACAAGTTAAGGCCATTCACGGAATGGTTCCACTTCATCCTGTCATGTTGCGACCACGACCAGAAATAAATCCGGACGCAACACTAGAAAGAGTAACATGAAAAAGACACCTGAAACCTCACGGAAAACAAAGGCGGCATTCGCCTTTTCCCTGACGGCCACCATGATACTCGCTCCCGCCCAGACTTCTGGACCCGATCGAGCAACCACTCCTAAAAACAACCTCACGGAGCTTCGTCTCCCGGCAGCGATTCCCCGCTCTATGACGCGACGGGACCGGACCAGACCCGAAACTCCGACGACCGAACAAGGTCCGCCCTGACCGGTCACCTCGTCGATCCACCCAGCGAGGTCGCTAATCCGTAGCCAGCTAAAGTTCCAAAGTCCCCGTCGGAAAATCCGGCGGGGGGCTTTTTTTTAGCTTTCAGAAAGCTTTACTTCGAGAAGACGAAAGTCCTCGTGATAGGAGCCCAGATTCACCTTGCGACAACAGTCGTAACAAGCGACCCGGCTTTTGAATTTGCGCACCCGCTCGAAGCTCACCTCACACGCTGGGCAATGATAGCGCCAACGCCTTTTCAAAGTCCGGGATGGAAGTGACAGCTCATGGGTCGCCCTCTCGCCGGGAATTCCAAGATCGGCACAGGCCTGTTGCCATTGGATGCCGTGGGCTTGAATCCGGCGATTTCCGTTTCTCTCGTAGGCCACGAGATGAGCAAGCTCGTGTAACATCGTCCGACGCACTTCTTCCCACGAAATTTCAATTAACCTTGGATTGAGTTCGATCAACGCCACCGGCCAGGTCGCGCGACCCGCACAAGATCTCATCCGGGCATTCCAGTGAACACTCACCCGCCCCACCAAATCACCGAACCCCAGACTTTTCAAAAGTCCCGCACAAGCCGCAGAGCGCTCCGAATCAAGCCCCCTTAATTCCGAGACCGGGAGAGTCGTAACAGCCTCCGGAGCCGCAGCTTCAAGGAAACTGAACTTCATTTGGCGGGCGGCGCGGAACACAAACGCGAGTATTACGGATTAGTTAACTATTTCAAGAACGGAACTCTTGATTTTTCGCCCCTTTGAAAAGTTTCCCTTGCCGGACATCGCCCTGACCGTGAACGTCCCCCCATGCCTGAGTTCAACCTGCTCGCCATCGTTCTGTTAGTTGCCCTTTTCCTTCTCTGGAAACTCGATTTCATTGCGACCCTTCTGACTCTCAAGAATCTACAACCGGATCTTCCGGAGGAATTTCGGGGCGTTTGGGATGACGCAAAATATCGTAAGTCGCAGGAATATGAAAAAGCCCAGGCCCGCTTTGGCATCCTCTCGTCCATCACTTCACTGACTCTCCTCCTCGTCTTCTGGACACTGGGAGGATTTGGCTGGATCGATTCCCTTGTTACTTCCAGTGGCATGAGCCAGATCACCTCGGGCCTCACTTTCATCGGCCTCATCTACCTCCTTTCCTGGGCTGCCTCCCTCCCCTTCGACATCTATCACACCTTCGTCCTCGAAGAAAAATTCGGCTTTAACAAAACCACCAAAGGCACCTACATCGGCGACCAAATCAAGTCGCACCTCATGACCGCCATCATCGGAGCTCCCATTCTCGCGCTGATTCTGTGGATCTTCCAATCGGTCGACCAGGCATGGATCTGGGCTTGGCTCAGCTTCACCGTGATCTCACTGGGCCTCACCTACCTCGCCCCTTCCCTCATTCTTCCGCTCTTCAATAAGTTCACTCCGCTCGAAGACGGGGAGCTCAACAAAGCCATCCAGAAAATGGCCAAAAATTGTCAATTCCCTCTCACCGAAATCTCCGTGATGGATGGCTCAAAGCGTTCATCAAAATCAAATGCCTTCTTCACCGGCTTTGGCAAACGCAAGAAGATTGCTCTCTTCGACACTCTCATCGAAAGCCAAACCACCGATGAACTCGTCGGCGTCCTCGCTCACGAAATTGGTCACTTCAAACGGAAGCACATCGTGCAGCGCATGGTCATCTCGATCGTCCAAACTGCCGTCATCTTCTTCCTCCTCGGAATGGCCACAAATCCCGAGAACGCCTTCGGCAGCCAACTTTACGCCGCCTTCGGAATCGGATCGCAGTCGGTCGCAGCCGGACTCGTCCTCTTCATGATCGTCTTCAAGCCGGTCTCGCGAATCCTTTCGGTCTTCATGAATATGCTCTCCAGAAAGCATGAATTCGAAGCCGACGAATACGCTGCCGTGAACCAAGGAACCCCGGATCACCTCGTTTCGGCGCTCAAAAAACTCTCGGCCAACAATCTCTCCAACCTCACCCCCCACCCACTGGAGGTTTTCCTCGACCACTCCCATCCGCCCGTCCTTGTCCGGATCAAGGCGCTCCAAGCCCTGGCCTAACGGGGGTAAAGAAGGAAAGGCGCCCGCCGCTTCGAAAATTGATTAAGCTGTCGATCAGAGACGACTTGAATCTCGGCACGGGAACGCCCTCCCGTGATGGCTTCCAGCGTTTCTTGATCACCCAACAAGCGGGCCATCTTGGGCAGGTCCAACTTGGCGGCGTAGAGGCGATAAAGCGTGCTCGCAAGGTGAATATTGAGTTCGCTGCTGCGGTAGTGGTCACGGTCGGTGACCAGCAATTGCACGCCGCCACATTCCTCCCCCTTAAAGACGCTGGCATCTGGAGTAAATCGCGTTGGAACAAATCGCACCCCTGCCGGAGCCTTCTGGTTTAAAGCCGCAGCCAACGCCAGGTCATCGAGGTACGGTGCACCCAGTAATTCAAAAGGAGTCCCGGTCCCCCGGCCCACACTGAGTTTGCAAAATTCCAGCATGCCCACCGCCGGATAAAGCGTGGCGGCATTTAAACTGCGCATGTTGGGCGATGGATTTACCCAGGGTTGCCCCACGGCATCAAACCACTGTAAAGGCGAAGCGCCCTCACATCGAATCACTCCCAGGTCAGCCTCGAACCCGCGCTCGGCATTGATGAGCCTCGCCAGTTCTCCCACCGTCATCCCATGGCGCACTGGAATCTCGTGAACTCCAACAAAGCTCCGTTCACCGGTAAGAACCGGTCCATCGATTACAGGCCCGAGTGGATTCGGACGATCCAAAACGATGAAGCGGAGCCCCTCCTCGCTGGCGACTTCCAGGCAATAAGCCATCGTCGAAATGTAGGTGTAGAACCGACAGCCAATATCCTGAATGTCGAAAACCAGGGTATCGATTCCCGCCAGTTGGTCCTTTGTGGGGCGCCGGTTCTTCCCGTAAAGACTATACACAGGGAGGCCGGTTGCGGCATCCCGCCCATCCTTGATATCGCCATGATCCAGAACGCCGCGGATACCATGCTCCGGCGAAAACAGGGACACGAGCTCCACCCCGGGAGCACGATGAAAGAGGTCAATGGTGGGAGTTCTTTCTTGATCAATTCCCGTATGATTCGTGATGAGCCCGACTCGACGCCCGCGTAATTGGCGGAACTTTTCACGCTTTAAGACATCGATCCCCGTTTGCACTTTTCCAGCACCCGGCGAAGCCGCTTTGGGCTCATATTCCGTCACCAGAGGAGGAAGAGCATTCGCGATCCTGGTAAAGTCAAAATCTGTAATGGCGAGTGCGGAGAGCGTTCCCAATTGATACTGCAAGCCAATGACATTCCCCTTCTCTGACGGATGATTTCGATTCGAGAGAAAGATCACGAAAGTCCGTGAATAGGGATCAATCCAGAGCCTTGTCCCGGTCCACCCAGTGTGCCCAAAACTCCCCACCGGGAAAAGAGCACCCCGCGGGCCGGCATAAGGTGAATCGATATCCCACCCCAGACCTCTTCGGGGAAGCCCTGCTGGAGACTGCACGCTGGTCATGAGTTTGATGGTCTCTTCTCGGAAAATTCGTTTCTCCTCCAGCTGGCCCCCTTCAAGAAGCATCCTCGCATACCGGGCCAAATCTCTTGTTGTCAGGAAAAGTCCGGCATGTCCCGCCACCCCTCCCATCCGTCGTGAAGTAGGATCGTGGACCAACCCGCGCAGGACATTTCCGTCGGCCATTTCGGTTGTCGGAGCAATCCGATCCAACTTCCCCAACTCCAGCTCTGCCACAGGCCGAAAATGACAATCTGTCATTCCCAGCGGAGCAAAGATTTCGCGTTCGCAGAATTGGTCGAGCGACTCCCCGCTGATCTTTTCCACCAGGAGTCCGAGGAGGATGAAATTGATGTCGCTGTATCGATAGACTTCCCCTGCCTCGCCATGCAAAGGTTCGGCACAGGCCGCTTCATAAGCGGTCGCCTTCCCCGACCAATCTCCGGGAATCGAGAGACCCGCCCGAAGACCCGAGGTGTGGGTCATCAATTCCCGAATCGTGATCAACTCCTTGCCCGACCCGATGAACTCAGGCAGATAGCGACTCACCGGCACGTCCAGCTCCAACTTTCCGGCTTCGACCAACTTCATCACCGCCGGAGTGGTCGCGACCACTTTCGTGAGCGAGGCCGCGTCAAAAATGGTATTCACGGTCATCTTTTCGAGATCCGGCACGAGGGCCCGTGAGCCATACGCCTTTTCATAAACCTCTCCCTCCCGCTCCAGATAAAACACTCCTCCCGGAGCCCGGGCATCGGTAATCGCCTGCTCAATGGCCTCATCGATCTCCCCGAGGCGAACGGCCGAAAAACCAGCACCCAACAACGGTGAGACGAGAGCAAAAAGCCCCAAAACTATCAGGCGGATACCCATGGATAAATCATCCCACTGCTCCCTCGAAAAAGCCAATCTTTTTGACACCGCAGAGACAGTTGGCGAACCACTCAGGGAGTCGTTTCCTCCTCTGTCGGGGCATATGGAAGCCCGCGATATCCCACGGCAAAGAAGAGCATCGCCAGGCAGTTCATCCCGGTGAGAATCATCCAGTAAATCGACCATCCATGCTCAGGGACCACCTGCTGGTAGATCAGATTGACTACCACAATCCCGAGCACGCCGCCCAGTCCACCGGTGAAAAACCCCAGCAAGGCCTGGGCCTGCCCGCGCATCCCGTCATCGACCCGTCGATGAACAAAGACCCGTCCGGCTTCGAAGAAAAAGGTCCAGCAAACACCGTGCAACATGATCCCGACTACCAACCAGAAAACTTCATCAACCGCGTAAAAACAATATCGCAAAACTCCACACGCCATTGCGATCAGCAGGATGGTCTTCACCCGATATCTTCCGATCACGAACCCCATTCCCAACATTGAGACCGTCTCAAGAATTTGTCCTGTCGCCATAAACTGGGACGGGTGAAGGACTCCCAACTCCTTCAAATGCTGCGGGGTGTGCATGTAGAAGGCACCCAGCGGGATACTGAATAGCAGCGCGGAGAGAAAATACACGCAGAGGTCGCGATCGCGAAGAAGCTTCATCGCACCCAAGCCAAGAGCATCAGACCACCGCTTTGAAAGTTGTCCCTTGGGAAGGGTAATCGGCAGAAGGAAGCAAGCGGCTCCGGCAAAGATCCGAACCACTGCGGCAATCTGGCCATTCTTCGCGGAAAAATCCCAATCGAACTGACTCACAATCACACTCGCCGCCATCCAACCCAAAGTCCCCCACACCCTGAAGTATCCAAAGGCACTTCCGGAATCAGGAAGACTGGAAAGAGTGATGGTGATGAGCAGGGACCACGCCGGAGCGGAGATTAAAGCATTGATCGAAAAGAAAAAGAGAAACCACCCGGGCCCCCAATGATTCTCCAACGAATAAAACGCCATAAAGAGAAAGCCCGCTCCCAGTAACATGATCCAGCCCAGAACCTTTTGGGCCTGCCAACGCTGATCCACCTGGGCACCGAACATCAGCGGTGAAATCATTCCCGTGAGAGGCGGAATAATAAAAATAAGGGTCTTCCACCCTCCCATGCCATAGCTCTCCAAAGTGTTGCTCAGCGCCGGGAACCAAAATCCCGGCGCGGCAGCGAGCAGAAAAAAGACCACCGCCACCCAGTAACGATGACCTTTCATGACGCTAATCTTTGGCTCCCCAGGAGTCTCTTAAAGTCACGATGCGATTAAAGACGGGCTTCTCAAAAGTGTGATCTTCCGAATCAGCACAAAAGTATCCCATCCGTTCAAACTGACAGCGCTCGCCCGGAGCCATCGCCGCCAGACCTGGCTCAACTTTAGCCGGGGTAATGACCTGAAGACTGTCCGGATTCAAGCAGCCGAGATAACCACCCTCCGCGTTATCCGGAATCTCCTCGGTAAAGAGTCGGTCATATAGGCGAACCTCGGCATCGACTCCCTCGGCGCAAGACACCCAATGAATCGCAGTGCGACACTGCACGCCCTCGGGCGCAGACTGGCCGATGGTGTTCGGGATGAATTCACAGTGAATCTCGGACACCTCGCCCTGATCATCGAGGACATGGCCGGTGTGTTGAATGATATAGGCACCGCGAAGGCGCACCGCCCCACCCGGCTTCAATCGGAAAAACTTCTTGGGAGCATCGACCATGAAGTCTTCACGCTCGATCCAGAATTCACGACTAAAGACTAACTCCCGCGAGCCGTCTGCTTCGTTTTCCGGATTGTTGGGAACAGTGACGATCTCACTTTCTCCCTCGGGGTAGTTGGTGACGACCACCTTCACGGGATCGAGGACTGCCATTTTCCGCAAAGCGATCTTGTTCAAATAACTCCGCACTTCGAACTCCAAGAGCGCGAAGTCAGACAATGAATTCTGCTTGGTCAATCCAACGTGTTCCACAAAAGCCCGGATCGCCTCAGGTGGGTACCCACGACGACGCATCCCGCTGAGCGTGGACATGCGGGGATCATCCCAGCCACCGACATGCTTCTCCTCTACCAACTGGATAAACTTCCGCTTACTCATCACCGTGAAGCCGATGTTCAAGCGCGCAAACTCGATCTGACGAGGCTTGGATGGCACCGGACAGTTGTCGACAACCCAGTCATAAAGCGGGCGGTGATTCTCGAACTCCAGCGAACAGAGCGAATGAGTGATATGCTCTTTGGCATCCTCCAGCGGATGGGCAAAGTCATACATCGGGTAAATGCACCAGGCATCGCCCGTGTGGTGGTGGCGGGCATGGACCACGCGGTAAAGAACCGGGTCACGCATATTCATGTTACCGGAAGCCATATCGATCTTGGCCCTGAGAACAGCTCCCCCGTCGGGAAATCCCCCCTCCCGCATCTTTTTGAAGAGCTCCAGATTCTCCACAAGCGAGCGCTCACGATGGGGTGAGAGCGTGCCCGGCACCTTGACGTTGCCACGTTGCTCCTTGAGCAAGTCGGAAGTCTGCGTGTCCACATAGGCAAGCCCCTTGTCGATCAAAGCGACCGCGCACTCGTAGAAGTATTCGAAGTAGTCGCTCGCAAAATAAAGATGATCGCCCCACTCGTATCCGAGCCATGCGATATCCTTCTTAATGCTCTCCACGTATTCCTCATCTTCCTTGACCGGATTGGTGTCATCAAAGCGGAGATGGCAACGGGCTCCGAGGTCGGCATACTGCCTGGCCAAACCAAAATTCACCCCAATCGCTTTGGCGTGTCCGATGTGCAGATAGCCATTGGGCTCGGGTGGAAAGCGGGTGATGGGAGCGGTGTGCTTCCCGCTCGCAATATCGGCCGCGATGATCTCGCGAATAAAGTCTTTCTTTTCGTCGCTCATATTCTGTTAGAGGGCTGCGAGTTCCTGAAGGAGGGCCTGGCTCATAAGAATTCCATCTTCAAAATTCGCCATTGCAAAATTCTCGTTCGGGGCATGGATTTGGCAATCGGGAAGAGCGAGCCCGAGCATCAAACTGTCGGCTCCTAAAATCTCTTTCATGTCCTGAATGATGGGAATGCTTCCTCCCTCACGAATCAGGACCGGCTCGCGCCCGAAGCTCTTGGTGAGCGCCACTTGTGCGGCCTTGCCAAACTTGGAGTGAGGATCGTTGTGGTAAGCCTTGCCCGAGTGACCCTTGTAGATCTCGATACTCACTCCCTTTGGAGTGTGCTGACGAAGATGATCTTCCACTTGCTGTTGGACCTTGACGGGATCTTGTCCCGGCACGAGACGACAGGAAAGTTTGAACATCGCCTTGGCTGGCAGGACGGTCTTGGAACCTTCGCCCTGATAGCCACCACCGATGCCATTCACCTCGACCGTGGGACGTCCCCACATGCACTCCGCCATGGAATAACCCGGCTCACCGAATGGCTCAGGCGATCCCGTTGTTTTCAAAAAATCAGCATCCGAGCAGTTGGGCACCTGGGCCCACATTTCACGCTCCCAATCTTCCAATGGAACGACGTCATCGTAAAAGCCAGGAACGGCAATCTTGCCGTCATCGTCATGTAGGCTCGCCACCATGCGCGCAGCCGCCGTCGCCGGATTCGCGACGGAACCGCCATAAACTCCGGAGTGCAAGTCCCCCTTTGGCCCTTTGACCGTCACCTCAAGACAGGTGATTCCCCGGAGCCCGTAGCCCAAGGTCGGAACCCCGGGAGCCACCATGCCCGTGTCGGAGACCGCAATGATGTCGCAGGCCAAATCCTCGATGTGTGCGTTCAAAAAAGGAACGAGGTTCGGCGAGCCAATCTCCTCTTCCCCTTCGATGAGAAAAATCACGTTCAGCGGGAGCTCCCCCTTCTCCTTCAAGATACGCTCGGCACCCAACATATGGACGAAGTGCTGCCCCTTGTTATCAGCACCGCCCCGGCCCCAGATTTTTCCATCGCGAATTTCGGGCTCAAAGGGAGCCGAGTCCCAAAGCTCAAGCGGGTCCACTGGCTGAACATCATAGTGACCGTAAATCAGCACCGTGGGACGACCTTCCACGCGTTCGTTGCGGGCAACGATGATGGGATAGCCAGGCGTTTCATGAAGCTGGGTTTGCAGGCCTATGCTCTCAAATTGCCCCTTTAACCAATCCGCATTGGCCCGGACATCACCGGCATGGGTGGAGTCGGTGGAAATACTGGGAAATCTCAGGTGTTCAAAAAGGCGCTCAAGCTCCGAAGTCATGCCAGATGGATGGCGTGGGCACGGTGAACCCGCAAGCCACAAATCAGCCTGAGGTTAAATCGTCGTCATCAAGGGGATTTCTCAACCCAATTTTACGCTTTTCCTCCTGAATTACGGCCAAGGCATCAAAAAGAGCAAAAAGCACCAACAACAAGCACAGGAAGGCGCACCCGCCCCACCAGAAGAGCATTCGCCAGAGCGTGGCATCAACCCACGATTTCATGGGCCAGTTTCCCAGGCAGAAAACCCCGCTGATCACCAGCAAAAGCCCGCTGATGAACTTCCGCCGCTTCTTACGGTCAGCCAGAGTCACCGCCGCGATCGCGAGGGACATTTGGACTAATCCTGAATTCTGTGGCATGACGAAACCCTATCGGGTCCGGGTTGCCATCGCAACGCATTCATGCAAACTACCCCCTTGTCACGAATGACCGTTCTCATTGTCCACTACCACTTACGTGCCGGTGGCGTCACCCGGATTATTCACTCTCAAGCCAAAGCGCTCAAGCTTCTCGGACACCGGGTCATCGTGGCCTCCAGCGGCCCCGTTCACGAAATCGACACCGAGACCATCCTCGAGCCTTCACTCGATTATCAAGCCGAAGGCAGCGTCAATCCGGAACAACTGTTCGCCGCCCGGGCCGACTGCTGGATCATTCACAACCCAACCCTGGGGAAGAATTCCGGCTTTCCCAAACTCATCGAAAAGGCCTCAACCGCAGGGATCAAGCTCCTGCTCCAATGCCACGACTTTGCCGAAGACGGCCGCCCCGCAAACTACACCTTGCTCAACAACTCGCCCAATCTCTACCCCGTCGCCCCCCACATCCACTACGCCTTGATTAATCGGCGGGATCAACAACTCCTCAAAGACGCCGGAATCCCCGCCAACCAATGCTGCTACCTCCCCAATGCCATCACGCCACCCCTGGTTTCAGGAGAAAAACCGAACGGCACCCTCGTTTTCTACCCCGTACGCGGTATTCGCCGTAAAAACCTTGGCGAACTTTGCCTCTTGGCAGCTCATGCTCCCGAAGGCGTGAAATTCGCGGTCGCGCTCGCTCCTGAGAATCTGGAATGGGTGGCGATCCACAACCAGTGGTCAGATTTCGCCAAAGCCTTGAATCTTCCCGTCGAATTCGATGTCGTGAGCGACGCGGATTTCCCGGACTGGATGGCCCGCGCCACCCACATTGTCACGACCTCGGTTGCCGAAGGCTTCGGCCTTACTTTTCTCGAACCCGCTTTCCTTGGAAAACCTCTCATCGGAAGAAACCTCCCTGAGATCACCTCAGACTTCCCCCCTTACGGCACCCTTTACGAGAGCCTTCCTGTTCCGATTCCACCCTGCCGCGACCACTACACGTCATCCCTCTCAAGCTGCTGGGAAACCTATGGCCGGCCACTCAGCGAGGACGAAATCGCAAGAGCCTGGGATACCTTCCAAGAGTCTGCCGACTTTGGAAATCTCCCCGAGAAAGCTCAAATGAAAATCATCCGGGATCACCCGCTTCCATACCTCAGAGAGTGGCTCGCAAGCGCCCTTGAGGTAAAGCCTGGACAGATTGATCTCAGCCGCTGGTCGATCGAAAATTACGCCTCCCGGATTGCCCTCATCCTCGACGAAATCGCGGCCCCCGGACCGGTCTCCTGGTTACCCAAAGAAGCCGTCCTCGAACAATTCCTCAGGCCTTCTTCCTTCCACTATTTGAGGACCTGATCATCGAAATAACACTTCCACCTTCCTCATCATCGTCCGATGGTGGCCGGTCCCAAATGTAGCGCTTGAAGAGAACCTTCACCGCCGCCGTCAGAGGAACGGCAAGTAGGGCTCCCAACAATCCACCGAGGAGAAGTGACCAAAAGAGCATGGAAAAAATAACCGTCATCGGGTGCAGGCCCACCGAATCCCCCACGATTTTCGGTGCGGTGACCAGGGAATTGATCTGCTGAACAACGACGAAGATTAGCACCACCGCGAGAACTGCCCCCCAAACCGGAAGTCCCCACAATCCCCCATTTGCGCCCTGATTCGCTGCGATGAAACACGCCGGCACCAGGCAGAGGACATTCCCGATGTAGGGAATAATTCCCAGCATCGCCATGCAAAGTCCGATCAAGAGACCATAATCGAGCCCGAAAATCGTCAGAGCCAGGCCCACCAAAATCCCGTCGATGAAGGCCACCAAAACCTGCCCGCGGAAGAACGAAATGAGATAGCCATTGATTTCCTGCAAGGTCTCCACCACATCTGTTTTAAAGGCCGAGGCCTTCAGCGGGACATAAGCCTGCCAATTATTCTTAATGCTCTCGCCCTCTTTCAGGAAGTAGTAGAGGTAAATTGGAACCATCACCAATCCCAGAATTACTCCGAAAAATCCCAGAATTTTTCCCGTACTATCAGACAGCCAACTAAGGAGTCGCCCGCCCAAGGACGTGAAAAAAGAACCGCCTTTGGTCAAACGAAAATTTTCCAGGGCAATAAGATTTTCGGCGTTCTCCACTCCGTCAATCTTCGTGGAATCCGACCAATCGGAACGAAAGAAATTCGTGAGTTCCGCACTCGGGGACTCCCCATTCGACTGCCACGATTTACCATCCTCCGAAAGCCTCCATTTCGTCTTATTGGGCCCGACCAAAGCCCCTCCATTCTTCAAATGATTTTGCGTCACTTCGTGATTCTTCTCGAAGAATTTCTTAGCCATCCACCCCCAGTAACCCTCCTTCTGGCTCTCAAGTTTTTCCGTCGTCAGCGAGGGAAAAGGTGATCCGGTATTCTCCCCAAAAGCACTCTCGATTTGGCCTGAAAGCTTATTGCCCACAAAAAGAGCCAGGATTACAAAAAAGACGACGAAGCCACTGAAGACTGCAATAATCCCCTTCATCCGGCTCAGCCCCCTTTTTTGAAGCCACCGCACCACCGGGTCGAGCAAGTAAGCAACGATCCCCGCTACCGCTAGCGGAACAAAAACCGGTTGGAGGTATCCCAGCACACTACTGGTCAGCCAAATCAAGCCCACCAAAAGAATACCCAGGATCATAATGGCGACCCCGGTCAACGCGCGCCACATCGTACGCTTCTGAAACTCGCTGGGAAATGATGACTGTTCTTCCACGTCACCGAAAGTGCCCAACTCACCGGACAAGGGGAAGCGTAATTTCGTCACCATCTTGTAATCCTCGTGTCGAAAACGCCAATCAGGCGCCCTCTCCTTCGGGAAGCGACATCAGGAACGCGTCCTCAAATACAGGGCAACAGCTCACAAATCCTCACCACAGCCAGACTCCCAGAACTGCCATCAAGAAAATGGAAGCAGCCACCTAAAGATGGGGAGGAAAAGGCCCTTGCTGGAGTTTCGATCGCTTCGGCCAAACTCAAACTCCGCTTCCAGATAGACGTATCGTCTCCATCGCAGGCGAGCACGAAGATTCCTATGATCCAGACTTCTACATCTACAACGACGTCGTTCTCCCCCCCCGAGGGAGATCCCGCAATCTACGGATACCCCGAAGAGGACTTCCCCCCGACTGATTTCCATACCGCTACTTTGGTGGGCAATGAAATCATTCTCATCGGGTCTCTGGGCTATCCGGACAAACGTGATGACTCGTGCACGCAGGTTCTCAGGCTGTATATAGACGACTGGACAATCAACAAGCAGACCACGCAAAACGCCCCCGGCTGGATCTCAAATCATCAAGCTGAATTCCATCCGGAGATCCAAACCATTCGCATTAAAAATCCAAAGCCGATTTTCTGAGTGACTTGGAATACAATCACCACCGAATTGAAGTCGAGGGCGTCGAAATTTGTTTTATCGAGGAATCCTACGACGTGACGATGCGAGTCGAAGGAGAATTACCGCTGTTCAAAGTTGAAAAAATTCTATCTGACATCGGCACAGATCTGGGTGCATTGGAGAAAACGAACTACACACATCGACAAATTTCGTAACTGAATTAATACCCCGCAATCACAAAAAAGCCCCGCTCGCTTTCACGACCGGGGCTTTGAAGTTTTTGTTAGAGTCAGCGTTTAGCTCACTTCACCGCGGGCCATGCCCTTTTCCTCGAGAGCGGCTTGCGCAGCGGCGAGACGGGCAACGGGGATACGGAATGGGGAACAGGAAACGTAGTCGAGTCCGGCGCGGTGGAAGAATTTCACCGAATCAGGATCTCCGCCGTGCTCGCCGCAGATACCGATTTTCAGTTTCTTCTTGGTGGAACGACCACCCTTGACGCCCATTTCAACAAGCTGGCCGACACCCTCTTGGTCGAGAGCGGAGAACGGATTGTTGTTCAGAACTTCCGCATCCTGGTAGGTTGGGAGGAAGCTGGAGGAGTCATCACGTGAAAGACCGAGGGCCGTCTGCGTGAGGTCGTTGGTTCCGAAGGAGAAGAACTCTGCGTGCTTGGCCACTTCAGCAGCGGTAAGACATGCGCGGGGAATTTCCATCATGGTTCCGACAGTGTACTTCAGCTCGGACTTCTTGAGGCCGAGTTTCTTACGAACCTCGGCGGCGGTTTCGTCGATCACCTGCTTTTGGAGCTCAAGCTCACGAGCGTAGGAGACGAGTGGGACCATGATCTCAGGGAGAACCTTGATGCCCTTGGCCTGAACTTCAGCAGCAGCTTCGAGGATGGCCTCGACCTGTGTTGCTGTGACAGCCGGGTAGCTGATGCCGAGACGGCAACCACGGTGACCAAGCATGGGGTTCTCTTCGTGAAGAGAGTGAATGCGCTTGGTGATCGCTGCTGCGCTCATGCCGATCTTCTTGGAGAGATCCTTCTTCTGAGAGGCATCCATGGTGCCAATGAACTCGTGAAGAGGTGGATCCAGAAGACGGATGGTCGCGGGGCGGCCATCGAGTGCTTTGAAAATTCCGATGAAGTCCTTCTTCATGAAGACCTTGATCTTCTTGAGTGCCTTGGCGCGACCTTCGTCGTCGTCAGCGAGAATCATCTCACGGACGGAGTCGATGCGGTTGCCCTCGAAGAACATGTGCTCTGCGCGGGTCAGGCCGATGCCTTCAGCACCGAACTTAATAGCCTGCTCAACCTGCTCCGGAGTGTCGGAGTTGGTGCGGATACCAAGCTTACGAAGACCATCGGTCCAGCTCATGAGTTCCATGAACTTCTTGTAAGTGTCGGAACGCTTGGCGGCAGCCTTGTTCTCGATAAGGCCCTGAATGACCTGCGAAGGAGAAGACTTAATGCTACCGGCGTAAACCGCACCAACGAATCCGTTGAGGGAAAGCTCATCACCTTCCTTAAGGGTCACACCGTTTCCGATGAGAGTTCCTTTGGAGTAGTCGATGCTCATTCCGTGTGCACCACAGACGCAAACCTTACCCATCTGGCGGGCCACAAGAGCGGCGTGCGAGGACGCACCACCTTCAGTGGTGAGAATTCCTTCAGCAGCAATCATTCCGCGAAGGTCCTCGGGAGAGGTGGCCTGACGAACAAGAATGACGGACTCACCTCTGGCCGCAGCTTTCACAGACGCTTCAGCGGAGAAGTAAATTTTACCGGATGCGGCACCAGGACCAGCAGGAAGACCGGAGCCGACCTTCTTGGCAGCCTTTTCAGCAGCAGAGTCGAAGATAGGAGCGAGGAGGTGGCTGAGGTCATCGGCAGGAATGCGAAGAATCGCCTCTTCCTTCTTGATGAGCTTCTCTTTCACCATGTCGAGAGCGATGTTCACCGCTGCGAAACCAGTGCGCTTACCGTTACGGGTCTGAAGCATCCAGAGTTTGCCTTCTTCGATGGTGAACTCAACGTCCTGCACATCGCGGAAGTGATTCTCGAGCTTCTTACGAATAACAAGGAGCTCCTTATATGACTTGGGAAGGTCCTTGGCCATCTTGGCGATGGGCTTGGGAGTGCGGACACCGGCGACGACGTCCTCACCCTGTGCATCGATGAGATACTCCCCGTAGAACACGTTCTCACCAGTCGCGGGGTCGCGAGTGAAGGCAACTCCGGTTCCGGAGGTGTTTCCGGTATTACCGAAGACCATGGCCTGCACGTTGACAGCAGTTCCCCATGCGGCGGGAATGCCATACTTCTGACGGTAAACAACCGCACGGTCGTTCTGCCAGGAGTTGAAGACAGCGCTTACGGCCCCTTTGAGCTGGTCACGGGGATCTTCAGGGAAATCCTTACCGGAACGCTCTTTAATGAGAGCTTTGAACTGGGCAACCACTTCGCGGAGTTGGGCCTCCGAGAGACCGGAGTCATCCTTCACCTTGGCCTTGGCCTTGGCTTGATCGAGAATGACTTCGTAAGGATCGTGGTGCTCACCGGCGTGGGCTTCCACTTCCATCACGACACTTCCATACATCTGGAGGAAACGACGATAGGAGTCCCAAGCAAACTTGGGATTGCCGGTTTTCTTAGCGAGGGCTTCGACGACTTTGTCGTTGATGCCGAGGTTCAGGATAGTGTCCATCATACCGGGCATCGACTCGCGAGCACCGGAGCGAACGGAAAGGAGAAGTGGGTTTTCGAGATCGCCGAACTTCTTGCCCATGGCTTTTTCAACCTTGGCGATGTTCTCTTCGATTTCAGCATCGAGAGACTTGGGATACTTCTTAGCGTTGTCGTTATAGTATGTGCAGACTTCAGTCGTGATCGTGAATCCTGCGGGAACGGGGATACCGATGCTGCTCATTTCAGCAAGGTTTGCACCTTTACCTCCGAGGAGGGCTTTCATTGAGCCGTCTCCGTCGCATGTTCCTGCGCCGAAGTAGTAAACGTTCTTGGTTGATTTGGAGGCCTTTGAAGTAGCCTTGGGTTTTTTAGCCATGGGTCTCTTGTTTTTCTTCTGTATTAGTCAGAAATCCGGCATGGAGCCCGCAAAGCGGAACCCGTTACTCCGGAAAGGCGCGCACTCTATCAACGAACTCCGTGCTGTCAACCCGTGATCTCTCAGCCTTAGGGAAACGCGATTTAATCGGAGTGGACGTCGAGCAGAGAATCTGAGTGCTCCTTCGTCATGGCGCACCAGTCGGGATCAACCTCGCCAGCGACCCCGTGCCTGATGCCACGACCTTACTCAAATTCCGTCATCTGTGAGAAAAGCACGATCTCTGTGCCACCACTTTTGAAACGATCAATGCTCACCTTGAAGAGCGAGGACTACTCATGCGCGAAGGAACCCTCGTCGATGCCACCATCATCAATGCGCCCTCTTTCACGAAGAACAAGGACAGGGCCCGTGACCCAGAGAGGACTCAGACCAAGAGGAGCGACCCATGGTATTTCGGGATGAAAGCGTCCATCGGAACGGAGCGTGACAGCGGGATTGTTCACACTGTGATCTCTACTGCGGGCAACCTCGTGGTTGCAGCTCGCAAGCTGGTTTATAGTGAAGGTGAAGAGGGCCGCGGAGGCCAAAAGAGCCCACCCGAACCTCGGAATCGTCATTGAAAATGATCGAGGTAGACCGTCTCTGACGCGAATCGGAGACTTGGCGCGGTCCCAAAATCAATCAAAAAAGAATCTTGGGCGAATCGCCCCTTTGTTGAGCGTCTCCTTGCTTCCCTCTTTTATTTTTCTTTTCTGGAATAATCCGAATTCAAGGCCACTTTGACCCCCTGAATATGAGATTAACGATCCTGCTTATCGCCACCGGAACCCTTCTTGGGCTTTCTTCCTGCTCTTCGAATACTCCCGCTGCCCCGGTTGCTCCGTGTTGAGGCGGTGGACCCCAGTAAGTCATCCGTGAGATGACCCTAACAATAAAAAACCATCCCATTTAATTCCAACCGGTGCCGGGCATTCCCCAGGGCTAACTTTTTCAAAATCATCGCGATGAAGCGAAAAAACAGTTGCAATCGCCCCGCGGTTCACGTAGTTCCTGCCCCCCGCCCAACCAGCTAACGACCATGGATATTATCAAAAAAATCGAAAAGGAGCAAATGAAGTCAGACGCTATCGACTTCAAAGTCGGTGATACCGTCAAGGTTCACAACCGCGTAGTTGAAGGCGGTAAGGAGCGTATCCAGATTTTCCAAGGCATCGTCCTCGCGAAGGGTGGTTGTGGCATCAATTCCGCATTCACCGTCCGTAAGATCTCCTACGGAACAGGTGTTGAACGTGTCTTCCCTTTCCACAGCCCACGTATTGCCAAGGTTGAGATCGTTTCTCGCGGCAAAGTGCGGCGCGCCAAGCTCCATTACCTTCGCGACCGCGTTGGTAAGCGTGCGATCCAGGTCAAGAGCGCTGACTAATTCGCTGACCGTTTCCGCATCTTTTCAAAGGGCCGCTTGAGTAACCTCTCAACGGCCCCTTTCTTTTGCGCTTCACCTGCCGACAATCTCCACGCACTCTCCCGTCCTCTTGAGAATCCATTGGGCCATCGTCGTGATCACTACGCTGGGAGTTACACTCCTAACATGGCATCTGCGTACCCGTTACATCGACTTCCTCACCCCAAAAGGTGTCGAACTCCCGCCCGAAGACTTCGGGACCGATCTCGCCGCCGGCTCAGCCTCCCTCCAGCCTCCGATCACCGGGGGCCCCAAGCCCGCCAATCCGATCGCCGCGATCGAAGAAGATCCGGAGATCCCGGAGATCCCGGAAATCACCAATACAGACCTGGGCGATCTGGAATCCAGCCCGGGGTTGGATACCTATCGACAATTCGCCAAAGATAACGCCCCTTCCAGACTCTTGTTACTCTCTTCGACTCTCCAGACCCGGGGAGAATTCCAACGCGCCCTTTTGGCTCTTGAGCGCATTATTGATTCAGGAAAAGCCACCCCAGAGGAACTCATCGAAACGGGACAAGGGATCGCCGCCCTCACCCCCACTCTCCCCCGCTGGAATGTCGATCCAACCTCCGAAACCCAACTGACCCTAGAGATCGGCATCCCGCAAGGTGTCGACGAGCCCATCAAAAACGCCACTCTCGAATTGGCGACGCTCATTCGCAAACATTCCGGCAATCAGCTCGATGTCACCCCCAAGATCAACAGCGCTGAAACAGACGTCCCCATCGCGAATGCCCCCATCGCGCTTTGGTTTTCCACAACCGGCAAAACCCCGGGCACCTCCGCCATCATGACAATGAAGCCCTCGGGAGACGAAGCCGAATTGCTCAATGAACTCTCCCTTGCTGCCTTTCAAACCATTCGCTCCCAACTCGCGAAGGAGGGATACGACCTCCCACCTCCCTTGGAAGCCTCAGGAATCGATCTCCTCACCCTCCAAATCACCCGCCTGATGTGGCAGGACTTTATACGATCTCTTTCCCAAAAACCCGAGGAACCTGAAGCGCCTGCTGAAAATTTGCCCGATGACGAAAATTAGTCCTAAGAAGACTCATTTTCAGGACGTTCTACAGCCCCGGATATCATGCTTAAACCACTGCTTCTAGCTTCCTTGATCTGCCTTACTCCTTCCTACGGACAGGAACCGGGAACTGCTCCCGTCGCACCTGTGGCCAAGCCTGACATCAAACAGATCAACGATCACCAGTTCCAAATCGGTAAAATTCTTTTGGATCAAAAAAAGCGCGAGATTAGCTTCGGCGCCGGAATCAACATGACCCAAGGCCTTCTCGAGTTTCTTCTCGTCACCACTAAAAGTAACAAGGTCCACGAAACCCTCCTCCTGAGTGACATTTCGCCACTCAATCTCAACATTGCCTTCAAACTTCTGGGAATCGCTGAATCACCCGAGCTATTTGAAATCGTCGACGAAGATTACCGGCCCACCGGGGTCTATCCAGAGGTCGACCCAAAAGTGACCGCCGCCTCCAAAATCGACATCATTGTCGAATGGGGCGAAGGGGAGAGTAAGAAGTCCCACCCTATCAACGAACTCATCCACCACATCGAGTGGCCGAAGGAGGACGATCATGGCTTTCAGCCCCAGGACAATCTCATCCTCGAAAAAGCAACGCTTTCCACCATGGAAGCTGGCCCCTGGCTTTCAACCGGCTCTTATATCCACGAGGGACAATTCAAAGCCGAGGTTGATGGAATTATGTTTGCAATCTATACTTCCCAGCAGGCAATTGTTAACTTTCCCGGTAAGGACCGTCAAGCGGGCGACGTTTGGATTCCCAACGAAAAAATCATCCAGGAAGAGGGCACTGTCGTCAAAATCATCATCAAACCACATCAGCCATGAAAAACCTCATCGCAACCGTCTTGTTCGCCGTAAGCGCGATTCAATCCCCAGCCGAGAATCCCCACCTCTCGCTCAAACTTGAATCGCAACAAACGATCAAAAAAGGAAACCAGTATCTCCTCAGCCAACAACATGCCGATGGATCCTGGGGGGATCCCTCCCTTCCCGCCTTCACCGCATACTCGTTGCGGTGCCTCATCATGGACCCCGCCTACGACAGCAATGCAGCTCCTCCCGCAGCCATCGAAAGAGGCCTCACCTGGCTCGTTGCGCAGCAAAAAACCGATGGCGGCATCTACGGAAAAGGCATGGCGACCTACTGCACTGCCTCAGCTATCATGGGCCTCTACGCAGCCGATCCGCAAAAATACAAAGAACAAATCATCAAGGCCCGCGGCTTCCTGATCAATCAACAAACCGACTGGGGAGTAAAAGGCGCTGACGATACCGAATTTGACGGTGGAATTGGATATGGTGGCACTTACGCGCACTCCGACCTCTCCAACACCACCCTCGCCTTGGAAGCGCTCTACCACACCCGGACCATCGCCAACGATACCGGCGAGAAAAAAGTTCAGGATCTTGATTGGGGCGCGGCCCTCGCCTTCGTATCACGTTGCCAAAATCTGCAAGCCACCAATAAGGGTGACACCGTGGGTAATGATGGCAGCTTCGTTTACTTCCCCGGAAACTCCAAAGCGGGTGAAACCGTCGACAGCAAGACCGGTCGTATTGCCCTCCGTGGCTATGGCTCCATGTCATACTCCGGCCTCCTCTCGCTCGTCTATGCCGACCTCGATGCATCCGACCCCCGCGTAAAGGCCGTCGTCGAATGGATCTCTAATAACTACACGCTTAAGGAAAATCCCGGCCTCGGCGACCAGGGGCTCTACTACTATTTCCACGCGATGGCTAAGAGCCTCGTCGCGGCCAATGTCATGGAACTGAAGGCCAAGAGTGGTCTCGCGATTGATTGGCGCTCCGAGCTGGCAGCCCACGTCATTAACAACCAGCGTGAAGACGGATCATGGATCAATGACACTGCCAGTCGCTGGATGGAAAATGATCCCATTCTCGTGACCAGCTATGCAATTATGACTCTTCAACAGATCCACGGCTCGCTGAAGTAGTCCTTCATCCCCGTCGTGATCCCTTCTCGGAAGTCTTTCCAGAGAAGGTCACCAGCACATTTCCACCACCGCTCCATGGCCCGTGAAACCGGCGTCTTGGGGCGGTTTCAGGAAATTCAAATCCCGTCATTCGCTCACGTGATCGTGATCTCAAAAAAAGAAAGACGGCAATACCGAGAATAAGGGCGAGAGGCCCTCCGATCATCCATGCCCGCTGAACGAACTTTCGCTTCGTGAATTTGACACCGGCCTTCTGCACTCGCTCCTCCCGGGCTTTCCCCAGCATTTGATCCCGGCGATTCGAAATAATCCCCAGAAAGCCCAACTCATCCGTCAACTCCCGGGCACCTACCATGACACTCAGGTCCTGATCAGGCTCACGGTGAGCCCGACTCATCGCGCCTTCCAGAGCCCGGTCAAACTCCTCCTGCTTCGTCCATCGCAGGTTCTCCCCTCTCTCGGCTGCACACCAGGGCGAGTCGCTATCGCCGACGACATGAAGCAAGACACCCCATGTCTCATTGCCTCCCCAATCCCTTCCGATCTTTTTCGCAAACACATCAACGCCCAAGGCAGGCTTTTCAGGAAGGATCACCACAAAAATCCTCACCCCCCATTTTGCGAGAGCGCCCCGATGACTCTCCTCCAACTCCTCCCGTTTTTCACCCTCGAGCCAATCAAGAGGATCATAAACACCTCCTGCCGGAGCCTCCCCAACGTCAAAAACAGAAAAGTCTGGATTGGCCCGGCCAAGCGACACCAATGTCCAAAATATCAGCAGAACACGAATCATTTCCGACCTCCTTCTGGATTCGAATCATTCTTATGAGCCGACTTCTTCCGTGTCCGGCGCAGAACTCTCGCGGCACCCTCTTTCAGAATCTGGGCGGCCCCCTCAATGAATCGAAGCACCCCCGTCTCATAGTCTTTCGCAAAAAAATGCTTCCGCTCCATCCGCAACAGAGACTCCCACCCCTCTTCATCGAGAAACGGCTCAATGGCATACCCTGGTGTGATCGAGGCCCGGGCATTCTGATCATCGATGATCAACAAGATGGTCCATGGCCGGCTCGCAGCCTCTAACTCATCACGCACCTTGCTGGCATTAAACATCCAAAACCCAAACTCACGGGGATCGGTCTCCGCGACAAGGTCGATGATACAGATCGAGAGGCACACCTGCGGAAATCTCTTCTTCAAGGCCGCCAGAGACTTGTCGATCTTTCTACGGGCTTCCTCAGAGAGATAGCCCACCGGATCAATGAAGCGCTCAATCGGAGGGGCCGCAAAGGGAAACCTGGCCACGGCCTCATGGCCACTGTATCCACAACCTGGGCAGGCATTGGCAGCCTCGGTGAGAATGCCATGACAACCCGGGCAGGCCATCGCGCTCTCCGCAAAATTACGGGCACTATCGATCTTGCGGCGAGAGGGAGCCTGCGATTCTTCACTCATGAACTAACTTTCAGCCCGGAGCGTGACTGATCGGCCGTGGGCATGCAACCCCTCGATTTTGGCGAAGTGCTCCACAATTTTCTGTGATTTCTTCACCGCCTGTTGATCCATCCTCACCACACTTGCGCGACGTTGAAATTGATCTGCTCGAAGTCCCGAAAATGAACGCCCTGAACCTTCGGTCGGGAGTGTGTGACTCGGCCCTGCCAGAAAGTCACCCACTGCGACTGCAGCGTAGTTCCCAACGTAGATTGCGCCTGCCGTGCGCACCTGGTCCAGCCACCGATCTTCATCCTTTGCCACCAGGATTAAGTGCTCGGGAGCCCAGTCATTGACGATCTCGATCGACTCCTTCATCGATTGCGTGAGCACCATAAACCCGGCTTTTTTCAGAGCCTTGCTGGCGATCTCTTTTCGAGGAGTTTCAGCGAGCTGTGATTTTAGTTCTGACTGAACATCGCGCAAAAGTCGCTTTGAATGAGTGACAAAGCCCACCACGGAGTCCGGTCCGTGCTCAGCCTGGGCCAGCAAATCCGAAGCTAAAAAGCGCGCATTCCCTGTCGAGTCAGCCGCAATGAGAATCTCGCTGGGCCCGGGAAGAAGGTCGATCGATACCGCACCCACCATTTGGCGCTTGGCTTCCACGACGTAGCTGTTTCCAGGTCCAAAAACTTTGTCCACTGGAGCAATCGTCTTGGTCCCCAACGACAAGGCCGCAATTCCGTGTGCGCCGCCGGCTTTATAAATCTCGGTCGCACCGGCAGCATACAAGGCGTAAAGCAATTCCGCATTCACCGAGCCATCCGGCCCCGGGGGAGTCGCCGCGACAATCTCGGGGACTCCCGCAGCCTGGGCAAAGCCTGCCGTCATAAGGGAGGTCGAAACCAGGGGCGCTTTGCCACCTGGCACGTACACCCCCACCCGATCAAACGGCACGAATCGCTCTCCAACAATAGCCCCTTGGGGATTCTTCGATGACCAATTCTTACGGAGACTCTTCTTCGCAAAAGAATGAATGTTTTTGAGCGAGGCCGCCACCGCATCCTTCGTTTCCTGACTGACCGAGGAACGGGCGAACTCCAGTTCAGCCTCACTCACCCTCAGGGTTTTGGCGGTCAATTTTGCGCCATCAAATTTGGCAGCAAAATCGATCAAGGCACGGTCCCCCCTCTTCGCAACTTCACCAACAATCCCGGCTACCGTCGCACTCAACGCCCCGCTGGGAATCGCGCGACGGTAGAGCTTTTTGCGAAAAGCTGGATAGGCCTTGTCTTCGTAGGAGAGAACTTTCATCGCAGGTTTCTATGGCCGCTCAGGGAACATGGCAAGGGACGACCTTCCATCCTTCAGCAAATTCTAACTGTTCAGCTTCGCCAGATTCTTGGCCAGGAAGGTGCCATCCTTGCGGATCAGTTTTCCATCGAAGTAAATTTCTCCGCCTCCATAGTCCTTGCGCTGGATGTTCACCATGTCCCAGTGGACTGATGACCGGTTGCCGTTGTCGGCCTCCTCGTAGGCCTGACCCGGTGTGAAGTGGAAACTCCCTGCGATCTTTTCGTCGAAAAGAATGTCGCGCATGGGCTGGCGAATAATCGGGTGGAAGCCAATTGCAAACTCTCCGATGAACCGCGCTCCGGCGTCACTATCGAGAATCTTATTGAGATCACGTGTGCGACCTCCAGCAGCTTCTGCTTTGACAATCTTCCCCTTCGCAAAGGTGAGCTTGATGCCATCAAATCCGATTCCGCGATAAATCGTGGGAGCATTGTAGGAAATGACCCCCTCCACCGAATCCTTAATCGGAGCAGAGAAGACTTCGCCATCAGGGATGTTGTAGTTTCCACCGCAAACGATCGCCGGGATGTCCTTGATTGAGAATTTTAGATCTGTGCCTGGCCCGGTGATGTGTACCTGGTCGGCCTTGTCCATGAGGCGCTTCAAGGCCTTCATCGCGGGAAGGTAACTCTTGTAGTCGAGGAGGCAGGAATCGAAGTAAAACTTTTCAAACGCCTCGGTGCTCATGCCAGCCTGCTGCGCCATCGCAGCATGGGGCCAACGAAGAACACACCATTTCGTCTTCTTCACTCGATGATCGAGCACCTTGCGGATGTGCTTCATCGCCAACTCCATCTTCTTCGCCGGAACATCGCTGGTCTCGCTAATGTTGTGAGAGCCCCGAACCGCAATGTAGGCATCCATGTCCTTCATTTCCGCCAATAAATGTTTGGCCGAGGTGCTGTATTGCTCCTCGGTCGCCCCCATCAGAAGTTCCCGGGTGAGACGATTGGAGCCGAGGCGCAAAAAGGGCTCGGCTTTGGATTCTCTCACGGCTCGGATGAGAGCCAGCCCCATCTCCTCAGGCGTGTCGACGAGATCGAGAAGAACCTTTTCCCCCTTCTTGAGAGACGTTGAATACTGAGTGAGTTGTTTCGCGAGTTCGAGATACCTTGGATCCATGGGCTCCAAGAAACCGTTCCTCGAACGGGAGAACAATCAGAAAAGACGCGTCAGGCGTGATTAATCGTTACTGCGCCACTGCTCGAAGCTGCGCTTACCAGGAGTTTCCGGATCTTCAAGGTGGGCATTGGCGTCCAACTTGCGGCCCAATTGCGAATCATCAAAGGCTCCGCCACCGGCACGACGACTGTTCGTGGACTCACAGGAAACAAGGAACGAGAGTGAGAAAAATGCCAGAATGGCAAACAAGGCTCTTTTCATTGGAGCGACTATGCCTTGCCACCCACCACCCCGCAAGCCCCGACTGTCAACGAAACGATCGGATCCCAGACTTGGCAGCTCCAAGTGCAACCTCTAGGGTCAAAGGACTGAAAATCGTTCTCAATCGACGCATTCTCTTCTGGGGGTGCTTGCTCAGCCTCGTCATTGGCACGGTGGCCTCTTGGCAATTTCGATTCAAAGAGACCGGTTCTATTTATTGGCGGGACCAATCATTGGAACCTTGGACTCAAATAGACACTCCGCAAAAAGCATCCCTTCCAACTTGGCAAATGGATGGCCAACTCCTGGAATTCTCCGACCAAGACAAGACGAGATCAATTTCAAACAAATCCTGGGCGGCCAACGGGGCAAAATTTGTCAAGGTTCGACTCACTCATCGCACCACGGACGATTTCCATTTTAAAGAGTCCACGCCAGGTTACCCAATTCTCGTTCATATTACCCCCTTTGACGCAGCTCACCACCCGCTGTTAGAGGGCGTTTCAGTGATATCCAGTGTTCCTCCAAACCAAACATGGAGAACAAGAGAGGCGGTAGCCCCTCTCCCGGATCACGTAGAGCACTTTTCACTATTTATCACGACAAATGCAGATTCAGGGAGCTACCAGATAGAAAGTCTCGATGTTGTATCGGCCGACTTGAGAGCGTGGGTCCCGTTTGCTACGCCGTTGCTATTTATTGTTTGGACCGGTTGGATTCTGTGGGCTATCCGTCGACGAAGGGGCGAAGGTAGCGGGATCAACCCATCTTCGATTTTTTGCGCTATTTGGATTATTTTGTGGGGATCACTACTCGTATTTCCGAGATTCTTGGACATTCCCCGCCCATTCTTTGAGACCTTCAACTCGTCGTCCGGAGAAAGCAGTCAGCACCGAATCGAGAGTGAAAATTTCGAATTACCACCCCCGCCTCAGCCGTCTTCGATCCAAAATTCAGACGAATCCAAGCGAACTGCCGAATGGCGGAATGCTTTCTACTGGTTAAAAAAGAAAGCTGGCGGTCGTTTCTTACTCCATCTCGGAGTAATGGGTCTTTTTGCAGGCGTCCTACTGCTCTTAATGCCATTCCAACAGGCATACCCGTTCATTTTAGCGATGGCCATCGGCGTTGAGCTTGTCCCTTGGTTCTGGCTTCGCGACATTGATCGTAACGACGCTTGGGATGTTGTCTCGTATGCCGTCGCGATCGCAATCGTGACCCCGGTCACTTCGCGCTTTAGGCGGAAATAAGCTATTGTGCCGAGCTGTCCACCTGCTGTGTCGCGGCCTTCTCAAGCGCTTCCTCCAGATCCTCGGGCAGACCAAACTGGGGAAGCTCTTTCAAAAACACCTTCCAATCCTTCTTCATCCCCGTGCCCAGATAAGCGTTCAATCGTGTCGCAACAGTCGAGTCCGCCAACGATTTCCCGTCTGGATAGTTCTTCAACAAAAGCTCCCGAATCTCGGGATAGCGCGTCAGATAGTATTTCTGATGATACTCTTCGGCGTAGGTGAAAGCACCCACTGGAAGCAGGCTGGTCTGCACCTCTTCGGCCGAAACCCCACGGGATTTCGCCGCCTTCGCCCGGGATTCTTCAGCGACCATCTTTTGGGCCGCATCATGATAAAAAACCGCGTTCATATACTGACGCGAGGTGTTGACCTGGTCACAGCGATGAGCCGACCAGAAGATGGTCAAAAGGTCGTTGTAACTGAGAACCTTGGGATCGTAGTCGATCGAGATCACCTCGGTATGAGTTCCCAGACTGTAGTATGTCGGATTCTCTTTCTCGCCTCCCGCATAGCCAACCCGCGTGCGAAGAACACCATTGAGACTGCCGAACTCGGAGTCTGGCCCCCAAAATCAGCCCAAGCCGAAGGTGGCCGTTTCATACTTGATTTTGGAATTTGCCGCATCGAGAGGAAGTGTCGTTGCAGACACCTTCCCGTCGGCTTTCGCCAAATCTTCTCCTGTCGCAAAGCCCGCCATGATGGCCAATGCTGCGATAGTTCCTCCGATGAGCAAACGAATTTTCATAACTAACTTCCCTGATGATGCCCCAATTCTGAAAATATTCCAGCTCGGGCTCAAATGCTGACATCGAAATAATCGATGCTCCCTAAAACTCATCCTCTGATTAAATCACAGCGGGATGCCGCGCAAGATTCTCCTCACCCTCCTGAGCGCGATTCTTGTCGTCCTCGTCTTCCCGCCCATCGGCTGGTGGTTCCTCGCACCCGTCGCCTGGATCCCCCTCTTCATCGCGCTTAACGAAACCAGCCTGCGCGCCTCCTTTCGACTCGGCGTCCTCCATGGATTCCTCAGCTTCGGCGCCACCCTCTGGTGGCTCCTCGAAATCTTCAAAACCCTCGCCCCCGCCCTCTGGATCATGCTGGCTCTCTTTACCGGCATCTTCGGAATGGCCTTCCACTTTGCCCAGCGATTCCAAACAAAATGGCTCCCCTCATCCAAAATGAAGAAGGCCTCTTCGACACTCACTACGAAATGTCGCTGCCCCATGCTGGTAAAGTCGACGCCATCGTCTGGCCCGAATACGCCGTCCCCTTCGATCCCAACACCCACCCCCAAGCCAAATCACTCCCCGATCTTTTAAAAGAAGACACCAAAGTCCTCGTCCTCGGCGGACAAAAAGATCACGGCACAGACTTCTACAACACCGCCTTCACCCAGGGTCAGGACGGCCCTCTGGGCGAACACGTGAAAAACCACACCGTGCACATGTTCGCCGATGGCATTCCCGGGACCACCGCAGAACCCATCAATACCCCCTCCGGGAAAATCGGCACCCCCATCTGCTTCGACTGCGACTACCAGGACGTCATGCGCAAGATGACAGCCAAGGGCGCCGAGTTTTTCCTCATCCCCATCATGGATGCCGAACCCTGGACCGAGCGCCAACACCTTCAACACGCCCAACTCTTCCGACACCGCGCCGCCGAAAATGGGCGCTGGCTCGCCATCGCCGCCACCTCCGGGCAAACCCAAATCATCGACTCCAGAGGAAACGTTCAGAAGAAACTCCCCCTCACAAGACCCGGAGTCCTCACAGGGACAATCTGCGGGCACACCCACCTCACCCTCTTCCAACGCGGCGGCTGGCTTTTCGGCCCGCTCTGCCTCGCCGCCCTCCCGCTTCTCCTCATCCTCGCGCTTTTTGCTTTGCATCAACGTCGCAAGAGCGGTTCTGTCTCTTTAGCCGATGGCGGATCCAACGACAGTCTCTGATTTTGCCGAGCGGGTGCTCATGAGTCACTCCCTCGAGGAGAAACTCACCCACGCGCCAAAATCCCTCATCCTCGATCCCCCGAAACGCGGCGGCTTTAAATCCCCCGACCTCCCCGGCCGCCCCGAACATCTTCGCCCCCAGGCCAACGACGGAAAATCGCCCTTTCCCTCCGCCGACCAACTGCACGACGAAGAACAACGCGCCGTCCTCCTCCACTTCTTCGCCAACCATGAACTCCTCGCCGTCGAGCTCATGGCCCTCGCCCTTCTCAAATTCCCCGATGCCCCCGACTCCTTTCGCCGCGGCGTCCTGCGCACCCTTCAGGAAGAGCAAAACCACACCCGCTGGTATCTCCAGCGAATGAAGGAATGCGGCGTCAACTTCGGCGACTACAACCTCAGCCCCATGATCTGGTCGCACATCTCCGACATGGAGAGCCCGCTCGACTACGTCTCCCGACTTTCCCTCACCTTCGAGCAAGCCAACCTCGACTACGCCAAACACTACTCCACCGTCCTCGCTCAGGCGGGCGATCCCAAGACCGCCAAGATCCTCAACAAGATCTACCACGACGAAATCGCCCACGTCGGCTACGGCGTGAAATGGCTCCGCCGCTGGAAAGAAAACGCGCAATCCGATTGGGACGCCTGGCACAAACAACTCCACTTCCCCCTCTCGCCCATCCGCGCCAAAGGCATGGCTCCCTTCAACGATGAAGGCCGTCGCAAAGCCGGGCTCAACGAAGACTTCATCGCCAAGCTCAAACGCTTCCAATCCTCCCGCGGACGCAGCCCCGACCTCTACTGGTTCAACCCCGACGTCGAACCCGCCGCCGCCTCTCCTTCCTGGACCACCCCAAAGCGACTGGACGAACTCGCCGCCGATCTCGAATACACCTTCGCCCTCGCTGCTCCGTCCGAAGACGACATCATCCTCCTCCGCAAGACACCCACCGATTCCCACCGCGCCTACCTCGCCCAACACGGACTCACCTTCCCCGAAATTGCCCCCTACCACGAACTTCAAAAAATCCGGCGCGAACGAAAAATCCGCAACGAACGCCCCTGGGGACACCCCCGACCCGAACTCCTCTCCAAGGAATTCGGACTCAAGCTTCGTCAACTCATCGACTCCGATCCGCTGCCCGCCACCATCTGCCAATCGCACGATGAAGCACGGCAAATCATGGCGTCCTCTCCCCACCCATTCTGGATCGCCAAACCTCTCCTCTCTTCCGCAGGACGGGGCATCAAAAAACTATCCTCCGATTCACCAAAGCTTCCCAACACACCTTTCCTGTTAGAACCCTGGCTCGAAAAAGAACTGGAGTTTTCCATGCTCTTTCAGATCAACAGCCCGAAACAAGGCGGCATCCGCTTCCTGGGACTTGCGCAACAGGAAGTCAGCCGGGACGGCCAATGGATTTCTTCAACCTCGAATCCAAAACCCGCCACGCAACTCCCTCCCGAACAAGCCCGGATCATTTCGCACACCGTCTTACCGGAGGTAAAATTGAATTTCCCCACAGCGCTCGCCGAACTCTTCGAAAACTCCGACTACCTCGGCCCCGTGTGTGTGGATTCCTTCCTCCATCGCACCTCCAGCGGGCTGGAATGGCACCGTGTCAGCGAAATCAACACCCGTTGGTCCATGGGCCGTCTCGCCCACCAACTCCGTCTCAAACTCTCGCCCAGCCGGTCGCTCACCCTCAGCACCATGACTCCCTCCGAAGCTCTCGCTGCAAGCGACGTCATCCTCCTCGGCGACCCAAAGGCAGCCCACCAAAGAGTGCCCGTCGCCCGGATTGGATAATCCGTTTACAGCGAAGCCAACTCCTCCTCAAAGTAAGCAATCGTCTTCTTCAACCCTTCCCGCAACTGCGTCTTCGGATCCCAATCCAACAACTCTTTCGCCTTCGAAATATCCGGCTGCCGTTGCTTGGGATCATCTTGCGGAAGCGCCTGATGAGTGATCTTCGAGGACGACCCCGTCAACTCGATCACCTGCTCGGCCAGTTCTAACATCGTAAACTCATTCGGGTTTCCAATGTTGATCGGCCCCATGTTGTCGCCCTCCATGAGGCGAATCATTCCTTCAATATTGTCATCGCAATAGCAGAACGAACGCGTCTGCGAGCCATCGCCATAGATCGTAATATCCTCACCACGCAGTGCCTGCACGATGAAGTTGGAAACGACCCGACCATCCTCGGCATTCATCCTCGGCCCGTAGGTGTTAAAAATTCTCATGATGCGGACTTCCACGCCATTCTGTCGATGATAGTCCATGAACAACGTCTCGGCACATCGCTTCCCCTCATCGTAACACGAGCGAATCCCGATCGGATTCACATGCCCCCAATAGTCTTCAGTCTGCGGATGCACCAAGGGATCACCGTAAACCTCCGAGGTCGAAGCTTGCAGAATCCTCGCCTTCGTTCGTCGCGCCAATCCCAACATATTGATCGCGCCCATCACCGACGTCTTCATCGTCTTGATCGCATTATATTGGTAGTGAATCGGAGAGGCCGGGCAGGCCAAATTGTAGATTTGATCAACCTCCAGCTTGATGGGATCGATGACATCATGCCGGACCAGCTCAAAGTCGATATGATCGAGCAGGTGCTCAATATTCCTCCGACGTCCCGTGAAATAATTGTCCAAACAAATGACCTCGTTTCCAGCCGCGATCATGCGATCGCAAAGATGACTCCCTAAAAACCCCGCTCCACCGGTAATCAATACTCGTTTCGACATAACTTGTAGCGCGAGTCAAGACAGACCCTCCCGACCTTACGAGCCTTGATTCCAAAGAAGCAGCTCGCTGTATGACACGCCACTGCCGCCAAAAAGGTCGAGCGCACTCCCCACCGTCGCATCCAAGCGACCGCCGCTCGCTTCATTGATCAGCCTCAAATCATCCAAACCCCTCACCCCTCCGGCGTAGGTAATCGGACACCCTTCCCACTCCCCCAAGAGATTCACCAAGGGCACATCGACCCCGCCACACTGCCCTTCAACATCAGCGGCATGAATCAAAAATTCATCGCAGCTTTCCGAGAGTTCCTTGATCGTCCCCAAATCGATCACCATCCCGGTGATCGTCTGCCACCGATTCATCGCGACCTTCCAACCCTCACCAACCTGACGACAGCTCAGATCAATGACGAGCTTCTCCGCCCCTACTTCCTCCACCAAAGCCGCAAGGCGATCCTTCAAAAAATTCCCCTCCGCATCAAAAAGCCAGGATGTTACGATGACGTGACTGGCACCCGCCTCGAGCCACTGTGCCGCATTCTCCAACGTGATCCCTCCGCCAATCTGCAAGCCCCCGGGCCACGTTCCCAGCGCTTCCCTTGCCGCCATGTCATTCCCCGGACCCAGCTGAATGACGTGGCCGCCCCGGAGATCATCCGAGGCAAACTTCTCGGCATACCACGACGAACTCTTCTCTGACACGAAGTTCTCCACCGCCCCCTCGTCGTTCAGGGTTCTGCCCACAATCTGCTTCACCTTTCCCTGGTGGAGATCGATACACGGGCGAAACTTCGTCATAGCCATGTCCGTAGTTAAATTGTCTCCTCACAGAAACCAAGCGATTCATGAAACGACTTTCCTTACTTTTCGCCCTCTCCGGAATTCTCAACGCCGCTCCTCCCGAAGGAATGATCTGGATTGAAGGTGCCACCTACACCCGCGGCACCCCCGAAAGCCCTGGTCTTCCTTTCAATCCCGAAGAACGCCCCGTCCACGACGTGAAAGTCGACGGCTTCTACATCGAGACCCACGAGGTCACCAATGCCCAGTGGAAAAAATTCGCCGACGCCACCGATTACAAGACCCAGGCCGAACGCGGCTGGAGCAACAAAGATTTCCCAAAAGCCCCGCCCGAAAGCCTCAAACCCGGCGCCCTCGTCTTCTCCGGCCCGCCCAATGCCGTCCAACTCCAAGGTGAAGGCGCTGAATGGCAGTGGTGGCGCTTTGCCGAGGGAGCCAGCTGGCTCCACCCTACCGGTCCCGACTCCGACATTAAGGGCAAGGACAACTACCCCGTCGTCTGCATCACCTGGGAAGATGCCAATGCCTACTGCAAATGGGCTGGTAAACGTCTCCCCACCGAAGCCGAATGGGAACTCGCCGCCCGGGGCGGAAAAGAGAAGCAAGTATACATCTGGGGCGACAAACCCAAGCCCGGCGAAAAATGGCTCGCCAACGTCTTCACCGGAGAATTCCCCCACAACGACACCGGAGAAGATGGCTTCACCGGCTCGGCACCGATCAAGTCCTACCCACCCAACGACTTCGGCCTCTACGATATGGCCGGAAACGTCTGGGAACACTGCTCCGACTACTACCGCCCCGATGCCTACGAATCCTTCCTCAAGGATCCCAAAGACAACCCCAAAGGCCCATCCGACGGCATCAGCCAACCGGTCATGAACTGGTTCCTCCAACGCGGAGAATGGCCCAGCGCCATCATCTTTGGCAAGCAGCACGAACTCAGTCTCCTCCATGTCTCCAAAGGCGGATCCTTCCTCTGCCACACTTCCTATTGTCTCCGCTATCGCCCCGGGGCCCGTCACTACTCCGAGTCCCTCGCTCCTACCAATCACACCGGCTTCCGCTGTGTGAAGTCGAAGTAGGGTTCCTCTCCGCCAAAAAGACGACAAAA
>CAWUTG010000080.1:0-47229 GCA_963925135.1 uncultured Verrucomicrobiales bacterium | reverse complement strand
GCTTTCGGAGTTTTTTAAAGGGATGCTGCAGCGGTTTACCTGCTGGTTTAACCGGGAGCACGGGCGGAGGGGAGTGCTTTGGGAGTCGAGGTTCCGGAGTGTGATTGTGGAGGATGGTTTGGCGGCTCGGACGATGGCGGCGTATATTGATTTGAATCCGCTACGGGCGGGGATGGTGGAGGATCCAGCGGACTATCGTTGGAGTTCCTATGGAGAAGCGGTGGGCGGAGGACGTGGAGCGAAGAAGGCCCAGGAGGGATTGGTCCGGGCGATGTATTCGTTTGGGACCCGGGAGGTCTCGGGGCGGAGTTGGTCGCAGGGCGGGGTAGGGAAGGAGTATCGCAAGATTTTGATTTCGGCAGGGATGGAGCAGGGAGAGGAACGTGGGAATGTTCAGACGAAGCAGCGGGTGGTGGTGCGCAAGGGAATGAGCCGAGAGCAGGCGGAGGCGGAACTGGAAAGGCTCTCGGATGAGAAGGCGCGTGATTTGAAGATTTCGAAGGTGGTGAGGTGTCGCGTGAGGTATTTTACAGACGGAGCGGTGATTGGTTCGAAGGCTTTTGTGGACGGGGTGTTTCGAGCGAGCCGGGAACGGTTTGGGCCGAGGCGAAAGGATGGCGCGCGGAAGCCGCGGGGAGCCTTGGGAGAACTGGCGGGCGAAATTTGGTCGTTGCGGGATTTGAAGTCGGATGTTCGATAGTAGAGGCATTTGAGGCAAACGGCTTGAGTTCCCAGAGATTCTATTTGGGAGTGAATGTGGCTTGCCTTTTTGGGAGGAGGTTCAAGCATGCACGGGTATGGAAGAGATTCGAGCTGAGAAAATCACCAAGCGCTTCGGGAATGTGACGGCTTTGAAAGGGGTGTCGCTGGCAATTGCGCCGGGGGAACTTTTTTTCCTTTTGGGAGGCAGTGGATGCGGTAAAACAACGCTTTTACGGTGTATTGCAGGCTTGGAGACGCCGACGGAGGGAAAGGTGTTTTTTGGTGACCGCGATGTCACGGAGCTGCCGACGCATAAGCGGGAGGCGGCGATGGTTTTCCAGTCGTATGCTCTGTGGCCGCATTTGACGGTGGGGCAAAACATTGCCTTTGGTTTGGAAGAACGAAAGGTCGAGAAGAAGGAAATCCAGCGCCGGGTCGAGGAAGCGCTCGCGATGGTGAAGCTGGAGGGGTATGCGAAGCGGGGGATTGACCAGATGTCGGGCGGTCAGCAACAGCGGGTTTCTTTGGCCCGGGCGTTGGTGGTGAGGCCGAAATGCTTGCTTCTAGATGAGCCGCTTTCGAATTTGGACGCACAGCTACGTTTGGAGATGCGCTCGGAGATTCGACGGATCGTGAAGGAGAATGATCTCACGGGAGTTTATGTGACACACGACCAGGCCGAGGCGCTTTCGATGGCTGACCGCATGGCGGTGATGGATGCGGGCGAGATTGTCCAGGTCGGGCCGCCGGAGGAGATCTATCGTCAGCCGAATTCCAGTTACGTGGCGGGCTTTATTGGGGAGACGAATTTGATCAAGGGGACGGTGAAGGAGGACGGAATGGTCGAGACGGCGACGGCGATATTGCCGGGGAGATCGACGGTGGAGGGCTGGAATCCGGCGGTGGGCGCCGCGGTGGTGCTGTCAATTCGGCCGGAGGCGCTGGAGATTGTGGGTTCCGAAGGGGCGCTCCTAACGGGGGAAATTATCGAGCGAATCTATCTGGGAAGCATTATTCAATACACCGTGCGTCTGGCTGACGGACAGGTGATGCAGGTCACCGAGCAAAATCCTCAACTCATCCGCGAACCGGGCGACCGGGAGGTCGGGCTGGCGGTGGCGCAGGATGACATCACTCTACTGGCACGATGAAAGGGAACTGGAAAAAATACCTCGGGGTTTTCGTTCCGATGGCGGTGGTGATTGCCGCGCCGATGATTCTTCGTGATGACGAAACGGTAGGGGCTTCGTCGGCTGATCTTCGGCTGGAGGTGATCACACCGCACAACGAGGCCATTCGTCGGGAGTTTGGCGATGCCTTCTCGAAGTGGTACGAGGAGCAAAATGGGAAGAGCGTTTACATCAACTGGCGGACGCCGGGAGGGACGAGTGAGATTAAGAAGGTGCTCGATAGTGCCTTCGACGCGGCTGAGAAGCAGGGGAAAGAGGGCATCGGGCTGGATCTCTTTTTTGGGGGAGGCGTTTATGACTTTGATGGTCAGGCGAAGGAGGGACGTTTTCAACGGCTTGATATCTTTGAGAAGCAAGCGGAGCTTTTTGAATCGGGAATCATTCCGGCGAAGCAGAGTGGTGAAGATTATTATCCGGAAGATCGAGACTGGCTGGGGGTGTGTCTGTCCTCGTTTGGAATTTGTTACAATTTGGACAGCTTGAAGCGAAGGGGGATGGAGGCGCCCAAGTCCTGGAGTGATCTCGCGGACCCGGCTTATCGGAAGGGAATTGCCTTGGCCGATCCCACGAAGAGCGGGTCGGTGGCCAAGGCCTTCGAGATGTTGGTTCAGCAGCAAATTCACATTGAGCTCAAGGCCGGGAAATCGCGCGAGGAAGCGTGTGATGTGGGTTGGCGAAACGGCATGAATCTCATTCAGAAGATCGGAGCGAATGCGCGTTACTTTACCGACAGTGCTTCGAAGGTTCCACACGATGTCGCGCAAGGCGATGCGGTTGCGGGGATGTGTATTGATTTTTATGGGAGGTCTTACAATGAGACCTTGAAGAAGGCAGATGGTCGTTCACGGATTGAGTTCATTTCGCCGGTGGGCGGGACCTCGATCAGTGTGGATCCGGTCGCGATTTTGAAGGGCGCGCCGAACGAGGGATTGGCGCAAGAGTTCGTAAGGTTTCTTTACACGAAAGGCGGGCAGATGCTTTGGAATGCGAGGCCGGGGACGGAGATGGGTCCGCGTTCGCGGGCGTTGCGGAGGCTGCCAATTCGACGGGATCTTTATGAGGAGCCGTATCTTTCGCAGATGATCGATGCGGATGTGATGCCGTACGAGTCGGCTGATGAATTTGAGTATGATTCCAGTCTTACCGGAGCTCATTTTTCGCCGCTTCGCCTGATCATTCGGGTCATGTGTATCGATGCGCATGAGGAGATGAAGTCGGCGTGGGATGCTCTGATTGAAGCTGATTTCCCGAAGGAGGCGTCTGAGAAGTTTTTCGACGTGAGCCCGGTCGGGTATCAGGAAACGTTGGATAATATTCGTAAGACAATGAAGGCGGAAGACAATGTGGCTTTGATGAGAATGACCAATGAATTGGGGCGGCATTTCCGCGAGAATTATGAGGGAGCGGAGCGGCTTGCGAAGGGAGGTTCGAAGTGAGCCGGACCTTTGCGTATAGCGTAACGGCCTTCGTTTGCCTCTTCTTCGGGGTCTTCTTTCTCTTTCCGGCTGCCATGGTGATGCAGAAGGCCTTTTATGTGGAAGGGCAAGGATGGACGTTGAGTTTTGTGGCAGAGGTTTTTAAGAATCCCGTCTATGTAGAGGGCTTGTGGAATGCCTTCGCTTTGGGAATCTCAAGCACGGTGGCGAGCTTGTTGATCGCCTTTCCACTGGCTTTGCTGGGGCACCGATATCTCTTTCCTTTCAAGAAGTCGTTGTCGGCTTTGATTTTAATTCCACTGGTCTTACCGCCCTTCGTAGGGGCGTTAGGGATTAAGCAGATTTTGGGGATTCAGGGAGCGCTCAATGCGGTGCTGGTTCATCTGGGGATTTCCGATGTGGCGGCGCCGATTGATTGGTTGGGCGAGGGAAGATTCTGGGGAATCGTGGTGATGAATGCGCTGCACCTGTATCCGATTCTTTACATGAATATCGCCGCGTCGTTGTCGAATATCGATCCGGCGATGGAGCAGGCGGCGCAGAATTTGGGCTGTCCGCCGTGGCGTCGCTTTTTACGGATCACCCTTCCTCTGACCACGCCGGGGATTTTTGCAGGAGGGGCCATTGTCTTTATTTGGTCGTTCACCGAGTTGGGCGTTCCTTTGGTTTTTGACTACACGCGAGTCGCTCCGGTGCAGGTCTATGACGGGATTAAGGATCTGGGGTCCAACCCGTTTCCATATGCGCTCGTAGCTATCATGCTGGTAGTGTCGACGATGGTTTTCATCCTTTCGAAAGCGGTTCTGGGTCGGTCCAAACTGGGCACCGCTCCGCGTCCGAAAGGGAAGAATGTGGAAGTTCGTCCGAAGGCCGGGAAGGCTTGGTTGTGCACGCTGTTTTTCTTTGGGGTGTTTTTTGTGTCGTCGCTTCCGCATGCAGGGGTGGTGATCCTTTCGATGTCGCAGGATTGGTATGCCTCGGTGTTGCCGGAGGCGTGGACGATGGATCATTACAAGGAGGCGCTAAGTCATCCCTTGGTGGTGCCTTCGATTAAGAACAGCCTTCTCTATTCATCGGGCGCGACGCTGGTGGATTTGATTCTCGGAGTGGCGATTGCGTGGGTGATTGTCAGAAGCACGATCAAGGGGCGGGCCATTTTGGATGCCCTCGTGATGCTGCCGCTGGCGGTGCCGGGTTTGGTTCTGGCGTTCGGTTATCTGGCGCTTTCGCAGGACGGCGAGAAGTTTCACTTTCTGGTGGGGGCGGATGGGAATCCGATGTGGCTGTTAATTATTGCTTACGCCGTCCGGCGTTTGCCGTATGTCGTGCGGGCCGCTGTGGCAGGACTCCAGCAAGCGAATATTGCTTTGGAGGAAGCTGCGAGATCACTTGGAGCGAGTCCGGCGCGGACGCTGCGACGGGTTTCGTTGCCGCTTCTGGGAGCGAACTTAATCGCCGGGGGCATCCTGGCCTTCGCGTTCGCGATGTTGGAGGTGAGCGACAGTTTGATCCTCGCGCAGCAGTCCGAGCACTTCCCGATTACCAAGGCGATTTACTCGCTGATGAGTATGTTGGGGAATGGCTACGAACTGGCGTCCGCTCTCGGAGTTTGGGCCATGGTTTTCCTGGGGATCTCCATCATTGGAGCGGTGATCCTTGGGGGGAAGAAGGGTGGCTTGTTCCGGATGTGATCAATATCCCAACCAAGGTCCGAGCCACTTTTCGGTTTCTTCGAGGCTCATCCCTTTGCGTTCTGCGTAGTCTTCGATCTGATCTTTCTGCAAGGAATCGATCATGAAGTAGTGCGAGTCGGGGTGGGAAAGGTAGAGGCCGCAGACGGCGGAGCCGGGGTGCATGGCCTGGGATTCGGTGAGTTCGACGCCGGTTTCGGCAGTGGCGTTGAGGAGTTCGAATAGGAGGGGTTTCTCGGTGTGGTCGGGCTGCGAGGGGTAGCCGGGGGCGGGGCGAATGCCCTGGTATTTTTCGTGAATGAGTTCGGAAGTGGTGAACTGTCCGGGGCGTTCGATGCCCCAGGAAATGCGGGCGCGGTGGTGGAGGAGTTCGGCGAAGGCTTCGGCAAAGCGATCGGCGAGGGCCTGGACTATGAGGGCTTCGTCGATGTTGTTTAGCTCGCGGAGTTCGGCGGCCCATTCATCGGCGCCGTGGATGCCGACGACGAAGCCTCCGAGGTGGTCGGGGGTGGCGGCGTGGCATGATCCGTCCCGGTCATGTTCATCCGCAAGCCGTAGGCCAAACTTCCTTTCAGTCTTATGCCTCAAGATGTAGTTCCGCTGATTGATGAAATCGGTGCGATCTCTGAGGAGGTGGTCGTAGGTTTCGTCCTGCCAGACGTCACCTTCGCGATTGAGTCGTTTGTGGATTTCGTGGGCGGTGAAGGATTTCCACGAGTGCAGGATATCGGGGATTTGGTGGTCGTCTTTTGGTTCAAAGATGACGTGGACATGGTTGGCTGCGATGGCGAAGGCGTAGAGTTGGTAACGATCACCATCGAAGTGACGGAGGGCGTTTTCGATGAGATCGGCGATCTCGGGTTTCGCAAGGAGGCATTCGCCATGGCCTTTTTCGAGGGCTGTTTCGAGGGTTTGGTGCCAGTGTTCTGACAGTCGATCTTTGGCGTTTTGGAGGAATGCGGGATCGTCCATTTTTGCAGCTTGGTTGACTTGGACTTCGAGGCGTTTTTTCTCTGAAAGATACTCGTTGAGGGTATCCTGGGGGAGGGCGTCGGCGAGACGGAAGGTAACGGCGACGGCTTTATTTTGCTGGTTCCAGTGCGGGAGGTTTGCGCCAGTTCGGGTGTTGAGGGGCTCGTCTGTGCGGAGATCAGAGGAGCTTGCGGCTTCGCCGGTTGGATGGTCATGACCGGGGCGGATCATGCCACTTGAAGAGCCTTGAGGTGAGACGTAGTCACTCAAGGCGAAGTTGGGTTTGCCGGTGCCTTTTTTTTGCTGCTGGCGGAGAGTGTGGAAGGTGATGCCTTGGTCGGGGATGACGATGTCGTCGCCATCGGCTTGGGCTGGGAAGAAACCGTAGATGCCGGAGGCGGTGAAGCGCTTTTCGGCGATGATTTTTTCTAACAGGGCCTTTGCTTCGTGGTAAAGTTCTTTGGCGACTTTCGCTCCTTCGGCGTTGCGGGTTTTAAGGGTTTCGGTTTCGGGGTCCCAGACGCCGCGAAGTTCCCAGGTGTGGAAGAAGGGAGTCCAGTCGATGTAGTTCGCGAGTTCGCGGAGGGACTGGGATTTGATGGTGCGGGTGCCAGTGAATTCGGGAACGGGCGGGGTGTAGTTTTTCCAGTCGATTTGGGTTTTGTTGGCGCGGGCTTTTTGGAGGGAGATGGTTTCTTTTTTTGGGCCGTTCTTGAAGTTTTCGCGGAGTTTTTCGTGTCGGGCGTTGTTGTTGGCGATGAAGGTTTCGCGGGACTCGGAGAGGAGAGAAGTGGTGACGGGGACGGAGCGGGAGGCATCGAGCACGTGCACGAGCGGACCGGAATAGTGCTCGGCGATCTTAATGGCGGTGTGGGCGGCGCTGGTGGTGGCTCCGCCGATGAGGATGGGGATGCCGCGTTTGCCGAAGCCGCGTTTTTCGGCTTCTTTGGCGACGTTGATCATCTCATCGAGCGAGGGCGTGATGAGGCCGGAGAGGCCGATGATGTCGGCCTGGTGTTCTTCGACGGCATTGAGAATTTTGTCGCAGGGGACCATGACGCCCATGTCGACGACGTCGAAGCCGTTGCAGGTGAGGACGACGCCGACGATGTTCTTACCGATGTCGTGAACGTCACCTTTGACGGTGGCCATGATGACCTTGCCGTTTGAGAATTCCTGTTCGACTTCGCGGCGGGCGAGGGCTTGGTCCATGTTTGGATCAAGGTCGAGGCGTTTGGAAAGCGCCGCCACGATGTGTTCCTCACGCTCGATTTCCATGAGGGGTTCGAGCCAAGCGACGGATTTTTTCATGACGCGGGCTGATTTGACAACTTGGGGAAGGAACATTTTTCCGGCTCCGAAGAGGTCGCCGACGATGCCCATGCCATCCATGAGGGGGCCTTCGATGACGGTGAGGGGCTTTTTGTATTTTTGGAGAGCTTCCTCGGTGTCTTCGTCAATGAATTTGTCGATGCCCTTAAGGAGAGCGTATTCGAGTCGTTTTTCAACAGGGGCTTCACGCCAGGTAAGGTCTTGTTCGAGTTTCTTGGCGCCTTGTCCTTTGAATTCTTCGGCGAGGTCGAGGAGGCGCTCGGTGGCTCCGTCGTCTTTGTTGAGAAGGACGTCTTCGACCGCTTTGAGGAGGTGCTTGGGGATTTCGTCGTAAACCTCAAGCATGCCGGCATTGACGATGCCCATGTCCATACCGGCCTGGGTGGCATGGTAGAGAAAGGCTGAGTGCATCGCTTCGCGGACGGGGTTATTTCCACGGAAGGAGAAGGAAATGTTAGAGACCCCGCCGGAGACTTTGGCGTAAGGGAGATTTTCTTTGATCCAACGGGTCGCGTTGATGAAGTCGAGGGCGTAGTTGTTGTGCTCTTCGATGCCGGTGGCGACGGTGAGGATGTTGGGGTCGAAGATGATGTCTTCGGGCGGGAAGCCAACTTTATCGACGAGGATGTCGTAGGCGCGTTTACAGATACGGCACTTGTCTTCGTAGGTCGCGGCCTGACCCTGTTCATCGAAGGCCATGACGACGACGGCGGCTCCGTAGTTGAGGATGTGGCGGGCGTATTTTCTGAAGGGTTCTTCGCCTTCTTTAAGAGAGATGGAGTTAACGATTCCTTTGCCTTGGAGGTGCTTGAGTCCTTCGGCGATGATCTCCCATTTGGAGGAGTCGACCATGATGGGGACGGCCTGGATATCGGGCTCGGCCTGGATGAGGTCGAGGAAACGGGACATCATGGCGACGCCGTCGATGAGTCCATCGTCGAAGCAGATGTCGATGACGTTGGCGCCGTTGGCGACTTGTTGGCGGGCCACTTCGAGGGCGGCTTCGAGATCGCCTTTTTGAATAAGTTTCCGGAATTGGGGTGAACCGGCCACGTTGGTCCGTTCCCCGATCATGAGGAAGTTTTTGTCGGGTGTGTGGTTGTAGGCTTCGGTTCCGGAGAGGCGGAGGAGGCGTGGAATTTTTGGTGTGTCGGACATGTTTTTAACACAGAGGCTCGGAGAACGCGGAGGTTCGCAGAGGAGATTTCAGAGAGGCTTGTTGATGAGGCGGCGGATTCCTATTTTGAGGCGGGGAACGTTGAAGTTGAGGAGTCCAAGGGACTTTTTAGCAAGGCGCAGGTAGGTGAGAATCTGGCCTTTGTGTTAATCCAAGCTTGGAATGGGACGTGGGGGTTTTCCGGCGACGGCCTGGGCGATGGCAGCGATGTGCTCGGGGGTGTTACCGCAGCAGCCACCGGCGAGGTTGAGGAGGCCGGCGTCGGCAAACCCGGCGATGTAGTCAGCCATGTGCCTTGGCTCGAGATCGAACCCGGTGGGGGCGAGAGGGTTGGGGAGGCCGGCGTTGGGATAGCAGGAGATGTGAGTGGTGGCGACTTTGGAGAGGTCTTTGAGGAAGGGCTCCATTAAGTCCGGCCCCAATGAGCAGTTGAGTCCGATGGCGAGTGGGTTGATGTGTGCGAAGGTGGTCCAGAGAGCTTCCACTTTTTGGGCGGAGATCATGGTTTCGCCGCCCCGGCCGACGGCGGCACTGATGATGACGGGGAGTTTGGTGCCGTTTTCTTTGATGGCGACGAGGGCGGCCTTGGCGTTGAGGGAGTCGAAGATGGTTTCGACCATGAGGATGTCGGCGCCGCCTTCGATGAGGGCTTCGATTTGGTGGGCGTAGGTTCCTTTGACCTGGTCGAAGGTGACCGCGCGGAAGGCGGTGTCATCGGGATTGACGACGTTGGTGAGGGAAACGGTGAGGGGCCCGATGGCTCCAGCGACGTAGCGCTGGCTACCGGTTTCGTTGCCGATGCGGTCGGCTTCCTGTTTGGCAAGTTTGACGGATTGAATATTGAGTTCGCGGACGAGGTCCTGGAGCATCTGGTTGTTGATGACTTCTTTGTCGAAGAATTCCGGGTCTTTTTTGCCACCGGTTTTGCGGGGGTCTTCGACGAAGAATTCGGACTGGGCGAGAACAGTGCCGGAAAAGGTGTTTGTTTCGCAGATGTCGGATCCGGCTTCGTAGAAGCGCTTGTGGATATCACCAATGACATCGGGGCGGGTGAGGGAGAGGATGTCGCCGTTGTTAAGGAGGTCTTCGTAGTTGTCCTTGAAGCGATCGCCCCGGGCATCGGCTTCATTGAGTTCGTAGCCTCGAATGGTGGTGCCCATGGCTCCGTCGAGGACCATGATGCGTTCCGAAAGGGTGGTTTTGAGTTGGCTGCTGGGATCGTGTGACATCGGCTTGCGTTTCGGGCGCAGATTCGTTTGAATCCCACTGGTTGGCAAGTTCAAATCTACGCATCGCGATATGTTGATGGGTTTGCTTTTTGTGTGTGGATCGACATGTTAGGAGAAGTAAATGGCTGTGGGCAAAAAAGGTTGGAATTTGGAGGATCTCGTTGATTTCGAGGTCGCGGTTCATCAATCATCGACGGTTGACGCTGAAGTGGGGCGGGAAGTGCGCGAAGGACTACGTTCGCTGCCGGGGAGCGAACTTGAGAAGAGGCAGTGGGGGTTGAAGCAGTGGCTTCAGTCGAAAAAGGTCGGGAGTGGAATGAAGGTGGTGGGGGTGACGCGATTTGTGGGTTTGGTGCTCTTGGTGGTGACTTTTCTTTTGGGCGTGGGCGTGGTTCGCGGAATGGTGACGCCGTTGCAGGGGCGGATGGCGCTGAATATGTGGGTGTTGCTGGCTGGGACGCTGGGAGTTCAGTGGGTGATTTTGTTGGGAGGATTGCTGGCGTTTTTTGTGCTCCGTTACTGGACGGGTGGACTGGGATGGATGAAAGATGCTTTCTCTTCGATGGTTCGTAAATTGGCAGGGAAGGTCAGCCCGGAGGCTTGGCAGGCCTTGATTCAAGGGAAAGGGAAGCAGCCTTCGGCTTTGGCGTGGCGATTGACGAGGATTCTGCAAGTGGGGGGAATTGGATTTAATCTGGGGCTGATTGGCGGCTTGTTCGGAGTGCTGTTCTTTATGGATGTCGCTTTTTATTGGGAGTCGAGTTTGTCGCGCTTCGGGGGTGAAAGCCTCGGGCATGTGACCCGGTTTCTGGCCGGGGTGTGGGGTGGTGACGGTTTAAGTGACGGGCAGATTTCCCAGTTGAGGGATGTGACCGGCGAGGGGCAGGACACGGGAGCTTGGGAGGCGTTTTTTGGGTTTATTTTCGCGGCTTTGTTTGTGTGGGGATTATTACCTCGGGTTTTGTTTTGGGGGATTGCGGTGGTTCAGGAGCGAAGGACTTTAGGGGCCTTGGAGTTTCAGGAAGTTGCTCATCGGAAATTGTGGCGGGAGCTGAGTCGGGTGGAGCGAATGGTGACGATGGAGGGAATGAAAGATGGTGTTGTTTTGTTGGATGTGGGTGGTTTGGGATTGAAGACGGAGGAGCTTCGTCCGTTTTTATTGAAGAATTTGAGGGTGAATCCTGAGAAGAGTTATGCGGTGGGCGTATTGGATGCCGCCGAGGAACGTGAGGCGTGGGAAGCGATGCGTAGTGCGCCTTGCGGGGTCGTGATGTTGGTAGAGGGCTGGAGTCTTTCACCGAAGCAGATGACGGCGCTGATTGAGCGGATTCGGCGGGAAGCAGGTGAGGAGACGGTGCTGCGGGTATTGGTTTTGGGTGATGGTCTGGTGCCGCCGAATGAGGACGATTTTAAGAGTTGGCAGGGATTTGTGGATGGCTTGCGCGATCCACGGATAGAGTGTGTTTCATTTCAAGGAGGTATGAGCAAATGAGTGAATGGGTGACAGAAGCTCCCACCTTCGCGGTGGTGGGCAAAATTAATATGGGGAAGTCGTCGGTGCTTTCGACCCTGCTGGAGATCGATGACGACAAGCTGGTGCGGGTGAGTTCGACTCCGGGGGAAACGACGCATTGCCAGGTACTGCCGGTGACCTTTGATGATCGGGAGATGATTCGCTTTGTGGATACGCCTGGTTTTTCGCGGGCCTTGGATGCGATGAGGTCGATTCAGGATTTGCATGGTGAAGGGACGCCGAATTTGGCGACGATCAAGGTCTTCGTGGCGCAGCAGATGGAAAGTGGTGAGTTCGAAGACGAAGCCCGTTTGTTGGAACCGGTGGTTGAAGGGGCTGGGATCTTGTATGTCATTGATCCTTCGAAGCCGCTTCGCGATGCCTTTGTCGCAGAGATGGAGATCCTTCGTTGGACGGGCTGTCCTCGAATGGCCTTGCTGAATGAAAAGGCGGAGAATACCGAGCGGACCGAAGAATGGCGGAGTCGGTTGGGGAGCTATTTCAACTTAGTTCGCACTTTTAATGCGCATCAGGCCCGATTCGGAGAGCGGAAGAGGTTGTTGCGGTCGCTTTTGGAGATCGATGAAAAGAACCGGGCCCGGATTGAGGATACCATTCGTCTGATCGATGAGGAGTGGGAACAGAGGCGGGAAGAAAGTGCGGAAATTGTCATGGATTTTTTGGCGAAGGCCCTGCGGCATCGGGAGAAGGAGCGAATTGACGCGAAGGATGACGAACTGAGTCATCGCAAGGAGCGGACGAAGCAAGAGCTGCAAAAGAAGTATTATGCGAGCATCGCGAAGTTTGAGCAGAAGACCTATGAGAAATTGCTGAAGCTCTATCGTCACCGGCTTTTGAAGGCGGAAGTGGGTGGTGATGCCTTTCATGGCGTTGATTTGAGCTCGGAGGAAACTTGGCGAAAATGGGGGCTTTCGCGGTCGCAATTAGCGATTGCGGGTGGTCTCGCCGGAGGCGCGACGGGGGTTGCAATTGATATTGGGAGCGGAGGACTGACTCATGGAATGGGGACCTTGTTTGGAGTTTTGACCGGAGCCGGGGGCGCTTTTTTTAAAGGAGACAGGTTACCTGAACTGAAAATTGATGCGAGAGGGGTCAGTTTTGATGGCGAGAGCCATAAGGCCCTGGTGCTGGGTCCGCCGGAGAGTGATAACTTTGCTTGGATCCTGTTGGATCGGGTGTTGCACCACTACCGGGAGATCGTTTCAAGGTCGCATGGCCGCCGGGATGAAGAAGTGATCGATGGTGAATCGGCGGGCTGGGTAAGGGATTTTTCGCGCGAGCGAAGGGTCCGGCTCCAGAAGTGGATTATCGTTCAATTGAAGGGGGCGGAGGGGAGTTTCGACGCCGAGGTTTTCCGTGAACTGGTGGCAACCTTGGAGGATGTCGAGGGGGCCTAAAGCCTTGTGGGGAAAAGGTTGGTCAGGACGGACTTCATCCGTTAACTTTCCTCTCTATTCAATGAATTTTTCCCGGTGGATCACGTCGAAACAACTGATGGCGCCAGCTGGGGCGTCTCCCGGGGCTGAAGCAGGCGAGCAGGAAGTTCCTGACCGCAAGCTGATCGAAGCCTGTAAAAACGGAGATACCCAAGCTTTCGAGGTTCTTGTGACCCGTCATCGCGGAAAGGTTTATGCGATGATTCAAAATATGATCAAAAACGAGGCGGATGCCTGGGATTTGTCCCAGGAGGTTTTCCTAAAGGTTTGGAAAGCCCTGCCAAAGTTTGAGGCCCGGGCGAAGTTCTCGACCTGGCTTTATCGCATTACCCATAACGTGGTCTATGACTGGTTGCGTAAGCGCAAGATCGAGTCGAATGGAGAGTTGGAAGACGGTCTCTTGAATCCAGCTGATATTGCGGCTGGAGCGAAAACTGCTCCTTCGGCAGTGGCACGACCCGACAAGGCTCTTGAAAATAGCGAACTGGGAGATCGCATCAATGCGGCGCTGGCGACCCTGAATGCGGAACACCGCGAGACAATTTTACTTAGAGAGGTGCAAGGCTTTGATTACAAAGAGATTGCCAAGGTCATGGACTGTTCCCTTGGGACGGTGATGAGTCGCCTCTATTACGCCCGCAAGAAACTACAAACCCTGCTCAGTGATGAAAAAGGAGAAATCTGAAGAACTATATGTAAAATGGGTCGATGGCCTGTTGTCTCCTGAAGAGGAGACCCAGCTTGCGACTTTGATGGAGGAAACTCCCGAATTGGAAGATGAATTATCCAGGAGTCGACTGGTCGCCCAAGCGGTTCGTGAGGGTGTGCCTGATTCGGTGGATCCTCCTTACGGCGACTTTTTTAACAGTCAGTTAATGCGCAAGGTCGATCTTGAGATTGCCTCCACGACTCCGGCAAAGAGAGCCGAGCGCTGGTGGCAGTCCCTTCGATGGGCTTGGGCACCTGCGGGTGCTCTTGCACTGGTGCTGGCATTTTTCGCAGGTCAAAGGATCGGTAAGCCTGCAGGTTCGAGGGCTGGTGTGGCTGATTTGGGAAAGCCGGCTCCGGCAGCGATGGCAGATATTCCGAGCTTTTACTTCACCTCTGATCGACTGAATGCCGATGTCATCTCGGATTCCGATGGCGAAGTCTCAGCGATCGTCGTGTCAGGTCTGGATGATCTGAAGGACGACCTGAATCTTTCGACAGCATCTATTGGTGCCGATTTGAAGGGGCTGCCAGTGACCTACCTCCACGCCAAGGCCCGCAATTTTCAGTAAGCTGCCATGAACCGTTTATCAGCCATTCTCATTCTGATCTGGTCACTCGTTCCAACATTGGGGGCACAGGATCCCGCTACCGAGTCGATCGGGACCATGAGCGTGGAGCTGATCTATGCGACCGATGGAGTGGTTGATGTGGCCGGGCTCACGACCAAAGAGTTGGCGTCGGAGAGAATCAAGGAGTTGCATTCAGTCAAAGAGCTCAAGTTTCAAAATTACCGGCTGCTTGGCTCTGACGTCTCGAATATTTTGAATGGCTACGAAGGTTGGGCCACGCCATTAAAACCATCAAAGGAGATTCTCGTGAGCTTTCAGCCCATTAAGAGAGGCGATGGGGACCGGATGCAAATGGTCCTTGAATATTGGCAGGGTAAGCAAAAGATTTTTGCGACAAATCCAACTTTGACCAAAGGAAAAGCGTTCTATCTCGTTGGACCCAAGTGGCGGAAAGGTCGTGTGATCATTGCCGTCAAGATCCTGACTCTTGATAAATGATGAAACGTCTGGCCTATCCTCTGTTCCTCCTCGCCTCGGCGCTTGCTCCGGCACACGCCGAAATGGCTTTTGAAACGAAACTCATTGAGATTCAGGCAAGTCCTGATGACAAAACTGTTCGCGGGGAGTTTTCTTTTGAGATCAAGGGAAGGGGCGAGGTGATTAAGAATTACGATGCGAAGTGCACTTGCCTGGAGGCTCGCGTGGAACCTACGAATCCTGATCGATCGACCAAGCTGGTGTGGAAGATCGGGGAAAAGGGGAAGATTATGGCGCAGTTTGATGTGTCGAATTTTCGCGGGACGGTGGATAAGGCCATCGAATTAAACCTCGTTGATGGAGATGCGCCCATCGTTCTCACTGTTCGAGTGCATGTGCCCGAGTTGGTGAAGATGGAGCCAAGTAGTCATAAGTGGGATGTCGGGAGCTCTCCCGACGCGAAGACTTTCAGAATAACGGTGAATCACTCCGAGCCGATTCATATTCTCAGCCACTCTGGAAATAATCCGAATTTCCCTTACGAGATCAAAACGATTAAGGAAGGTTGGGAGTATGAGGTCACGGTGAAGCCGAAGAGCACGACATCGTCCGGAATTGGGATGCTGAGTTTTCGGACGGATTGTAAATTCGCGCGATTCAACCGGAATATCGCTTACGTCGTGGTGAGACCCAAGCTTGCAGGTGGGAACGATTCAGCTGTTCTTGACCCGAAGACTGAAAAATGAAGCGGCTGATCCTTTCACTTGCGGCGATTAGCATCCTGAGTGGTGCGGCGGCATTTGTGACCTGGAAAATCGTGGGGCCACCCGATCGTTCGGTGGAATGTGATCCCGGGGATCTTCCGGCTCATCATGTTTGCTTCTCGACGGTTCGTGGATGGAATCCAGAGGAGATTTTGTGGGTTGATGCCAGGCTGCGTGAGAACTGGAAGGAGGACGGAGTTGCTGGATCGATTCTCGTGAATGATCAGGAGAATTGGGATGATTTGGAAGAGCAGTTCGTGATGACGATTTTTGGAGATGGCTCCGGAACTCGGAACAAGGTCGTGGTTTACTGCAATCAATTAGGATGCAGTTCCAGCACCTATGTTGCGGACCGGTTGAGGGAGCGCCACGGTGAGACCCTGGGATTCGAGACCTACGTTCTCCACGGCGGAGTCAAGGCCCTAAAGTCGGAGAGCCGCTAGGCTAGCGAGTCCAATTTAAGGACTCCAGAGGAGCAACCTGCAGGTATGGTTTTGCAGGATCGGTTTCCCGGTCCCAGCTTAGAGTGATGGTGCAGGGGGATCTTGATGCCGGGATTCGCGTGCTCTTGAATCTTTTTGGAGGTGTCGGAGTCCCGGAGAAGATATGCCGTCGTGATCGCGGGGCTGTTCCGGGCGATGTTTTCGTAAATGGTGATTTTTGCTTTCCCTTCAGCGCGTGGGATGTCGTCAAAGCAGTAGGCTGAAGCTTCGATCACGACATGAAAAGGCTGGGTTCCGGCCACCGGGGTCGAGGCGAAGGCTGCCGGGAGACTTTCATAGAGATCAATGAAGGGGTCCACGTGGACGAGCGGAGGTTCGTCTTCGGAATAGGTGATCATCCAAACGAGTGAAATCCGGCTACGATCTCCGGCCGGGGTTTCAAATGGCAGGGAAAAATAGACTGCGATTGAGCGGTCATCTTTCCGCTTGATCATCGTCTCGGGAGTGGGCTCAAGAATCCCGGGGAAGGAAGTGGACAGAAAGAAATTTGGTAATTCGCTCTCGGCGCGGCTGCTTGTGGAGATGAGGGATTTTCGCTCCTCGAATGACTTAACGCTCACGAAGCGCTTCAGGGTATTACGCGCAGCTTCAATAAAGGCGGCGTTTTTTTAAAAAGAGTCGGTTCGGGCGATGGTGGTGTCGGCGGAGGTCGCTGCGATATCGGGAAGGTCAGTCGGAATCTCTCCGGGCTTTTTGATGTCTTCCGGAGTGATCGTAGGTTCAGTGGTCCCGGTCGGCGCTGGTGGAGTCGGAGCAGGTTTGGGCTCTTCGATGGGCTCAACAGGCGGCGTGGGTTCAGTTGGAGAGGGTTTGGGTGGGGTAGGTGAAGGGAGGGCGACGATGGGGGGAGAAGGTTTTTGGGCTTCTGCGCCCGGTTCTTTTGGCTCAGCGGGATCCGGGGCAGGCGTGTTGACGGCGATCTCGGGAGGTGTTGTGGTGGAAGCCGGTTCCTTGTCTTTGGGGCCTACGAGGCCCATGACATCGAGGATGAGATAGACGGCGGCGGAGAGAGCGAGGAAGAGGGTAGGGAGAATGACAGAGGGCCATACGCTGCGTTCCTTTCTTCGCCTTTCCTGGTCGTAGTCACTTGACCGGGGTTCCGATTGAGGTTTGGGAGGCGTTTGTTGGGGAGTTTGCCGGGGTGCCTGGGGCGGATCAGCAGGTGGCGAGTAGGCCGGCTGCGGAGCTGGTTGGGGCGCGGCGGGAGTTGGTTGAGGTGCCGAAGGGGAGCTAATGGTGGCCTGGCAATGTGGACAGGGGCCGGTGATGCCGGCCATTTGAATGGGCACACGCAGGAAGGTGTGGCAGCTCGGACACGAGAATTCGAGGGTTTCTGACATGGAGTAAGGGGGAGTCGATGGATATTACGGGCTCCGATAATGAAGTCAATCGACATCGTTCACGAGGTGACAGGCGACTATGAAGTGTTTAAATTCACTCCAGATGAGAAAGATGATCTGGTTTGTGCTCGATTCTGTGGGAATCGGGGGAGCTCCTGATGCTGGGAAATTCGGAGATGAGGGGAGCGATACTCTTGGACATATCGCGGAGTGGTTTCTTGGCGAGATGGGGCGACCGCTTTGTTTGCCGAATCTTCAAGGTCTGGGGCTGGGTGAAGCCTACCGGCTGGTGCATGGGAAGCGGCCAGCCGGATGGAGTGAAGTTCCTGTTGAGGGCGGATATGCGGCGGCGACGGAGATTTCGACTGGAAAGGATACTCCGAGCGGGCATTGGGAGATGGCGGGAGTTCCGGCGCGATGGCATTGGGGGTATTTCCCAGATGTGCCTGATTGTTTCCCTTCGGAATTGGTCGAGGAGCTAATCCGGAAATGCGATTTGCGAGGTTCGTTGGGGCATTGTCATGCCAGTGGAACCGAGATTATCGAGCGTCTTGGGGCAGAGAGCGTGGCGTCCGCAAAGCCGATTTTTTACACGTCAGCCGATTCGGTGTTTCAGATTGCAGCCCATGAGGAGGCTTTTGGCTTGGATCGGTTGTATGAGCTTTGCGAGGTGGCGAGAGGTCTGCTGATGGATCCGTTGGTGGGTAGGGTGATTGCGCGTCCGTTCGTGGGTGAGGAGGGGGGCTATACCCGAACTGGAAATCGGAAGGACTACGCGGTGCCTCCGCCGAAGCCGACGGTCTTGCAAGGTGTGAAGGAATCCGGGAAGGCGGTCTATGGGGTGGGGAAGCTGGGTGATGTTTTTGCGCACACCGGCTTTACGAAGGAATTGAAAGCGAATGGCCACGAGGAACTGTGGCGTCGGACGCGGGAGGCGATGACGGAGGCTGATCTGGTGATGACCAACTTTGTGGATTTTGATATGCTCTACGGGCACCGTCGCGATCCCAGGGGATATGGCTTGGGGTTGGAAGAATGGGATTTCCAACTGGGAGGGTTTTTAAAGGAGTTGCACAGGGATGACGTCCTCATCATCACGGCGGACCACGGAAATGATCCGACCTGGCCCGGGACTGATCATACCCGCGAGCGGGTTCCTGTTCTGCTGACCGGAGAAGGAAGCTACGGTATTCGGGATTCCTTTGCTGATATTGGCGCAACGGTGGCGAAGTTGTTTGGAGTGGAGATGGACGAGGGGCTCGCAATCCGGTAATCCTTGGGCATGGCAACTCCTCACATCGAAGCTGATAAAGGCCGGTTTGCAGAAACGATCCTCCTTCCCGGTGATCCTTTACGGGCCAAGTTCATTGCGGAAAATTTTCTGGAGAACGTGGAGCAGGTGAATGGAGTTCGGAATATGTTTGGCTACACGGGTTCTTATCAAGGGACGCCGGTTTCGGTAATGGGCAGCGGGATGGGGATTCCGTCGATCTCGATTTATGCCAAAGAGTTGATCACCGAGTATGGGGTGAGGAATTTGATCCGGGTGGGCAGTTGCGGTGCGGTCTCCAAGGAGGTGAAAGTGCGCGACGTCCTGATCGGAATGGGGGGGTGCACCGATAGTGGCGTCAACCGGGCGCGATTTGGTGGCTTTGATTTTGCGGCGGTTGCGAATTACGAACTTTTGGAAGCGCACGTGCAGGCCGCCCGTGAATTGGAGATCCCGGTGAAGATTGGGAATCTCTTTTCAGCGGATCTATTCTACACGCCGCTGCCGGAAATGTTTGATCGGATGGAGGTGATGGGAGTGCTGGGTGTGGAGATGGAAGCGGCTGGTTTGTTCGGGGTGTGTGCTGAGTTTGGGGCACGCGGAATGGCAATTTGTACCGTGAGCGATCATATCCGAACCGGTGAGAGCACGACGAGCGAGGAGCGGGAAAAGAGCTTCACCGCCATGATGAAAATCGCCCTGGAGGCGGTACTGAAAATCTCAAAATAGGACAAGATGACCGACCTTGAATTAATTTCACGAGCGATGGAGGTGCGGGCGAATTGTTACGCGCCTTATTCCAAGTTTCCAGTGGGCGCGGCTTTGCTCGGGGTCTCCGGCAAGGTTTACCAGGGGGTGAATGTTGAGAACGCGTCCTATGGTTTGACGATCTGTGCGGAGCGTGTCGCGATTGGTTCGGCGGTGGCGGCGGGTGAGAAGGCGTTTCAAAAAATCGCGATCGTCGTCAAGGGCGGGGGGAGTCCCTGTGGAGCTTGTCGCCAGGTGCTCAATGAGTTTGCGCCCGACCTTCAGGTGCTGATGGCAGACGAGGCCGGAACCTTGATTCGCCAGGCCTGTTTGAGCGATCTCCTGCCGGAGGCGTTCGGGCCACACTCCCTCTGAGGGTTACTGGCGGGCCCGTCGTTTGGCCGGTTCGCGATGTGGCTTGAGGCGATGGAGAAACTCCTCGACGGAAATGTCGCCACTGCCATCGGTGTCAAGGCGGTCGAAGATTCCTTCGAAGACAAAGTCGGGAAGGTTTTCGGAGCCAGGAATGGTGGCGTATTCTTCGATGGTCATCAATTCATCTTCGCCAGCGATCCTTTGGAACATCTCAAGGCGGCGTTCGTCGATCTTCATCCGTAAAATTTCGCGGGCCGCCTCAACTTCCTCGCGCTTGATTCGTCCATCTTGATTGGTGTCTATGGACTTGCGGCTGAGTTCGCGGAGATTGCTCCGGAGATCTGCAATGGCCTGACGTTCTTCCTCATCGATGACGCCATCTTCGTTGGTGTCGAACTGCTTCAAAAAACGAGGGAGAGGATCACCCGAGGGACGATCTTCTGCCGGGGCAATGAGGGCCCCGCCAACGAAGGCGGCCAGAAGTGAGAGAGTTTTTTTCATCGTTTGAAAGCCGATCAACGCGGCTGGGGGTGTTCTTTACCAAAAATTTGACGGTTTAGGGAGCAATAATACGCGCCCTGAAGAATATCCTCTGGGTTTCTGGAAATACAAGGCCCCAGGGCTCGCCGTCACCCTCGAATTCCTCGTTTTGAGCCCAGGATTCCAGGTCGATTGAGCTTTCGATGAAGTAGCTGCGCCCTTCGAGGGTCGGGATTGAGACGGTGGTGATACCGGATAAATCGACAATGAGAGTGATCTTGAAGAAGGATGCCCCGGAGAGTGGATCGGTTTCCGCGAGGATGAGTTCAAAGAAGTCGTCTTGCCCGTCACCATCGCTATCGGCTTTTGACGGATCGGTTCCGATTGCGAGTTCTTCGGCATCGGACAGTTGGTCGCCATCGCTGTCGGAGAGCGCGATCACCGAGAAGTCATCAATGCCAATGCCCTGGGGTTGGACGGCGGCTCCGAAGGATTGGCCGATATTGATTTCGCCTTCGGTGAAGGCTCCGGGTTGCGCTCCCCAGGTGAAATCTGAATAGGAGCTACCGGTTCCGGAGAGCGCGAGACTGGACTGGCCCGCTTGGCTACTGTTGTTTTGGGCGATTCCAAGACTGACAGAAGTGATGCCGTCGGCTGGTCCTCCCGAGGCGGTGAACGTTCCTTCGTAGCTTAAGAATTGTTGGACGACTCCATTGGTTACCAGGGCAAAGCCATCGGGCGCACCGTTTTGAATGCCGGCGATTTCCTTCCAGAAGAAGCGATGTCCGGAGGGCGCGGTGGTTCCGGATTGGAAGGTCGAGAGTGGGTGTTCATCACCATAAGAGATGCCGGTGCTACCATTGTAGAGGTGGAGGACAACTCCGGAAAGATCGCCGGTATAGGCCGGGCCGACGACAACCTCGATAAATTCGCCGGTGTCCTCACTGAGGTTATCGTAGTGGAATTCATTCACGAATACCTCGTCCGAAGTTGCAGTGCCAGCTTCACCGGGGATGGCGGTGAAGGTGAGGGTGATCGCCTCGCCGGATTGGAGGTCGAGACCCCGAAGGTAGGCTTGGCGGGGCTGGCTGGCCGGAGGGGTGATCGCGCCGGATGGCAAGGCCGTGTTTGCCATGAATTCGAGATCCGGAAGATTTTTGGTCGCGCCGTTTTCGGTGAAGGACACTTCCCAACGGTCGGGCGATCCGTTTTGGTTGGAGCTCCATTGGGTGGCGAGGTAGTCGACCCGGAGCGAGGTGACCGGAGATCCGGTGTCATTTTGGACGGTGGTCGTGAAGGTGGCATTTGAAGAGGTCACGATGCCCATGGATCCTTCTCCATAGGATCGCGCACCTTGAACAGGGGAGGTGCCATCATCCACTCCGGACCAGGCGGCGCCGGTGACGAGCCATTCCGAGGGTCCTTGTTCTCCGCCGAAGTTGGGAAATGATTCGAGGACGGGAGTGTCAACTTGAGTGAGCGAATAGAAGGTCGTGTCGACGTCGCTCACCGTGACATTGGCGATGGCCCCGCTGAAACCGGAAGCTGCCGCCTGAATCTCGAATGATTGGAGGCCATCGAGAATGCTGTCGACGCTGGGAGTGAGAGTTGTGGTGCGGACGGATTGACCGGGAGAGAAGGTGAGAGTGCTCGCTCCAAGGATCGCTTCGGTGGCGTCGGTGGAGGCGAGTGAGATTTGGATGGTCGAAGCCGCGGGTGTGGGCAGGGTGACGGTGACGGTAGCGGGAGCGGATGTTTCGGTGAGAGAGGATGGTGACACTGCGATGGCCAGGGGTAATCCGCCATCGAGCTCAAAGTCGCCAAAGACGGCGTAGTGGTCGGAAGCATCCCCGCTGGTGTTGGCCGGGAGAGGGGTTCCCGATTTTGGAAGGCCGGGGAAGCTGCTATCGAGCGAGCTGTTGTAGATTTCCGTCATGGGATTGCGTGCCGCAACGGAACTGGAGACGAGGAGATGATCGAGGAGTCCTCCGCCAATGAAGGTGTTGGTGCTGGTTCCGTTTTGTTGACGGTAGCCCGGATTCACCAATCCTTCGGCGGTAAAGTAGTTGGTGGGGTCGGAGTAATATTGAACGTCAAAGGTGATGTCGTTACCCAGGCTGTAGGAGGCGGGGAGTCCCTGGGGTAAGCTGGAGAAGGTTTGATTGCCGCCCAGCAGATTGAAGTCGCCGAGGACGAAGAGATTGTCATCGCCGTCGAGTCCCTTCGACTCCAGATACTTCTGAATGCGGATCATCTCCACGGCGCGGCGAAAGGGGTCGTCTTCCTCGAAACAGCACTTCAAATGGGCGGTTACGAAGACGGGGTCATTATCAGTTCCGGGAACGTCGATCTTTGCGGCGGCCGCCGCTCTGGTGACATCGTTGGCACCGGGTGGGGAAACGATATCCTCGGTCGAGTTGGTGACAAAAGGGTATTTTGACATCAGGACGACCCTGCTCTGGGTATCCAGAGCGCTGGTGGCGATGAAGATGTGTGGAAAGCCGAGATCACTGGCCAATGAGGCCAAGTTCGAGGGGTTGCCCGAGTTGGCATCGCCAATATAGACTTCTTGGAGGGCCACGACATCGGCATCAATTCGAGACAGCACTGCTTCCGCAGCATCGTGGCCTGGGGTGCCGGGTTCTTCGAGGCCCAATCTGACATTATAGGTGGCGACTCTCAGTGGGACTGCTTGAGCGTTCACGAGGAGGAGCGCTGCAGTCAAGAGAGAGGGAAGTAGACCATTGAGTTGCATGGGAAAATGGATAGGGAAGAACCATTCAGGGGCAGCTGATGTTCTGGAATTCCCAGGCAATAATATTAGGTTTCTGATCGGAACTATGATTGATTCAGTCAAGTGCGAGTTGATTATTCAATCGAAGAAATGCTTCTCCAGTCTGCGAACATGGTTGTTTACAGAGCGCGGGGACGCAATGGCTTTCGCTATTCTGTGGCCAGATTACTCTTTTCGCAAGCGGTCTTAAATCAAGCGGAGGCAGAGCGGCTCATCGGAAACGGCCAATCGTTGATCGAGGCGCTGGGGCACCGATCCGGAGCACTTTCCTTTAGGGCCCGGGATGTTGTCCGGACCACAGGGCGGGATGGCCAGCCGCTCGAAACATGCAACATCGATCTTCAGCGATGGTTTCTCGACTGGGCGTTGGGTCAGCCCCCTCGACTTGGCCGAAACCCCGGGGACGATCTGAATCGCCTCAGCGAGGTCGGCTTATCCAAGGATGCCGAGCCGCAAATCCCCCCCCAACATGAGCCGGTGGTGTTGCGGCCCATTATTACCCAGGAGCTATCGCCGGCAGCAGCGGATCAACCTGCGCCACTGAATGAACGTAAGCTTCTTTTTCAGGAGCCTCGCTGGGGGCGCTTGAGTGTCCGGTAAAGATGAGTGAATTCACGACGATATTTCGCGAGACGGCGGTGGGTTTGGCGAGGCAGCTTGGCGAGGCAGCGGTTGATCATGCCGCTTTTGAAAGGGGGCTTTCCGTTTGTGATCTGGCGAGTTGCCGGGCGACCTGTTGCCACGATGGCGCGATTCTCTCGGATGAAGAGGCGGATGTTTTACGTGGACTCGATGACCGGGAGGGGATTGAGGCCTTGGCGAATGGTCAGAAAAAAACGCGAACGATTCGTGTGGGTGGCGACGAATTGGCGGAGGATTTTCCTGATCATTTTCCAAAGACCCGCTGCGTGTATCTCGATGAGCAACACCGGTGCTACTGGCAACTCAGATCCGTTGAGGAAGGGAGGCATCCATGGTTCTATAAGCCGACGTCCTGCTGGATGCACCCGGTCCTTTTGACTCAGCGTGATCGACGTCCGTTTCTGACAATTCTTTCCCCTGAAGATGATGTGGCAGGATTCGCGAGCAATACCCCTTGTGGAATGGCCGCGACCTGTTCGAAGCCGGCTCGCTTGAGTATGGCAGCGGAGCTGAAAATGCTCGAGTCGATTTCAGGCCGGAATTTTTCGGGAGAACTCAATGCGCCTTCGGCCTCGTGAAAAGTGCCACTTTTATCATTTCAACGGGACGGTGTGGTATTCAGTGGATCGCTGATACTTTGCGTGAGCCTTTTTCTAATTAATTGCTCGTTGAGCACGAGCCTTAGCGTTCGTATTATGAGCCACGGAATGCTCTTTCGAGGAAAGCCGGAGATCCTCTCTCTCCAGAAGTTGAGGCTCACCTGGAGAGAATTGAGAAGATTCTCGAAACGACGACGCAAAGCCCTTGAATAGCATTGCCAGGACATTTCACGCCCGTCCCAAAAATCTTCAATGATTTGTCGAAGTGGGCAGAGCGTAAACCTCTTAGTTAGAAGCAGAAAATTCGGTCTTCAAGGTGACTGTGAGTTGCGAGAGGTCGACGAGTTCGGCTTGGTCAAAGGTCCAGGCTCTGGTCTTGCTGTCGTGGGGAAATCCGAGAAGGAGGTGGAGGGCGTCTTCGGTGATTTTAGAAGTTTCTCCTCCGGGTTCGAAGTAGAAGGTCCGCAAGGTTGAGGTCCTGGAGTGGGAGGCGAAGAGTTTGGGGTCGAGGTAGGCAATGGTCCCTGAGGGAAGATGTTTGACGCGGAGATCGGGGTAGCCGGAGCGTTGGGATTTTCCCGATTTGGTGAGGGGGATGGCGCAGGTAAGATCCGGGTGGGAATCGAGCCCGGAGAGGAGGGCGTTTTCGAAGAGGGCGGAGAATTCGCTGCCGGTCTTCTCGCCCAGCGTTTCGAGGAGCGCAGGAGGTTCTTGTCTTTTTAGCAGCGGTGGCTTGAAGGTCGCAAGGATCCCAAGCGCGAACCCGAAAACGAGGGTTGCGACAAACATGAAAATCCTCATGAGAGAGTTTGCTTATGAAGCTTCGACTGCGCGGGCGCAGCGGAGAATTGTTTGCTCGCCGAGGTGTGGCCCGAGGATTTGGAGTCCCACGGGGAGGCCGTCGACGGGTTCAAGCGGAACTGAGATTCCGCAGTTGCCCGCGAGGTTGGCGGAGAGGGTGAAGATATCGGCAAGGTAATGCTTCAGTGGATCACCAGCAGCGGAGCCCATTAAAGGGGCGGGTTCGGGAGCGACGGGAGTGAGGATGGCGTCGACCTTTTCGAAGGCTTGCTCGAAGTCGCGACGGATGAGGGTACGGACTTTTTGTGCGCGAAGGTAGTAGGCGTCGTAGTAGCCCGAGGAAAGGACGTAGGTGCCGAGGATGATGCGACGTTTCACTTCCGAACCAAAGCCTGCTTCACGGCTGTTGGTGTAGAGCTCCATCATGTCGGCGGGGTTTTCGGTCCGGTTACCGTAGCGAACTCCGTCGAAGCGGGAAAGGTTGGAGGAAGCTTCGGCGGGGGCGATGATGTAGTAGGTCGCGATGGCGTACTCGGTGTGTGGCAGGGAAATTTCGAGAATCTCGGCGCCCTGGGCTTCGAGGGCCTTGGCCGCAGATTCGATGCGTTCGCGAACGCGGGGATCGATACCGTCGGTGAAGTATTCCTTGGGCAGGCCGAGCTTCATGCCGGCGACTCCTTGGTCGAGTCCTTCGGTGTAATCGGGGACAGCTTGGTCGAGGCAGGTTGAGTCCCGCGGGTCACTTCCTGAGATGGCATTGAGAAGGAGGGCGGCGTCCTCAACGGTGCGGGTGAGGGGGCCGATTTGATCGAGTGATGATCCGAAGGCGACGAGGCCGTATCGGGACACTCGACCGTAGGAGGGTTTGAGTCCAACGACGCCACAATGGCTTGCGGGTTGACGGATGGAGCCGCCGGTGTCGGAACCCAGGGTGGCTGGGATGAGGTTTCCGGCGACCGCGGCAGCGGAGCCGCCTGAAGATCCCCCGGGGATGCGTCCCGGGGCGGCAGGGTTGTTCGTGACCTGAAGGGCGGAGTTTTCGGTCGAGGAACCCATGGCGAATTCATCGAGGTTGGCACGGCCGAAGGGGATGGCTCCGGTGGCGCGGAGATTTTGAATGACGGTCGCGTCGTAGGGAGAGGTGAAAGCGCCCTGGAGGAATTTGGATCCGCAGGTGCAGGGCTCTCCTTTGACGTTGATGTTGTCTTTAATCCCGATGGGGATTCCGCCGAGGGGAAGGGAGAGGTCGGCTTGGTCGGCTGCTTTTAGGGCGGCTTCGGAATTGTGGGAAAGGAAGGCTCCGATCTCACCATCGCGCGAGGCGATTTGATCGATGACATCTTGAACGATGTCACGTGAGGAGATTTCACCAGCGACGAGTTGGCGTCGAAGGGAGGCAAGTGATTGGGCTGCGAGAGACATCAGTCAGTTCAGTGAAGAGAGATTGAGAAAAGGGCTTCAGGCGTCGACCACTTTGGGGACGCGAAGTTGGCCCTGGGCTTGGTCCGGGGTGTTTTGGAGAAAACCTTCGGCCGGGATGCTTTCGACGGGGACGTCCTTGCGCACGCGGTTGGAGTCCATGGTGGTGTGATAGGTCGGTTCGATACCTTCGACATCCACTTCTAAAAGCTTCTCAATATGAGTCATGACTCCGGCGAGTTGGGCACCAAAGCGTTCCACTTCCTCGTCGCTCAGGTTAATGCGGGCGAGGTTAGCTACGTAACGGACATCGATCGAATTGTCGGCCATGCGCGGAGGATGTACCGGGTCTGGACGGGATGGAATCGCAAAGAGTCGGAATAATGGGCAGGGCGTTCAATCAAGGGTGACCTTGAGGCGGAGGAACTGGCCGGGCTGATCGAGGGTGGGCGTGATCGAGCGGACGGTGATGGTTTCGGTGCCGTCGCCATGGTCTTCAATCGCAAAGGGAATCGGGGTGTCCGACCAGCTTTCCAGGCTAGTGCTTGATTCAACAATGATGGTGGTGTCAGTGGCCGATTGTCGGCGACGATACTGAATCGCGGGATATTCGATTCCTCCTTCGCTGACAATGATGGCAGTGGGGTCTGCGGTGGCGGGCGGGTTGAGGAGGTCTACTCCCAAGGCGTAGGCGAGGAGATTGGAAAGACTGCTCGAGTTCCATGGCGCGAGGGGATCTGTGGAGCCGGTATCGGATAGCCATTGGAGGAAAGGCGAGATCGAACTTTCGGTTCCCGGGCTTCCCGAGGGGGAGAGGCTGCCCCGCCAACTTGAGGCCAGGGTGTGATCAGGCGCTGAGGCTGGATTGGCAAGTTCGAGCGATGGTCCGCCTCCGTCCGGAGTGGTGGGCCAAGGGGGCGCATCGTCGTAGGTGAAGTCATGAATGGTAGTGCCGGAGCCATGAGTGAGCTTGATACGCTCACCTCCATTGCTCAGCGTTTGGGTCGAATCCCAGATTCCGGCCACAGGTAGGTTATTTCCGTAGCGCATTTGGAAAGCGGCCAGATTTTTGACGATGAGAACGAAGGCTCCGGGCTCGAGGGTGATGAGAGTTCCGTCACTGAAGTTGAAATCAATCCCTTTGGTGAAGCGCACGTCGTTGAGGTTTAGCGTGAGGGTTGTGCTGATGTTCTGGAGCTCAAGGTATTCGAAATCTGATTCTACGAAGCCAGCTGTCGCCTCGGCTTGAGTGGGGTTGGGGGGATGATACATGACCTCGGTGATCATGAGGTTTTGCTGAAGCTCGGGAAGAATGACGGGTTCTCCAGTCATAAATTCGAGGGGTGCCGACCAATGACTAAAGCGCCCGGTGTTGTCTTTGTGCCGGACGCGGGCACGATAGGTGTGCCCGACTTTAAGGGCACCGGCGGGAACGTTGAGAGTGTTGAAAAAGGTGGTGAGTTCTCCAGAGCCCCAGATGAGATCGTTTTCGAGGATGAATTCGTTTTCGGAATTCCATTCCGGCGCATTGGGATCTTCGATTTCCCCAATCCGCCATTCGAGGGCCGCAAAACTTCCGGATCCTTGTGGATCTGAAAAGGCATTCGACTCGAATTGAAGGCCGTCAGTGGGGTGGCCATCGGTGCCGGTGTAGGTGATGAACGGCTGAATTGGGAGTTGGCCGGAATCCGGATCGTCGGCAATGGAATCGAGGAAGGCTCCTCGACCACCAGCTCCAACGCTGGGTCCGCTGGCTCCACTCCAGCCGTTGAAGGCGAAGTTTTTCATGTCCTGAACTTTGGCCGCCAGGGCGTCGTCATTTGCGGTTCCTGATGAGAGGGGGGCACTTCGCCAACGGTCTTGATCGGCCATTGTCATGTCAGCGATAAAGGCTGCGCGGTCATCCAAAAGTCCACCCACTTGATCGGGTTGCCAGACGAGATCTCGGAAAGAGCGCAGGACGTTGCGGTGTGCGATTTTCATCGCGGGCTTATCGAGATAGGGTTGCCCGTTCACAATGACGTGTCCGTAAAGCCCGTTGCGGGCGTGATCCCAACCGTTGTTGAAGTTTGGACCCCACGAGGCGTCGTAGTCGTAGGGGAGTTCCCAACAAACACCCCGGGTGGGATCGGGGCCGGTGGGTTCAAAATACCAAACGAGATTCTTCAAACGGTGGCGACCGGTGGGCTCGGGAAAGATATCGTAGTGTCGGATGGCTTCGCCCACGGCGGAGTAGCCGTACCACTTTTTGTAGTTTACGTGTTCATTGAGCCAGGTCGCGTTTTGGCCGCCGTGTAGGTTGAAGCGGATGTTGTCGAATTCAGACCCATCGCTGACCATATCCTGCGATTGATACCGTCGTTGGGAGTCGGCATCGAAGAAGAAGTCGGAGAGTTTGTAGAGGTTGCCCTTGGGCAGGTCGCGCGATTCTAAAAAGCGAACATCGTATCGTTCCTGGGCTTGTTGAATGCCCCAGAAGTCGCCGTGGTATTGGTCCGGAGCTTCGGCGGAATCATCGATCACCCGGAAGTGAAACCAATGAGCTCTCTGGGTGGGGACTCCCATGGTGTGATAGAGCTTGTCGCCAATTTCCTCGGGCAGTCCCCATGAGTTTCCTCCCTTGGTGCCAAACATCCGGCTGACATTGAAGACGCGCCATTTGTGTTCATAGGCTTGTCCTTTTTCATCTTTGGCGGCGAAGTAATGGCCGCGGTTGAACTTGAATTTGTAGTGTCGTTTGCCACTTGGGAACCTGCCATCGAAGTCTCCGTAGCGACTGTTTCCGCCACGAAGCCGAGAGCGAATATGATCATAGACAACGCCATCGTAGACCATGGCGCCTTCCCAGTCGTAGGCGCGCCGGGCGGCGAGTTCGGCGGCCGTTCCGTTATTAGTAAACTGCTGGTTGCCGTTGTAGGCCTGCAGCGATTGCATGTCCTGCGGACGGATGAGCCAGTGGTAAACAGGAACGCTCTTGATGGTCTCAGCGGTCCAGACATGTCCGGCACCATCCTCGTGAACCGAGCTGGCCGAAGCGCTATAGTCGGGCACTCCATTGTAAACGAAGTAGGCAAAGTTGAGCGAGGAATCATCATTAAAAGGGACGCGAACAGAAGCGGTTTCGGTGTCGGCGATTTCGATGCGGTAGCGGACGAGGGTGCGATGAATCTGGGCCGGAATGATCGCGGCATGGACGCCATCGCCAGCGAGAATATCGCCATTGGTGCCATCATCAAGCATGGCGAGTTCGGTCCAGTTTACGGGGTTTTCAAAGTCAGGATTCGCGGGTGGAGTTCCATCGGGGTTGTCGAGAATTTGCGATACGGTGCGCGGGGTTCGGGAGGGGATGAATTGTCCCGGGGCCACGATTTGGTATTTCAGGGTGACGCTGGCGACTCCCTGCGGATCGGTGACTTTGGCGGTGATGGTGACATTCTCAAAATTTTCAGGTTGTTTTGGAGAATGGTTTACCTGGCGAATGTTGGGAGGAGCGTTGGCGGTGAAGGCTGAGTTTGGAGCTCCGGGAGTTGGGATCGGCGGAGGTCCCACGGAGGCGGGGCGAATGACTTCGAGATCAAAGCCGGCATCGCTGCTTCCCAGCGTTGCGTTGAACAGCTGGACTGCGATGGTGTTTGCACCTTCGATCAGGAAACTGGCGGCATTGTCGATGGTGATTGAATCGAAGGATCCTTCGTTGCCTTGGTTGGAACCAAAATCGTTGATGGTGGGCTCGCCAATGAATCGTCTTCGCTCGACTTCAACTCCGTTGATCCAGACGATGATGCCGTCGTCTGCGGTGGTTCGGATTTGCAAAGCGGGAGGGATTTCTCCGGGTGCGATGCTAAAGGTGTTTCGCACAAAGAAGCAGCGATAGTTATCTTCCATTCCGGTGACGCTGGTATTGAAAGTGATGCCGGTGACGTTGCCATACCCAATGGGCGATTGGCTGTTGGAATTCCAAGTGGCATCCTCGGAGAAATCACGTTGCCTCCAGGCTGAGATCGGGTCCGAGGCTTCAGAGCTGCCGGGGCGCCAGCTCCAGGATGGTGAGGCGAGTGGGAGGAGAGTTACTTCGGTAAGATCTCCGGGTGGCAAGGAGGCGCGCCATGAGCTGCCGAGGTTGTTGTCGAGAGAGGGGTGGAGAAGCTCCATGGAATTCCCGTCACCGCTCGAGGCGATGGGCCAAGGGAATTCGACTTCGTAGCTGACTTCATCCGCCAAGGTTCCGGTGGCGGTCCGAAGGCTAACTTTTTCACCTTCACCACTTAATCTTCCGGTCCAAGGTCCGAGAGCGGTCACTCCATATTTGCCCGCGATCGTAGGAGGATCCTGGGCAATGACGAGATAGCCACCTGCCACGAGAGAGGAACCGGCCGGAAAGGTGAAATCGATGCCGTCTTGAAATTGCCACCCTGAGAGGTCGATGGTGTGACCTCCCGGATTAAAGAGTTCGATGAATTCACCACGTTCGGATGCGTCGGCGGGGTCGTAGTGAATCTCATTGATCACGATCGTATCTGGTGGGGAGATTGCCGTGAGAACGAAGGCCTTCTCGAGGCTGCGTCCCGTGTTGTCGGTCACGCGTAGTCTGATGCCAAAGGGGGTGCCGACCTCGGAGGAGAAATCATCGTTGCTCAGCAGGGAATTTGCGCTGATTCGAAAAAGATCGTTATCGGTATCTCCCGCGCCGGGAGCAAGAGAGAAGGCGTGAAGGTCACCTTTATTGGGGTCGCTGGCGTCGATGTTTGAGATGAACGTTCCGCTGGTGGCATTGGCCGGAATTAAACGTGAGGCCAAGGAGATGTCGGAAGGCGCCGCGGGCGCTTGATCGATCGTGATGGAAACGGAAGCGCTGTTAGAGTCATAGGTGCCATCGTTAACCTGAAAGGTGAAAGAGTCGTTTCCAATGAATCCGGCATTGGGAGTGAAGGTGAGGTTAGGGGGCGTTCCGGAGAGTGAACTGTGTGATGGCGGGGCGACGATGGCGTAAGTCAGGGTGCCGTCGTTGGGGTCATTGCCAACGAGAACAATGTTTGTGCTCGTTCCTTCGAAGGTGCTCACACTTTGCGGGAAGGCTGATGGGAGTCCCGGGTCGACGATGATGGTGACCTCCGAGCTTCGGCTCGCTTCGGCGTTCGTGGCGGTGAGGGTATAGGTGGTTGTGACCAGTGGTGAGACCTGGGTGCTTCCGATGAGTGGATCTCCGGGGATGTCTCCGACGGTGGGTTCAATGGTGAGATCCACGGTTCCGGTGACATTGCTGACGTTCCAGGACAGGGTGGTCGACGCTCCTTCGAAGATCGAGTTGGAGCTTGCCTCAAAGGACTCGATGGTGGGAGCTCCTGATTCCAACTGATCCGGCCCCGAGGACATCGAATTGGTGACATCAGCGGCTTCAAAGGCGACATCGTAAATCCGAAATTCGTTAAAGGTTCCTTCCAAATTATTGTCAGCGGTCCAGTTGGATCGTCCCAGCCAATTGTTGACGTCGTTGATCTCACTGAGTTGGCTCGGCGTGTTGGTTTGTGCAACGAGGACGCCATTCCGGTAGTAGCGCATCTGGGCCTGGCCGCCGCCGCCATCCGAGTCGTAGGTAACGACGTGGTGATATTCCGTTCCAAGGGTGGTCGTGAGATTGGCGTCAGCGCTCGAGATGCCGCCGCCGCCGGGGTCATCGTTGCGAATCTCGATCCTTTGCTGATTTGTGTTCGTGCCGCGGGCTGCTCCGAGGAAGAAATAGTCCGTGCCCTCACCGCCTCCACCCGGTCCGGTAACTTCGCTGAAGCTGCTCGATCCAAAATCAAGGATACGTGACCAACTCTGAACTCCGTCCACGGAAACCCAGGCCTCGAAGGTGAGATCGGTGAGACCTGAGATCAAACCGTTCGGGAGATCGACGTAAGCAGCGGTATTTGAACTCCCTCCGGGTAAGCGTAATTTTCCGTCAACCCACGTCGCGTTGTTTCCCTTCAAAATTCCGTGAGCCGAGCCGACTGAGTCTGTAACAACGGTTCCGGAAGTCTCAGAAAAGCTGTATCGGTGGAGAGGGTTTGATTGCGCAGAAACCGGCAGAGAGACCTGAATTCCCGCAACAAGGGTGAGGAGGTAGCTTGGAATATTCGAGGAGGTCATAATGGGATGTCGGGACAGGACGCTTGTTTGATAGCTTCGATGGCGTGCTTCAAAGTCGCTAGTTCTAAAGCGACATGATTGTGTCGATTTCCGTCATTTCTGAGGTTCTTTTTACTGGCCAGAGTCTTTCCGCTGGCTTTGACTGCTATTCTTGATCAGGAATGAGCTTCAATGATTTTCGGGGTTTTTCAGCAAAGATCTGTCGTTGCATTCGCCGCACTGGTTCTTTCGTCGTGTGATTCACAGGACGTCGGGCCAACCGATTCTGTTGAATCCCAACCTAGATCGGGAGACGGATCAATGACCTCGCGCGCCCTGCCGATGCGTGAAGCCCGGGAAGAGGATGGCCATCTTTTTGAGTTGCTTGATCCTCGTGATACCGGAATCGACTTTGGTCTTCATTGGGATGATCCCGCCAGCCATCTGAAGGAGTTTCTTTTTCTGAATCCGGTCGGAGGGGTTTGCACCGGCGATTATGATGGCGACGGGCTCCCGGATCTCTACATCACGAGTCCCAGCGGAGGGAGCCGACTCTATCGAAATTGCGGAGACTTCCGATTTGAAGACGTCACTGAGATTGCGGGAGTGACGGATGAGAAGTTTTGGGGAACGGGAGCCAGCTTTGTTGATATCGACAACGATGGTGATTTGGATCTCTACGCCTGCGGATATTTGTGCGCCAACAAACTCTATTTGAACGATGGCTCCGGTCATTTTTTGGACCATGCCGGCGCAGTCGGACTCGATTTTAAAGGGGGCAGTATGATGATGAGTTTCGCGGACATCGATAATGATGGTGACCTCGATGGCTATCTGGCAACCACGGCAGTGGCCCCTTCAGAAGGGACGAAATTTCGGGTCAAATTCGTCTCCCGCGAAAGCGATGGCGTCGAGGTGCCGGTGGTGCTCCCCGAGTTGCGCGAGTTTTGGGAAATCTTGTATTTGCCGGGAGACAAGGTGCGCAAGGTTGAGTCGGCCCAGTTTGACCACCTCTTTCGAAATGACGGAGGGAAATTTGTCGATGTCTCGAAGTCCGCTGGAATCGAGGGAGCTTATTTTTCATTATCTGCTATCTGGTTCGATTACGATGGCGATGGGGATGCGGATCTTTACGTTTCCAATGATTACACCGGACCCGATATCCTCTATCGCAACCGGGGAGACGGGACGTTTGAAAATGTCATTGAGGAAACTATTCCTCATACGCCATGGTTTTCGATGGGTGCCGATGTGGGGGATCTAAACAACGATGGTCTCCTTGATCTCTTTGCCGCTGATATGTCTGCGACTTCGCATTATCGCGAAAAGGTCATGATGGGAAACATGGACGATAGCGGGTGGTTTCTTGATTGGGCGAAGCCCCGGCAATATATGCGGAATGCGCTTTACGTGAACTCAGGAGCGGGGCGATTTCACGAGGCGTCGTTTCTTGCCGGGCTTTCCAGCACGGATTGGACGTGGTCACCACGGCTTGAGGATTTTGATCAAGATGGACTTTGCGATCTCTTTGTCACCAACGGGGTTATGAGGGATAATATGAACTCAGATTTTTCGACTTACGTTGATCGGAATCTGAAGCCCGGCACTCCGGATTATGCCAAATTTTGGCTCGAGAAACCGATGCGCAAGGAAGATAACTTGGCATTCCGAAATCTTGGTGATCTAAAATTTGAATCGAGTGGAGAAGATTGGGGGCTCCAGCGGAACGGGGTGAGTTTTGGCTCGGCCACGGCTGACTTTGATGGAGATGGCGATCCTGACCTTGTTGTTAGTAATGCGGATGTTCCTCTGAGTGTGTATCGGAATAACGGAGCCGGGCATCATCGTATCGCGGTGAATCTGGTGGGGACTGCCAGCAACCGGAGAGGGCTGGGTGCGACCATTCATGTGATGACTGGTTCGGGTATCCAAACCCGTAACGTGAGCTCAGCGAGAGGCTGGCTTTCGGCCAGTGAAACGACGGCGCTTTTTGGTCTTGGTGGGGATGATCAGATTGATCGCCTGGAGGTAATCTGGCCAGGAGGAGCCCGTCAGTTTTTTGAGAATCTTGAAGCGGATCATGCTTATACGATTTCCGAACCCATCGGGCAGCCTGCGCCACCTGTGGATCCTAAAGCACAACCTCTGTTTGTGCGCTCGGAATCACTGGCTTTGGCGAAACACGAAGAGGTCCAATTTGATGATTTTAGACTCCAACCTCTTTTGCCAAACAAGCAATCTCAACTGGGACCTGGCATGGCCTGGGGAGATATCGATGGCGATGGTGATGATGACTTTTTCCTCGGGGGTGCGCGCGGTTCTTCCAGCCAACTTTTTCTTAATTCCGGAGAGGGCGATTTTTCTTTGTATTCGTCGACGGCGTTTGAATCTTCGGCAGATTCAGAGAGTCTTGGGGCTTTGTTTTTTGATTTCGACAACGATGGCGACCTCGACCTCTACGTGGCTCATGGAAGTTCGGAGGCGCCTCCCGGGGATTCTTCGTATCGCGATGATTTGTGGATGAATGATGGCAAGGGCTCGTTCACATTGGCTCCGGAGGATTCTTTACCTGGAAATGCCATGAGTTCCGGAGCGGTGGCCGCCGCTGATATTGATCAAGACGGGGACTTGGATCTCTTTGTGGGAGGTAGGCAGATGCCGGGTCAGTATCCCGAGTCGCCACGAAGCCAACTTTTACTCAATACCGGTGGGAAGTTTCGCGAGTTGCCATTGCCAGAACTTGGGATGGTGACCAGCGCGGTTTTTTCCGACGGGAACAACGATGGCTGGATCGATCTTTTGATTGCAACAGAATGGGGCCCGGTTCGTTTTCTTAGAAATGAAAAAGGGCGCTTTGTTGACGAGACCGTAAAAGCCGGTCTGGCGGAGCGATCGGGATGGTGGAATGGAATCGCGGCAGGGGACCTCGACGGAGATGGTGATGTTGATTACCTCGTCACCAACTATGGGCTCAACACTAAATACAAGGTCTCAAAGGAGACTCCGGCATTGGTCTATTATGGCGACGTTGACGGGAGTGGAAAATCCAATTTAATTGAGGCTAAGATTGCGGACGGGAAGTTGTTACCCCGAAGAGGTTTTAGTTGCTCGAAGGGTGCCATGCCTTTCCTTCAAGAGAAGGTGGGGACCTTTCATAACTTCGCCAGCTCGGCGCTCAATGAACTCTATTCTGACTCGAGACTGGATGAGGCTTTGAAGCTGGAAGTTAACACTCTTGAGAGCGGGATTTTGAGCAACGATGGCAAGGGTGGTTTTTCGTGGCAGGCTCTACCGCGATTTGCGCAGATCTCCCCGGCATTTGGAGTAGTGCTCGTCGATCTTGATGGAGATGGTGATCTCGATGCCGCGCTCGCGCAGAATTCTTTTAGTCCGCAGCGGGAGACCGGGCGGATGGATGGCGGATTGAGTCTGGTGATGACAAACGATGGTAACGGTCAGTTTACACTACTTTCCGCAGCGGAGAGCGGGGTCGTAATTCCGAGCGATGCCCAGAGTCTTAGCTTTACTGATTTGAATCTCGATGGGCTCCCTGATCTTGTGTTCGGGATCAACGATGGACCAATTGTGACTTACCTCAATCAAAGTAAGGAGAAGTCACTAACTGTCAGTTTGGAGTCGAATGCGATTGGCGCAAAAGTGACAATTAATGGGGTCGTGCGGGAGTTGGTGAGTGGGGGGAGTTATCTCGCTCAGTCTTCCGGATTATTGACGTTTCCTCGTCCAGATCAAGAATCCCGTGCTTTGGTGCAATGGCCAGATAGATCCACAAGTGAGCACGTGATTTCGCCCGATGCTTCAGAGGTTGAGATTAGACGCCCTTTATTTTAAGCCTTTATTAATGAGGGTTGTAAGGTGTTATTGTTAGTTTCTTGAGCGTGTGAGATTCTTGAGCGGGATTAGTTTTGAGTGAAAAGTGGGCGCGTTGATTGGCGTTTTTATACACAATAATGTCGCGTGAGACCTATTTCTTAATCGAAGTAGAGAATAGAATAACTAACATAGTCCAAGGGGAATTGACTTCTTTTGGAGCGCAAATGAACACTTCTAAAACGACAAACCTCTCTATTATGAAATTCCGATTCCAATCGTCACTTGGTGCGGTCGCTCTTCTCGCGCTACCGGCCTTTTCTCCACTGCATGGGCAGCTGATTCATCGATTCAGTTTTGATAATCCTGCCGGAGATGCTTCCGGAGCAAGCCTTACGGATTCGGTGAGCGGAGCCGATGGCGTGGTGCAGGGAGCAGGCGCCGTTTTTACGGGCACCGGACTCGATCTCCCGGGTGGAAGCTCGGACTCGGCTGCTTATGGTGATCTGCCAAACGGGCTGGTCTCATCTCAAACAGCGGTGACCTTTGAGGGCTGGGTGACAATTAGTAGCAATGCGGGAAACTGGGGGCGAATTTTTGACTTCGGGAGCACGGAGCCCGGGGGTGTTGGTGGCGAAGTCACCGGGCCAGGTAATACCAATGGTGGAGGCACTGCGGGACTCGATTACTTTTTTCTCTCGGCCGCCAGAGGGGCCAACTACAACGATCAACGGGTCGAGGTTCGAAGTGAAGACCCTGCGGGTGGAGGAACGTTCAGTTCCGATACCAGTGTGCCGACAGTTTTCGGTGAACAGATTCACTTTGCGGTGACCTGGAAAGATACCGGTGCGGGCACAAGTGAGGTGAATTATTGGCGGGATGGCATCCGCCAGACTACGAATTTGGTGGTGAATTCCAATCTTGCCGATCTCAATGATGTCAACAATTGGCTGGGTCGTTCGACTTGGCTCGGCGATGCCAACCTTGATGGGACCTTCGAGGAGTTTCGCATTTACGAAGAGGCCTTGTCTGGAAGCCAGGTGAGCATTTCCCGGGATTCCGGACCGGACGCTCCGGTTAATTTTAAGGAGGATGCCGACAATGACATGATTCCTACGGCGTATGAAGAAAGCTATCAGTTTTTGAATCCCAATGATCCGAACGATGCGGCCCTGGACTTTGACAACGATGGCCTGACAAACCTTGAGGAGTATCTCCAAGGAACTGCTCCCGATGATGATGACTCGGACGATGACGGGCTAACGGACGGAAGTGAAGTGAACACGCATCTGACAAATCCACTCATCGCTGACACCGATCTGGACGGACTCTCGGATGGTGCTGAACTGCACACGTTCAATACCTTGCCGTTGGACGCCGATACCGACGACGATGGAATCAATGACGGTCCTGAAGTGGCCGGTGGACTGAATCCGCTCTTGGCTGATGCCACGACGCCCAGCTTACTCCATCGTTATACCTTCGACAGCAATGCTGGAAATGCCGATGCCGGAACGACTGTGACCGATTCCATCGGTAGTGCGGATGGGGTGATCGTAGGAGCAGGTGGAATTTGGACCGGGACTGCTTTGGAACTGCCCGGAGGAGATGGCGCAACCGCTGATGCGGCATACGTGGATCTTCCCAATGGACTCATCTCCTCGCTTGATCACCTGACATTCGAGGCATGGTATACCGTGAAATCCGTCAACAACTGGGGGCGGGTCTGGGACTTTGGTTCTACCGTAGGTGGTGAAGTTTTGACCGGTGGCACTGGTGCTACCGAAGGTCAGGACTACTTTATGTTCGCCGCCAGCAGGGGGGAGGATCTGAGCGCCCAGCGATATTCCATTAGGAATAATGATCCGCTTGCTCCCGGAGGGGGAGCCGGAGCTGTGAGTGGAATCGAAGAAGCTGTTGATGCCAACTTGTTGGGATTGCTTGACCAGGAATACCACGTTGTGGGTGTTTGGACGTCCAATGGAAACGGTGGGGGGCAAACGACCTTCTATCGGGACGGTGTTCGAGAGGGAACACGTTTCACATCATTCACTCCGCGGAGCATTAACGATGTCAACAATTGGCTCGGTCGTTCCAATTTTACTGGTGACGGATATCTCAATGGCGAGCTCAATGAATTCCGCATTTACGACGGGGCCATGAATGATCTCGCCGCCGCCGGAAGTTTCGCTGCTGGTCCGGAGGCCGCCCTCGGATTCGGTTCTCTTGAAATTACTGACGTTATTTACAACAAAGTGAATGACACTATTAGCCTTACGTTTGCATCAAGATCCGGTCGCAACTACAAAATTAATTGGTCGGGAGACCTCGCTGATTTCATCGGTGAGGTGAGCAGCAATGTCCCGTCAGGTGGGGCTGTGACTACTTTTGGCCCTTTTGCCAATCCCTCACCGGGAGCATCCCGCCTGTTCTTTAGAGTCTCGGAATAGACACCGTTTTTTCTCAGCTTCCTAAATCTTAGCCCCACTTAACGATGTGTTAGGTGGGGTTTTCGTTGGCCTTAGTTTATGACTCCGTTGCGGAGGAGTTCGCTGTAGATCCACCAGCAAACCGAAACGGTAGCGGAGGCGAGGAGGACGAAGAGGACGGTGTTGCGGGTGCGGTAGCGTCTTTCGTTTTTCACCTGGCCCTTGCTGAGCTCGGCGTAGAAACGTCGTTCACGCCGGCGGTCGGCAAAGTCGTCGGGAGCAGGCATGCTGGTGCGCTCGCGCTCGCGCTGCTCGCGGAGTTTTTGCGGGGCGCTTTCGATCAAGGATTCAAACTTCGCGATTTCCGAATCGAGTTGATTCAACTCGTCGGCGGGTGGTTCGGCAGATCCGAATTTCAGTTTGCGAAAAAACATCATCAAACAGGGTGATTACTTGAGGAAATAGGCGAGCAGGGCGAAGGAGCCCAGGATGATCACGGGAAGGTTAAAGGCGAGTCCGTTACGGAGCGTGGTGTGGAAATCACCTCCACCAAAGTGGCTGCGGCTTGAGGCGGTGGGGCCTCCAAAGACGCTGCTTTTTCGGGTGCCGGTAAAGTAAGAGACGGCTTGTTCGTATTCGTCTTCCGCTTTGTCGAGAGTGACGAGGGCTTTTTGGAGCTCTGTATTGAGTGAATTCTTGGGCCAGGCCTCGGGGTTGAGGGCTTCGATCCGATGAAGATGATTGATGAAGGATTTGCGGGTCTGCTCGAGGTCGTCGATCTCCTGTTTGGAGAGATAAAGTTCGCGCTCTAAAGATGTGATGGCGGTGGCATAACGCTCGGAGAGATCAAGCTGGCCGTTGAGGAATTCCTGCTTGCGGTGGTTGAGGTCTTCGAGCGCCAGTTTCTGCCGTTCGAGTTCGCGTCGCTGGGATTGCAGGAGTTCCAGTTGGGACTGGGCCTCCGCAAGTTTGCCTTCGAAATCCTCGGTGAATGCTGGGCCCTCGGCAGGGATTTCCAGCTGGGTTTCGTTGACTTTGATGTTTTGTTTACGCTCGGCGATGGCTGACATGGGAATAGGCTGCGGGTGAAACAGGGCCTTTCCTATAACAAGACGGGGGTAGAGCTGCGAGCGTTTTATTCAACTTTCCTTAACTTTCTTTCGATCCCGACTATTCGTTGGGTTCAGATTCACGGAATGGTTTGGAGTACCAATTCCAGCCTTTGCCGAAGAGGGATTTGATATCCTCCATGATGAGGTAGGTCGCCGGGATGAGGAAGAGGGTGATGACGGTAGCGAAGATGATACCAAATCCGAGTGAAACAGCCATGGGCTTCAGAAATTGCGCGTGAATGGCGCGATCGAACATGAGGGGAATGAGGCCGGCAAAGGTTGTGATTGAGGTGAGAAAGATGGGCCGGAAGCGTTTTACTCCCGAGAGGATGACCGCCTTTTTGAGATCCGTGCCATCCAGCCTCTTATTGTTGATGAAATCGACGAGAACGAGGGAGTCATTTACGACGACTCCGGCGAGGGCCATGATGCCAAAGACCGAGAGCCAGGAGGGGGTGATCCCGAGCATGAGGTGGCCGACGTAGGCTCCAATCGCGCCGAAGGGGACTGCAAGGAGAACGATCAAGGGCTGTGTCATCGACTTGAACGGGATGGCGAGGAGAGCGTAGAGGGTGAGAATGAGGGTGCCAAAAAGCCAGACGAAGCGGTTTCCGGTTTCCCGGTCTTCTTTGATGTAACCGTTCCAGATCCAGGAGACGTCCGGATTCTTGCTGACGATTTCGGCGATCTCGGGTTCCAGTTTTTCAGCGAGCTTGAGGATGTCGATTTTATCGTTGATGGGTCGGGCGTTGACGTAAGAGACTTGCGCTCCGTTGAGTCGGCGAATCGATCCGGGTGCCTCTTGGAGTGAAGCTGTCGCAATATTGTTGAAGGGGATGATGGAGCCATTGGGGGCTTGAATATTGAGGGATTCAAAGGTGAACATGGATTCCCGTTTATCTTTGGGCAGGCGGACCATGACGCGGACTTCTTCACCGTCGCGTTGGAGTTTTTGAGCCTCTTCTCCGAAGAATGCCTGTCGGATTTGTTGGGCGAGATCCCGTTGGGTGATTCCCAGTTCCAGGGCCCTGGGCTTTAGGTTGATGGCGAATTCTTCACGTTGTCGTTGGTTGTCGGCGTAGGCTCCTTCGATTTCTTTTTGAGACTCGAACATGATTTCCAACTCGTCGGCAATCGCCCTTTTGGATTCGGTATCGGGTCCGCGGAGCTCAACACTCATGGAATTGATCTCCTCGTCGCCTTGGCTTCGTCCACCCTGTTCTCCGGAAACACGAAGGTCACGGACACCCGGTATCTTGCCAATCTTTGCCTGCCAAAGTTCGGCGATTTCGGTGTTGGTGGGGCCCGGCACGCTTCGCTCGCTGGGGGGCATGATTTCGATGGAGGTGAAGCCTTGCTCGGCATCTCCGGGTCCTCCGTGACGTGATACTCCGGTGGCGCTCATGATGTCGCGGATCAGTGATTCACCGGTTCCTGGGTCGATGAGTTCTGCTTTGAGATCGCGGGCACACTGGGCGATGTGCTGCATGTGTTGGTCGGTTTCAGCGAAGGGGGTGTTGTCCACCATGCTGAGGTAGGCCGAAATCCGGTAGCGTTCGATATTCGGCATGGAGACGAAGCCCATTTTGCCACTTTTGTGGATGCCCCAGCCAGCCATTGCCATTGCAAAAAAGAGGCAGGTGGTTGCGTAGCGGTGGTTGACCGAAAATCGAAGGACTGGTTGGTAGAATTTCTCGATAAAAGTTTCCAGTCCGTCCGCAATTCGTTTTTGAAAGCGGGCAAAAGCACCCATTTTCCGGCGGTTGGTAGAAAGATGTTTGAGGTGGGATGGGAGGATGAGCTTGGACTCAATCAGCGAGAAAATGAGGACCGCAGCGACGACGGGCGGAATTTGATTGGTCCAGTTTCCCCAAAATCCAGGAAAGAAGGAGAGGGGGATAAACGCCACAATAGTGGTGATGGCTCCGAAGGTGACCGGGGTGGCAACTTCTTTGGTTCCAAGGACGGCGGCGTCGAGCGGAGTAAGATCTTCCCGGAGCCGGGTATAGATATTTTCCCCGGTGACGATGGCGTCATCGACCACAATTCCGAGCACAAGAATGAAGCCAAAGATGCTCATGGTGTTTGCGGTGATGCCGAAGAAAGGCATCATGAGAACGCCCCCGGCAAAACTGATAGGGATGCCAAGAACCACCCAAAACGCGAGCATGGGGCGGAGAAAGAGTCCGAGCACGACGAGAACCAGGATTGCACCCAATATGAGTGAATTTGCGAGGGTTGAGAGGCGCCCTCGGATACGGATGGATTCATCATCCCAGATGAAGAGGTTCACGCCCTCGGGTAAGAGATGCTGTGTGTTTTCGATGTAGTTTTTGGCGGCATCGGAGATGGCGATCGCGTTTTCGTCACCCGACCGAAGGATATCGATCATAATCGAGGGTTGACCATTGAAGCGGGTAATGGTCTCGGCGTCTTCGAAGCCATCGTTGATTTCGGCAAGTTCACCGAGGCTCAACTGGGCGCCATCGGCAGCGGTGACCACGATTTTAGCATAGTCGTCATGGGTGTAGGCTTGTCCGTCCGTGCGAATCATAATGGCACCGGCAGGAGTGCGAATGGCACCGGCTGAGAGCGCAAGGGAAGAGCGGCGGATGGCATCGACGAGGTCTTGAAAGGTGAGCCCGAAGTCGGCCAGCTTCTTGTCGTCGGCTTCGATGCTGATCTCGAGAGGCCGGTTTCCCCGAAGGTTAGTATGGGAGATTTCGGGAAGGTCAAGGAGCTCATTCTCCAGTCTACGTGCGGTCTGATAGAGTTCGACTTCATTCAGTTCTCCGGTGATCGCGATGGTGAGAACCTCGAAATGGTTTCCCATGTTGGGAATACTGATGCGAGGCCGTTCGGTTTCTCCCGGGAAGGTGTTGATGGTATCGATGCGGGCTTCTACTTCGTCGCGCAGTTCGCGGAGGTCCACGCCCTCCTCGGCTTCGACATCGATATTGGCAGAGCCGCTGCGGGCATTTGAATCGAGTAGTTTGACGCCGGGTAGATCTTTGAGGGCCCGCTCAATAGGGATAATGATGTGTTCTTCAATATCCTGGGGGTTTCCGCCCCGGTATTGCATGTTGATTTCTACTTCACCGAAGTCGAAGGAGGGTTGGACCTCCAGCGGAATCTTGTTGAAGGCCACGTAGACACCTCCCAAAATAATCCCGATAAAAAGGATGTTGGCGGCGATATCGTTTTGAGCAAACCAGCGGATCATCTGCGGGGACTATAACGAAGGACTTTCACTTGTCCTGTCCAATTGTCGGCAAGAAAACGCCCGGGAGGTGAATCCGCGGGCGATCTTGTGGGTGGAAGAGGGGGCTTGGTAGCGGCCCCGGACCGTAGTCCAGGGTCCGTTCGGGTCACTCCTGTTCTGCGCTGGCTTCGGGAACGAGCTCGTAGAGAAGAGCATTCTTCTTGTGGAAGTAGTCCTTGGCGAGCTTGTTGAGTTCAGCGACAGTGACGTTCCCGTAGTCGCCATCGCGTTGGCGTGCCCAATCGAGACGGTAGGGCTTGCTCTGGCTTTCAGCCAGGACGGTGCTGAGCCAGTAGCCATTATCACGGAGCGACTCTTTGAGGCCGGATTGGATGGGCTTGAGGGAGCGTTCGAGTTCGTCCTGGGTGATTCCGTCTTGAGAAATCTTGTCAGCGAGCTCGATCATGAGTTCACCATATTTTTGGGTCTCGGCAGGTTTGACCTGGGCGATGGCTTGCATGAAGCCGACGTCGAGGGCCTCGCTCGGCGAAGCTCCGGCGCGCGGGCTGTAGGATCCACCCAGCTTTTCGCGAATTTCCTCCCGCATGCGGTCGCTGAGGATGGCGCTCAGGATATTAAAGCGGCGGGTTGTTTTGACGTCTTTTCCGGTTGCGGGAATCTTCCAGATCGCAACTGCTGCGGCGTTCGGGATCTTGGAGTCGAAGGGAATTCTCTTAGCTCCGGGTCGGTCGGGAAAATTGATCTTGCGACGCTCCGCAAAGTCGGGAGACGAGGTCTCACGGGCGGGGAGGGCTCCAAAGGTTTTAAGAATCAGCGGCAACGCGACCTCCGCGTTGAGATCACCCACGAGGGTGAGCTCGAGTGGGTCTGATTTGAAGGCAGGCATGATCCAAGCTTTCACCTGATCGGCATTGTAGGAGAGGGCTTTTTCCTGGGGTGGGAATTCGAAGCGGAAGTCTCCGCCGTGCAATTCGCTGCCCATTTTCACCATGGCACCCTGCATGGAATGCTTGAGTTGCTTGTAGAGCATGGGGATGGCCATCTTAAACATGCGCTCACCTTCTGGGCGGAAGCCGGGATCGGTGAGGTAGGCGCACATGAGTTGGAGTTGGAGCTCAAGGTCGTCCGGGGTGGTGCCGCCGGAGAGGTTGAAGTTTTCATCACCGACGCCGAAGCCCACTCCGACGTTGCGTCCGGCAAGGATGCGCTCGAGTTCATCGGCGGAATGCTTGCCCAGTCCACCACTTCCAAAGATGGCCGAGGCAAAGCGGTCGAGGCCTGCAGTGTCGGCAGGCTGGCTCAGCTGGCCGCTTCCAAAGACGGCGGTGATGCCGATGGAGTTTTTTTGGAAGTCAGTCTGCTTGTAGTTGACCCGGACATTATTCGAGAGAACGAGTTGAGTCGCGCCAAGGTCATCGACCTGGGTAGTTTTGGTGACGGTTCCGGCTGCCCCGAAGTCCGTGTATCCGAAGGCGGCGAGTTCTTGTTGCTCGGGAGCTTTGAGCTCGGTGTTGGCGCTTTCGAGAAAGATTTTTTCGAGCTCTTTGGCCGTTCCTTCCGGGGCTTCACGAGTGGTGAGGACGAGGGAGAGATCCTGGGTGTCCCAGAACTCATTGAAGGCCTTGTGGCAATCTTCAGTGGTAAGCTTTTCGAGAGCAGCCTGGGCGAGGGCAAGTTCGTCATCAGGAGTGGTGAAGACATTTTTTTGACCAATGGCATTGATGAGGCCCATGGCGATGCCGTCGGAGCGGCGGGTGTCTTTTCTCTTCACGGCTTGTTCGGCCATATTGAGGAAGCGGGCCTTGGCCTCTTCGAGTTCGGCTTCGGTGAAGCCAAAGGAAACGACGCGTCGGAGTTCCTGTTCCAGAACGGGAACGGCCTCTTTCCATTTGCCTTCGGCCGGAGTGACCTCGAGTCCGCCTTGCTCGATTTGGTTGAAGAGAACGGTGCGGCCGGCTCCGCCACCGAGGATGGGCGTGCCTTCTTCTTTGGAGAGGACTTCGAAGCGACGGTTCAGGATGGTGTTGGCAAGAGCGAGTGGGAAACGGGAAGCGCGTTTCGCGCTGGTGTCAGTCTCGGGAGTGTATTTTTGGATGGAGTAGAGTGAGATGTCAGGGGACGCCACTTCCTTGTCGGTGAAGACTTCAAAGCGAAGGCCGTGACCGGTCGGTGGGATATCTGAAGCCGGAGTTTTACCGGGGTTCTCAGGGTTCTTGAGCGAGATGAAAGTTTCGCGCACGCGCGTTTCCATTTCCTTGGCATCAATATCGCCGGTGATCACGAAGGTCATGCGCTCGGGAGTGTAGAAGCGATCGTAGAAGTCGACGAAGCGTTCGCGCGGAGCGGTCTTGATGATGTCCTCGGTCCCAATGGGGACCCGTTGCATGAGACGTGATCCGGGCAGGAGATACTCAAATTGCTTCAGCATCATGCGGTAGCCTACGGAGTCGCGAGAGGTTTTTTCGGAAATGATGACGCCGCGCTCTTTGTCGATTTCTTCGATGGAAAGAAGGGCGCCGTCAGCGAAGTCGCGCATGACATTGAAGGTGAGGTCGACGGTGTCTTTATCGAGATTCGGGAGGTCGAGCATGTAAACCGTCTCATCGAATGAAGTGTAGGCGTTGGCATGGGCTCCGAAGGCGATACCGAGGCGCTGCATTTTAGGAATGAGCTCGGAAGGGGTGAAGTTCTTGGAGCCATTGAAAACCATGTGCTCCAGGAAGTGGGCGAGTCCGCGTTGGTCGTCATCTTCCATGAGGGAGCCTGCGGCAATATGGAGGCGGACGGAGAATTTCCCCGGAGGCTCGGCATTCGGGTAGATGATGTAGTTGAAACCATTATCCATGGAGCCGAAGACGGCATTGGAGTCGGGTTTCAGGTCGGAGCTCTCACCGGCCACTGGATTGGCGGAAAGAGGGAGAATGAGCGCGGTGGCTATCGCGAAGACAGATTTCATGTGTTGGGAGAGACTAGTTCAGGGACTTCGGGAGGGAAAGCGGGGAAATCGACTCTCTTTGTTTGACGGATTTTGGATAATTGCGATCGAAGGCTTATTCGTTAGCGCGTTCCCGGTTTTTTTTGGATCGTTTCCAGGTAAGGGGCTTTTACCGCTGAATCAAGATCGGTCTCGTTGATGATCTTGATGAAGGTCTCGTGATAGCCGTCCCAGTCGGGTAGGAATCCGCCTTCTTTCCCATCGGTCGGGCCCTGTCTCAATTTTGAGGTCACTTCTGCCGAGGTGAGGATCATTCCATCTTGAATCTCCGGGGGGAGAGTTTTGAAGTGGCGCAGGGAGTTCTGGTGATAGACCCCGAGCCAATTGAAAATCCTTTCCCTGATTTCGGGTGGAGTCTTCGGGTTGAGGCCACTATTTTTCTAACTCCTGCTTCGCTATTTTGTCGGTCAAATTCGCGGGCCAAGATGACGGATAGCCTGGGTGGCTCGTTCCATTTTTTGGCTCCATTGAGGTCGAGCCATTCTCCGGTGCTTTTCTCGAGTTCCTGCCAAAGTTCCTCGTCGTTCAGTCGCCGGGCCCATGTTGCCATTTCGGCGATCGTCATTTTCCCCTCTGGCTTGTTGCGCCAATGTTGGTCGAAAACGACACCCGCTGAGGTCGTGGCCATGGGGGCGGTTTGTGAATTAGCAGGTTTGATCGAGATCAAAAAACAAAAACAGAGCCCAAAGATCGGAGTGATAACGATGAACCATTTCATTGGTGGCAGGGTATCACGCATTGCCTGAGGCAGAAGCGAAAGAGTGGAGCTGAGGCGGATTTCGGATTGTCACGGGGGGCGGGGCGGTTCTTGATGTGGGAAAGTATGAATCGACGTTTATTTTTAAGTCAATCGGGGCTCGCCGCAGCGGGTATCGGAATGGCCAGCGGTGCGGAAGCAAAGGGGAACTATCCCGTCCTTGTTTTCGAGAAGGCCATTCAGAATCTAAGCTACGATGTCATTGGTGAACACCTCGCGAAAATGGGGCTTCAGGGAATTGAGGCCACCATTCGAAAAGGCGGCCACATTGAACCCAAGGATGCCGAAACCGAGGTGCCCAGGATGGTGGCTTCGCTGGCAAAAAACGGGCAGAAGGCTTTGATCGCGGCGACCAGCGTCCTGGATGTGAATGCGGAGAACGAAAAGTTTCTGCGGACCCTGAAAGCCAATGGAATCACGCGATACCGCATGGATTACTATCGTTACGATCTTAAGAAGAGCCCGCTGGCACAGATGCGTGAGCACACTGCGAAGCTCAAGGATCTTGCGGCGATGAACAAGGAGATCGGAGTGCAGTCGCTCTACCAAATCCACTCGGGCTCAAAGCTGGCCGGTTCGTTGAG
>CAWUTG010000079.1:0-17584 GCA_963925135.1 uncultured Verrucomicrobiales bacterium | reverse complement strand
GCATTGTCCGTAAACGCGCCCTCTTCTCTTAAACGATAAAAGTTTGGCACCAACTCCGGTCCGAGTTTCGTGATCGCATCAGGTCGGAGTCCATCCACAGAGATCACGATCACCCGCGCCTCACTGCAGGCGACCATCAAGATCCAAAGTATCATCCCAAATTTCATGATTCCCAAGGTATCGAAATATCCGAAACTGTGACATCTAAAAAGCGCCCGGTCTTACCAACCACCACCGCCGCCACCACCACCGCCACCGCCGGAGAAACCACCGCCTCCAGAAAATCCACCACCGCTGGATCCGCCGGAGGAACCTGTCGCCGCAGGAGCGACCGCCGCCACGGTGAGCGCCGAAGTCAAAGCGCCCGTCATCGTCGCTGCCGAGAACGAATTCGTCCCTGTCTGGAAACTCCCCGAGATATAGCTCGGAACATAATCAGAGGCTACTCCGCCCTCCTTGGATCCCCGGGCTGCCGCCTTCAAGACCTCGACAAATTTCTCGCTCCACTCCTGCTCGACATCGAGCGCCATCGCGTACGGCAGGAAACGGTCAAAGAGTTCCGGCGTTTTCTCCGGAGGGTTTTCCAGATTCAAGCGGTCCTCCTCGGCCACCCGGAGATACTCCCGAAACCCCTCGATCTCATCCAGAACCTGCCGCCCCTTATACGTCGGCTGCTTAATGAGATGTCGGAAAAGAAAGGCGGAAAAATAGACGCTCAAATACGAAATTCCGGCCCACGCTCCGGCATTAAAGAAGAACAGGAATGCCGAGAGGATCCAGAATCCCAAGGCAATTCCCGCTCCCGGGAAACAGGCCTTCAGCCCCTTCCACCCTCTCGAGCGCACCGATTGCAGCAGGCTCGACATCGTCGAAAGAGTCATGAACACGACCACCAATAAAAAGAGAAAGCTGAGAACCGTCGGCATCCCTTGAAACGAGGCCAGCAGCATGAACAGAATCCCCAGCAAGCCCAATCCGAGCCCCGGAAGCCAGGACTTAAGATTCGCGAGAAAGTAACTCTCATCCACCCGCTTGGCTAAAGCCTGGGCGTAGAGTTCCTGGGCCAGAGAGACCTTCTCATGGTCCGAGCCATCGAGATCCACCTGCGATACCGAGCGAAAGAGCTTGCTCATCAAGACCGCCGCCACTGGTTCACCCGGCACCACCTCGCTCTGCCGCTTCAGCGAATAGGCCCCTTCCTTTCCCTGCACCTCCAGCTTCCCCTCCGCTGCCAGCCCGAGAATCCCTGCCGTGAAACACTTGTCATCAAAGGACATGTTCCGGAGATACCTCATCCCTCCCGGCGTAAATCCCACCGGGGGCTCCCAACACGGAATGATCACCCCCTTCGGTGGGTCCACTCCCACCATGAACCACATGACGAGATAGACGATCAAGCCAATTACCACCGCCACCATTCCGAGAATCAACAAGACATTGTCCCGAAACAATCCCCGCTCCTCATACGCCTCGGGCGCAAGCGATCCCGTGGGCCACCTCACGATCATCGTCATCCCCTCACCCTGGGCCATCATTCTCGTGCTTTTGGAAAAGGCCTGATTCCCCTTCATCTCACTTTCCGAATCCTGTCCCTGCTCGCCCAAGCTTCCGGTCCACGCGAAAGCCCGCTCGACCACAATCCCCTCCGGCAGCTCAACCTTCGCCTCAATCCTGGAGATCGGAAACCCCCATTCATTCCCCGTGACATTCCAATAAAGTTCGTCCGCTCCCCCGTCATCAGTGATCAACTGGTGATTCGTGCGATACTGAATCTCATACTCTTGCTCCACCCCTCGCGGGAGCGAAAAGTTAGCCGACCCAATCCGGACACGCGTTCCGTGCCGCATTCTCATGATCTTAAATTCCTCGGCCTTGCCATTCCGCCTCACCGCCAGAACCTCAAACGGCCTGACCTGCTTAAAGCCCCATTTCAATTTGTAGGATTGCGGAAAGTCCCGATAGATCCCCTTCCTGATTTGATCGCCTTCGGCCATCACCCGAATCGTCTCGGTGACATTCATCCAACCGTCCACGTTGACCTTGATGTCACTTCGAAACGACAAAATGGACTCACTTCCCGGACAAAGCCCGACCAACGTCAATAGAATCAATAATACCTTCATGAAAATCTTGGGGCCATGCGTTCCGCTTCCGAGCTCACCTCGAAGAAAACGCCTTTTTGAAACTTAAAAATGGACGCCACCACGTTCGAAGGAAAACTTTCCACCGCATTGTTCAAGTCCCGCGTTGCCCCGTTATAATACCGCCGGGCGTATTGCAGCTCGTCCTCGGTCTTCACCAATTCGCCCATGAGATCCCGGTAGTTTTTGTCCGCCTTCAAATCCGGATACCCCTCGACCAGAGCCCACAAGCGCCCCATCCCCCCGGCCAGTTTTTCCTCTGCCGCCTTGGCCGCCACCGCTCCGCTCGCACTCACCGCCGCCGCCCGCTCCGCCGTGACTTCCTCCAACACCGTCCGCTCGTGGGACGCATACCCTTTCACCACATTCACCAACGACGGAATCAAATCGTGCCGCCGCTTCAACTGCACCTCAATCCCGCTCCAGCCCTCGCGGACTTTGTTCCGGCGACGCACCAGACGATTGTAGAGCAGGACAAAGATCAGGAGATCAATCGCCAGAAAAACAAGGATCGACACGAAGAGCCATTTCATCAGTGCCCCAGCCTGACGACTGGTGGCCGAAAAACGAAGGCCTAAGTTCTTCGACTCAAACCGCCCTAATAATGGCAACGGCCATAGCCTGCGCCGTAGCCATAGCGACGCGGGAAGGGATCATACACCGGCCCATGAAAGAACGGCGAGTAGCCCACCGACTTCGCCACCCTCGATTCCTCATTCACTGGAATCACCACCATCGGTAACACCGAAAAGGAAACCCGTGGCGAGAAGAAGAGCGTGACCATCAAGATCGACTCCCGAAAAGCCCGCTACCTCCGCAGCCAAACCCACGGATGCCAGGACCTCACCTTCCCCAGCTTCTCACGCTTGTGCGAAGTCATGGTTTTTGAAAAGTAGAGGGCTTAAGTAGTTTTGGACCTTTGAGACAAAAACTGTTAACGAGAGCGCAATGATTGAAACGTTCGACTGGGTAGTGATTGCGGCATCGTTGGCAATCAGTCTGGGGATTGGTTGGTGGGCCACCAAGAAAAACCAGGGAACCGCGGAGAGCTTCTTCCTCGCCGGGCGCTCCATGCCCTGGTGGCTCTTGGGCGTCTCCATGGTCGCCACCACTTTCGCCGCCGACACCCCCACCCTCATCACGGACTGGGTGCGGACGGAAGGCGTCTCAAAAAACTGGCTCTGGTGGTCCCTCGTCTTTTCGGGCCTCCTGACGACTTTCGTCTTTGCCCGCCGCTGGCGCCGATCCGGCGTCATGACCGATGTTGAATTTTATGAACTCCGGTATTCGGGTGCAGGCGGACGCATTCTCAGAGGATTTCGTGCGCTCTATCTGGGCCTGTTTTTCAACGTCTTCATCATCGCCATCGTGTCTCTGGCCGCCATCAAGATTATGGGCATCCTCATCGGAATTTCCCCGATGCAGACCATCATAATCGGAGCCGGTGCGACCATGCTTTACAGCGTCGCGGGTGGCTTGCGATCCGTTCTGTTAGTGGACTTCTTCCAATTCGCCCTCGCCATGATCGGGTCGGTCGCCGCCACTTATTACATTTTAAATATGGAGCAAGTAGGCGGTCTGGAAGGCTTGTTCGCGAACGAAGCAGTGCAGGCCAAGATGAGCCTCTTTCCTTCCACGAAGGAAACCTGGATCGCCCTCTTCATCATCCCCATCGCCCTGCAATGGTGGACCGCTTACTACCCCGGGGCCGAACCCGGCGGCGGCGGATACATTGCCCAGCGCATCTTTGCGGCGAAGGATGAAAAGCACGCGACCAAGGCCAGTCTCTTTTTCAACGTCGCCCACTACGCCCTGCGCCCCTGGCCTTGGATTCTGGTCGCCCTCGCTTCCATCGTGGTCTTCCCAACCCTGGAATCCATCAGCACCGCCTTCCCTCATCTCGCCGCCGATAAATTAGGGCACGATGCCGCTTACCCGGCCATGGTCGCACAGCTCCCGGTCGGCCTCAAAGGAGTGGTCCTTGCCTCTTTAATCGCTGCATATATTTCGACCCTCTCCACCCAGGTGAACCTGGCTTCGTCCTATTTGACGGAGGATTTTTGGAAGCGCTTTTTTGAACCCCATGCTTCCGATCGCAAGCAAGTGATGGTGGGTCGCCTCACCAGCGCCCTCGTTCTTATTCTCGGCTCTCTGGTCGCACTCACGCTCACGAATGCCGCGCAGATGTTCAACATCATCCTCATGATCGGCGCAGGCACCGGTCTCGTCTATCTCCTCCGCTGGATCTGGTGGCGCGTGAATGCCTGGAGCGAAATTTCCGCCACCGTGGCCGCCGTCATTTCGGCCTACCTCTTCACAGGCAAAGGCGACATTTCCTTCGCCGACCCCTTCGGCTGGGCCGTCGCGATGGGACCCTGGGCCTACGTCGGCCCCGTCATCCTGACGACCGCAGTATGGCTCATTGTCACCTTTCTAACAGCACCCGAGTCGCAGGAAACGCTCGCAAACTTTGCCGATAAAACCTCACCTCCGGGCAAGGGCTGGGATCGTTTCCGCACCAAGGATCGTGACCCCAACGAGCCCTCCGTCGGCAGTGATTTGATCAAAGTCTTTTTTGGCAGCGCGGCCATTATTGCCGTCCTCCTGGGAACCGGATTGACCCTCTACGGCGACCACCCGCAGGGCCTGATCCTTATCGCAATCGGCACCGTTGTCCTGGTTCCCTTGTTCCAGGCAACCACCTCCAAATAGCCGTCCTCTTCGCCATCGGCAATATTCAGAACCAAGCCTACGGAGAATAGACTTCAGTCTGTTTGCAGAACCCAAGTCCCCAGTCGCGTGAGGAAAAGCCTTTTACGCGACTCAACCAAGCCTCCAGCTTTCAGATCTCAACTTTCGTGCTCACATTTCAAATCTCCCCCCCGCCCAACCATTTGGACCTTGAAATATCGGAATCAATTCCGTAATTTCAAGGTCGAATGATTCCCCGTCAACTCACCCCCATCTTGCTCAAACGACTTCGCCAATCCCCGGCGGTCGCCTTGCTGGGCTCGAGACAGGTCGGAAAAACCACCTTGGCGAGGGAGTTGGACCTCGGAAAACCCTCCCACTATCTCGATCTCGAACGCCCGTCCGATCTCGCAAAGCTGGCAGACCCCGAGCTCTACCTTTCCCGATTTTCCGATCAACTCGTCATTCTCGACGAAGTCCAACGCGTCCCCGACCTCTTTCCTGTCCTGCGAAGCCTCATCGACGAACGACGGCGCAACGGAGAAAAGACCGGACAGTTTCTTCTCCTCGGCTCCGCCTCGCCCGATCTCCTGCAACAGAGTTCCGAAACCCTCGCCGGACGCCTCAGCTACCTGGAGCTCAGTCCCCTGAAACTTCTGGAACTGCCCGAGCCCCCCCAAGACCTCCCTCTTCACTGGGAGCGCGGCGGCTACCCCGAGAGCTACCTGGCAGAGGATCCCGAAACCTCGCGGCAATGGCGGGAGGACTTCATCACCAGCTACATCGAGCGCTACCTCCCGCAAGAGGGCATCACCGCAACGACCGTCGTCCTCCGCCGCTTCTGCACCATGCTCGCCCACCAGCAGGGAGCCACCATCAATCTCAGCAAGCTCGCCGGATCCCTCGGGATCGATGGAAAAACTGCCCGTCGCTACCTCGATTTACTGGAAGGCCTCTACCTCGTCCGATCCCTCCCACCCTGGACTCGCAACGCCGGCAAACGTCTCGTCAAGTCCCCCAAAGTTTATTGGCGGGACACCGGAATCCTGCACTCCTTCGCCGGCCTCTCCACGCTGGAGCACCTCCTCGGCCACCCTCTTTGCGGAGCCTCATGGGAGGGCTACTGCATCGAGCAAATCCTGGCCGGACTTCCTCAAAACATCACCGCCAGCCACTACCGCACCCACGCCGGCGCCGAGGTCGATCTCGTCCTCGAAATGCCCGACAAAACCATCCTCGCCATCGAGATCAAACGCACCCTCTCGCCCAAGGTCACACCCGGCCTCATCGAAAGCATGGCCACCCTCAAAGCCGACCGCGCCGTCATCCTCATTCCCGAAGGCGACCCCTACCCTTTATCGGAGAACGTCACCGCCACCGGATTGCTCCCCTTTCTCAAAACCCTGCCTTAAACGTCAAGCTCCGGTGGAGGAGTCAATCTTCCCGTATGGTGGGATCACCCCGGCTATTAGCTGTTAGCTGTTAGCGATTGGCTCTGAGCTTTTTCAAGAAAGTGCTCACTCGATCGCGTGAGGCGAAGCCTTTTACGCGATCATTGCAAAATCACCTGATCCACCGCATACTCCCGTTAGCAAACATGCCCGCTCCCAAGACAGACCGATCGCACTGGACCATCAAAAAGTTCACCAGCCACGACGAACTACGCACTCACGGGATCAAAGAATGGCAAAAAGTGAGCGGGGCCAAACGCCGACAAGCCGCCTGGGAACTCGTGCGCGACTACCTGATCGACATCAAAGGAAAGCAGCCTGATGAACTCCGACTTCAAAGAACTGTTACAAGCGTTCAGCGAGCACGACGTTGAATACATGATCGTTGGCGGATACGCCGCTATTCATTACTCGCAGCCGCGCTATACCAAAGATCTCGATCTCTGGGTTCGCCCGACCTTGGACAACGCCCGTAAGGTTGCGAAAGCCTTTGCCCAATTCGGCCTGCCAATGCACGACTTCACTCTGGACGACCTGGCTAACACCGGCTTTCAATTCCACATCGGAGTTGAACCCATCGCGTTCGACTTCCTCACCTCCATCAAGGGCCTGGAATTCGAAAATGCCTGGCCAAACCGCCAACAGTCGGACCAAGACGGAACCCCAATCTGGTATCTCGGAAAAGACGATCTGATCGCAGCAAAACAAGCTTGCGCGAGACCACAAGACTTAAGCGACATCGACGAAATCCGCCGGGCCGATTTGGATTTCGAATAAGGCTCCAACGAGGGAGTCAATGCCCCCGCAAGATTGGATCACCCCGGCTTTGAGCGGGTAGTGCTGAGCAAAGAAGGTAGCCGACAGCTCCGCTTTTGGTCCCCGCAACCAAACCTACGGAGAATAGACTTCAGTCTGTTTGCAGAACCAAAGTCTCCAATCGCGTGAAGCGAAGCCTTTTACGCGACCCCAAAAACATCCTCGATCCACCCTTTCATCCGCTTCGTCCCCCGTTCGTGCCAGGTTTCCAGCACACCGCGCCAATTCTCAACGCCCTCCTCCTTCATCAGCTCCACCATCCTCGCCAGCGTCCGGATCGGAATGCGGCCCACCATCTCCTCCTTCGTCCAGAGGAATCCCTTCTCCCGCATCTCCACTAAAAACTCCCGCGCCGCCAGCTCGATATCCATCGCCAACCCGCGCTCTGCATAGAGCAGGATGGGATACCCGTCGCGTTTCTCCAGCCGAATGAATTCCTCCTCGAGACACCAATCCACCATCTCGAGAATCTCATCATGCGACTTCTCCAAAAAGGCCCCGTAGGAAGGATTCGTCTTCCACTCCTCCTTCACCGTCTTCGCCTTCGATCCGGCCAAGACCCGCGCCAGACTCGGCCGTCCCGCCTCTCCAAAAACCGCCCTCATCCCCCGCAGGATCACTTCGATCTCTTCCGCGCAAAGACCACTCCCTTGCTCTCGTGTTGAGTTCTCATCAATCATCCCGGAAGGATAAGCTTCCCTCGCAAACATTCAATACAGAGATGCCCCTTAAATTTTCCTATTCCCTCAGCCCTGAAACCCACTCTTTCGCAGCCTCACCCCTCTCCTGCATTCTCAAGTCACCAGTCTAAGTTCTGCTCCTTCCGCTCATTCTGTCGTAAAGCCCACGCGTCTCCCATGAACACCGACTTCTTCTCCGATATCCGTGAGATTCTCCAACGAGCACGGAGCAAGGCAGCCCAAACCGTCAACTCGATCATGGGCGAAGCCTATTGGACAATTGGTCAGAGAATCGTAGAAGAAGAACAAGGAGGCTCGGTTCAAGCGACCTATGGCAAAGGCTTACTCAAAGAACTCTCCAAATCGCTCTCTCAGGAATTCGGCCGAGGCTGCTCCTTGGCAAACCTCAAAAATTTTCGGCAATTCTACCTGACTTACCCTGATGGCAAAAAAGCGACGCACTGCGTAGCCTTTTGAGCTGGACCCATCACCGCCTCATCATGCGGGTCGAAACCCCGGAAGCGAGAGCTTACTATCTGACCACCTCCGCAGACCAAAACTGGAGGACTCGTGTGCTCGAAAGACAATTCAACACGAACACCTTCCAGCGCCTCCTCTCCACGCAACAAGCGCCGGCAGAGGCAGCCCAAGCCGATAAACTCGACGCCCTCCGCCAAGAGTAGGAAGGACCGCCTCCTCCCCCTAAATTCACCAGTCCCTTCTCACCGTTCCCCCCCTTTCAGCGGACTTCTAGGGAAGCCTCCTCAGTCATCGACAGGAAGATCCCTGAAAAGCTGTGGAAAGTAAGAATCTACCACCTTGTTTGGAAAGGCGATTCTAAGAGCCCCTTTTTCACTTTTCGCCGCAATCAATTCATCTTGGAGCGCATCTCGGACCACCCCTCTGGCCGCGGTCTCCTTAAGACCCAGGATCTTTGGAACCTCCCCCCGCGCCACCTCTCCCTGCAAGCACATGACTTTCAACAGAGATCCAAATTGCTCCCTCTTCTTGGGGCTCAAATCTACTCGTTCATAGCGCAGATAATTTTCAATCCGTTTTTGTAAATCCAACGGGCTAATGAGACCGATCATAAACTCAATTTGATCAAGCATCTGACTCAGAAAAAACAAACAGAACTCTGACAGGCCCTTGTCACTCAAATTCCCTCTTCCATCCAGATCACCGTGCCGTTGTTGATCAGCTGATTGCAGCACACTGTAATATCGACTTCTGGAGCGGGCTAACCCGCGAGAAAGCGTCCACAGACCATCCCCATCAATCCCTGCCTGAATCATTGCTGACTGGGAATGCAGTCGTGCCACCCGTCCATTCCCATCCCCAAAGGGATGAATCCAAGCTAAGCGATGATGAGCAGCAGAGAGCGCCACCAATCGATTGGTGGCGTAAATGCCATCATCCTTATAAACCGCGTGGAATCGGGAGAGGAACTCACCAACCACCGGATGATCTGGAGGAATGTGCCTACCAACATCCACATTATGATCCCTCCACCTCCCTGGTTCGATGCGATACTTCTTGTCGGATTGCGAGGTCGTGAACCATTCCTCTTCCGGTAAATGGCGGTAAAATTCCTGATGTAACCAAGCGATGAATTCCGGAGCAAAGACGTCAGTCTCTGGTCGGGAGGAGAGTAAATCACGCATCGCATTTTCGGCCGCAATATGCGCCACGCTCATCCTCTGGTTTCTCAAAGCTTCCTTATCTGAAAAATCCTGCTGCAGCGCCTTCTCAATATCACGAGGCAAGGTCTTATGACCCTCGATCAAATTTGAGTAGTAGCTATTCATCCCCTTCACCAAACCTGCCAGCTCTCTACGCACCACTCTCGAAGGAAGCGAGGCTTTGAGCTCACCCGCCTTGGCAAAAATTTTCACGCTCAACTCAGCAAGCTCGTGACCTCCGGAGACCGGAAGCATCGGCTCCATCGAGCGAATACTCTGGTAGATAGACTCAATTTTATTCATAAACCCGCTGATCTTTTCGACGATCCCATAATGGCTAAAACCCCTTTAAAACAAGGACTTCAGACCTCTCTTTAAGCCATACCTTCTGAAAAAACGAGGATTTAAACGAGGATCTGATAATTTTGAGTTCTAGAGGATTGTAGACCCCAGCAGATCAGACAGAAAATCGAGTTCCCTCTAAAACCGAGTCCCCCAATTGTTCATTCCGCAATCGTTCATTCGTTCATTCTCCCTCCCTTCCCAATCCTTCCCAAAATTTGCCTAAGGGCTAACTCCGCTTTGCTCTGGCTGTGTTAAAATCCCCCCCCCTTCACCGAGCCCTTCAAATTTCACTGTTCGTGCTCAAATTTCAAATCTCATCTCCCCCATCAGCCTTAAACCTTACTCCTTAAACCCTAGTCACCGCCCTCAACCAAACTCATTCGTTCATTCCGCAATCGTTCATTTGTTCATTCAACCTCCCCCTCAAGCATCTGCGGAAATCTGCGAAATCTGCGGATAAAAACCCCAACCAAGCACCCCCAACCAAGTTCATTCGTCCATTTCCCTGATCCACCCCTTCATCCGCTTCGTCCCCCGCTCATGCCACGTCTTCAGCACACTTCGCCAATTCTCCAGCCCCTCCTCCTTCATCAATTCCAACACCCTCTGCAAAGTCGGCAAGGGAATCACTCCCACCATCTCCTCCTTCGTCCAGAGGAATCCCTTCTCCCGCATCTCCTCTAAAAACTCCCGCGCCGCCAGCTCGATATCCATCGCCAACCCGCGCTCCGCATAGAGCAGGATGGGATACCCGTCGCGTTTCTCCAGCCGGATCAATTCCTCGTCGAGACACCAATCGACCATCTCGAGGATCTCCTGATGCGACTTCTCCAAAAAGGCCCCGTAGGAAGGATTCGTCTTCCACTCCTCCTTCACCGTCTTCGCCTTCGACCCGGCCAAGACCCTCGCAAGACTCGGCCGTCCCGCCTCTCCAAAAACCGCCCTCATCCCCCGCAGGATGATCTCAATCTCCTCCCGGGAAAGCCCGTCGCCGTCACTCTTCGAAAGGCTGTCGAAATTCTCAGAATCGTTTTCCATAGCGGGCGGATCCTAGCCTGTTCCGAGCCAGCCTGCAATCCAGAGATTGTTCTCCACCCGCAACTAAGCATTCAAGGTTGAGCGTTCAGACGCCCTTTTTGTTAGCTTCTCATGCAGTCTCTCATACTGAGCTACGATCCATTGTGCCTCAGAAATTTTGTGACACTCCTCAACCATCCCGTCCGCCTCCCCAGTCTCGAGATATTCCAAAGTCCACCGCCAGGTCTGCAATCGCATCGCAACACTGTGCTCCACCAATTCAAATTCTTCATTTGTCAGTTCAATCAACATCCTCGATTGTCCACGTATTTTTTGCAGGCCGTCTACGGACTATAAGTAGCAATTCAGAAATTGCCTAAGCTTGATCGAGTCATTAGATATTCATCATGCCCCGATGGACTCGCGATCAACTTCTCCTCGCTCTCAATCTCTATCACCAGACACCATTCGGGAAACAACACCGCACGCACCCTCCGATTGTAGAGTTAGCCGAGCGGATAGGGCGAACGCCCAGCGCCGTTGCAATGAAATTGAGCAATTTCACTTACCTCGATCCCGCCGAGGGAGGCAAAGGACTTTCTGGCGCAAGTAACGCAGACCGCGAAATTTGGGAGGAATTTTACGGACGTTTTGTACGACTTGCTGATGCCAGTGAGCCCATTCTTTCTCCAGAGTTGGCTACGCCAACCGGTCCTACCGAGACAAAATCGCTCGTCCAACAACGCCGGCACCAATCATTCTTCCGAAAAGCCGTTCTCGGCAGCTACGGAAATCGCTGCTGTATCAGCGGGCTGCCCATCCCAAGCCTTTTGCGTGCCAGCCACATTATCCCGTGGGCCGAATCGGAAGATCAACGCCTGAATCCAGCCAACGGGATCTGTCTGGCAGGCACCTACGACTTAGCATTCGATCAATTCTTCATCACCTTCACCCATGACCTAAAGTTGGTCATCGGCAACTTTCTTACACTCCATTCAAATATCTCGTCGATTTCATCGACTTTTACTGACTTAGAAGGTTGCATGCTGAGAATGCCTGATAAGAATCCACCCGATGAAAGGTGCCTCAAGTGGCATCGCCAAAAATTACGTTAGGCAGCAAGTGAATTAGCTGCATTAAGAATTATAAAACTGCGAATTCGCTCATGTCCAACCGCATTCCTTGGCTACCAGAACATCAGAAATCTGTGCTCGAATTGTATCTTGAAAGTGATGGTAATTCAGGAGACCTCAAGGATCCTCGCCTCTTAACTTTAGCAGCAAACCAAAAACGGAGCGCAGACAGCATTGGATATAAACTTGGAAACTTTAGATTCCTGGACCCAGTGGCCGAAAAGAGGAACCTCAAAGGCTTGGATGGCATAAGCAAAGCCGATGTGTCTTCCTGGAGAAGATACTCGGGGAGGGAGCTCTCCACACGGTCTATTAGAAAAATCTGCGAAAAGGGTTGGGCCGAAGAGTTTGGAATCACGATTCCTGACGAGCTGGAAGGGATGGACCTGCCACTCGATCTCGAAAATGAAGCGATGAAAAATCCTGTGAAACCAAGAAACTTATCCTTGGTAAGGCTTTTGCAAGCCATGCTAGGTGGTGAATCTAAAACTTTAGCCCTCTCGCTCCTAGCAAAGCCTTTCACCATCCTCACTGGCGCATCAGGCACTGGGAAGACCAAGCTGGCGGAATCACTGGCGACTTACCTATCCAATTCTTCCCAAGACAACTCGGCAGTCATTGCCGTCGGTGCAGACTGGACGGACAACCGGAACGTCCTTGGCTTCGTGAATCATCTGCGGACCGATGAGGACTCCGGGCGTCCGACCTATCAAACCACTCCGGTTCTCGACCTCTTACTCCGGGCCGACAAGGATTCCGACACCCCGTATTTCCTGATTCTGGATGAGATGAATCTCTCGCACGTCGAGCGCTACTTCTCGGATTTCCTCTCAGTGATGGAGCAGGAGAATGGGCAATTTGACCTGCACTCGGAAGGCCCTGCCGATGACGAGGAATTCACTCTGCCCACTTCCGGAGACGGTTCGACCGGAGTTCCCCGGAAGCTCGCCTATCCGCAAAACCTCTTTGTGATCGGCACCGTCAACATTGATGAAACCACCTACATGTTCAGCCCCAAGGTCCTGGACCGGGCGAACGTCATTGAATTCAAGGTCAAGCGGGACGACCTCGGGGCTTTCCTCGAAAAGCCGGGCGCTTATCCCGAAACCCAACCCGCCGCGAGCGGAGTGGCCGAGCGCTTCCTGGAGCTTGCCAAAAAAACGCGGGCCCACGGATTGGATCCTCTTCCGGAATCCGTTCGTGAACCAATGGCCGCGCACCTGCTCACCCTTTTCGATCTCCTTCAAAACGAGCGCTTCGAATTTGCCTACCGCACCGCGAAGGAAATCACCCTCTTTCTCCAGGTGAGTCGTGAGCTTTCTGAGGATCAGGAACCCTGGGACACAGGTGGCTGGAAAAAAGATCTCGATACCCAGATCCTCCAGAAAATCCTGCCCAAGCTTCACGGAAGTATCGGCCGCATCGCGCCCCTGATCTGCGCCCTCTCTCACTATGGTGAAACCGGGGCGACCTCGGGAGCCCCGAACCTCCGTGATCTCCTCAAGAAACCATTTGAGAAAGAGAAAGCCTCCTTCCCCCGCTCGGCCCAAAAGCTCAGGGAGATGGCCGGGACGCTTTCGGTTGAGCAGTTCGTCAGCTTTATCTCCTAAGCCATGAGCACCGGGGGCTTCGACATTCTCGCCATTCCGGTCCCGGAGGGATCCGGACCGGCGGGAGCCTGCCTCATCCTCGCCGCTTCCGGGACGGACGTCTCGCTGGACTCTGATCACTGTAAAGCCCTCGAAGGCGAATTGCCCACCGGCTGGCTCGGGCGACATTCACCGCCTGACGGAAACCCTGCACCCATCACGACCCAGGAACACCCCGACGGACTGCGTATCCGCCTCCTTGAGACCAGACCCTACGATTGGGCACTCGAAGGAAGAGGAACTGCAGACCTTGGTCTCCAAAGTCCACTCGAGGATAAACGCCGGCAACGCTGGTCGATCCGGCATCAGAAAAACGCACCACCTTCGGGGAGCTTTACCGTCATCAACCACCTCGGGCTTTCGGCCCTGGAGATTCTCGCAGAAAACGGTGACAAAATCCTCTCCGTCCCCCTCGAATTCATCTCCAACAAGCTGGACTTCGATACCGAATACCGTCGCATGACGGAGGATATCGCCGACTTCTGCGAGCAACTTCTTCTCTCCTGGGATGCGCCCACTTCCCTGACCTTTTCCTCTTCGCCCGAGGAGGAAGCCCGCTTGATTCTGGAGCAATTTCTCTTCCTGCGACACTTCCTGACCGACGAGCGACTCGGACGCCTTCTCGAAATGATCGCGCGCAATCCCCACTCGCGGCTGGAGGAGATCCGAACCTGGACTCCTGCCGCCATGGTCCGCTCCACCCAACACCTTTCCGACCCGCAGGGAATGCTCCGCAACTGGCACCGTAACGGAGGACAACGGACTCCCGGCGAAGCCCTCGAGGTCCGCAAAGAAGACAAGCGCGACACTCCGCCCAATCGCTTCCTGAAATTCGCCCTCAACAGCTTCCGCTCGATCTGCCTGGAGGTGGCCGAAATGGGCGGTGAACATTCACAGACCGGAAACGAAGCCCGTGCCCTCCTCAGACAACTGGACGCCATTCTCGCCCGCCGCTTTTTCCGGGGTCTCGGCCCCCTCTCCCGACTCCCGCTCGACAACCAGACCCTGCAGAAAGGCGAAGGATATCGCGAAATCCTCCAAGCTTGGATTTTAACCCGGGCCGCCGCGAGCCTGAGCTGGGATGGTCAGGAGGAAAGCTATCAGGGGAGCAGCCGCGATGTTGCCACCCTTTACGAATATTGGATCTTTTTGAAACTGCACAAGATTCTCGAGGACTTCCCCGGAATGAGCCGGAAGCCCGGAAGCAAACTGCCGGAGGCCTTCATTGCCGAAGACGGCAGTGGGATTAAACTCAACCTTCAAAGCGGAAAGCACTCCCTCTCAAGCTTCATTCTGGAAGCCGGAACGGAACGAAGCCTCTGTATCGACCTCCACTACGAACGGACTTTCACTTCGAATCGGCAGGCGAACTCCGGAGCGTCCTACTCGCGGAACTTCCGCCCGGACTATACGCTCAGCATTTATCCGGAGAGCTTTGGCAATGAGGAGAAAGCCCTCGCTGCCGGCCAAGCGTCGCACCTCCACTTCGATGCCAAGTATCGCGCCGAGAAGCTGGCCACAATCTTCGGCGAAGACGATGAGGAATTGGATGAGGAGAAAACCACAGGGAAGGCCTCCGGCACCTACAAGCGGGCCGACCTCCTCAAGATGCACACCTACAACGATGCCCTCCGTCAAACCATCGGCTCCTATGTCCTCTATCCCGGTGATGGCGACCCAAATGAGATGAGGAAGTTTCACGAAATTGCCCCCGGCGTGGGAGCCTTCGTGATGAAACCCGGTAACGAGGAATGCCTGACCGCGCTGGAAGGATTTCTGGGAGATGTCTTCAAACACCAGCAATCCCAATTCACGCAATTCCGCTACCTCACGGAGACGGGGCATCAGACCCATCGCGATCCTCCGGGAATGCTCGCCGAAGGCAAGGCAGCTTATCAGGTGGCCCGCCCAGACGCGCCCTGCGTCATCATGTGGCTTCCCGCCAAAAACGAGCAGGCCTTCAAGGCAGCAGGCTTCGCCTATTGCCGCGTGGCACTCAAAAAAGAGGGCAAACGAACCCTCAACCTTAATCTCAGCACGGAACTTGGTTCCGAATTCCTCCCCGCCGGGAAAGGCCAGGGAGGGAAAATGACGGGCCTCGGTTGGCGGGCCAAGATACGAGGTGCGCGCTTTCTCTCTTCCGAGAAGCTGAAGGCATACATTGAGGACAGAGACCAAAGTGACAAAATCCAATCGTCAGGGTCAGGCGAAAGCTATCTACTCTACGAATTTGATCAAATCAGCCCGATTCAAAAATTGGACCTGTCCGAAGTGCACGATCGCCACAAGTCCGGATCCGAATACATGGCCGTGAGCTGCTCGTGGAAGGAGATCCTTCAAAGCCAGACTGTTAGGGTAACACCCACGGCTCCTGCGAAGGAAAAGCCCGCAGCGTCGCTAGGCGCAGGGGATTTTCCTTGATGAGCCGTTTCTCAAGCCGCTCGATGAGTGCGAGGTTCTCGAAGTTGCACTCCCAGACGACGAGGACCTTCCAGCCCGCCTCCCTCAGAGCCGCCTCGTTCCGCTGGTCCCGGACCTGGGTTTTCCCGATCTTCTTCCGCCACCAATCCGTCCGCGATTTCGGGAGCCGGAAGTGTTGGCAGTCCTTATGCCCGTGCCAGTAGCAACCGTGGACGAAGATGATGGTGTTGTGCTTCGGGAGGATGATGATCAACGAACGCCGAACGTCCAATTCTGAATTGTTGAATGGAGAGGTATGGAGCGCGGGGTTTTAACCCTGCGTCCTCTGAAGGTGCCCTTGCTTGAGGGACGTAGGGTTGTAAACCCACGCTCCGTAGGGAGACGTCACGCGGGGCGATGGTCGCGGGGCTTCCTCTGAATCTGCGGATGATTTCCAGGAAGCTTGCTTGAGGGGACCGAAAGCAGGAGCTGTCGGCTACCTTCGTGGACTGGCTTTCACAAGCCTTGTTGGCTGAACTCTACGATCGCTCGAAAAAGACAATCAGCGGGCGGGAGATTTTCAGGATGGCAGCGGACTATGAGGCCTCCCAAAAGGACTCTGTGAAATTCTTCCAGATCATCCAGAACAAGCTCCATTTCGGAGCCACCGGCCGCACCGCTGCCGTCGTGCTCACTGGTCGAAGATTCCCACTCTCAAGAGTATGGAGCGCGGGTTTTTAACCCTGCGTTTTCTCGTGGGGGCTTGCTTGAGGGTCGTAGGGTTGCAAACCCACGCTCCATAGGGAGAAGTCAAAACCGGGCCGGGCTACGTGATTCGCAAATTCGACTTTTTGAGCCTCAAATTTGGAGCCTCTCAGCGCGCTTATTCACACGCGTGATTGATATTTTAAAATCGCGTAGTTCTTTCCCAAAGATCATTTGGAAGGAGATTTCCGCTTCGGAACCCCCTCTCCTTCAGGGTTCGCTTGCCTTTTCCGGCGATCTTTTGGGGAGATGTTTTTACACTTATTCACAATTAATTCGCAGTCTTTTGAGAAGATGGAAAATTGATTCGGACCTCTTAATTACTTCATTTTTCCCTTTTGGAATGAGCTCAAAGGTCACCCCTTTCACAACTTATTCACATTTCATCCTCAAAATTTTAGAGCCCGAAAAACAGGCCTGGATGAAATCGAGTTGGCCGAAGATCCGCTCTGCGCGATTTTCCAAAATCACGAAATTCGCGCGTCGAAAATCAGCCGACGCTTCGCGCCCGGCGCTTGAGAGTGGCCCGGAGCACGACCCAGATCGTGCCGAGAATCAGGCTGTAAACGGCCACGCCGGAGAGGAGCCAAATCATTCCAAGGAGGACGTGGCCCGTCGCTTGCCAGGAATCCGGGGTCAGCATTTCACAGAGGGCAAACCAGGGGCGGAGGAGGATTTCCAAACCCCGTGTCGCCGTCCGGTCAAAAAGCACGGTGAGGGCGAGCGCGAGGCCGCAGAGGCAGCCGGAGACGAGAGCGCAATGGGAGAGACGTACGTTCATGGCCCATGGAAATGGACGGTCGGGGTGAACGTT
>CAWUTG010000078.1:0-2547 GCA_963925135.1 uncultured Verrucomicrobiales bacterium | reverse complement strand
GGCCAGCGAATTGAGGGTGCGCGAAGCGGGTGAACTTTACCGTTGCCGTTGGAAAATCGAGATCCTCTTTCGGGCCTGGAAGCAAGGAATGAACATCAAGCCCGCGCTCAACCGCCGGAGTAATGCCCTCCATCATCAAGCCCTGACCGAAGGCACATCCGAATGGACCCCCACAACAAGCGGGAATCCCTTTCAGATCTTTGGCTCCAGCTCAAAAGTTGACGCGAATGAGTTTTCACCGTCCAGTAAAGGAGATCTTATCGATGGAGACGATGTTATCGGCCTTCTTATGAAGGTAGCGCTTATGTCGCTTGATAAGGTCGATGCTGAGTTCCGATCGATTGCGCAATGGGCTGGTGACGGCTTTCCTCCCGAAAGAATGGGATCTAAAGGTATAATCAAGTAGACGGTGAAATCCTCAGACCTCAGCGTATTCCCCCTCCGCCATCCTGAAGGCATCACAATTTACTTTATCAGTGGTTGGAATTCCGCTTCGTCTGATCGCCAAAAATGGCTCAAATAAGGTGTGCTCTACTTGAGCCATGATTGAGAACTCGGAAATAGTTACGATCTTCCGGTGATGGGAAAAGGGAATGGTTAGCTGAGGCCGCCGGGCATCTTGGGGGCGTAGACTGCGCGGAAGAAGAGGTGGCGGGAGAGGAGTTCGCTGGTGAGGAGGAAGGGGAGGGCGAGCCAGGGGCTGATGAAGGCGAAGGGGATGGCGATGACTCCGGCGAGGAAGCGGGAGCGGGTGATGCGACCGAGGGGGCCGAGGCGGAGGAGGGCGCTGTGTTGATGCGGGGACCAGGTTTTTGAACGGGCGGGGAGGAGGGTGCGGCCTTCGTGGCCGAGGGTGATGATGGCGACGAGGAGAAAGAGGGCGGGGTGGATGAAGAGAGAGGCTGCGGAGGCGAAAGTCAGGAAGAAGGCGGGAAGGGTTCGGGAGAATTGCCAGCTGACCCGCTTGGTGTCTTGGTAGATCATGACGCTGGTGAAGATGGCGCCGAGGGCGAGGGGGATGAGGGCGAGTTTTGCGGCAGTGGTGATGAGTTCCTTGCAGGGGAAATCGGGGAGAAAGGTGAGTCCGGCGAGGAGAGCGGGGATGGGGGCGAGGAGGGAGAAGGCGAGGATTTCGCGGGAGAGCCAGGAGGTTTTGAGACCGAGGAAGAAGCGCCAGGCTTTGAGGGGTTTTCCGAGGTGGAGGGTGGCGGCGATCATGCCGGCATTGAAGATGAGGAAGCCAACGATGTTGAGAGCTCCGCCTTCGTCTGTGCTTGTGAATAGAGACGAGGAAGAGATGCCCAAGCCGATTTGGGTGAGGGTGAGCATGAGGGCGAGGGGCCAGTGGGCGGGCTGGGGTCTGAGTTGGGATTGGTCGGCGGGTTTGACGTCGGCGGGGACATCACGACCGATGTAGCGGGTGGTGGGATTGGTGATGGAGGAATCGGGGGCGCCGGGGAGGAAATTATTTTGTGCACGGAGGGCGGCAGTATCGATCTTGATGATGGAAATCGCTTCGGTGGGGCAGGCCTGCACGCAGGCGGGCGCTTCGCCATCGGCGAGACGTTGGTGGCACATGTCGCATTTGCGGACGATGCCACGGTCGTGGGAGTATTTGGGGACGTCGTAGGGGCACTTCAGGACGCAATATTCGCAGCCGATGCATTGGTCATCGAGGTGTCGAACGATGCCGGTGTCTTCTTCTTTTTCGTAAGCGCCGACGGGGCAGCCGTTCATACACTCGGGGTCGAGGCAGTGGTGGCAGGCGGTGGTGACGGTTTGTTGGAAGCCATTACCCGCTTCGAGGAGGCCGACATCGCGCCAGGCTTCGTCTTCATCAAGGCCGTTGAGAGTGTGGCAGGCAACGACACAGGCTTTGCAGCCGGTGCATTTGTCGAGTTCAACCTGGAAGGCGTATTGTTCACCCTTGCCGGGTTTTTCGAAAGGGATGAGGTGCTTGTAGAGATCGGTGCGGAGTTCGTGGTTGTCGTGTGATTTTGAAAACCGGGCGACGGGGGTTTGGAGGGTGGACTGCTCCTTGAGGAGCTTGTCGACGAGGTTGTCGTTGGGGAAGGGATCTAGCGAGGAAGAGACCATGATCGCGTTTAGACTGTGACCAGGTCTTCAACGCGTTCGCGTTGGGTGTATTGGGCGAAGGTCTCGCCTTCGTCGCGATTCTGTTGATAGATCTTTAGGAGATTCTCAATGAGAGTAGGAATTTCAGTGAAGGGGATTCCTTTGTAGGCCTCGCGGGCGATAGCTTGGGTGTCATCAACGCCACCGCCGAGGACGATGTTATAGCCTTCGACTTTTTCGCCGGAGGGCAGTTTGACAGGGGTGGCCATCATGCCGATGTCGCCGATGTAGTGCTGGGCGCAGGAGTGGTGGCAGCCGGTAAGGTGGATGTTGATGGGTTGATCGAGGGTGATTTTTTCGTCGAGGTATCTGGCAAGGAGGACGGATTGGCCTTTGGTATTGGCAGCGGCGTATTTGCAACCGGTGTTACCGGTGCAGGCAATAAGGCCACCGGAGATGGAGGTGGAGGCG
>CAWUTG010000077.1:0-78950 GCA_963925135.1 uncultured Verrucomicrobiales bacterium | reverse complement strand
GAATCGGGTGGAAGTATCATGTTGGTGTAGGCCCATAATTTTTTTTGGGGACTCCAAACCGAGAGACAAGAACGAAGCGACTTAATTTGACCTCTCGAGAGCGCGAGGAGGTGAAGAGGGTGAAATCGAACTACGTCAGCGACCCTTCGGAGAACAGATTATTGGCTCAGCATTCAGCACACCAGAGAGCTTTTTGCGCCTCGTTCTTGGACGCCCATCGCACACGAATGGCACAAGCCATCGGTGTCCAAAAGTCCTGATTTCACGGCCCCTTGTTGAGGCGAATTGCGGCCCCTAGGGCTCGCTGTGAGCTTTGGTTTCGCGGGGTCTCCCGACTTCGTTTTTTATGCGAAAATCCATTGTAATGAGCGAGATTTCCCTTGACGGGATGGTTGCGATTTTTTCGAAAAAATTCATGACCCAACCTTTGTCCGATTCGTTCGCCAGCCCGACTTTCAACCAATTCATCGCTCCTCTTTACGAACTCCAACAGGCTGCCAAAAATCAATATCGCTGCCATGTCGTGACCGATGAAGAGTGGATCAGATCCGGCCTCCAACGGGTCATTGGGCAGCACGATTCCGGATGCCACTTCGTGCAAAAAAGGGTTCTTCGTGGTGTGATGAACCTCACCAAGAGCAACTCCTTTACATTTAAATTGCCCATTTAAATTGCCAGACGATTTGCAGAGATCGTGATTGCATTGTTTGGTGGGGTGGGTAAGGTTCCGGGGTGTTGAAGATTCCTCGTCGTTTTTTGGTTCCGAAGGACTCCTCAGGGATGTCTCCTCCGGTGGCGATATACCACGCTGTTACTCGCGTTGTGGATCGGCGGTTTGTTTTGGAGGCCGGGGAGAAGGAGCAGTTGCGGATTTTACTGCGGATGTATGAGAAGTTTTCGGGGTGCCGGATTTTGTCGTATTGCTTGATGAGTAATCACTTGCACGTCCTGTTGGAGGTGCCGAGGGGGTGTGGGAAAGGGGAATCGTTGGGGCTTTCTGATGATGAGCTTTTGCGCCGGCTGGGCGGGCTTTATTCTCGGAATGCGACGGAGGCAATCGAGCGGGAGATAGCGGCGGCGAAGGCTTTAATCTCGGGGGATTATCCGGGGGTAGCGGAGCTGACGAAGTTGGAGCGGGTGCGGAATATGCGGCTTGGGGAGGAGGCCTTGGAGGCGATCCATGTCCGGTATTCCTACCGGATGCATTCGCTTTCGGAGTTTTTTAAAGGGATGCTGCAGCGGTTTACCTGCTGGTTTAATCGGGAGCATGGGCGGAGGGGAGTGCTTTGGGAGTCGAGGTTCCGGAGTGTGATTGTGCAGGATGGTTTGGCGGCTCGGACGATGGCGGCGTATATTGATTTGAATCCAGTCCGTGCTGGAATGGTGGAGGATCCGGCGGATTATCGGTGGAGTTCTTATGGGGAGGCGGTCGGTGGTGGTCGGGGAGCGAAGAAGGCTCAGGAGGGACTGGTCCGGGCGATGTATTCCTTTGGAAGTCGGGAGGTTTCGGGGAGAAGTTGGTCGCAGGGCGGGGTAGGGAAGGAGTATCGGAAGATTTTGATTTCGGCGGGAATGGAGCAGGGCGAGGAGCGCGGGAATGTTCAGCCGAAGCGGCGGGTGGTGGTGCGGAAGGGGATGAGTCGGGAGGGGGCGGAGGCTGAGCTGGAGAGGCTTTCGGAGGAGGGGGCGCGGGATTTGAAGATTTCGAAGGTGGTGAGTTGCCGGGTGCGATATTTTACGGACGGAGCGGTGATTGGATCGAAGGCCTTTGTGAACGGGGTGTTTCAGGCGAGCCGGGAACGGTTTAGTCCGAAGAGGAAGGATGGGGCGCGGAAGCCGCGGGGAGCTTTGGGGGAAATGGCGGGGGAGATTTGGTCGTTGCGAGATTTAAAGCGGGATGTCCCGTAAACGACCGCGAAGGGGCAAGTGATCGTTGCCATATTTAGGTGCTGGTTCCAGCAATAGGACTCTTATGGCCAATGCTGCGGGGGGTGTGGTTGGTCTTATTCTTTGAGTTGGACGAGGAGGCGGAGGAATTTTCGGGTGGAATCCGGGGGGACGGAGAGGGTGTATTGGGCGGTGCCGCCGGGGGAGATGGCGGTGGGTTGGGTGGGGGCGGGGAGGTCGAGCCAGGTGGCGAGGTCGAGTGATTCCTGGGGGATGACTTGGAAGTCATCGGCGGCGAGGATGACTTGGTATTGGAAGGAGTTGTTGATGAGGGTCGGGGAGAGATCGCCAAGGACGTGTTGGGTGAGGTCGGGGCCGGTGAAGGTGAGGGTATCGGAGGTGCCGGGGGAAAGGCCGGGCCGCCAGTTCAAGGGAGAGGAGAGATCGGGGCGGGAGGTGGGTTGGATGAGGGTCAGGGAGAAGCCGGATCCGTCGGCGAATTCGGGCCAGGGGTCCTTGTCGTGGTAGGTGAGGTCAAAGATGACGGTGCCGTCGGCACCGGTGAGGGTGAGTTGTTCGCCGGAGTTGGAGAGGCGGGTTTCATTGGCGAAGACGCCGGCGACGTTGAGTCCGGCGAAGGGGGACAGGGTTTCGACAACGAGGATGCGTTCGTCGGGGGCGAGGAGGGCTCCGGTGGGGAAGGTGAAGGAGAGTCCGGCGGTGAAGGTGAGGTTGGTGAGATCGATGGTGTCGGGGGAGATGTTGAGGAGTTCAATGAATTCGGTGCCGGGGGATTCATCGAGCGGGTGGTAGTTGATTTCTGAGACGATGAGGTTTTGGGAATTGGCGGGGGTGCCGACGACGAAGGTGTCCCGCATGATGGCGGACCAGTCGCCGGAAGGGGTGAGGAGGCGGGCGGAGATCTGTGCGGAGGCGTTGAGGGTGAGGGGAGTGTCGTAGGGGAGGAGGGAGTCGATGGGGTCTTGTTCGTCGAGGGAGTAGTAGAGGGTGCCCGTTTGCCCGGCGGGGTTTTGGATGTGGAGGGTGAAGCCGGGGGAGACGATTCCGCCGACTGCACTGAAGGTGGGTGGGGCGAGGAAGTTGGTGTCGATCCAATCGGCGCGGGTTTGGAGCCACGAGTCCATGGTGTTGACTCGGCTGGTCCAAGAGCTGGCGGTGAGGTTGGGTTGTTGACCGGCGAGGTTGGTGGTGATTTCGGTGGCCTGACGGTTGATGATGGCGGCCATGTTGGCGTTGGAAAGGGGGCCGCGGCGGAGCTCGAACCAGCGGTCTTCGTATTCGCGTTGGAAGGCGGGGTCTTCGAAGAGTCGGTCATACCAGAGTCGGTCGGGGCGGAAGTAGAGGGTGCCGGTGGTGGAGCCGCTGTAAGCGCCGTTGTTGAAATCCCACATCGGGCCCATGTGAAGTTTGCGTTCACCGGAGGAGACCCAGGGAAACATGCTCAGGAGGAGGCCGTCGCCTTGCTTGGCGAGGGTAAGCATTTGGAAGTAGTCGATGAAGTCGTTGGTGTTGAGGTGCTGGCGGTAACCGTTGACGGGATCGAGCCAGCGGGTGTCGTCGAAGAAGATGTCTTCGAATTCGCGATGCCAGTCCTCGATGGCGGTGCGTTGAGTTGGGGTGATTTTGTATCCGTTGGGGTCTTCGAAGTTGATGAAGGCGTTGTATTGACGCGGGATGTCGTCGCCTCTGCCGGAGGTGTTGGGTGGAGTGGATTGAATGCGGTCGCGTCCGGCGGTGTGGAAGAATTGCGGGGTGGTGGCGCCGTTTTCGGCGGGGAATCCTCCAATGGGGATGGCGTCCATGCGATTGATGGCGTTGAGCCAGCCGCCGGTGGTGCCGTCGTCGGAGAGTTTTTCGAAGTCGAGACGCTTGGATCCGCGGGTGGGCTTTTCGAGGAAGGCATAGACGCCGGCGCGGTCGGCGAGGGTGAGGTCGCCGCCGTCCTGGTTGACGAAGAGATCGACGAAGCGGAACTCCGGGGCCCATCGTCCGGTCTGGCGGCTGAGCTCCCAGATGAAGGTGTTGTAGAGCATGGAGCGGTCGTAGTTGGCATCGGGAAAGTAGAGGATCCAATCTGAGTCGGAGGCCATGCCGAGAATTTTGATGGAGCGGTCTTGGTCGGCGTCGGTTTTCCAGGTTTCGACGGCGTAGGGTTTCACGGGCCAGGTGGAGGAGAAGGCGCCGCGGACGCGGATGCCGATGCGGGAGGTTTGGACGGGGGCGCTGTTGAGAGTGGCGAGGTTGCTGACGGGGTCTTTTTCGAAGACGCCGAGGAAGGCGGGTTGCTGGGCGACTTGTTGGAGTCCGCCGCCCGTTTGGGTGGAGGTGTTCCAGCTTTTATTGGGGATGGTGCCCGCGCCGAAGTTTTCGACGACCATGATGGGGAGGTCGGAGGAATAGGCGGCGACATCGGGCGAGAGCCTGATGTAGGATCGGGTGCGGATGGCGGGAATCTGGCCGGGGTAGTAAGAGGCTGCCCGTACTTGGGTAGAAGTTGTGATGGGAATGACTTCGTTGTAAACGAGGCCGTTTTCAGGCGTGGGGAGGGAGCCGTCGAGGGTGTAGATGAGCGTGGAGCCGGGATCGTTGGTGGTGAGGGCGAGGAGGAAGTCATCGGTGAAGATGCCTTCTTCGCGGGAAAATCCGGGTTGTTCGGGAGTGGGGAAAGTGCAATTGATGGCGGCAATGAGGGTGACTTCGATGGTGGGGTGCTCGGGGTCGTTGGTGGAGAGGGTGAGGGTTTCGCGGAAGCAGCCGTCGATCTGGGAATCGAAGGTGAGAGTGAGGTTTTGGGATTGGCCGGAGGGGACAATCAGGTCTTCTTCGGTGACGGAAAAGGGGCCACCGTCGGGAAGGTTGGTCGTGAGGGTGAGGTCATCGAGGCCGCCTGAATTGGAAATGTTGAGGGGGGTGGTGAGGGGGCCGGGGGTGCTTGCGAAGGCTCCAAAGTCGATGAGGCGGGGGACTTCGATGACGGGGTCGGGGTTGATGGGGGTGGTGCCGATGAAGCGGATTTCGCCGAGGCCGGCGCGGTCGCCACCGCCGTAGTCCTCGAACCAATTGTCGGTGAGGGTGAGGCGGATGGTGTTGGCGGGGAAGGTGTCGTTGAAGGGAAGAGAGGTGGCGTTGCCTTGGGTGATGGCGGGGGACGTGAGGGAGATGGAGTTTGAAAAGTTGGAGCCGCCGTCGGTGGAGAATTCGAGGGTGAAGGATTTGACTTCATTGCCGTTGGGATTTCCGAAGTGGTATCCCCAGTAGATGAAGTCGGTGAATTCGTGTTCTTCGGTAAAGGTGAGGAGGAAGACCGGAAGGGGGGCGGTGGCGGGATCGAGAGCGAAGTAGTCGGCCGAGCCGCCACCGGGAGCGTCGGTGGTCCAGGCGCTGGAGCCGCTGGCGGCGGCGTGGGTGGTGGTGTAGTTCGCGATGGTGGGGGACTGGGAGAGTCCGGAGCCGTTGGTGAGGTTGGCTGCTGGAAAAAATTCGGAGCTGGCGAGGAGCTGGCTGGAAGTGGGCGTGAGGATTTCCGAGGCGATGAGGGGGCCGCAGAAGAGGAGGGTGGCGAGGAGGGTTTTCATTAGGGAAAGGGCAAAGAAAAATCCGTCCGGAAGTGGTTCCGGACGGATCTTGAAGATCGGGTCTGGACCGGAGATCCTAGCGACGGCGGCGGAGGAGGCCAAGCAATGCGAGGCCTCCGAGAAGACCGCTGGACGGCTCGGGGACGGCATCGCCGATGAATTTGGCCTCACCGAGACCAATGCGATCGCCTCCGGGAGAGGTGCCTTCGAAGTGGTTGTCCGTGATTTCGAGTTGCACGGCGTTAGCGTTGAAGGAGCCTCCTAAGGAAAGAGTGGCTGCCGCGCTCACAGCATAGGTGCTGAGCGGATTTGAGATGGTGGTGGAGGTTGGAAAGGTTGCACCGCCATCTGTTGAAAAGCTCAGCGTGAATTCGCGTCCTTCGTTACCGTTGGCAGCATTAAAGTGATATCCCCAGAAGACGAAATCGGTGACGGCGTAGAGTTGGTCGAGGGTCAGGGTGAACACTGCGGAAGTTCCCGGTGAGGTGGCGAGGAAGTAGTCGCCTGCGCCATTCGGGGCGTTCGTTGTCCAGGCGCTTCCAGCTCCCGCGGCTCCGTGGGTGATGGTGTTGTAGTTGGCGATGTCGGCGGCTCCGGAGAGGCCGGTGTTGTTGATGATGTTGATGGCAGGGAAAAATTCACTGACTCCTGAGGTATTGGTGAGTCCTGTCGGGGTGATCAGGACGGCGGCATGCGCGGAGCCGACCGTGAAGGCGGCGAGTGCGATGATGGTTTTGGTTTTCATATTTTGATTGGGTTGTTGTTGGAGAGATTAGAGGACAGGTCCGGGGCCTTCGACGATGCGGATGAAGAGCTTGGGATCGTTGGAAAAGATGGATGGGACGCTGACTGAATCGGAGGTGAAGTTGGTATCGGGAAAGGGTTGGAAGTCTTCGAGGGTGTTACCGGTTTCGAGGTGGTAGTTGACTCCGCTGCGCAGTCCGGTGGTGGAGGTGATGCTAGTGCGGTTACCGTCGATTTCCAAGCCGGTGATGGCGAGGGTTTCATTGAGTCCGGCGAAGGCGCCAACCCCGTCGTTCATTACAGACATGATTTGTGCGGGTGAGAGGACTTCGTGAAAAACGGCGAGATCGTCGATTTTTCCCTGGTAGTAGAACTGGGTGCCGGTGTCGGAACCCGACCCGATGTGGAGGTCGGTGAGGAGATTACGCTCAAGGAGGACCTGTTCCTGACTGACGAGAACTTCTCCGTTAAGGTAGAGGGTTTTGGTGAGGGTGGAGCGGTCGTAGGTGAGGGCGAGGTGGGACCACTGGCCGACGAGCGGGTCATTGGTGGCAAGTTTGGTGGAGACCCAGGTTCCGGGGCCGGGGTCGCCGTCACCACTCCAGAATGCCCAGTCGCCTGCGTTGTCCATGTAGAGGATGTAGCCGTAGGTGCGTCCATCGAAGGCGAAGTTGTCCGTTCTGCTGGTGATGAGGGATTGGAAGCCGAGGAGGTTGTCAGGGTTGGCCCAGAGGGTGACGGTGAAGCTGTCAGGGTTGAGGACTCCGGTGGCGGGGATGGTGATGGAGCTGGTGCCATCGAAGGTGGCGGCACTCCCGGTGTTTGCGTTGGCACCGGCAGCGGTGTAGTTGGGGGATCCGACTTCGGTGATGGGGTGGGCGTAGCTGGTTTGGTCACTTCCTGATCCGTCGAAGGGCCACCATCCGACGAGGGAGGCGGGGACGGGAGTTTTGGCGACCTTGATGGAGACGGGGATTTCAATTTGTGGACGTGAGATGTCGTTGCTGGTGATGCTGAAGATGGCGTTGTAGGTCCCTGCGGAGAGGCCGGTGGAATCGAAGGTAAAGACGACATTGGCGGCTCCCTTTGGCGGGATGGTCACGGAGGCGGCCGAGAGGTCGGGGATGGAGAAAGCGCTGGAAGGATCGAAGACAACCGAGGAGCCACTCAGGACGAGGTTTGCAGTGGCGCCGTCGTTTGTGAGCGCGAGGTTTGCGGTGATGGTCTCACCCGGGGTGACATCTCCGGCAAGGGGGGTGAAGGATGATTGAATCCATGGATCGTAGATGAATCCACTGACCGGGACGACGACGGGAGTATCTCCGGAGGGGGTGGTGGAGACGGCGAAGCTGACGTCGAGGTCCGTGACCGAACCGGTAGGAGAAATGGTGTAGTCGATGTCGACGGAGCCGTTGACCGGGACGTCAATCGGGAAGGTGCTATCAATGTTAAAAAGAGAGGCATTAGAACCTTCGATGGTGATGCCGGTGATAGAATAGGTTTCGGTGCCCTCGGTATTGGCGAGGGTAAAGGTGCCACTTTGCTGACTGCCGTCGGATGCGATCGTCACGGGTTGGGCTTCGAGGGGAGGAGCAACGATCTGAACGAATTTGATCTCTCCCAGTCCTATCCGGTCGCCTCCTGCCGCAGTGCTCCCGAATTGGTTGTCGGTGATTGAAACGCGGATGGTGTCGGCGGTGAAATCTTCTTCAAATGGAAGGACGATGGAGTTTGCGATGGCGAAGGTGCTGAGCTCCGAAGCCACCGTGGCGCTTTCGGGGAAGGTGTTTCCTCCATCCTGGGAGAACTCGACGAAGAATTCCCGGGCTTCGTTGCCATTGGCGACTCCACCGAAATAGTAACCCCAGTAAACGAGGGCATTGACGGTGGAGGAAGAGGGAAGGGTAAAGGTGAAGATGGGCAGGGTTCCTTCGCTCCCGACGGTGAAGTAGTCGGTGGCTCCGTTGGGAGCGTTCGTGGTCCAAGCCACGGCTCCGCTTGCTCCGGCATGGGTGACCGTGCGGTAGTTTAAGGCATTGACTGACTCGCTGAGGCCGGAGTTGTTGATGATGTTAAGGGTGGGGAAAAATTCCGAGACTCCGTTGGTGGTGACGCCGGTCGGGGTGATCAGGAGATCAGCGCTGGCCGTGGCGAGGGTGAGGGTCGAAAGAAGAAGGAGGCGATTCACGCTGAGTAGAATAGAGCATTGGGTGTGCCATTGAAAGCGAAAAGGATCGTTGGTGTTAATAGTTTTCATAAATGATTCATTGGAGTGATGAGTTGAAATCGTTTGGCCAATCTGAAAAATCGAATTTCAGGAATTTGCGTTGGAGTTGGCGGGCCATTCGATTCATTCTTTCGGAGGTGAAGAAGATCGCAGTGTTTGGTTCGGGAACGGGGAGTAATTTTGCAGCACTTCACGAGGCCTTTGGGCCCCGGATTATTCTCGTGGTATCGGATCACGAGGATGCGGGGATTATAGTGAAGGCGAAGAGCCTGGGGATTCGCACGGTCTTCGAAAAGGGTGGGCGCGATCTCTGTGAGCGGATCATCTCGCATCTGGAAGGGATTGATTTGATCTGTCTCGCGGGGTTTATGCGTTTGGTGAAGGAGCCCTTGTTGGGTTCCTTCCCTCATCGAATTCTCAATATTCATCCGTCCCTTCTGCCGGAGTATCCTGGGTTGTTTGCCTGGGAGCAGGCCGTTGAAGATGGTGCGACCGAGTCCGGTTGTACGGTGCACTATGTCGATGAGGGAATGGATACCGGGAAGGTGATTCTGCAGGCGAAGGTGCCGGTTCTACCCGGTGATACGGCTGGCACTTTACACGCAAGAATTCAGATTGAAGAGCATCGGATTTACCCGGAGGCGGTGCGCTTGGTCCTGGCGTCTCTGGAAGGTTAAACTCCGGCGACGACGAGCCTCTCCTGGAGGATCCAACTCGTAGGAATATCATTGGCGGTGGGGGCGAGGAGGTCCGGTTGATAGGCGAACTTGTGACAGTCGGCTTCGGTGGTATGGCCACTGAGGACGAGGACGGTGCGGTATCCCATCTGCACCCCGCCGAGAATGTCGGTATACATGGTGTCTCCCACCATGACGGTGTCGCCGGTCTTCAGGCCGAGCTCTTTCCTCGCCATGCGCATCATGACGGGGCTGGGCTTTCCAACGGAGAAAGCTTCCGCGCCAGAGGCCTTTTCGAGCATGGCCACGATCGCTCCGCACCCCGGCCTGATCCCCCGATCGGTGGGGCAGGTGGTGTCCATATTGGTGGCGATCAATTTGGCCCCCCGCGCAATCATCCGGGTGGCCTTCTCAATCATTTCGAAGGTGAACGTTCTTCCTTCGCCAACGACCACGTAGTCGGGTTGGTCATCGACAATAGTGTATCCGTTGTGGTGAAGCGCCTGGGTCAGTCCGTTTTCGCCGAGGACGTAGGCGGTGCCGCCGGGCTTTTGACTGGCAAGAAACCGGGCGGTGGCCATTGCGCAGGTAAAGACCTGGTCTTGTTTTACTCTGATCCCCAGACGTGACAGCCGGGCCACGACATCCCGCTGCGCTCTTTGGCTGTTGTTGGTTAAAAAGAGGTAGGGAATGGAGAGGCTCTTCAGCCGTTCCAAAAACTCCAGGGTGCCCGGGATGAGCTGATCTCCGCGATAGATCACGCCATCCATATCCAGTAAGAATCCAACTTGGCTCATGCTGAAGAAGCTGCACTCATCATGCCAACGGGGAGTGTCGATGGATGCAATTGCTTCATAGAGACTGAACTGAATGAGACCTTGCGAATTCATTTGTGGAGCGGTGCGGATGTTCTACCGGAGCTCATTCAAATCATGAAGATTGCTCATTACCTCTCTTTCCTTCCCTTGCTGTCCCTCCCGACTGTTTTCGCAGCGCCGGTCACCGAGGAATCATTCTCAACCGATGCCGGTGGCTAATCCTTAAGTGCATTGGTGGGGCAGGGGCCCGCCGTTCTTGGATTCACGGGTCAATGGTTGCCTGCCTGCCCTGAGGCCGGATCGCCCGATGTGATCGCGACGGGTTTTGGGAACAATGCGAACGAGTGGAATGCGGGCGAATTTCACGGTTCGGAAGACCCAGTTCTTCCGCGTGGTGGAGGGTCTGCCGGCGCTGTAGCAAGGAGGAGTTTACTCGTAGTCCCACTTCATGATCCAAGGATCGCCGGTGCGCTTTTCGTCGGCTCTTAAGAGTGCTTTGTATTTTTCGAGGGTCCCGGCGAAGGCGGGATCGGCGGCGAGGTTGCGGCTTTCGTTGGGATCCGACGCGATATCGAAAAGCTCGAACTGCGGGCGGTTGATGTAGGAGTCTACGGTGCGCCCGCCATAGTCGGCGGTCGGGCCTTTTTCCCATTGGGCCTGCCAGGTCGCGGCGGCCCAGAGATCGGAGGCGAAGGGGTAGGGTTGCCGGTAGGCGATGTTCCAGATGAGCTTGAAGTTGCGATCGCGCATGACGCGCATGGGGTAATACATCTGGATTTCGTGGAAGGTGTGGGAGGCTCCAATTTGGTCCCAGCCTTTTGAATCGGCGGTGCCAACGAGGGTGAGCCAGGAGCGCCCGTGGTAAGTTTTGGGAATCGCACCGGCGTTCTCGCCCTCGCCGACGGGGTCGACTTTCAGAGGATTGACGGGAGCGTTCTTCTTGAGGTCGAGTGCCCCCGCAATATTCAGGATGGTGGGGGTGATGTCGGCGTGGGAAATCATGGCATCGTTGGTGAGGCCTTTTGCGGGTGCGTTGGGATCACGAACGATAAAGGGAACGCGCAGTCCGGCTTCATAAACGGTGGTCTTGGCACCGGGGAAGGCCATGCCGTGGTCGGCGGTGAAAATGATGACGGTGTTGTCCCACTTGTCATTTTCCTTGAGGAGGGAAATGAGGTGGCCGAGGCCCTGGTCGATGCGGGAGCAGGATTGGTAATATTGGGCAATCTCGGCGCGGGACTCCGGGGTGTCGGGGAGAAAACCTGGGACGATGACGTCGGCGGGGTCGTAGAAGACTTCTTCAATGCCTTGGTGGGAGCCTTTGTTAGGGAGGTTGCCGAAGAGGTCGGGCTTGTGCTTGCCGGGGAAGGATTTATCGACGCCGCCGCCGCGGTGGGGATCGGACGTTGCGAAGTAGAGGAAGAAGGGTTTTTCGGACTCGTCGGTGAAGACCGGCTTGCAGACGTCGGCCATCTGTTGGGCGTTGCGGGAGTTGCCGCGGAGGTATTGGTCGAAGTGGAAGACGGACTCGGGCGCGACGTGGAGCTTGCCGATCTGGACCGTGCGGTAGCCGGCTTGCGACATCAGTTGGGGGAGGGCGAAGGCCTTCATCGACTTGAAGCTTTCGAATTTATGAAAGGCGTGGGTATGTCCGTATTGTCCGTTGAAGTGGTTGTGGAGGCCGGTGAGGATGACCGAGCGTGATGCGGAGCAGGAGGCGGTGGTGGCGAAGGCGTGGGAGAAAAGGGTGCCTTCCCTGGCGAGGGCATCGAGGTTCGGAGTCTTGATCACCGAGTTTCCGTAGCATCCCGCGACGGGCGATTGGTCATCGGTAACGAAGAGGATGATGTTCGGCTTTTCAGCTGCCAGAGTGAACCCGGCGAGGGCGAGGAGAATGAGAAGGGTTTTCATGATGCAGAGTGGGGTCGTGTGGAGCGAAGATGGAATGCTAATCGGATTGATTTTGGGCGAGGGTGAGGTGGTGTTTGGCGGCGCGGCCGCTGATGGATTCGTGCTCGATGAGCTCATCGGCGATGACTTTGACGGCAGTCCAGGTAGACTTGTTAGAGAGGAGGTGCTGGGTTTTATCGAGTAACTTGCGGACGAGCTTGCTTGCCTGACGGGGGTTGCCCGAGCGGGCCATCGCGAGCTTTTCGACGTTACGGAGATCCTGGCTGGCACCCTGTATATTGTAGCGCCCGGATTTGCGGCCTTCGGCAGCCATGCCGGCGAGGAGGATGAGGATTTCAGCTTCGAGCTTGTCTTGAACTTGCTTGGCCCGGCCCTTTTTGATGGTGCAGGCGCCGAGTCGGTTTTGAGAGGGGATGATGCTGACCTTCTGAATGTCCCGCCCCATGAGGAGTGCCATCACGGCGTGCCCCGCTTCATGATAGGAGGTCAGGATGCGGTCACTTTCCATCGTTGGAGATAGATTTCATGGTCGGACGGTTCTTGGCAAGGCCGCATCGCCCGTTGGGAGGGTGTTTGGGAGAGGGCATTTAAATTGCCAGACATTTACGCCCGCTATTCCCGGAGTTGCACGAGGAGGCGCACAAACTTTCGGGTGGCGGAGGAGATGGGGGCGGCCATGAGGTAGGTTTCGGAGCTGGTGCCGTCGCCGTTGTTGATGGATGCGGTGTGGATGAGCTCACCGGGGTCGGTGTTCCAATTATTCAGGTCATTCGAAAGCTGCGCGAGGTAGCTGAGGTCATCGGCGGCGAGGTTACGAATGACGGTGAAGGAGAGGGCTGAAACCGGTCCGGTGCCGAAGTCGTAGGTGACGAGTTGTCCTCCGGGAAGGACGCTGTCGCGCGGGGTGGCATCGGAGCTTTTGAAGGCGTATTCAAGGAGGGCGTTGGTGCCGTCGAGGTCGAGGTCTTGGTTGGGGTCGCCGGTGAAGGTGGTGGCATCAGTGCCGGCGGGGGTGCCGTTGATGGCGACGCTGGGCCGCCAGTTGAGCGGGTCGGCATGGTCGGGGTTTCCGGCGGGATTCACGAGGACGAGGCTGAAGCCATCGCCGTCGGCACTTTCCGGCCAAGGGGCTTTGTCGTTGTAGGTGAAGCTGCGGATGACGGAGTTGTCGCCCGCGAGGAGCTCGATGGTGTCGCCATCGTTGTTGAGGTTCCCTTCAAATTCTCCGGCGATGAGTGAGGCGGAGACGCCGGGGTAGCGCTGCATGAAGGCACCGGTGTTGTTGACGATGAGGATGCGTCCGCCGGCAGGAAGAATAATGCCGTTGACGGAGTCGCTGAAGTTAAAGGTGACTCCGAGAGTAAAGCGGGTGTTGGTGAGGTCGAGATCGACTCCGGCGATGTTGCTGAGCTCGATGAATTCGAAGTTGCTGCTTTCGTTGAATCCGGCCGCTTCTTCGGTCGGAGTGGGTCCGGCTGGGCGGTAGTTGATTTCGCTGATGACGAGGTTTTGATCACTGGCGATGGCGCTATCGACGATGAAGTCGGCTTCATTCAGGGCGGACCAGTCGATGCCATCGAGGGCGCGGGCTCGGAGGGGGCCGGTGGCGGTCATGTAGAAGGGGTTGAGGGCATTGGAGGCGGTGCCGCGGAGACGGAGGTCAAAGCTGATGTCGGAGCTGGTTCCGCTGGTTTGGTGAACTTCGACAGCGAGGACGTTGGTGCCTGCAACGAGGTTGGAGATATCGACGGCCTGGCTGAAGAAGGTGGTCTCATCGCCACCGCCTGCGACTCCGGAAGCCGTGGTGTCGAAGTTGACGGTTCCTCCGGGCATGTTGGAACTCATGACGGGGTTGCCATTGAGATAGACGATGGCTCCGTCGTCGCGCTGGAGTTCGAGGGCGAGGGAGGTGAAGAGGGAGGGGTCTGCGACGGTGAATTCGTGGCGGAAGTAGGTGGTGATGAATTTGGCACCATCGGGTCCGGAGGCGACGGTGGTGGTTTCGCCGCCATCGCCGTAGCCGAGTTCGGCAGCACCGGAGGCCCAGCTGGTGTCGTTGAAGGCGGGGGCGCGCCAGGCGGTGCCTTGATTGGAACCGTCATCGAGATATTTCCAGATGGAGCCTGCGGGGACGAGGGTGGAGGAGCTGACGGAGCCGTCATATTGGAGGGCGGTGGGGTTGATGTTGCCGCCCGAAAGGCGGGGGTCGCTGCCATCGATGGTGTAGTAGATGGTGCCCGAGGTGTTGGACATGGTGAGCTCGGTGGTGCTGGCGACGTGTCCGCCGTGTTGGCTGAAGACGGGGGCGTCGGTGTTGGGGTAGAGGCTGGCTCCGCGGAGTTGGCTCAGGGTGACGCCGGTGCGTTGCGGGAGATAGTCTCCGAGAAGGCGGTCGCGCTCCGTGACCCATTCAGCGTCGCGGGTGTAGGGGGTGGCGCGTTTGGAGTCTCCCCAGCGGGCGGACTCGCCGACGAGGGCGCGATCGATGTAGGTGGAGAGATCGAGGAAGCGGGAAACGGTCTTTTCCGGAGTGAGGGCACCGCCATTGAAGAGGTGCCTGTGAGCGCGGTCTGCAAATTGCAGGCGGAACTCGGCATTGGCGCGGAGTTGGGAGTAGAGATAAGATGGCTTATCGTTCTGGCCGACCCCGGTGCGGTTGTCTCCGTTGACGTTTTCGAGAGTGCGCTCGGCATCCCAGCAGACGAATTTGTAGCCTCCGCCGTCGACGCGCGGGTTGATGGAATACCAGTTGTGATCATCCCAATCGAGGTTGCCGCCGTAGAAATTGACGAGCATGTAGTCGATGAGGTTGGGGATGTCGACAGACTCCGAGAGGGTGTCATATCCGGTCTGATCGGCAACGCCGGAATTGGCGATGGCGTGGGCTTGAATCCAGTCGGTGGCGGTGCCGTCGACAACGTTTCGGGGGTATGAGTTGAGGGCGTCCCAGCCTTCCTTGTCGCCGCCGTAGTAGGATGAACCGAAGTCAGCATTGGGGCGCTCGACGGCATTGTAGACTCCCCAGTAGAGGCCGTTGATGTAGAGGTGGAAGAAGGTGCCGTGAGGCGAAGCATGGCCCATCGCGAGTTGTGAGTTGTGGGTGAATTGATCGCGGGTGTATTGGGCGCGGTTTTCTTCGCTGGCGACGCCGCGGTGCCAGGTGTTGTTGAAGCCGGAGCGGAGGATGATGGAGTCGAAGGTATCGACGGCTCCGTCGGCATCTTCGGTGGCATCACGGAAGAGAGGGAAGCGGAGTTTGGTGTCACCGTATTGGCGTTTGAAGAGAAGGCGGAAGGAGTGCTTGGGGAAGCTGGAGTTCCGACCGACGCCGCCTTGCATACGGACGCCGCAGTTCACTTGCTTGTCGGGGCTGCCATCTGGGTAGATGAATTCGACCGAACCGGCCCGTTCCCACGCGATGCCGGAGTTGCCGGAGTTGGTGTAGATGCCCGAACCTCCGAAGAGACTGCCAATGGGCATGGAGAGCGAGAGGGAGGGGATGCTTTTGAGGTCGTCTTTGATGGTGCCGCTGTAGGCAGGGTCGTTGACAACATCGGGGTCCATTCCGAAATCGGTTCCGCCGGGGTAGCCGGGCGGGGTGTCGGCCTGGGTCAGGACGTCATCAAGAAAGACGTAGGTGTGGGCGTCAACATTGGTGGGGACGAGGCCGGACTTGTAGGCGAGAGCTTTGATGACGGTGGTGCCGGAGACCGTGATGGGTCCGGTGTAGAGGGTGCCGTTGGAAGTGGTAGGGTCGGAACCGTCGGTGGTGTAGCGGATCTGGGCGTCGAGGGTGTTGGTGGTGATTTCGAGATCGAAGGGGGCTTCGTAGAATCCGCGGTCGAAGGAGAAGGAGGTATCGCGGACGTAGTCACTGAGGCCCGTGCCGTTGGTGTTGTCCGGGGTGGGATTTTGGAAATACCCGTAGGTGGTGCCGTTGGGATTGAGGCCATAGGAGTATCCTGAAAGTTGGGCGGGATAGGGATTGAATTCCGAGAGGATGAGGATGCCGGTCGCGGTCTGCTTGGTGAGGGCGAGGTATTCGCCGGAGGCGCGAAGGCTGAAGTTGGTGTGGAGTTCGGAACCATCGATCGCACGATCTTTTCCGGAGGCGAAAACAACGAGGTGGGTGAGGGGACCGAGGGTGGTATCGGGGAGACGCCATTTGGTGAGGTCGGCGGGGTCGTCGGTGAGATAGTAATCAGTGAGGATGGCGGTGGAAGCGCTGGGGTTGTTGATTTCAATCCAGTCGGAGGAGTCGCCGTCTTCATCGGGGTATGAGCCATCGCTATCGGCGGAGAATTCCGAGATGACGGGTTCGCCGGGAATGATGACAGTGATGAGAACGTCTTCGGTCGAGGTGCCCTGGGCGTTGGTGGCGCTGAGGGTGTAGGTGGTGGTGCCAAGAGGGGTGAGGGTGATTTGGGTAGTGCCAGTGACGTCGGTTCCGTTGAGCGAAATCGAGGTGGAGTTGAGGACACTCCAGTTGAAGGTCATGGCGGTGTTCGGTGGGACGATGGTGCTGGAGGCCGTGAAAAACTCGATGATGGGGTTGGGGGTGACGTTGACGGTGAGGGTCCGCGTGTTGGTGCCGTCGGCGTCGGTGGCAGTGAGGGTGTAGGTGGTGTTGCTGGGGGGTCCGGGATCAAGGGTGAGGGAGCCGATGCCGTTGGTGGTGAGAGGGAGGATGTTGCCGATGTTCTGGTCGATGGTGAGCGTGTCGGGTGAGCCGGTGATTTCCCAGGAGAGGGTGACGGGGTCGCCGGTGGGGATGAGGGGGTGGTCGGCGGAGAAGTCGCGAATCCCGGGGCCGGTGCTGCCGGCGATGCCGCTGCCGGTTGTGGAGAGTTGGAGGAAGTCGCGTCCATCGGCGGGATCCGAGGCCGCGTATTCCCAGTTGGTGTCGGCGACGGTGACGGCAGTGCCCGGACCTCCGGCGTGGGCCGCGATGAGTTGGTTGGCCTGTTTAAGGGTGTAGTTGTAGCCGAGGCCGGGATCATTGGAGAGGGTGTAGATCGCGCTGGCCTGGTGGTCGCTCAGGGGAATGTTGAACATGCCCATGTCATCGACTCCGCCTTTCCAGTTGCGTCCTGCGGCCCCGGGATTACTTCCAATGAAAATGGGGCCTGGTCCGCTTGCGATGCCGGGGCCCCCTCCGGTGTTGACGAGGACGCCATCGATGAAGAGCCGGGTCGAGACTCCGGCTTCGGAGACGGCGACGAGGTGGTGCCATTGACCATCGTTGACGGAGCCGCCGAAAATATCACCGGTGCCCCCGGCGAAGGAGATCGCGTTGGCGTCTCCCCCTTGACGGGCGATGCGCCAAAAGCTCCCTTCACCCTTGGCGACGAGGCATTGCCAGCCGGTGTCCCAGGCCGCGACCTGAAACCAAGTCGACAGGCTCATGTCGGATCCGGCGCGGTCCATGTCGGCGCTGCTGTTGATGGAGACGTAGTTGGAGCCGTCGAGGAAGATGCCCTGGCCGTGTGGGCCTGTTGTGAATCCAGCCGCGCCGACCCAGGTGCCGTTGTCAAAAGTGCCACCCACCGAGGCTTGGTCATTGATGTTGTTCTCGAAATCCCAGTAGCTCACGAGGTTGTCCACGGGCGCGGCGAGGGCTCCGGAGATTCCCGTGCAGATGAGTGCGAGGCATTTTTTGAAAGGGGGCATCCCCCCACCATAAGCAAATCGGGAGGGGCCGTCTATTTCCAAGTCCGAGGGAACCGAAAAATCATTCGCCTCCCGTTAATCGACAGGGCGTATTGTCACAGCATTTTTTTCTGATACCCAAGGCTCGGAGGCGGGCGTCCCGGGGATAGCCGGTTCGTTGGGGAATCGATGAAATCGCCAATGCTTGGTGGGCGACGGTGGACAAGGTCTTCGCGGAGATTCTGTTCTTTTTTAATGTCCAATAATTGCGTTCGAACGGAAGTAAGGTTGTAAGAGTCAATCGAATGAGCGAAAATACCGTCAGAAGATCCGGCAACTCCAACCCTGCGCAACAACAGTTCCTGTCGTTGTTTCTGCGCAGTGAGCGGGAAATCTTTCGTTATGTGGCGGCCCTTGTTCCCAATCTCAGTGAGGTGGACGATATTGTTCAGCAGACTGCGATCACATTGTGGGAGAAGTTTGATGCCTATGATTCAAGTCAGCCATTCACGCCCTGGGCTTGTCGGTTTGCCTTGAATAAAACCCGGCAATGGATGGAGCGCCGGAAGCGGTGGATGACCCTCCTTGAGAACGGTCTGGCCGAGGAGTTGGCAGAACGCCGAGCGGAGCTACAGCCGGTTTGGGAGTCGCGTCTGCAATGTCTGGAGGGATGTTTGGCTCAGTTGCCCGACGAATCTCGTTCGTTGATCGAGAGCTATTATTTTGGGAGGGATGGGGTCGAGACCCTCGCCACCGAAACAGGTCGTTCCGTGGGGGCCATATACAAAATGCTGCAACGGATTCGGTATCGCTTGCAGGAATGCATCGAGAAGACTGTCGACTGGAAGGGGGTGGGTTCATGACCTTTCCATCTCCCGAATTTGATCAAGTGGTCGCAGCGATTTGTCACGGCACCGTGACGGACGAGGGGGCTGGGGCCATGAATGTCTTGCTTCGTTCCGACCCTCGCGCCCGGGATGAGTATTTGTTTCGGCTGGAACTCCATGCCCGTCTCGCTTCGGACCCGGATCTATTGGCCGTCCCGGATGAAGGGGACAAGGGAATTTCCCAGCTGTCACACGAAAAGACATCGGGAAAGAGAGTTTTGGTTGGAGGTCTTCTTGCAGTGGCGGCTTGTTTCGTGATTGCCACCTTGGGCATGTGGTGGACTCCGTCTTCAGGTCAAGAAGAACCGCAGGCCGGGAGCCCACCCGAAATGACGAGCAAGGCGGTCGCGATGCTGAATCAGGTTTACGAGGCCGAGTGGAGTGCTGGCGGTGATCATCCGTTGGTCGGCGGTCCGCTGGAACCGGGATGGCTTTACCTCAAATCCGGGTTAGCGGAGATCGTTTTTTACAGTGGTGCCCGGATCGTGATCCAAGGACCCGCCGACGTGGAGTTGATTTCCCAAAATCAGGCTTCTTGTCCAAGAGGTCAACTGCTTGCCGAAGTGCCACCCCAGGCCCGTGGTTTTCGAGTGGACACGCCCCGGGTTGATTTGACCGATCATGGGACCTCCTTTGGGCTGATTGTGACTGAGAACGAATCCGAGGTGCATGTTTTTGAGGGGATGGTTTCATTGGATAGAGCAAAGGATGGATTGCCAATTTACTTGAAGGAAGGGGAAGGAATGGTGGTGGAAGGAACGTTGTCGCCTCGGGAAATTCCCGCGAGCCAGACGGTCTTCACGCCCCTTTTCTACCTTGAGTCGGCGGCTGCGATTGCCGATACCGAATGTTTCGAGCGTTCCAGAATGGCCAGCAGGGCCCTTAATCAGGATGCCTCATTGCTTGTGCATTTGGACTTTGAAGGAGTGGGAGCTTCCGAATGGCGGCTGCCCAACGCCGGATATTTCAGAACTGGCGAATCCGAGGCCTCGATTATCGGATGTGAATGGACAAGCGGGCGCTGGAGAGAAAAGCAGGCGCTGGCATTTCAGGGAGTGAGCGATCGCGTTCGACTCGCTGTTCCCGGCGAGTATGAGTCGCTCACCTTGGCGGCCTGGGTGCGGGTGCAGGGGTTGGACCGGCGGATCAACTCGCTGTTTATGAGCGATGGATTTGATGCGGGAACCCTCCACTGGTCAATCCGGAGCGATGGGGTCCTCGGTCTGACTGCGATCGGTCGAAACCCCAAAGACTATCAGATCGTTGCGAGTCCTCCGGTTATCAAGTTGGATCGCTTCGGCAGGTGGGTCCATTTGGCCGTCGTCCTCGATGGGGAGAAGGGGCGCGTGGTGCACTATGTCGATGGTCAGACGGTGATTGGAGACGCACTCCGCATCGAGGGGCCTTTCCGGATTGGTGCTGCCGAACTGGGCAACTGGAACCCGAGGGGCTTTTCAGGCAACAATCCCTTTCACATCCGCAACTTCAGTGGCGCGATGGACGAATTTCTCCTCTATTCCCGAGCCTTAACCTCAGATGAAATTGAGAGGATCCATTCTGAAGGAAGTCCCGAGATCACCTTTTCCACGTCCGGAGAACTCAGTAAAAAATAGAACCCATGAACTATCAAATCCCATCTTTTGCATTGGCCTGGTTACTGGCCGCACCGCTCTCCTTTGCTCAGGAAAGCGACCCCCTTGACGATTGGAAGCCCGCCTCGACCAATCAGCCGGGTAAAGATTTTCCACAGGTGAACTCCGAAGGCCGCATCAAGTTCCGCATTGTCGCTCCCGAGGCCCGGTCCGTCGGATCGACATTTCGAAGTAGCAGTGAATTTACCAAGGGTGATGACGGCGCCTGGTATGGCTACACTGGCCCTACCGATGAGGGCTTCCATTACTACATGATCAAGATTGATGGCGCGGAAGTTCCCGATCCCAATAGTCTCTCCTTCTTTGGTGCCAACCGTTGGGGGACCGGTGTCGAAGTCCCCGCACATGATCAGGATTTCTACGCGCTGAAGAACGTGCCGCATGGTCAACTACGCGAAATCTACTTTCATTCACCCAGCACAAACTCCGAGCGGCGGGCTTTTGTCTACACGCCTCCGGGCTATGATCAGAATTTAGAGGAACGCTATCCTGTTCTCTATCTCCAGCATGGCTACGGCGAAAATGAATACGGCTGGGGCGTGCAAGGCCGGGCGAATCTGATCATGGACAATTTGATCGCGGAAGGGAAAACCAAGCCCTTCCTCATTGTCATGACCTACGGAATGACGAACGAGATCCGCTTCGGTGGTATGCGGGATTTTAAGATTGAGCCTTTCGAGACAGTCCTCGTTAAGGAGCTTGTGCCACACATTGATCGTCATTTCCGCACACTTCCGGACCAACCCAACCGGGCCATGGCCGGACTCTCGATGGGGGGCATGGAGACCAAGACGATCACCCTGAGAAATCTTGAAACCTTCTCGCAGATCGGTCTCTTCAGCGGTGGAAGCATTGGCCCGGATGACCTTTCCGACATGGAGGCCTTCAAGGAAAAGAATCAGCTCGTCTTCGTCAGTTACGGGAGCCGTGAACTCGGGGGGGACCGGGGAGGGCGTCGCGGAGGTGATCCCAAGGCAGCCGCGGAAGCCTTGGGGAAATCCGGAGTGCACAGCGTTTTCTATGTTTCCCCGGACACCGCCCACGAGTGGCAGAGTTGGCGGCGTAGCCTGCGCGAGTTCGCTCCGCTTCTTTTCAAGCCCCGGGCGATCGACGTCTCAGGCAGGTGGAACGCGGAATTTGATTCTCAAATTGGCGTGCAAAAATACACGTATGTTTTGACGCACGAGGGTGACAAGCTGACCGGAAAAGCGACCTCGCAAATTGGAGATGCCAAGAACGAATCAGTCTTGAAAGAAGGCAAGATCGAAGGCGACAAGATCTCATTCATCGAGATCCTGGACTTCAGGGGCGACGAACTTGAGATTCGCTACTCCGGCAGTATCAGCGATGGCATGATCCAATTGACCCGGGAAGTGGGCGATGTCGCCAAGGAAGAACTGACAGCCAAAAGAGAGGAAACAGTAGAGGAACCGGAGCCAAAAGAAGCACGTCGTGAACGGCCTGGTCGTGGCGGCTTTGGCGGGGCTATCGAACTCGGTCCCGATGACAAGCAGGCCTTCCCCGAGCCGCCCGGGGGAATCGCCGCGAACCGTGAGAACATTCCGCATGGCAAGCTGGAGATGATCGAATACGAATCGAAGACCGTCGGAACGACCCGAAAAATGAATGTCTACACTCCTCCCGGATACACGAAGGAGAAGAAATATCCTGTCCTCTACCTCCTGCACGGCATCGGAGGAGATGAAACGGAATGGCAGCGCTTCGCCAAGCCCGACATGCTTTTTGACAATCTCATTGCCGACGGTAAGGCTGTGCCAATGATCATCGTCATGCCAAATGGCAGGGCGCAGAAGAATGACCGTGCCGAGGGAAATGTCATGGCTGCCGCGCCTGCCTTTGCCGTTTTCGAGCGGGACCTGCTGGACGATGTCATCCCAGCGATCGAGTCGCGATACAGCGTTGATCAGAACCGCGAGAAGCGCGCATTGGCAGGGCTTTCGATGGGTGGGGGACAGTCCTTGAATTTTGGTCTGCCCAACCTCGAAACCTTCGCCTGGGTGGGTGGATTCTCCTCCGCCCCGAACACGAAGGCTCCTGAAGTGCTCGTGCCGGATCCCGGGAATGCGAAGAAGCAACTCAAGTTGCTCTGGCTTTCCTGCGGTAATAAAGATGGCCTCATCAGCATCAGCCAGGGACTGCAGCGCTACCTCAAAAAAAACGAGGTGCCTCACATCTGGAACGTCGATGGTCACGCCCACGATGCGACCCATTGGCAAAACAATCTCTATTATTTCGCCCAGAAACTCTTTCAATAGGATTGATGATGAAACTTCACTCTCTTCTGCGCGCCGGGGTTCTCGGCGTCGCGATGCTTGGCAACGCTCTTTCTGAGGAAACAAGATCCTTGAAGGAGGCCTTCGCGGATCACTTCCTCGTCGGGACTGCTGTCAACCGATCCATTGTCTCCGGCGAGCCGGGGTTTCGACGCGGTTCCGATTTGGTGGCGAAAGATATTGCTCTCGTAAAAGCGCAGTTCAATCAAATCGTCGCCGAGAACGACATGAAATGGATGATGTTGCATCCACGTCCCGGAGAAGAGGGTTATGATTTCACCGCCAGCGATGCCTTGGTGGAGTTTGGCGAAGCAAACGGGATGGAAATTGCCGGACACACTTTGGTATGGCACAGCCAGACACCCAACTGGGTTTTCGAGGGAACGCATCTGCCGCCCGGAGCCGATCAGGCTCCGGAAAAGTCAGACTCCCCGCCCGCAGGACGGGGCCGATTCGGGCGCTTCCAGCCTTTTGATTTGGATGGTCCCCGGGCTTCCCGTGAGGAATTGCTGGAGCGGATGCGGAAGCACATCCACACCGTGATGGGACGCTATAAGGGCAAAATCAAAGTCTGGGATGTCGTCAACGAGGCACTCTCCGATGGTGGAGATGAAGTCCTTCGTCAATCGCCTTGGTCGGTGATCATCGGTCCGGACTTTGTTAAAAAAGCCTTTGAATATGCTCACGAAGCGGATCCGGATGCCATCCTGCGCTACAATGATTACGGACTCGAGAACCGGGAAAAGCGCGCCAAATTGATCAAGTTGATCTCGTCGTTGAAGGAGCAAGGAGCGCCCGTCATGGCGATTGGCACACAGGCGCATCTCAATGTTTCCACCGGGTTCGAAACCATGGATCAATCTCTCACCGAGATCGCGACCCTCGGCCTGCCGATTCATATCACTGAACTCGATGTGAACGGTGCGGTGCGTGGTCAGCGCGGAACGGGTGCCGGAATTACCGAGAACGCAGAAGCTACGGAAGGGGGACTTGTCGACGATGCCAACCGAAAACTGGCAGAAGCCTACGAGGGTGTTTTTAAAGCCTTGATCAAGCACCGTGAGTCGATCGAGATCGTCACCTTTTGGGGTGCTAACGACGCCCTGTCCTGGAGGCGTGGTGGGAATCCTCTCCTTTTTGACGGAGAGAATCAACCGAAGGCGGCCTTCGAAGCAGTGATGGGACTGGCGACGTCAGCTTCCCTTCAATCTTCGACCCCCGATCAAAACTTCCATATCTATTTGTGTTTCGGGCAGTCGAACATGGAGGGCTTTCCTGGAATTAAAGATCAGGATCAGAAAGGGATCGATGAACGATTTCAAGTCCTCGCGGCGGTCGATTTTCCGGACCTGGAGAGAACCAAAGGCCATTGGTATCTTGCCAAGCCTCCTCTTTGTCGCCCTGGAACTGGAATCGGTCCGGCGGATTATTTCGGACGAATCTTGGCATCAAAACTATCGAGCGAAGTCAGGGTGGGTGTCGTCAATGTTTCGGTGGCTGGCAGCAAGATCGAACTGTTCGGAGAGAAAACTTATCAATCGTATGCCGCCGAAGCTCCAGGCTGGATGAAGTCCATCATCGAAACTTACGACGGCAATCCATATAAGCATCTCGTGAAAATGGGGAAACGCGCCCAGCAAGACGGGGTGATCAAGGGGATTCTCTTGCACCAAGGGGAATCGAATACCAACGACAAAGATTGGCCCGTCAAAGTCAAAGCGATCTACGAAGACCTGCTTCGCGAACTCGATTTGAAAGCCGAAGAGGTTCCCCTGTTGGCAGGGGAATTGGTGTCGGAAGACCAGGGCGGTGCCTGCGCCAACATGAACGCAATCATTCGTAAGCTTCCTGATGTCATCCCCACAGCCTACGTCGTCTCTTCGAAGGGGTGTGAGAGCCGTGAGGACCATCTGCATTTCACCCCGGCAGGTTACCGTGAATTGGGGAAACGTTATGCGGAGACGATATGGTCTTTGCTGAAATCTCAATCCGACGACCACCGCTAGTCATTCTAACAAAAAAACCTCACCGACCATGACCAATACCATGACTCCCAAGCATTCTTCTCTCTGCGCCGCCGCTCTTTTGGGCACTCTCACCGTTCTTCCCGCCCAGTCACCGAACTACGAGGCGACCCAGCTGGAGGCCAAATCCGGGCTGGCTCCTTTTGAATACATGGAAGCTCCGGGACCCTTGCCGAACTATACCCCCAATGCACAGTGGGGAACTTTGGGCGAGCCGATCACGACGATGCAGAAGCCACTCTCAGCCGAAGAGTCGATGAAGCACCTGGTGACCTTCCCGGATTTTGAGATCTCGATGTTTGCTTCCGAGCCAGAGATCTACAAGCCCTTGTGGCTTGCCTTTGACGAACGAGGTCGGGCTTGGATCTCGGAAACGATTGATTATCCCAACGAGCTGCAATCCCTGGGAAAGGGGCGCGATCGCTTGAAAATACTCGAGGATACTGATGGGGATGGCAAGGCGGACAAGTTCACGGTTTTCGCGGATGATCTGAGCATTCCCACCGGATTTATCTTCTCAGAGGGAGGTGTGATCGTGATGCACTCCGGGCGGGCTGAATTTTTAAAGGATACCACAGGCGATGATCAAGCGGATGAACGAAAGGTTCTCTTTGAAGGTTGGAGCATGCGCGACACGCACGCCACGGTCAGCCACCTGCGTTATGGTTTTGACAACTGGATTTGGGGGACCGTGGGATACTCCGGCTTTGAGGGCACCGTCGGAGGCAAAGAGGTGCGTTTTGGCCAAGGAATTTTCCGTTTCAAACCAGATGGCTCCAAGTTGGAATTTATCCGCTCCAGCAACAACAATACCTGGGGACTTGGGCTCACCGAGGATAACATCATTATTGGATCCACCGCGAATGGTAATGCGAGCATGTATATGCCGATTCCCAATCGCTACTACGAAGGCGTGAATGGCTGGTCGGCGGCACGTCTGGAATCGATCGCGAGCAGCCAGGCAATCTCCCCCATTACGGAGAAAATCCGCCAAGTCGACTATCACGGACGATATACCGCAGGCTGTGGGAGCTCGATCTACACTGCACGAAGCTTTCCAAAGGCCTTCTGGAATCGCGCCCAGTTCGTCGCCGAACCGACCGGGCACCTTCTGGGCCTCTTTTTCCTTGATCGCGATGGCGCGGATTTTTCCGCAAAGAATGCGCAAAATATGTTGGCAAGCGATGACGAATGGACCGCGCCGATTTATGGCGAAGTCGGTCCCGATGGTGCACTCTGGGTGGCGGATTGGTATAATTACGTTGTGCAGCACAATCCCACTCCCAAGGGGTTTCAGACTGGTCCCGGGTCGGCTTACGAAACGCCCCTGCGGGACAAAACGCACGGTCGTCTCTATCGTATCAGCTACAAGGATGGGGCGCCGTCAATCCAGCCAAACCTCGATCCGGAGAATGCCGAAGGTTTGGTGGCAGCACTTAAAAATGACAATATGTTCTGGCGCATGCACGCACAGCGCATGCTGGTAGAGCGAGGCAATCAGGACGTCGTTCCGCTCCTGGTCAAGCTGGTGGAGGACCAATCCGTAGACGAGCTCGGCCTCAATCCCGCGGCAATCCATGCCCTGTGGACCTTGGAAGGATTGGGCGCGTGGACCGGCATTGCAACGGAGACCGGATTCGCGGCTTTGCAGCACCCGTCGGCGGGTGTTCGCCGTGCGGCGGCCATGACGCTACCCCGGATCAAAGCAACTCTGGATGTCCTCCTGGCCAAAAAATTGCTTGAGGATGAAGATGCTCAAGTGCGTCTCGCGACCTTTTTGTCCTTGGCCGAAATGCAGCCGCAAGCTGACGCAGGAGCAGCGGTCTATGCTGCCCTGAAGGAACCACGCAATGTAGATGATCGCTGGATTGTCGATGCCGCCACATCCGCAGCAGCAGCACATGATGCCGCCTTCATCAAAGCGATGCTCACGGAAACAGAGGCTGCAGGGAAGGATCTCGTAGGGAAATTGGGAAAAGTCATCCGCCGGGTCGCGACCCACTACGCGGGGAGGGGAGTCGAAGATAATATCGTTTCCACCTTGTCTCTCTTGAAAGGTGCCGATCCCGCTGTCTCGACCGCTGTCCTTGACGGACTGTTGGAAGGCTGGCCCTCCAATGGATCTCCGACTCTGTCTGAGAAGGAGAAAGAACAACTCGAATCCGTCATGAATGCTCTTCCCGAACTTGTGAGGGATCGCTTGCTCGCTCTCTGCTCAGGCTGGAAGGTGGAAGGTCTCTTCGCCGGACGATTGGAATCCAGTGTTGCCAGCCTGAGATCACAAGTGGCCGACCTCAATGCCTCTGAGGAAGCAAGGGCTTCCGCCGCAAAACGGTGGGTCTTCCTCCAGGACACGCCCGAAGTTGCCGATGAAATCTTGACTCACGTGACCCTTCTGGCGACCCCAACCTTGTCCTCCAAGCTCATCAATGCGCTGAGTGAAAGTCGTAGTGACGCAATCGGCGGGGTAATTTTGAAACATTGGGCCGCGTTCACCCCTGCGGTTCGGCGTGCCGTGGTCGGCGTGCTGCTCCGCCGGTCAACCTGGACCCTCGCGATGCTCGACGCAATTCAGGAGAAGACAATCGAGCGGACGGACATTGCTCCCGAATACTGGGCGCAGTTGCGTCGTCACCGAGACCGTCGCATTGGCTCCCGTGCCAATCGACTGGCCAATGCGGGCGATGAAGTCTCAGCGGATCGTGCCGCCATCGTCGAGCGTTTGATGCCTTTGTCGAAGGAGAAAGGTGATGCCGTTCGTGGCAAGGAAGTCTATGAGGCAAATTGCGCCGTCTGCCACAAGTTTGGTAAGGAGGGTGGGTTGGTCGGTCCGGATCTCAGTGGCATCGGGTCTCGCGATCGTTCGGATATCTTTCTCGAAATACTTGATCCAAATCGCTCCGTAGAAGCGAACTATCGTCTCTGGACGGCCACCACCAAGGACGGAAGCAGTTACGCCGGGCGTCTTGAAGCCGAGACCCAGACGACGGTCGAGATTCTCGATCTGGCCGGGCAAAAGCACGTGATCCAACGAAAGGAAATTCAATCTCTCGAAGCCTTGTCGCAGTCGATCATGCCGATTGGATTTGAAGCTCTGCCTGAAGATGATTTGAAATCATTATTGGAGTATCTCTCGCAAGCCCATTGAGGGATCGCCCCCCCGTCTCTGCGGTCAATTCAGGACTCTAATTGGACTACAAGGCGCGAATGTGGGTGATACTGCCAAAAGCGGTGGTAGGGAGGGATCTAAATCTAAAATCACACCTTGAACTCTTCCTTCAATAGCTGATGCAAATCAAGAGGCCGCAAATTAACTCGCCACCATCTTGCTCCATTTTCCCCACCCCGAACCCGTGAAAGTGGATGCTATCATGCGTTCTGTTTTTACGTTCAACGGCTGGATCAGGTTTGATGAATCCTAGAAATTCAGGTGAGAATGAAAGCCGCTATGGGGTTCTTTATCAAAGAGTGAATGGAATGGGGGATTCGGGAGGTATTATTCGGGATGCGATTGACGAGGTGGAATTTTCTCTTTCTGGCCGGGTGCTTATTGAGCGGCGGTTCTTTGATGGGCGCACCGGGGATGGGCGCCTTTATGGAGGAGCATTGTTTCAAGTGTCATGGTCCGGAGAAGCAGAAGGGGAAGCTGCGCTTCGATTCTCTTGGAGCGCCTTCGGCGAGTGGGGAGGATGGCGAGACCTGGTTGAGAGTTTTGGAGGCTTTGGAGGCGGGAGAGATGCCGCCGGAGGATGAGGAGCAGCCGGAGGCGAAGGTTTTGGAGGAGGTCATGGCATCGTTGGGGAAAACTTTGACGGAAACCACGGAGCTTCCGATCGGGTTGCGACGATTGAATCGGACGGAATACGAATACACGGTGCAGGATTTGTTGGGGATTGAGACGCCGCTGCGGGATCTTTTGCCGGAGGACAGCAGTGTGGATGGCTTTGATAATGTCACGGATGGGTTGGGGATTTCCTCGGTTCTGATGGAGCGATATCTGGAGGCGGCGGATGTCGCTTTTCAAAGCACGATCAGACGTTTTGCCCCGCTGCCTGCGGAGACGCGGCGCCTCATGGTGATGGAGCGACCGGACAACATTGATTCGGTGGAAAAGAAGAAGGGCGGGGTGATTGAGGCGGAGGGCTCCTTGGTGAAATTCACGCCGGGTTGGCCGCCGGTGCGGGTCGACGAGGTGCATCCGATTGAGGATGGCAAGTATCGCTGTCGCATCGCGGTGTGGCCGTATCAAGCGGGTGGGCGGACCTTGTCGGTGGCGATTTATGTGGGGCCGCTTTTTGGGGACGGAAAGCGGAGGTTTATGGGGATGTTCGATGTCACGGGAACGCCGGAAGAGCCGCGGGTGATTGATTTCGAGGCGGAGATGATGGAGGGCGAGACGATGCATATCGTGCCCTGGATTTATCCCGAGCATGTCACGTGGCGGGATAAGCATGAGAAGCAGCCGGGGATTGGGGTGGCGTGGGCCGAGACCCATGGCCCGCTGAATCAGGATTATCCTTCGGAGACGCAGAAGAGGCTCTTTGGAGAAGCGGAGACAATTTCCATGAAGGAGGGCTGGTCGATCTGGATGCGGCATCGCAAGGGGGTGAAGAATCACGAGGTGGATTCGACGACTCCGGAAGCGGATGCAGAGCGGATCCTCCGGGAGTTCATGGATCGGGCCTTTCGTCGTCCGGTTGAGAAGGAAACGGCGGATCCCTTTGTGGCGTTGACGCTGGAGAGGTTGCAGAACGGGCGGATCTTTGAGCAGGCGGTGCGGGCGGGAGTGTCGGCGGTTTTGTGTGCACCGCAGTTTCTTTTACTGAATCGTGAGGAAGAGGTAGACGACTATACCATCGCGTCGCGGCTCTCATATTTCCTGTGGTCCTCGATGCCGGATGAGGAGCTGCTTCGGCTGGCGGACGAGGGAAAGTTGAGCGATCCCAAGATGCGGAATGCGCAGGTGGAGAGGATGTTGCAGTCGCCGAAGCGTGAGCGCTTCGTGAAGAATTTCACGGGGCAGTGGTTGGACCTACGGGAGATCGAATTCACCTCGCCTTCCTCGAAGTTGTATCCTGAGTTTGATCCTTTGTTGCAGGAGTCGATGATCCGTGAGTCGGAGGGATTTTTTCGTCATGTCTTGGACAAGGATCTGAGCGTGATGAATTTCGTGGACTCGGATTTCGCCTTTTTGAACGAGCGGATGGCGAAGCATTATGAGATCGAGGGCGTGACGGGGCACGAGCATTCGCGGGTCGTGAAGTTGCCGGAGGACAGTATTCGAGGTGGGGTGATGGCACAGGCGAGTGTCTTGAAAGTGACGGCGAATGGGACCACGACGTCGCCGGTGTTGCGGGGAGTGTGGTTGTTAGATCACTTGCTCGATCGGCCGGTGCCGCCACCTCCGCCGGGCGTGCCAGCGGTGGAGCCGGATATCCGGGGGGCGACGACTTTTCGCGAGCAACTGGCCAAGCATAGTTCGGACACCTCGTGTGCGCGTTGTCACCAGCACATCGATCCGCCGGGATTTGCCTTGGAGAGTTTTGATCCGATCGGCGGAGAGCGGAGCTGGTATCGCTCGCTGGGAGAGGGGAAGAAGATTTCGAAGAGTAAGCCCTACACGATTGGTCTGGATATCGAGTCAGACGGGGTGATGACTGACGGGGCGAATTTTCAAGACTTTCGCGAATTCAGGGCTTTGTTGATGAAGCGGGAGGATCAGATCGCGCGGGGAATTGCCGGAAAGCTCTTAATTTATGGAACGGGCCGCCCATTGACGATTGCGGATCGGGCTTCGGTCGATGCGGTGGTGAAGGCTGCGAAAGAGAAGGGGCTCGGACTGCGGGCAATGATTCATGCGGTGGTGGAATCGCCGATGTTCCACCGGAGATAATTAGGATATAGAACGACAAAGCGATGAACACGAAACGACTTGATCGACGCACATTTTTGCGGGCTTCCGGAATTGCGATGGGGCTTCCTTTGATGGAGAGCATGCTGCCGGGATCACTAAGGGCGGAGGCTGCCAGTCAGCCGGATGTGCGAAGGATGCTCGCGATTTGTGCTCCGTTGGGAATGCACACGCCTCTCTTGTTTCCGGAGAAGACCGGGAAGGATTACGAGGCGACTCCGTATTTGGCGCCTTTGCAGGCCCTGCGGGACAAGTTCACCATTATGTCCGGGTTGATGCATCCGGATGTCGATGGCGGGCATGCAGCGGAAAAGAGTTTCCTCACCGGGGCGGCTCATCCGGGGCAGCCCAGTTTTCGGAATTCGATTTCGGTGGATCAATACGCGGCCGAGCGAATGGGGCATCTCACGCGGGTGCCCTCGTTGACGCTTTCGGCGAATCACACCGGACTTTCTTATACGCGGTCAGGAGTGCAAATCCCGTCCGAGACGAGCCCGGCCAAGCTTTTTGCGAAGCTCTTCCTGGAAGGAAATGAGGAAGAGAAAGCGGCGCAGATGCGGCGAATTGAAGACGGTCAGAGCATCATGGATTTGGTTCGTGATCAGACCAGCGGGGTGAGTCGAAAGCTGGGTCGCGAGGACAATGAAACGCTCGATCAGTATTTGACCAGTGTGCGGGAGTTGGAAGAGCGGTTGGTGATGCAAGAGAAGTGGGCGAAGCTTCCCAAGCCGAAGGTTGAGCAAAAAGCGCCGGATGATATTGAGGACCGCGGTGATTTTGTGGGGAGTATGGAGTTGATGTATGACCTGATTTTTCTGGCCTTTCGGACAGACTCAACCCGCCTCGTGACCTTCTGTGGAGCGGGGGGGAACTATGTCCCGACCCTCGCTGGAGTGGATGAAGATTGGCACAACCTCAGCCACCATGGGAAGGATGAGAAGAAGATCGAGCAGTTGGCGAAAATCGAGTTGGAAGAGATGAAGCTCTTCGCGAAGTTCATGCAGAAGCTGGAGGAGGTGAAGGAAGGAGGGCATACTCTTCTGGATCAGACCGCAATTTTTTCAGGGTCGAATCTGGGCAATGCCTCGAGTCACAATAATTCCAACTTGCCGGTGATTGCGGCAGGCGGGCGATTCAAGCACGGGCAGCATCTGGCATTCGATTCGGACAAGGCCCCGCCTTTGTGCAACCTCTTCGTTTCCTATTTGCAGCATCTTGAAATTGAGGCGGATCGCTTCTCGTCAGGGACCGGGACACTGACGGGGATTTAGGGATGCCTTCGGGAAAAAGAGCCAGGAGCTGTTTCCGGAAGGAGATTCGACGCGAGGAGATCAATTCGTGGGCGGGGTCGCGACTTTTTGATCCAACGGGTGTTCAATCCGTCACATGAAGAAGTATTGTGGAGATGAACGGTTGCCCATAGGTTTTGGGGTCATGAAGAGATTGAGTGGAATCGTTGGAGCCGGCCTTCTGATGGGATCGAGTCTGTGTGCCGAAAGCTGGCCCCAGTTTCGGGGGGCGAACGCATCGGCTGCGATTGACGGAGCGAGCATTCCGCTGGAGTGGAGTGCGGATAAGAATTTGAAGTGGAAGACCCTGCTCCCCGGGCCTGGTTCCTCGAGCCCGATCTTTTGGGGGAACAAACTCTTCGTGACTTGTTATGTGGGCTACGGAGTGAATCCGAAGGAGATTGGTAAGCCGGAGAATTTGGGGCGGCAGTTGCTGTGTCTTGATCGGGAGACCGGGAAGATTCTTTGGCGGAAGTCAGTCGAGCTGGCGAATCCCGAGGATGACTATCGCGGCTATATTATGGAACACGGATATGCCAGTGCGACTCCGGTGACTGACGGGAAACACGTCTATACCTTCTTTGGAAAGTCGGGCGTGCATGCCTTCACGATGGATGGCGAGAAGGTCTGGAGTAAAGAGGTCGGCAAGTCTTCGAGTAACCGTCGTTGGGGATCGGCTGCGAGTCCGATTCTGCTGGGGGATCTTTTGATCGTGAATGCTTCCGATGAATCGATGTCCATTATCGCCTTCGACAAGAACTCGGGAGAGGAAAAGTGGACCTATGGTTCACCGCAGCTTGAGCTCACCTATAACACGCCCATGATTCACGAACTCACCAACGGTAGAGTGGAGGTGGTCATTGCGGCACCTGATGAATTGTTGGCGCTGGATCCCAAGACGGGCAAGAAATTGTGGTTTGCGAAAACCGGGATCTCGGGGAATATTTCGCCATCGGTGGTGAGTGAGGGCGATGTTCTTTTTACGACCGGAGGTTACCCCAAGAAGGGCGCGATTGCGATCAAAGGAGGAGGGACTGGTGATGTCACTGATCAGATTCTATGGAAGAGTAAAAGCTTCTCTTATGTTCCCAGCCCGGTTGTGAAAGATGGCCTGGTTTATTGGGTGAATGACGAAGCGGATGCCTATGTCATGGACCTGAAGACCGGCGAGACCGTCACTAAAAATGAAGTCGAGGGAATCGCGAAAAGTCGTAAGATGAGCTTTTACGCCTCGGCCCTGCGAGTGGCTGACAAGTTCATCGTCACGAGCCGGAAGAATGGCGTCTTCGTCTTTGAGGCGGGGAAGGAGATGAAGCAAATTGGTCAGAACCATTTGGGTGACGAGTCAGACTTCAACGCCACTCCGGCCTTGTCGAAGGATTCTCTCTACCTGCGTTCGAACGAGGCAATCTACTGCATCGCAAAATAGAATAAACATTGCTTCAAATGAGGACGGGCGTTTCGTGGATGAAGTTGAGAATGCGGAAAGTTATCAAATGGTTCGTGATCGTGGGATGTGTGGGCTGTCTCGCGGGACTGGCTCTCGTGTCTTGGGCGAATCATGTCGCGAAGGCGGCAGGAGAGGGGTGCTTGTATGATCGTGCAGAAGATGTTCCAGAGACCCCTGTCGGGTTGGTGTTTGGCTGCGCCAAGATTTTCCAAGGCCGGCCTAATCTCTATTTTAAGGCCCGGATCAAAGCGGCGGTCGCGCTCTGGGAAGCGGGGAAGGTGGAGTGCTTTATCGTTTCCGGTGATAATCATGCCCACGCCTATAACGAGCCGGAGGATATGAAGACCGCGATGGTCGAGGCCGGGGTGCCGGAGGAGAAGATTGTGTGCGACTATGCGGGGCTACGAACTCTCGATACGGTGTGGCGGGCGAAAGAGGTTTTTGGCGCGGAGAAGGTGGTCTTGATCTCGCAGGAATTTCACAATGAGCGCGCGGCTTATTTGGCGGATTCGATCGACCTGGAGGTGGTGGGACTCAATGCCAGCGCGGTCACGGGCCCGGCGGCGATGAAGACGGATCAGCGGGAGAAATTGGCCCGGGCCAAGATGTGGCTGGATGTGAATGTCCTGGGGACCAAGCCGAGGCATCTCGGCGAGAGGGAAGAGTTGCCGGTGATTGGAAATCTTTAGGAGTTCGAAGAAAACTATTCACCGGTCAGGCGGAAGAGCATCGTGACGGAGGCATCGACATGAACTTTTGACGGAACAAACAAGGGTGCGTTTGACTCATCGCCACTCGAACCAGCCATTATGGGGAGGACACCATAGCTCCCTATCGACGAACCTGAGCGGTAAGAGATGTAGTCTTCTCCCTCGGGTGAGACAGCATAGACTCTGTCGATGGTGACTCCGGTAGCCTTGGCGAGGGCTTCGTCCTTCTTACGAGCTTCGGTGCAGGCATCTTCAAAGAGCGCGAGGGTGATTTCGTCAATTTTCGTCATTTTGAAGTGAGATCTGACGTTTTTGATGAGGTCGGTCTTGAAGATGAGTTGCGCGATGGGAGGATAGGTTTTAAGGGTTTGGTTGACGGCGTCTGCGGACTTGGCCTGAAAGTCGATCACGGTGAAGGTCACGGTGGCGGTATCTGGAGCGACTCCCTTTTCTGCGGAGCCTTTGGTGAAGATGTGTGGGAATCCGGGGATGGGGCTTGCGACGAGTGAGGTGAAAGTTAGAAGCGAGGCGAGGAGCGGTAGGATTTTCATCAGTGAGAAACTACCGCGCGGGAGCGGGGGGAGACAAGGTCGGACGCGTCGCTTTGCTCTGCCTAGGGCTTCGTTGGAACGCCCTTTCAGGGCTTGGGGCCGCTATATGCGATCACTCCACCGTTACTGACTTGGCGAGGTTGCGGGGCTGGTCGATGGGGCAGCCTTTGAGGCGGGCGATGTGGTAGCTGAGGAGCTGGAGGGCGACGGTGCTGGGAATGACGGCGGTGTGGAGGGGGCAGGCGGGGACGCTGATGTGGTCGTCGACGGTGGCGATGGCTTCGGTGTCGCCTTCGGTGACGATGCCGAGGACGCGGGAGTCGCGGGCCTGGCATTCGGCGACGTTGCCGAGGGTTTTGTCTTTGCCGGGACCATCGTTGCAGAGGGCGATGACGGGGACGGATTTTTCGAGAAGGGCGATGGGGCCGTGTTTGAGCTCGGCGGCATGGTAGCCCTCGGCGTGAATGTACGAGATTTCCTTAAGTTTGAGGGCTCCTTCGAGGGCGACGGGATACATGTAGCCGCGTCCGATGAAGAAGGCGGAGGTTTGGTCGAGGTAACGTTCGGCGATTTTGGCGATGGTGTCGTTTTTTTCGAGGACGCGTTCGACGAGGGAGGGGATGGCTTCGATTTCTTTGACAAACTGGATGCCGACTTCGCGCGACATGCGGCGGGAGCGGGCAAACTTGAGGGCCATCATGAGGAGGACGGAGACCTGGCAGGTGAAGGCTTTGGTGGAGGCGACGGAGATCTCGGGTCCGGCATGAAGGTAAACGCCCCGTCCGGTTTCGCGGGCGATGGTGGAGCCGACGGTGTTGACGAGGCCGGCGACGAGGGCTCCTTTATCGATGGCTTCGCGAACGGCGGCGAGGGTGTCGGCGGTTTCGCCGGATTGGGAGATGGCGACGACGAGGTCGGAAGGATTGACGATGGGGTTGCGGTAGCGGAATTCGGCCGCTTGTTCGACTTCGGCGAGGACGCCTGCGAAGTCTTCGATGGCGTATTCACCGACGAGGCCGGCGTTCATGGAGGTGCCGCAACCGACGATGAGGACGCGGTGGAGGTCGGCGAGTTCGCGGGGCGAGAGGTTGAGGCCGGAGAGGAGGGCGTTGCCACGATTGGAGTCGAGGCGACCGCGGAGGGTGTTGCGGATGGCTTCGGGTTGCTCGAAGATTTCCTTGAGCATGTAGTGCTCGTATCCGCCTTTTTCGGCGGCGTCGGAGGACCAGTCGATTTCGGATGTTTTGCGGGAGACGGGTCCGGAGTCGAGGGCGCGGATGTCGACGTCGCTGCCTTTGATGGTAGCGATGTCGTTGTCATCGAGATAGATGGCCTGGCGGGTGTGTTTGATGATGGCGGAGGCGTCTGAGGCGACGATGGTTTCCTTTTCACCAAGGCCGAGGACGATGGGGGAGCCGCGGCGGGCCACGACGAGGGTGCCGGGCTGGGCGTGTGCCATGGCGGCGATGCCGAAGGTGCCTTCGACCTCGCGGAGGGCGGCGGTGACGGCTTCGGTGAGATTTCCGGTGTAGAGGGAGTCGACGAGGTGGGCGAGGACTTCGGTGTCGGTTTCGGAGAGGAAGGTGTATCCGGAGTTGCTGAGTTTTTCGCGGAGGGCGCGGTGGTTTTCGATGATACCGTTGTGGACGAGGGCGATGCCATTTTTACCGCCGGCATGAGGGTGGGCGTTTGCGGTGGTGGGGGGGCCATGGGTGGCCCAGCGGGTGTGGGCGATGCCGCAGGTGGAGGTTTCGAGGGCGGTGTCGCCATCGAGGAGGTTGACGAGTTCGGAGACTTTACCTTTGGCCTTGCGGATGGCGAGGTGGTCAGGGGTTTGGACGGCGATGCCGGCGGAGTCATAGCCCCGGTATTCGAGACGTTTGAGGCCGGAGAGGAGGACGGGGAGGGCCGGACGGGGGCCGCTGTAAGCTACGATGCCGCACATTTGAGTTGAGAGTGGTGAAGAGTGAGAGGTAAATTGAGGGACTTGGGCTGTGTGGACCGAAAGCGGGAGCTTTCAGCTACCTAGAGGTGAATGTCTTTGGAGACGATTTGACCGGGGAGGGTCGAGGTGCCGGGTCCGAGTTTACGGCCGGGGTAGAGAGAGGTGTTGATGCCGGTGTGAACGCCAGCGCCGATGATGGCTCCGAATTTACGGCGGCCGGTGTCGATGATGACGCCGTCGACTTCGGAGCGGTGATTGGATCCATCATGGCGGAGATTGGAGGTGATGGTGCCGGCACCGAAGTTGGCTTTGACGTCGATGTAGGAGTCGCCGACATAGCTGAGGTGTCCAACGGAGGCCCCGGGAGCAAGGATGGAATTTTTCACTTCGACGGCCTGGCCGACGTGGCAGTTGTCGCCGATGGAGGTGGAGCCGCGGAGGTAGCAGTTGGGGCCAATCTTACAGTTTTTGCCGATGATGATGTCACCTTCGATGAAGACACCGGGAAGAATCTTGCTGCCTTCGCCGACGATGACGCGGGCGTCGTCACCCAGTTGGATGGCGGGGTGGCCGGGCCAGTCGGTGATGGTGGCGATGATCTCGGCGTTGATGTCGAGGAGGTCCCAAGGGTAGGCGGGGGAGAAGGTGCGGTTGAGGAGGGTTTCCCATTCGGCGAGGGTCTTGCCGGCGACGTGGAGTTGGGATTTGTCGGTGGAGAGAGGCCACATGAGATCTGAGATTTGAGAGGTGAGCACGAGAGGTTGGGGGCTTGGTTGATAGCTGGCGGGGCGCCACGACTCCTTTTATCCGATGGTGGATTGGGCGGCGGTGACGATGGACTGGCAGTGGAGCTTGGCGAGGCCGGCGTCTTTGGCTTCGACGAGGACGCGGAGTTTTTTCTCGGTGCCGGAGTAGCGGACGAGGATGCGGCCTTCGTCGCCGAGGGCGATTTCGGCTGCGGTCATGGCGTGCTGGATTTCGGGGACTGATTCGAGCGGGGGCTTGTCACGGACAGGAAGGGCGACGAGCTCGGCGGGGTATTCGGTCATGCAGTCAGCGAGTTCACTGAGGGGCTTGCCGGTGGCTTTGATCACGGAGAGGACCATGAGGGCGCTGACGATGCCGTCGCCAGTGGTGGCGAAGTCGGAGAAGATAAGGTGGCCGGAGTTTTCGCCGCCGAGGGAGAAGTTCCCTTCGCGCATCCGTTCGAGGACGTGGCGGTCGCCGACCTGGGTTTGTTCGAGGGCAATGCCATCGGCGGCGAGGGCGTCGCGGAGGCCGAGGTTGGACATAACGGTGGAGACGAGGGTGTCGCCGCGGAGTTTGCCGGCGGCTTTCAAGGCCTGGGCGCAGAGGCAGAGGACGCGGTCGCCGCTGATGACGTTTCCGTTTTCATCGACGAAGATGACGCGGTCGGCATCGCCATCGAGGCAAATGCCGATGTCAGCGCCGTGGGCTTTCACCGTTTCGGCCGCTTTTTCGGGATGGAGGGAACCAAAGCCTTCGTTGATGTTGTAGCCATCGGGCGAGGTGCCGAGCTTGATGACTTCGGCACCGAGTTCCTCGAAGATGAGGGGGCCGACGAAGTAGGCGGCACCGTGGGCGCAATCGACGACGACTTTGAGGCCCTTGAGGTTTTTGTCGCCGATGGAGCTTTTGGCGAATTCGATGTAGCGGCCGGTGGCGTCGTTGATGCGGAAGGCTTTTCCGAGGGGGACGTCCTTGGTGACGGGTGAGGGAGCTTGATCGAGAATGATGGCTTCGATTTCTTCTTCGAGGGCGTCGTTGAGCTTGTAGCCATCGGGTCCGAAGATCTTGATGCCATTGTCGGCGTAAGGATTATGGGAGGCGGTGAGCATGATGCCGGCGTCACAGGCCATGGACTTGGTGAGGTGGGCGACGGCGGGAGTGGGGACGGGGCCGGTGAGGAGAACGCGGGCTCCTTCACTGACGAGTCCGCTGGTGAGGGCGGTTTCGAGCATATAACCGCTGACGCGGGTGTCCTTGCCGATGACGACCTTGTGGCGACCGGGGATGCGTGCTTTGAGGACGCGGGCGACGGCCCGGCCGATGCGCAGGGCGACTTCCGGGGTGATGGGGTATTCGTTGGCAACTCCGCGGATGCCGTCTGTTCCAAATAATTCAGCCATGTGTTTGAGGGAGAACTGCGGTCATAGCATGGGCCGGGAGTTTGTTCAAAAAATAATGAACAATTGTCATTAATGGTGCATTCCACTGGAGTTCGCCGAATTTGAGTTGAATCCGCGGGTTGCAATTTGGGAGCTTGGCGGCATCGTCACCCCGCCATGATCGTCTTACTTTCTCCCGCCAAGTCACTGGACTATGAATCCCCGCTTCTTACGAAGAGATCGACCCAGCCCCGCTTTATCGAGCAGTCGGCAGAGTTGGTTGGTCAGTTGCGGAAGTTGTCCGTGGGGAAGGTCGGAAAGCTGATGTCGATCAGCGACAAGCTGGCGCAATTGAATCATGATCGCTTTGCGAGTTGGGAGCCTGAGTTTACAGCGGCGAATAGTCGCCCGGCCATTCTGGCATTCACGGGAGATGTTTATCAGGGCATGGAATTGAAGGAGTGGGGCTCCGCTGATTTTACGACGGCGCAAAAGCGGGTGAGGATTCTCTCCGGGCTTTATGGGCTGCTAAGGCCACTTGATTTGATGCAGCCTTATCGCCTGGAGATGGGGACGAAGTTCGCGAACAAAGGGGGAAAGAATCTTTATGGATTTTGGGGTGAGAGTTTGACCGAAGTCATCAATGCGGATTTGAAGAAGTCGGGTTCGAACATCGTGGTCAATCTGGCGTCCAACGAATATTTTTCGGCGGTGAAGCCGAAGGCGCTCGACGGGGAACTCATCACGCCGGTTTTCAAGGATGAGAAAAACGGGAAGTATAAAATCATCTCGTTTTTTGCGAAAAAGGCGCGGGGGATGATGGCGGACTTTATCGTTCGTGAGAACATCACAGATGCGAAGGCTTTGCAGAAGTTTAAGACGGCGGGTTACAAGTTCAGCAAGTCTGACTCGGATGGGAAGACCCTTGTTTTTCTCCGAAAAGAGGGTGCCGCTTGACCTGCAGGGAAAGGAACGCTTTGTTGATCACTATGAAAACACTCGTTGCACTTCTTGCGCTGATTTCCCTGACTTCCTGTTACCAGAACACCTTGCAAGGAAAGGCCGAGCAAACGGCCAATCAGCTCTTCCAGCGCCCGACTGCGCCGCCCGTGATTGCCCAGTGGATGTTGTTTACGCAGGGTCGCGGGCATCGCCTGGATGTCGTCGCCAATGGCAAGCGGACTTCGGTGAGCAGTGGCGGGCCCTACCAGACGGGCAGGAGAATCGATGTCACGATGGCCGGGTCAGTGAGTGCCTTCCGTATCGATTATCCAGATGGCGGGTATGAGATTTACGAGCTGATTCCCAAGGGGAACTCGCAGAGTGAGATTCACATGAGGTCCTTCAATCTTCAGACCCGCCTGATGAATCCGTCGAAGGTTCTCAAGGTGATTCCGAATTAGGGTTCGCGATTCTCGGGTGAGCTGACGTTGGTGTCACTTTTTGCCAATGCAGAAGAGGTGTTCTTCCCCACGGAGGAACCACTGACCATCGGTGATGACAGGGGAGGCTGAGAGCTTTTCTCCCAATTCCATTTGGGACACTTGTTGAAACTCCTTGCCGGGTTTCACCACGGTGATGATGCCCTCTTCGGAGCTGAAGATGACATGGCCACGAAGGACGACCAGGGAGGCCGAGTGCTCGCGGCCGATCTTTTCCTTCCACAGCAGTTCTCCTTCCCGGGCCTCTCGACAAGTGCCCGTCCCGGAGTCGGAAACGGCGATGTAGTAGCCATCGACCACGACCGGGCTGGGGACGTAGGAGGCATCCTTGCGGGTGCGCCAAATAACATGGGTTTCAGTGACATTGCCGCTTCCTGTCGGATCAATGGCCATCATGTGCTTGGAGGGGAATCCGCAAGTCATGTAGAGGTATTTTTCATCGTAAACGAGGGAGGCCACAAACTGGTCGGTGGGACCATCGATGATCCAGTGTTGCTTTCCGGTATCGGGATCGTAGGAGGCCACGCTTTTGCTTCCGGAAAGGATGAGTTGGTTGCGCCCATCGATGGTTCGGAGGAGGGGAGTGCAGTAGCTTCGTGTTTTGTTAGGGCGGGGTGTTTTCCAGATTTCCTTCCCGCTCTTCTGATCGAGGGCGACGAGGTAGGCTTCGCCATCGTGGTCGCCATTGATGATGACCTTGTCCTTCCAAAGCACCGGGCTGGAGCAGTATCCGTGCACACTGGTGAAGGGGCCCGGGCGATGTTCCCACTTCTTGTTGCCGTCGAAATCGTAGGCGGCGATGAACATTTCCTCCTCGTCGAGAAAGCTCACGAAGACCTGTTTTCCGTCGGTGACCGGCGTGCTGGAGGCCCGGCTGTTTTTGTGGTGCACGGGTTCGATGGGTGCTTCGAGCACCGTCTTCTTCCAAACGAGATCGCCGGTTTTGCGATCCAGCCGCATCAAAATGCGTTCGCCTGAGTCCTCGAGAGCGGTGACCAGAAAAAGGGCATCGTCCCAAATCACCGGCGTGGCATGGCCTTTGCCTGGGACCTTGACCTTCCACTTGAGATTCTTTTCGATCGACCATTCGAGCGGTGCTTTCTCGTCGACCACCACGCCATCACCGGTGGGGCCGCGCCAGCCCGGCCAGTTGCCGGCAAAGCTTGTCGACATCAAGGTCAGCATCAGGAGTCCGGATTTCACGATCATCCTTTCCTCTACGCATCGAGAGGAGCGCCCGTTTCAATTTACAAACTCTTCCTCGGGGGCAGGAGGGCATTGGAAAAGAGCAAGCCGACGATGAGTGCGATAAAGGCGATGAGAGCCTTGGCTCCGCTGTCCGGTGGAAGAATGGCTTCGCCGGACACCCAGTGATTGAGAATCGAGTAAATCTTACTTCCGGGCACGAGAAGGATAATGCCCTGGGTCATCAAGATCGAGCCCGGTCCTTTTGTGATGCGGGCGAAGAGATTGCTGAAGAGCCCTACCGAAAGGGCTCCGAAAAACATGCCAGTATACATTCCGAAATGAATCTCACCCAGCTTCGAGGTGGCGAAGGCAATGAAGGCGGCGGACATTCCCCAGATCATCTTTTGCTTGGGGATGTTGAAGGCGATCCCGAGGGAGATCGAGAGGCCCAGTATGGCGGGCCAAACTCGCCAACCCGGCATTTCAGGAACATCAAAACTCGCGGTGAACCCTGTCAGCGGGAGAAGGCTGACGACCGCAATCCCGCTCAGGGTGCCGAAGAAGAGCTTCAGCAAGGTCATGGTGGCATCGACCAGACGAGAGGATCCAGAGATGAGGTGACCGACTGAGATCTCGGTCAAAGCGACGGTGAGGGCCAGGCCGGGAATGAAGACAATGATGGAGGAAAGGATGACAAAAGGAGGGTTGATTCCAAAACCCGCGAGAGCGGCAGAAGTCGAGCCCGCCACGAATGCTGCCATGATCAGCGTGACCGGCTTCCACGAAGGCGCAGTCGAGCACAGTCGGGTGATCGCAAAGAGGAGCAGGGAAACAACCGCCGAAGCGATGCTGTTGAGGAGATTGGGAGAGAGAAGGATGGAAAAGGATGCTCCCGTCAAAACCCAGGAAAGAGCATGGAGGGCCTTCGAGTGATGCGGGGGACTTTGTTCCAGTTCCCGAAGTCGGTCCGGGGCTTCGCCGAAATCGACCTGCTGCTGATCGATGGATTCCACCAACCGGTCGATTTCCCAGAGACGTCCGAGATTGATCTCGCCCACTTCCGCCCGTTCGATGTGGATGAACTGGTCCATCTCGTCCTCTTCCCAGAACGCGCAGGTGAAGGTCGTAGGGCTGATGAGAAAACTCCCGTGGATGGAGAGCATCGTGCACACGTTGGTGAGATGCCGCTCGATCCGTTCGCTGCTGGCCCCGCATTCCTGCAAGGCACGGCCCAGCTTGATCACGAAGCGGGTGCGTTTACGAAAATCTTCGGGACTGAGTGACATGGCGGTTTAGACTTCGGTCATTTCCCAAAGCACCCCGTGGGTCAAGCCTGGTTCAATGAAGGCCGCTTTTTCGGTATCGCGCACCACGATGGCAATGTGATCTAGCTTTTTGAACATGAATGAAGATGATCTCGCGCAGCACTCACCGCAATCATTACGAATGAGGTCACTACTCAGGTCTTCAAGAAAGCTTAAGCACTTTCGGTGCGTAGACTCATCGTGCAAGGGCCGACCCGTGATGAACTCATCGCGATGGCCAAGGCTGACCCCGCGGCCATCGCGGATCTGGTTCTCATTCTTTGGAATCGCATCGAGGCCCTTGTGAAAAGCCCCGTGGCCCACGCCGACGAATGGAGCGGAGCGACATAGGCAGCCCAATGGCTGCCCGCAGGGGACGAGCGGCGGCGAGGATCAAACAAGCGGCACCCTCCCCGGCCGCCGCCATTGGCGGCACGTCTTCGGGACCGAAGAACTGACCGCCTACCACCTCGATGCGAAGCGCGGCGTCGAAGCGATGGAACGCATGGGCCTCATTCCAGACTTTCGCGGCCTTCTCATCCGAGACTGCCTCGGGGCCTACTTCACTTTGAGAATTGCCGACACGGACTTTGCAACGCCCACCTCCAGCGCGAACTGACCTATCTTTTCGAAGAGCTCGAGCAAGGTTGGGCCGCCGTCATGATCGAGCTTCTATTAATAGCCAAAGACCTCGCCGAACGCGAAATGGCGCGTGACGAAGGAAGTCCCCGGATCTCAGAAGAGTTTGCTCTCTGGTGCGTGGAGGAGAAGGTGGCGGTGCTCGGGGTCGAGCCCCCTTCGGTGGCTGATGTCACCAATCTTCCTGATGTCACCCGAATCCACGAGATTCTGCTCGGCGGTGGCGTCACCATCGTCGAAGGTCTCACCAACCTCGAAGCCCTTCCTGACCATCCCGTAATCTTTGGCGCGATGCCTTTAAAAATCCAGCGGGGCGACGGTTGCCCTTGTCGTGCCTGGGCTTCCACTGAGACTATTTCCCTATGAAAACGAGCGAACTGTTAGAGAATCTTCCTCCCATCTTTGCGGAGGACCTCCTCCCCAAAATCCATGAAGCGCTCGAAGCCTCGGGGAAGACCATCGTGGTCCTCGACGACGACCCGACCGGAACCCAGACCGTCTTCGATGTTCCGGTGCTCACTCAACTCGATGCGGATTCAATCCGCGACGCCATCGATGAAGCGCCTTCGGTGCTCTTTCTCCTCACCAATTCCCGCTCTCTCAATGTCGAGGAAACTACCAAACTTCACGAGGATCTCGGCGAAATTTTGAAAGAGTTCGGCGAGGACATTATCGTGATCTCGCGTTCGGACTCGACCCTTCGCGGGCACTTCCCGCTGGAGACGAACATCCTCCGCGAAGCTCTCGGCATTCCAACGGCCCCGACCCTCTTCATTCCCTTCTTCGAAGCCGGGGGACGCCTCACCGTTAATGATACTCACTACGTCGTAGAAGGGGACACCGCGACTCCGGCCCACCTCACGCCCTTTGCGAACGACAACACCTTTCCCTTCTCCCATTCCTACCTGCCTGACTACATCGCGGAGAAAACAGGCGGGCCGGTCGATGTCCAAAGTCTCTCGCTGGCGCAACTCCGCAGTGGCAATGTAAGCGCTGAACTGGCGGCCTTGTCCGACGGTTGCACTTGCATTGTGAATGCTGCCTCGAAGAAGGATCTCGATGTCCTCTCTCTCGCTCTTCACCAAAGTGATCGTCGCTTCATCATCCGCTCGGCCGCTTCCTTCGTGCAATCGCTGGGAGGCATCACCAGTCGTCCGCCCTTGGATCCGTGGCAAATGCAAGATCTTGATCCCAATCCCAACGGAGGCCTCATCATCGTTGGTTCCCACGTGCCAAAAACTTCGGCGCAGCTCGCTCATCTTCTTGAGCAGGATGTCGTTCCCTTTGAGCTGAATGTGCCATCGTTGTTAGAAGGCGTTTTAGCAATCTTCCCGCTCGATGAAACCCTGTCTTCGGGAAAGACGGTGGTCTTGTTCACCTCGCGTGATCGGATCGATGGCGCTGACAATCTAGCCATCTCCAAAGTTGTTTCAAATGCCTTGGTCGGCCTCGTGAAAGGGGTGAAGGCTCGCCCGTCCTTCATCATCGTCAAAGGCGGGATCACCTCATCGGACATCGCCACGGAAGCTCTTGGGATTAAGAAAGCCCAGGTGCTTGGCCAGATTCTTCCCGGCGTTCCGGTCTGGACGATGGGGAGCGAAACCCGCCATCCCGGTCTCGCCTACGTCATTTTCCCCGGCAATGTCGGCGACGACACCGCTCTTACCCAAGCCTTCCAAAAACTGAGTTCGTGAAATCCCCCTGAAAGGCGTCATCGTTGGCGCAGGATATTTTAGTCGTTTTCAATACGAAGCGTGGAACCGTATTCCGGAAGTCATCATTCTGGCGAACTGTAATCGTAGTCTCGAAAAAGCGGAGTCGTTCGCACAGGAATTTGGGATCTCAAAAAGTTACGCTTCGGCGCAGTTCCGTGAAATGCTTGAGATCGAGAAGCCGGACTTCGTGGACATCATCACTCCACCTGAAACCCATCTTGAGTTTTGCAAGATCGCGGCTGAGTTGGGCGTCACCATCATTTGCCAAAAGCCTCTTGCTCCAACCTGGGACGAGACTCTGAAATTAGTCGAGCTGATCGAGTCGAGCGATGTCCGATGCATGGTTCATGAGAACTGGCGTGGGCAGCCGTGGTATCGCGAGATCAAATCGCTCATTGAGGCGATACGATTGGCGACGTCTTCCACTGCAACGTTCACACGCGTTTGGGCGATGGCTGGGGCGACGATGCCTACCTCGCCCGTCAGCCCTTTTTTCGGGACTACAAGCGTCTCTTTATCTTCGAGACCGGCTTTCACTTTCTCGATACATTCCGTTTTCTCTTTGGAGAGGTCGCGAGCATCTTTGCTCACACCGCACGCAGGAATCCCGTGATCAGGGGTGATTTTATGGGAACCGGTCGAGGGGATCACGATGCTCTTCCAGTTTGGATGTCCATTAGTTTGCAAAACGGTGGCGATTTCACCCACTGCGCTGGGGTTGCTAAAGCAAATTTTTCAGTATCTGTAAACTCTGATATTCAGAGTTTCAAACTCTCATTAATGAGCGTCTGAGATTGGATTTCCTGCGATAGAGCCTAGACTCAAGACGTTGCACGCTTCAGATCACCAGCTTTCGCGTAGAACACAAAAAAACACCAGGCGTGAATGGCTTGGTGTCTTTGTCGGTTGAGCGTTGATAGCGAGGGCTACTTCTTCGGGAGAAGCTTGGCCACGACGGCTTCGACTTCCTTCTTTCCGTAAGAATGTCCATTGACGATTTGGACGAGCTTGCCGTCTTTGTCGTTGGCGATGATGCCGTGTCCCTCGAGTTTGGCTTTCTTGATTTCCTCGGCGCTTTTTTCGGAGCCTGCGAGGACGTTCTTGAAGGTGATTTCCTCGCCCTTTGTCTTTTTGAGATCATTCACGATGACCTTAATCTTGGCACACATCGGTCATCCATCGTAGTAGTAGAAGGTGACCGTTGGAATTGTGGCTTCAGCGGTTTTTTCAGCGGCGGCAGGTTTTGTTTCCTGAGCTGAGCTCGGGCTGATCATCAGGACAGGCACAAGAACTACCGCCAGCCATTGCATGGTTTTTTTCATCGAGTGAGCCTAGTGTCTCAGGCGCAAGCCGTCACTTAAAAGATTTCCTGATGTCATGATCGAGTTAGTCTACGGGAGTGAAAACGTTCATTTTGGTTTGGCTGGGTCTTTGCCCCTTGGTTTTCGGGGAGCCTCGTGATTGGACGACGGCGGAGGGCGGCAAGACGATTAAGGCGGAGTATGTGAAGTCGTCGGATGGAAAGGTGACGCTCCGGCGATCGCCGGACCGGAGGTTGTTCACGATCGATCTGACGACCTTGTCAGAAGCAGATGGAGAATGGGTGAAGGCGAAAGAGTTGGAAATCGAGGAAGAGAAAATCGCGAGCGAGGGCAAGGAAGCATCGGAGGAATTCGGAAAGCTTTTGACGGGTGATTGGGAGCGGAACGAGGGGCGCGTATTGAAGTATCGCATTTTTGGGGAGCGGAAGATGAAGCGTTCGGAGGATGCGGGTTATCCTTTGGTGGTTTGGCTCCATGGAAGGATTGGAGATGTCATGACTCCAGATCAGCCCGGGCAGGCGAGTATCTCGAGGGAGATCACGGAGTGGTGGGAGAAGTACTGGAGACCAAGGAGCTTCACGAGTGGCTCTTCGAGCAGAGCCGGGGGAAGAAGTAGCGGGTCGCTATTTCCCCCATCGATGTTCTCTGAAGGCGTGGAGGGATTTCCTGATCCTAGCCTGGTAGTAGGCTCCCTTGGCATCCTTCAGCTCCATGCGGGCGAGGGGCAGCCCGAGGCGAAGTCAGAGCCTTGCTCGAAGGTCGCACTCTTGCCGGTCTCGGTCTTGGCTTCATAGGTGGCCCAGTAACCTTCCAAGGCGTCATAGTTATTGCGGAGGCTGGAGATCTTGTCTTCCAGTTCTCCAGCCTGAGCGGTCACGCTCATCAAGGAGAGAGCGGTGGTGAGCCATACCATCATTTTCATAAAGGAAACCTTAAGGGGTGATTTTGGGCATGCGATCCCAAGTTTTCTTGGCGTGGATCTCGCAGGGAATTTCCTTGATCCGGAGGCCTTAGCCTTGAGGATTGCGGACATGATTTTCAAAGTCGCATTGTTTTTGGGATTGGGTCTTTCGCTTGGCCAGGCTGCCGAGGTAAAGCGTGATGTGAAGTATGACTCGAAGCATGAACGCAACGTGCTCGATTTTTGGCCAGCGCTGAAGGCAGACAAGCCGGCTCCGGTTTTTGTTTGGTTCCATGGTGGTGGGTTTCGCAATGGCGATAAGAACCAGATTGAGCGGCACGGGCGTGCCACTCTGGAGGCCTACCGGAAGGCGGGCTTTGCGGTGGTGAGTTGCAACTACCCCTTCCTGGGGGAGGACATGAGTTATCGCCAGATTGTTGATCACTGTGCGAGGGCGGTGCAGTTCATCCGGTCGCAGGAAAAAGAGTGGCAGATTGATCCCCGGCGTTTGTGTTGCGGCGGAGTTTCGGCCGGGGCCTTGATCAGTGAATTTTTGGGATACCATGATGACTTTGCCGATGCCAAGGCAGATGATTTGGTGTCCCGTCAAAGCTCGCGACCCGCAGTGGTGGTGAGCGTGATGCAGCCGATCGGGACGAAGGATTTTGCTCTGAAGTATATGGATAAGGGAGAGGCCCCGTTGTTTATCTATTCCAATGCCAATCCCACAGATCAAATTCATCCTCCGAAGGAGGCTCTGTTGATTCGTGATAAGGCGCGGGAGCTTGGGATCCCCTTTGCAATTCACGGCGGGGGGCGCAACGATCTCCCCAAAGTGGAAGGCCGCAAGTCTTGGGAGGAACTCCAGCTTGATTTTTGTTTAAAGCATCTGCCAAAGTAGAGGCGTGCTTGACATCGTACCTTGGCGCGACGACTTCAGGGAGGTGCGGATTGGCGATATTTTGATTCTTTTGTTTCTTGCCGGTCTGTGGGGAGCGTCGTTTTTGTTCATGCGGATTTCGGCGCCGGGGTTTGGTCCGGTGCCTTTGGTTGCGTTGCGGATGACGTTGGCGGGCTTGTTTTTGTCGCCGGTGTTTTTTCGGAAACAGGCCAGGGAAATGGCGCGACAGTATTGGTGGCCTTTGCTGGTGAGCGGGGTGGTCGGAACGTCGGTGGCGTTCATGTTGTTGTCGTATGCTTCGCTGACTTTGAGCGCGGGATTTACTTCGTTGATGAATTCGAGCGTGCCGATCTTCAGCGCGATCATTGCCTCGATTTGGCTGGGGGAGCGGCTGCGGTCTCTGCAGATCCTGGGGCTGGGATTTGCAATTTTGGGGGTGGTGGTTTTGGTCTGGGGGAAGCTGAATTTTGACGATTCCGGAACGGGGTGGGCGATCGCAGCCTGCCTGGGTGCCTGTCTCTGCTACGGCTTCGGGGCGAGCTGGATGAAGAGCCGGCTGAAGGGAGTGAGGCCGATGGTGGCCTCCGCAGGAAGTTTACTGGGAGCAGGTTTGGTCCTGATTCCTTTTGCCTTGATGAGGCTGCCGCAGGAGATGCCCTCGCCAGTCAGCTGGGCAAGTGCGATTGCCCTGGCGCTCTTTTGCACGGCGCTGGCCTTCGTGTTCTTCTTCAAGCTGATTCAGCGATCAGGGGCCACGGTGGCGACGTCGGTGACCTTTCTCATCCCATTCTTTGCGATCTTCTGGGGATGGTTGTTTCTCGATGAAGCGGTGACTCCGCAAATGATCGCTGGGCTGGTGGTGACGTTAATCGGGACCTCGCTGATTACGGGAATTGTGGGTGGTCGCCGGGGGAGAGGTCGGAAATGTTACCCGCAGTAGAGATCACAGTGTGAACAATCCCGCTGTCACGCTCCGCTCCGATGTGCGCTTTCATCCCGAAATACCATGGGTTGCCCTTCTTGGTCTGAGGCCTCTCTGGGTCACGGGCCCTGTCTCCAGTCCCCGCTCGATCCCTAACAGAAATGCACTTTTCCAAGCGACGGAAGGCTTTCTCAACCGAGCGCTGAAATCCTTCGAGCAATCGCCAATCGCAGTCAAGCGTGCCGGTAACGTTTTCATTTTGTTTTCTTATTCGAACCAGGGTTGGCCGACACCTCCTCGCGCCAAGCCTCAAGGTAGCAAGCGTTCGCTCTTCAAGGATTTACGGCATGCTGTGCTCAGGACTATGGTAAATCTTCAAATTTGGTGCTCTCAAGTGGGGCCGCTGGCTTGACGTCTCAATTTGGCTGTATCAGGATCCATTCGTATGAGTGGAAACTTAATCGGTAGCCTGTTCTCATTAAGATCGATGGAAGATGAGTCGTGTTTGATGGCATCACCGTTCGCCAGGTTCTTTCTTTGCTGTCTCGTTTTGCTTTTGGCCGGATGTTCTCCTGATGACAAAGCGTCTGAAGTTGTAAACGAGGATGTGGAATTGGGGGTTGGGATGACGGATCCCGATCAACAAGGCGGGGGGAAGTCAGAGTTCACCGAAGAATGGAGTGCCCTGATCAAAGAGCAGTTGATTGTCATCGAAGGTGCCTTGGCAAAGTCTGCCTCTGATAGGGCTGGAGGGGATGCGGCGCTTCTCGAGACAGTTCGGATGACGGATGTTGAACATTATGAAAACAAGGATCTCTACCGCAGCGATTTACTAGAGATTGTCGAATTCAATGCGCGAGGGGCTTTCGTTGAGGTCACCAAGAATGAGTTTATGGATCAGGTGCGCACCTTGTTGTTGCTCGGCCCGGACTCGCAGGAGGAGGAGGTGCATTTCAAATTATTTGGCATTGAATGGGAGGGCGAGCATCTCGTTACGAAGCAGCGCTTGACGGCTACGGGAAGTCGTGATGGGAACGAGGTGAAATCATCTGGAGTGGTGAATGCCATTTGGTCCGCTCCAACAGAAACCGATCAGCCAAAGCTCATCAGTTTTTCTTTGGCTAAGTTTGTCCAGAGCGAGCGGAGATCCACTGGCAATCCCGCTTTCGAGGATTTTACGAGCGTTGTCATGGGTGGCAACGATTCCTGGAGCGAGCAGCTTCAGTTTGGAATGAATACCTGGGGACGGCGCATTGAGCATTCGTTGAACCCGGATTTCTTGGGCTATCATGGACTTGCGATTGGAGATGTCGATGGGGATGGATTGGAGGATCTTTACCTCTGTCAACCGGGAGGCTTGCCGAACCTTTTGTTCCGGCAGACGCCTGATGGGAAGATGATTGATATTTCGGCGGTTGCGGGTGTTGATATCCTGGATAATTCGACAGGTGCATTGTTGGTGGACTTGGATAATGATGGAGATTCCGATATGGCAGTGGCAACGAAGGCGGCCTTTCTGGTGATGGAGAATGACGGCACCGGGAAGTTCACCTTGCGAGGGCGCTACCCCGAAGTCGGGCTGGGATATTCTCCGACTGCGGCGGACTATGATCTTGATGGCGATCTCGATTTGTTTGTGCTGAGATATGGTGCGACGGGATCGGATATTGGCGACTTTCCGACCCCTCACCCTTTTCGGGATGCTCGTAACGGTGGCGCGAATATTCTTTTGGAAAACCAAGGAGACTTTCGGTTTTTAGATGCCACTGAAAGGTGTGGCCTGGGTGCTGGAAACCATCGCTTTTCGTTCGCAGCTTCGTGGGAAGACTTTGATAACGACGGCCTCCTTGATGTTCACATCGTCAACGACTTTGGTCCGAACCAACTCTTTCGAAACGATGGGAAACGCTTTAAGGATGTTTCCGTCCAGAGCGGATCACAAGATTGGGGATTTGGGATGTCGGCAACATGGGCCGACTATGACCGTGATGGTTACATGGACTTGTATGTCTCGAATATGTTCTCAAGCGCTGGAAACCAAATTTTGCTTCAAAGCAATCTCGATACCACTCTAACCGAAGAAACCCGGAAGAAATACCTTAAGATGGTACGCGGGAATTCCTTGTTGCGGAATTCGGGGAGTGGAAGTTTTTTTGATGTGACCGATCCGATGAACGAGGGCTTTGGGGGATGGGCTTGGGGCTCTCAATTCGCAGACCTTAATAACGATGGCTGGGAGGATCTCTACGTGGCGAACGGCTACATTACGCAAGAGGACGAAGACGATTTGTGAATGTTTTTCTGGCGGCGGGTCGCGCTGCAGAGTCCGGAGGATGATCTCAAGCCGACTGCGACGCCTGGCAATTCGCGCAATTTTCGAGAATTGAATGATTTGCTTTCAAGAGGAAAATCTTTCAGTGGCCGCGAGCGAAATCCTTTGTTCTTGAACCTCAAAGGCGAGGGCTTCGCAGAGGTCGGCGGGCTCCTTGGCGTCGATTTTCCAGATGATGCTCGCGCAGTGGCAACCATGGATTGGGATCGGGATGGTGATCTCGATCTGTGGGTCACGAATCGCAATGCCCCTCAAGTAAGACTTTTGAGAAACAATCATCCCGCTGGCTCATCTTCGCTTTTGATCCGACTCATCGGAAATGGGACAACGACCAACCGGGATGCCATCGGGGCGCGGCTTGTCCTCGGACAAGCGGGTGATCCCGAACAAGAGCAAATCAGGACGGTTCATGCGGGTGGAGGATTTCTGGCCCAATCAAGTGCAGTGATTCACTTCGGCCTGGGTGAGTCTGCCAGCGATCTTCAATTGAGCGTCGCTTGGCCGGGAGGAAAAACCGAAATCGTGTCCGGCCTAAAATCGGGGAATCGTTATGTCATCACTCAAGGTCGTAAGGAGTTCGAAGTGATGCCTTTGTCCGACCCGGTTCAGCGTTCGGCGAGTCGTGATGAAATTCCGGACACTTTGGAAAGCCCCGTTCCAGTCGGGGTTTGGCTTGCTAATCGGGTCCCCTTTCCATCGTTGGACTATACTGACAAGGCGGGAGAACCCCGTTCGACCGCCTCTTCCACCGGCAAGCCAATTTTGGTGAATCTCTGGGCAAGCTGGTGTGAACCGTGTGTCCGGGAACTGCAAGAATTTGGCAAGCTCGACACGTTCCTGCAATCCAGGGAAGCGACAATTCTAGCGCTTAATGTCGATGGGCTTGCGGCGGTCGGGGGGGCTTTGTCAGAGGGAGCGATCGAGGAAATTCTGAAGCGCGCCGGATACGATTTGCCTCACGGAATCGCAAGCAGTGAGGGTTTGGTGAAAGTTGAACTGATGATCGAATTCCTGACCTCCCGCCGGGCGCCACTCACGATCCCATCGAGTTTCTTAATCGATGGGGAAGGAAATCTTTCGGCGATTTATGTCGGGGCGATTGAGGGAAAGCAGTTGATCGAGGATATTGATCTTTTAAGAAGCCCACCCGCTGAGCAGCTGAAACGAGCGACTCCCCGGGATGGACGATGGGTCTACGATCCACGCCAAATCGATCGAGTTGCCTTTCTTGGCGACTATGCAACTTCTTTTGCGAAGGGAGGATTCCCCGAGGAATCGGGGCGTCTCTTCCGATTGATTAAGCCACAGGATGGGACTCTCACTGCAAAAGATTATTATAACCGGGCGAAGGCCGCGGCGCGGCAAAAATTGATGGCAGAGGCGGAGCAGCTCTACCGGGAAGCGCTCCGTCTGGAGCCGGAGTTCGGTCAGGCGCTGACGGGTCTGGGAGCACTATTTCTAATGCAAAAACGAGTCGAAGAAGCAGAGAGTCTCTTTGAGAAGGCTCTTTCTATCGATCCGAATCATGCCACGGCCTTGATCAATTTGGCGATGATTGACCAATCCCGAGGACAGAAAGATCGCGCGCTTGCCCGCCTTACAAAAGTGGTCACCAAGAATCCTGACTATGCGGAGGCTCACCTGAATTTGGGTTCCCTCTTGGCATCCATGAAAAAATTTGACGAGGCGATTTCACACCTCTCGAAAGCGATCGAACACAACCCAAAGCGGGCGCTTGCGCACCTTAATCTGGCATCCATCTACCTGGAGAAGCAGGAGTGGGAGAAGGCGGAGAAACGATATCGAATCGTCCAGCAACTCAGCCCGAAAATGCCTTATTCGTATCTTGGCCTTGCGACCTTGCAGGCCCGTCAGGAACTTCATCCCGAGGCTGTGATCTCCTTACGCAAGGCAATCTCGCTGGGCGGTGGGAACGCAAAATCTTATACTCAGCTCGCGCGTTCATTGCTGGCCCTCGGCGATAAAAAAGCGGCTTCAGAAGCGTTGCTGACGGCCTTGAAAATTGACCCGGAATTCTCGGAGGCAAAACAGGTCATGAAAGAAGGCGAACTTCTTCGCGAATAGTTTTCTGGGGAAACAGCCATTGGCGTCAACTTAAGAGGCTTGATCCAAGTATCTTCAAAGGGTGTGCGGTCTTTGTGGATGTCCACGGCGAGGTGGCGGATGTCGGGTTGATAGTTCCATATTTCTGACATTTCTTGGCATTTCAGGATCATGGCACTCCAGTCATCGAAGAGCCTTTCTAAACTCATTCGTTCTCCTGGCGCCAGATTTCGGACAAATGCCATCACTCTCAAGCTCAGAACTTGGTCGATCATCGCAGCCAACATGAGGACTTGAAAATGATCTTCGTTACTCGTGCGATTCAAGGCCTTGTCGAGGTTGCCAGATTGTTTCCATGCCCGGAAGACAATCTCGATCTTCCAACGGCAGCGATCGCGTTCTCCCACTACTCGGGCGGGCATTTTCTCGCGTGGGATGTTGGTCGCCACGAGGTGCCATTGACAACGCAGGAGTTTTGATTTGCTGAGCGTTTCCCCCTTGATGCGCGCATCTCCGTTGGCCGCGCGGAGGGTCCTCTTGGCCACTTCTTTGGTGGCGCGGATAGCGATCAAGCGGGCTTTATATCCGCTCTCTCCAAGCTCGACGATGAGATCGAGGGCGAGGGCATTGGTGCGTTTCCAGACGGCTTGTTTGGTGAGCGAAAACGGCTCGCGGTGCTTCAATCCCATCGCAAGTTGATTGAAGGAGGCCCGCCCGGTGAGGATGGCGTTGATTAAGGCGAAAAGAGATCCAGCAGTTGAGAATTTGAGAGATTTTTGGATAACGAACTTTGTTTTTCTTGCGGCCTTGTCGAGGCGGGAGAAGAGTAACTTTGAGCAGTCGACGGGTAGAGTTTTAAACATACCGAGCTTGCCGGCTTGCTCGCGATGTCAATTATGAAATCACTTAAGTAATAATTAATTCACTCCTTGTCAGTTTTTTATGCTTATGTTGACGCCAATTGGGAAAGAGCTTGACGGAGCTATTTAAAAAAAGCTTGACGGAGTTATTTAAAATGTAGGATCTTCCACGAATCTGATTTCGATGAGTGTTTCTATTCATCGGCGTCTGGAGAATTATCGCTGGGTTTGGCGCAAAATATTCTCAACCAATCTCTTAATATCCTAATAAGAACTATGAATACTCGAAGAATCCTACAGCTTGTCTTGGCAATTACGCTCTTTGTTGGAGCCGCGGCGCAAGCCAACAACATCGAAGAAGGCAAAGAATTCTACACGGCGGTAAAGGCCAAAACCCCAATCGTTCTTGATGGCGATCTCTCTGAGTGGACTGGAGCCAACGTGATCGCAGATCCGAGGTTCTGGGAACCGAAAACGAGCCCAAGGGAGGATCAAGAACTCGTCAACTTTGAGCTCTGGCAGGGCGGTGACTGGACAGGGCCCGACGATCACACTTCTGCTGTGCGGGTCGTCTACGACGATGAGAACGTCTATTTCGGATTTGTGGTGACAGACGAGTACCACGAGAACTCCGCGAACAGCGCGTGGAACGGCGACTCGGTCCAGCTGATGGTTGCCAATGCCGATCGCGACACCCAGATCGCACTCTACAACTATGCGCTCGGAGGGGTCGAAGGCACTCTGACCGACATCATTATCCTGCACGAGGCAGGACCAGGAGGGACCGAGGCAGTTGTGACGCGTAATGCGGAAACGAAACGCACCGTTTACGAAATCAAGCTGCCCAAGGCGGCGCTCGAGCTGGACGAGCTCACCAGCGGAGTGCAGTTCGGACTCGGCATGGCGATCAATGACGGCGACGAGGATACGCCAGGTCAAAAGGGATGGGGCGGCTTGGGGGCTCACGCCCTTGTCCACGGGAAATCTCCAGATCAAACCGCCCTGATCACCCTCTTTGAACCCCCGGTTTTTCCGGAGGGCAATAACATCGAAGAAGGAAAAGAACACTACACCGCCATTAAGGCCGCGAACCCGATTGTCCTCGACGGTAAACTCGACGAGTGGAGCGGAGCCCAAGTGGTCGCGGATCCGAGGTTCTGGGAGCCGAAAGCGAGTCCAAGAGCGGAGCAAGAGCTCGTCAACTTTGAGCTCTGGCAGGGCGGCGACTGGACGGGTCCCGACGATCAAACCTCGACAGTGCGGGTCGTCTACGACGAGGAAAACGTCTATTTCGGATTTGTGGTGACCGACGAATACCACGAGAACTCCGCGAACAGCGCGTGGAATGGCGACTCAGTCCAGCTGATGGTTGCAAATGCCGATCGCGACAACCAGGTCGGGCTCTACAACTACGCGCTCGGCGGGGTCGAAGGCGCTCTGACCGACATCATCATCCTGCACGAGGCAGGACCAGGGGGGACCGAGGCAGTTGTGACGCGTGATGCGGAAACGAAACGCACCGTTTACGAAATCAAGCTGCCCAAGTCGGCCCTCGATCTCGATGAATTGACTGGCGGAGTACAATTTGGCCTCGGTATGGCGATCAACGACGGCGACGAGGATACGCCAGGTCAAAAGGGATGGGGAGGCTTGGGGGCACACGCCCTTGTCCACGGTAAGTCACCTGAGGAGACCGCACTTGTTACCTTGGCTGCAGCCAACAACATCGAATCGGGCAAAGAATACTATTTCGCCAGTCCGGTGACATCCCCGATCGCCTTGGATGGCGAACTCAACGATTGGGGCGGCATTGGAATCCTATCCGATCCGAGATTCTGGCATGAAAAAAATGAAGCAAGGGAGGACCAAGAACTCATCAATTTTGAACTCTGGCAGGGCGGCGATTGGACGGGTCCCGACGATCACACCTCGGCGGTGCAGGTCGCTTTCGATCTAGACAACGTCTATTTTGCCATCGTGGTGACGGACGAGTACCATGAAAACTCCGCCAACAGCGCGTGGAACGGCGATTCCGTTCAACTCATGATTTCCAATGACAAGCAAGACTCACAGATTGCTCTCTACAATTATGCACTTGGGGGCGTCGAGGACGCGCTGGGAGACGTCATTATTCTGCACGAGGCGGGGCCAGGTGGTACCCAGGCAGTGATCAAACGCGATTCCGAAGCGAAGCGGACGACCTACGAGATCCAACTGCCCAAGGCTTCCTTGGGTATCGAAAACCTGCAACTGGGAACGCAGTTCGGACTCGGCATGGCGATCAACGATGGCGATGAGACCACGCCAGGCCAGAAGGGATGGGGCGGCCTTGGTGCACACGCTCTCGTCCACGGGAAATCCCCGGAGCAAACGGCACTGGTAACCTTGGGCATCGGAGGCGGTAGCGGCTGCTTTCTTTCGGCGATCAATTCGCCGACAATTACCTCGCTGGACCAATTCAAGTTTCGTGCCAACGACTTCGAGGGCTGCTTATTTGATCCGGCGCTCACGACACTTCTCATCGATGGGCAAGCCGTCGAATTGACCGCCAGCGAGAGGAAACAGGGGGCGGTCGATTTCACCCATACCCTAGCGGCACCCTTTGCTACCGGATCCGAGCACACCTTCGTGATCGAGTTGCGGGATAGCAACGGAAATGTCGTTGCTGCAGATTCGGGCGACTTTGTTTCCCCCAGGTTCGAAGTCCTGACGGCAGACATGATGGTCAGTTCGGCGGGCAATCCAGGATTTATGTGGAGAGTCTTTCTGAGCGAATTTGCCCCCACAGGCGACTTGCTCGAAGAAACGGAACTCGCGTTGGCCGGCGGACTAGGCGCCGCCGCCGCCAACTTCGCCAACCCGGAACTTTTTGGCCCGGCGATAGGTGAAGGCATCGTTGTTGGTTCGCTTCAAGAGTTTGAGATCCCGACGGTGATCAACCTGAGCTTGTTTGCAGGAGATGCGAATGGCAACTTCGAGCCGGACGACCAAATGCCGGGCGTCCCGGGGGTAAACGGTATCGGCGACGGTGCCAGCGCCGAAATCACCATGTTCATCGAGTTCCCGACTCCTGGGATCGTGACCCTTGGCGTGAACAGTGACGATGGCTTTCGGATGGAAGGCGGTCCACATGATCAACCCCAGCTGCGCAAGACTTTGGGTCAGGAACCCAACGCCCGTGGAGCGGCTGACTCCATTTTCGCTTTCCAGGTCGATGAACCGGGCATTTACCCGATTCGAGTCATTTGGTGGAACGGTGCCGGGGGTGCCAGTATCGAGCTCTTCAGCTTGAAAGAGGATGGGACGAAGGTCCTCCTGAATGATGTCGCAAACGGAGGCCTCCGAACATACAGCTCCCAATTGCGTGCTCCATTTGAAATCACGAGTATCACGCGGGATGCCGCCGGAGAGGTGACCCTGGTGTGGAATTCTTCGCCTGGGAACGTCTATGCCTTGGACTACGCCACCGCACTGGATTCAGTGTGGCTGGAATTGGACGATTCCCTGCCATCGCAGGGAGCTAGTACCCAAGTCGTGGTCAATGCGGCGACCGCCAATTCTCTCAGCGAAGCTGGACGCCTCTTTTTCCGAGTTCGGAAACCATAGCGACGGATTGATACCACCGCAAAAAATGACGAGATCACCCTCGAGTTCGACCAACCGGTGACATGGTACGACGCGCTGGCCAGTCAGTTCTACCTGGACGGAGAGCCGGTCAAGGTCGCCTCGGGCAGCGTGACGGGCAACCTGCTCAAGCTCAAGTTGATGGTGCCCGCCACGGCTAAAACCATCACCTATATCACCGATAAGAAGTGGGACTCAAAGACTCTGCTCTACGGTAAGAACGGCCTCGCAGCCCTGACCTTTTGCGAAGTGCCGCTGGTGGCTGGCCACCGTTAGAAAGCACACCGAATGGAACTCAATCCCGATCAAAAATCATGACACGAAAGCATCACACGACAAGGAAACTGATGGCCGGCGCGGCCATACTGCTGGCAATGCCCGCCACTTCGTTGGCTCAATACTCGGGCTGGCAGCATGATGCATCGCTTTTTGTGCTCACTACCCCGGAGGGCGCGAATCTGCCAGCCACCGCCACCGTGGAGAATTTTCCATTACTGGTGCGTCTGGACAAGAACTCGTTCGATTTTAAACAGTCACAGGCCGGTGGCGAGGATCTGCGGTTTGCCGCCGGGGGCAAGCCGTTGGCCTATCAGATCGACAATTGGGACGCGGCAGCCGCGACAGCCGCCATCTGGGTGCGCATTCCGACCATCATGGGCAACTCCCATCTGAAGATCGACATGTTCTGGGGTAAGGCCGATGCAAAAAGTGAGTCAAACGGCAAGGCGGTGTTCAACGAATCAAATGGTTACCTCGGCGTTTTTCATCTCGATGATCCGGTCAAGGAGGAGACAGGCAGCATCGAAGCCAAGGACGAGGGCACGACGACGACCTCCGGAGTCATCGGCCAAGGCCGTCGCTTTGAACCCGGCAAGGGAATCCATTGCGGCGATAATATTACCACCTTTCCGACCGGCTCCAACCCGCATTCGACCGAAGTCTGGCTCAAAGCGAAATCGGCGGGTGACCGCATTGTTTGCTGGGGCAACGGAGAACCCAAGGCGGTCGTGCAGTTGATCCTCAGTAAACCACCGCGCATGTCGATGGACTGTTACGGGTCGGGCTTGGGGCTGGCGGCGGAGAGTTCGATCCCGACATCCGAATGGGTGCATGTCATTCACACCTGCCAAAAAGGGGATTCACGGATCTATGTGAACGGCCGCCTTGACGGGGTTTCTACCAATGCCGACAACCCGCTGGATATCAAGAGTCCGGCGCGGATGTGGCTCGGAGGCTGGGGCGGTTATGTTTTCAACGGTGACATGGACGAGGTGCGAATTTCCAAAGTTGCCCGCTCGGCCGACTGGGTGAAGCTCCAGTATGAGAATCAAAAACCTTTGCAAACATTGGTCGGCCCGCTGGTGCGACCGGGAGTCGAATTCGCAGTCTCGGAAAAATCGATCCAGCTGTTGGAAGGTAAAAGCATCACGGTGCAGGCCAAGGCCGGCGGAGCGCAGAAGCTCTATTGGATCATCAAACGTGATGGCGTGGAAACCATCGCCGCGGCAGACCGATTTTCCTTCACAGTGGATGCCCGACGGGTGAGGGGGGATGACGCGTTCACGCTCCATCTTAAAGCGGTCTTTGCCAACGATGTGAAGACTCTAGAGATCCCGGTCTCTATCAAGGAAGACATGCCTGATCCGGTCTATACTTTACAGGCACCGGCGACGTGGAATGGCCGCGATCCGATCGAGGTGGTTCCTCAGATCACGAATTTATCAGCCCTAAAAGCCAAGGGTGCCGCCACTGTGAAAACCCAGTGGAGCGTTTCCGGCCTAGCTGTTATCAAGGAAGATTCCCCCGGTAAACTGATCCTCAAACGCTCGCAAAATAGCGGTAAACTGACTGTCACAGCAACCGCCTCCAACGGCGGAAAGCCAGTCACCCAAACCATCCAGATCATGGTCAAGGAACCGGCTAAGGAAGTGTGGGTGCAACGCACGCCCGACAAGGATGAAAAGCCCGTGGACAACCAGTTCTATGCCCGTGATGATAACAACGAGGGTACTCTATTTTACAACGGCACCCTGGCTGATCCCGCAGAAACCGTCTTCCTCAAGCTCTATGCCGATGACAAACTGATCAAAACCGAAACTCAGAAAACCAAGGCCGATAAGAGTTATACTTTCGCCCTCAAGCTCAAGGCGGGGTTGGTTAAATATAAAGTCGAGTTCGGAACCAAGAACGGCAGTGCCGAAAAGATTGAACAAACGGTTTCCAACCTAGTATGCGGCGACGCCTATATCATCCAGGGCCAGTCCAATGCCGTGGCCTACAACTATCATAACAACGACAAACGTCCGGATTTGATCGACTTCACCAGCGATTGGATCCGCAGCTATGGCAGCGGTGGTGAAGCCGGCGATGAAAACGCCACTAATGGTGGCTGGGGTAATGCGGTGATCACCAATTTGAAAATCAATGATCGCGGCGGTGTTCGATTCATTGGTCTCTGGGGCATGGTGATTGCCAAGCAGTTTGTCGCCAGTCAGAAAATTCCCATTTGCATCTTCAACGGTGCCGTAGGCGGAACCCGCATTGACGAGCACATGCCAGATGACATCGTGCCCGCCAACAAACGGCGACCGATTTATGCCAACCTAAAAAAGCGGATGGTTGCGGCACAGCTCACCCACGGCATCCGCGGCGTGCTCTGGCATCAGGGCGAAGCTGATCAGGGATTCGATGGCCCCAATAATTGCTATGGCTCCGAAACCTACCAGCAGTATTGGATCGATCTCACTGCGGCTTGGAAACAGGACTATCCCAACATCAGGAACTACTATGTTTATCAAATCTACCCCAATGCCTGCTCGCAGGGCGGCAACCGGAACAGCGATAAATTGCGCGATGTCCAACGCTTGTTGTCACGCCAGTTTTCCAGCCTGAGCGTCATGCCCACCATGAACCTGCCCACGGGGGCCGGCTGCCATTTCAATCTCGAGGACTACGAGATAATGGGGAGCCTGATGGTGCCACTGATCGAACGCGATGCCTGTGGTGTGACTCACGACAATCCGATCACGGCACCTGACCTGAAGAAGGCGAATTTTTCGAGCGACAAAAAAGACGAAATCGTCCTGGAGTTCGATCAAGCTGTGATATGGGACGACTCACAGACCGTGCAGTTCTATCTAGATGGCGAGCCGGGAAAAATCATTGCGGGGACGACGACTGGTAATCAGCTCAAACTCAAACTTGCGGCCCCCACCACCGCTAAGAAGATAACTTATCTCACCGACAAAAAATGGGAGCCGAAACTCCTGTTGTATGGAAAAAACGGCATCCCCGCTTTGACCTTTTGCGAAGTAGAGGTCGAGTGAAAAAGACTTCGATGATTTTCAGTAATCAACACACTAAATAATACATTATGATCAATCGTAGAGAAATGCTTCATGGAATGGCGACCGGTGTCGGTGCGCTGCTCGGCACTAGTTTGTTTCCCGGCCTTGCCAGGGCCGCTGACACTCCAATCATTCAAACTGCGGGCGGCCCCAAACGGGTCATTTTCTTTTTGCAAAACCATGGTTTCGATCCGCTGACCTGCATCCCGAATGATCTGAAGGAAAGCTGTGCGCTCAGCGGGCTGACCCTTGCAGAGCCCATGAAGGCTCTGGAGCCTTACAAAAACAGAATGCATGTCATCACCGGATTGCACGGCCGCCACACCAACCCGGGACACAGTGCTTTTTTCGGAGCCCTTGGCGGCTATCGTGGGGGGAACGGTGTGCCGCCGGCGGCCGCCACCATTGATTATGTGCTCAGCCAGTCACTGCCGCAAACGATCTTGCCGCCGCTGTGCATCGGCATGGAATCGCTCGATAGCATGAGAGCCCGTCCAACCCTCGCCACACTATCGGCATCCGGACCAAATCAGCCGATCGCTATGCATTGCGACCCCACCATGTTGTATCAACTGCTCTTCGGCAGTATTGCCGAGGGTGCCATCAAACAGCATTACGAAGCGCGTTCCCATGTTATGCTTGAAGTCGAACACGTGGCGCGACTCAAGGCGAAAGGCTTGCCTGTGAGCGAAGGAGAACGATACGGCAGGTATGTGAGCGGATTTCGAGATCTGAACAGCTTGAATGAAAAATTGTCCAAGATTTCGGATCATCTCAAGAAATTCGCCCCAAAACTTGACGACCGCTATACCAATCCAAAGTTTGAAACCGACTGGCACGATACGTTGTTGGATGTCGGCATCGCGGCTCTCCAGGCGAACCTGACCAATGTTCTGACGATCGCCTCCGGATGCGGTGAGTATTTTGGTTCGTGGAAAGGACTGGGTGTCGGTGAAGCCGGCCACGGGCTTGGGCACATAGATCAACCTGGCAATCCAAGCTGGACGAAGATTCGTAATTATAACTGCGAAATGCTGGTTAAACTTATGAAAGCGCTGGAGGCGACTCCGGAAGGTGCGGGATCGATGATGGATAATACCTTGATCGTCTATTCGAGCAACAATGCCGAGAAACAGCATTCCGAAGGTGCTACTTGGCCCTTTGTGCTGCTAGGCAATGCCGGTGGTCGATTCAAAACCGGTCAATATACCCACATCAAAGAACGGCCGATTAATGATCTGTATGCCACCTTTCTTCATGGAGTTGGCACACCTGTTGACCGCTTCAACATCGATAAAAACATGGCCACTCTCCACCACAGTGTGGTTGGCCCGATCGAGGAATTACTAGCCTAGTAGTATGAGAGCCCCTAATCCAATCCATTTTGCGGTAATACTCGCCTCCCTGCTTTTTTATCAAGCGGATGCGGAGGATGCCGACTTCAAGAAGACGGTTGCTCCCTTTCTCGAAAAATACTGCTTGGATTGTCATGACGAAGAGACTCATAAAGGAAAAGTCTCACTGGAGGGTCTCAGCGATGTTTCTACCGACAATGCCAGCATGTGGAAGCGGATTTGGGAGCAGGTTGCGCTGAATGAAATGCCGCCGCGGAAGAAAAAAAATCAACCGCATTTGATGGAGCGTTTTGAACTTTCGAATTGGATTACGGGCGAATTGACCACGGCGATGAAGGATAAAGGTGGGTTCACCGACCACCTGCGTCCCATCAAGGGCAATCATCTGAATCACGATCTGCTCTTTGGTCCGCTGCCGAAAAACCTCGAACCCGCATCCACACCAGCCCGTATCTGGCGCATTCATCCGCAGGAACAAATGGTCCGGCTGAATAATCTTATAAGCCTGAAAAGAAAATACGATCCGCAGCGTCCGGGACTCTGGACTCATGGCGATATGATCCCGACTAACCTCGAAGGTGAGACCAAGGTCTATTTCGGACTGGATGGCTATCTTGGAAGTTTCAGTGATGCCTATTGGTTTTCTGTTCCCGCGTTTCCGTCTGTTCTGTCGATGGTTCGCGACCACGGCTTACGCAATTACCCATTCCTTTACACCGTCAATAGCTCGGAGTCCCTGCTAATCGCTGGCATCGCTGAAAAGGTCCTGCGTTATATGGCCTACGGCCCGGCAGCCCAGCCCTACCAATTTGCGGATAGTCTCGAACAGGTCACCGAGGGTAGGGGGCTGAATATTATATTCTACAAAAAGGGAATTTATCGACCCCTCACACCGGTCTATGAACTGATGAAAACACCTGGCGTAAGCGATGAGCGTCTTAAAGAAGTCATTACATTTCTGTTTGAGTCCCTCACGCTGCGCCCGCCGAGTGAAGCGGAGACCGCCATTTACCTAGAAATAGCTAACAAATCCATCAAGGAACTCGGCAAGGAAGAAGGGGTTTTCCTAGGTTTGGTGCCGATCTTTCTCGACCGCGACGCGCTCTTCCGGCCAGAATTATGCAAAACTGGGCAACCTGACAAGTATGGCCGTGTGCCGCTGCAAGGTGACGAACTCGCCCTCGCAGTCAATGCGGCTTTCTCTTACATCCGCCCGGATTCTGATCATCTGCGAGCAGCACTGGCCGAGGGAAAACTCAAAACCCGCGAGGACGTCAAACGCGAAGTTACCCGGATTCTAAATGATGACAGCATCCGCAAGCCGCGTATCCTGCAATTCTTTAGGGAATATTTTGACTACGATCGCGCCGCCACGATTTGCAAAACCCGGGAGTCTGTTGTGGGAGAAGGCGCCCATTTTGAATCGCACCCCGGAGTCATGAATAGCATGATTGCCAACACCGATGCTCTGATCGAGTTGATCCTGCGGGAGGACAAGGATGTTCTTAAGGAGCTGCTGACAACCAATCGTTTGATCTACCAGCCCTACACGTCGCGGGGGAAAACTGGCCGCGGCATGGCCACTGACATCGCCTATTTCATCAACAAGAAAAAACCGTTTGAAACGATCAAGACATACAATGCGGCAACGGTGAAAAAGGGCGAGGAGGAAAAGGAGCAACATGAGGTCACCTTTTGGAACCAACTCCATCACATTTTACCCAATCCCGCCCAACCATTCTATGTGCGCCAGTCACCATTCGACGATGGTCCTAGCCCACCTGCCGTAGACGCACTGAAGGCGATCACCACCGTGGACACCAGCGAACGCCTCGGCATTCTCACTCATCCAGTTTGGCTAGTTGCGCACTCGGATACGATGGATAACCATGCGATTTCGCGTGGACGCTGGATCCGCGAACGTCTGCTCGGCGATGCAGTGCCGGATATTCCGATTACGGTTGATGCCAAGCTGCCAGAAGAACCCGAGTCCACTCTGCGTCACCGCATGCGCGTAACCCGCGAACATGAATGCTGGCGCTGCCATCAGAAAATGGATCCGCTAGCGATGCCGTTTGAAATGTATAATCATCTGGGGATGCTGCGCGCAGACGATAAAAGCAAACCGGTTGACACCAGTGGCGAAATTCTATTCAGCGGCGATCCCACACTAGACGGGCCGGTGAAGGATCCCTTCGAGATGATTCAAAAACTCGCAGCTAGCGAACGGGTTAAACAGGTCTTTGTGCGCCATGTTTTCCGCTTCTGGATGGGGCGCAATGAAACCATCAATGACGCACCGATCCTTCAGGATGCCTACAAGGCCTATCGCGACAACAATGGCAGCATGAAGGCATTGTTGACATCCCTTCTCACTTCCGACGCCTTTCTCTATCGAAAAGTGACGAAATAGACTGATAGAAAAACAAATAACATGAAGAAATTATTAGTAACAGAAGCACTCTTATTTGCTACAGTATCCGCTCGGGCGGATGTAACACTGCTGCTAGGAATTTGCTTTTGGCGGGAGGGCTTTGAAACCGCCTTTGGACCGGAGCGGACGGTGCAGAAATGGTATCAGGGGGGTGACGAACTGCAGCTTGCTAGCGAAATCGCCCTGTTTCCCCGTCCATCGAAGATACTCGTGTAAGCAGATCTCGTCTTCAATTTACCGCCAACAGCCAGCAGGTGGTCGCGGTTTTTCTTGAGAGTGATGTCCGGCATAAAAAAGTATCCCGGCATGAGTCGCCTTTTGAGCTTTTGCATCCGCGATCGCGAAGCCTTCCAAAATTCGATCCGTCAACTTGCGGCCCTCGATTTCGAGCGCCCCGTCGTCGCCCATGGCGATCCCCATCGAAATAGATGCAAAAGACAAGTTTCTGGATACGATCAAGATGGCTGGTTTTTCGCTTTGATGTCCAAGAGACAGATGGAAAATGTCGCTCCGATTCTCATCGTTATTTGCACTGGAAAATCTTGCTCTGCACTATCAGATGCACAAGATCGCGCAGTCTATTGCCATTTTTGTCGAGTTCGCTGATAATTTTGTTGATCTCGCCGCGGTCGATTGGCTCGAGCTTCCGGCCTGTGGCGTATGTCAGCATCTTTTCCGTTAGGCAGCGAATAATCTGCGGCTGGCGATCTTTGAGCATCTGTTTGAATTCGATGATGTCGGCGATTGTTTGACCGTTTGTCAGGGTGGCGGAGGTGTCGATCACATCCCGCGCCCCTTGATACTTGTCGCGCCAGCGGCCGACGACGTCGAAATTTTCGAAAGCGAATCCCATGGGGTCGATCTTGCGATGGCAGCTGTTGCAGGATTCAATCTTGCGATGCAGGGCGAGAAGCTCGCGGACGGTGGTGGCCTCGCGCGTGTCCGTGGGAAGTGGTTCGACATCGGCCGGCGGTGGCGATGGTGGTGTGCCGAGAACATTTTCCAAAAGCCATGTGCCTCGAATTACGGGAGAAGTATCGACGCCATTGGCGGTGGCGGTCATGACTCCGGGCAGTGTGAAAATGCCGCCATAGCGGGGATCGTTCAGCGCGATTTTGCGCAGTTGCCCGCCGCGAACCGCCTCGTTTTTGTAGATCCATTTGCCCAGCACCTGATTCATGTAGGTATAGTCAGAGTCGATGAACTGTTCGATTTTTTCGTTCGTCTTGAGGATGTCCTCGAAATAGAGCGTGACCTGTCGCATGAGCATGGGTTCAACTTTCAGGTTTTTGTAAAACTGATAGTCTCCGCCGGAGGGTGGCATTTTTCCGAGTTTGTCCATGCGCAGCCAAGCCGATGGGAAATGGCGAACAAAGGCAGCGGCCTTTTCGTCGTTTAACATTCGCTCCACTTGCTGGCGCAATATCTGCGGATCTTGTAATTTGCCTGAGCTCGCGATTTGAAACAGCGCATCGTCAGGCATGGATGACCAAAGAAAGTAACTGAGTCGCGAAGCCAGCGCGAAGTCGTCGAGCTGGCCGCGGGTTTCCTTGAGGTAGAGAAATTGCGGTGAGCACATGATGGCCGCGTAGCCACTCTGCATGGCTCTGATGTAAGGCGGCATTGATTTAGCATTTTTTTTCCCGCTCGGATCCGGATGCCCGACTTGATGTTGCAGAACGAGGCCCACAAACGGCCCGATTTCTTCCGGCGTGACCGGTCGCCGAAACGCACGTTCGGCGAAAATTTTCATCAGTTGGCGAATCTCTTTTTCATCGCCTGAGCTGCTGCCATACAGCGCCGTGTGACTTTGCGGCGGCCAGGTGTCAATCAATGGTTCAACGCTGAGACTGTGAATCCGAATGTGCGGGCCCTGGTATCCATTTTTAAAGAGCAAGCGAGCCATCTCCGTTGGCCAATTTTCGTGCGTCTCTTTGTCTTCCGACTTGTCCGGCTGGGGAAAATATAAATCAGGCTGGAATTTCTCGATTAATTTCTCCGCGCGGAAGTCCTGCCCCGGTGATTCGCCATCTTTGCCGGTTGGCCCGTTCTCCCATCCCAGCCAAGGCGTCCACGTCTTGTCCATCCATACATCGTGCGAGTAGGTTCGCGTCTTGCCATCGTCCGGAAGTGACCAAAGCTGAAGCTGAGTAGACGAGGGCTCGGAGACGCCGCCGCTTGCGGTGTCGGCGATGTTCAAACAAAATTGATAGGGATCATCAGCGTCAAGCTTGAGCAAATCGCCCCATGGATGCTGCGGGTTGTGCGCCGACGCTTCAATCGTAATGCGGTAACGCGCGGACAACCCGATGCCCCGGCCCAAATCGGTGGGCGCCATCCTGCCGTAACGAAGATAGCCAGTGGCCATCATGTCGAATCCGGGATTGAACTCGCGCGAGACGGTTTCGATCAGATGCTCGCCATTGGCTCTGCGACTAACAATGTGCCTCGCGAATTTCCTTGGATCGATATCAGGTTTCGGCTCCAGATGCGTCGCCTGAGCGAGAGTTTCCTCCACGGCATCGAGCGTGAGTTTTAGGAGGAAATCCGACATCACCAGCTTGTCGCCAATATTAAAATGTCCGTCGATTTCCTCATCTCCGGGGAAGAAGCGAAGCGGGTCATTTCCGGTTCGCTCGACACTGCCATTGCCGTTATTGTCAGTGAGCGTTGATCCAGCAGCGTCGGGCCGATAGTCGGCGCCGTTCAAATAGAGCAAGTCGCGCAGCGTGTTCCGCAGTTCGTGGCGATTGAGACGGCGCAGAACGGTTTCGCCTCCCGTGCTTTGCGCGCTCTCGTAGGCATCATTGAGATTTTCTGTTAGAACTTCGACGACTGGATCGACTTCCTCCCGACTTGGTTGCTCGGCTTTCTTGGGAGGCATCTCGCCGAGATTGAGTTGATCCAAAACATTCTGCCAAATCTCAAGCGATTCGTGTTTCGTTAGATCGTTGCCAAGCGTATCCAATCGAATGTCACTCTTCTGTTTTTCCGCACCGTGGCAGTCGTAACAGTAAGTTTTGAGAAATGGCGTAACCCCGGTGAGGGCGCCGGCGTTCGCAGCAAGTGTCTGCGAACTCAGAAGCAGAGACAGGACTTTCGATGTAGCGCCTTGCTTCATGCTTTGAACTCTAAGCCAGTCAGGCTTCCCGTGCTGGATCCGAAACGGTCTATCTCCAGACCCGCATTCTGCAGAATCGACACGAGAAGATTCGCAGCAGGGACGCGTTTGTGGTCTGGTTCCGGATAGACTTTGTGCTCCCCATGTTTGAATCCTCCGCCAGCTAGAACCAGCGGCAGGTTTTTCGTCTGATGTGTGCCGGCCGCCATTCCGCAACCATACAGGATCGATGTGTGATCAAACAATGTGCCGCCATTGATCGTGTCCGGCTGCGCCTTCAGTAGCTGGATCAAATAGGCCATCATCGAGATTTGGAAACCCTCGATTTTTTTCAATGCAGCGACCAGTTCCGGGCGCTCGCCGTGATGGGAAAATCCGTGATAGCCGCCCTGCAGGCCGAAGTCGCCATTGACGAATCCCGAGGACAGCGTGATCGCGCGCGTCGAGTCCGTCTGCAATGCGAGGGCGATGAGTTCGATCGTTGCCTTCAATTGTTCTTCTGTGCCATTTCCGGGATTTGGTTCAGGAACCACTGTCTTTGGCTTGGGTCGATTGATCCACGGCTCCTGCTGAACGATCTTTTTTTCAAGTGTTCGCACGGAATCAAAATACTCCTCAAGCTTCTCCTGATCCTGTTTGCCAAGTTGCTTGTTCAGCGAGTTCGCCTGATCCAAAACCACATCCAGAATGCTGTTGTGTCGTTTGAAATTTTCTTCGGCCGTTCTTTTTTGTTCGGAGGAATCGTCAAGAAACATCGCGCGGTATGCAGCCCGCAGATCGACAGATGGCACCTGCACACCGGTGCGGGTAAAGCTGAGCAGATTGCCCTCGCGGCAACCGAGTGTCATTGACGGAAACCGCGTCGCGGCTCCATTGTGTTCGGCCAGTTTCTGATCCAGGCTGATGTTTCCCTCCGCATAATTATGTGCCAGCACCGGGCGCACGCCACTGAGTAACACCGGCACTCCCTGATGCCCGCCAGTAAATCCGTGATCGAGATTTGAGAACAGAGTGATGTCGCTGCGGTGCTTTTCGAGGGCCTTCAGCGTCTCCGGAATTTCGTAATCGCTCCCGCTCTGAGCCGGGTCAGGAAAGAACGCCTTCTGGTAGACGCCGTAGTTGTTGGACAGGCAGACAAAGCGCTTGACCGGCCTTTTGGTGCCGGACGCAGCCCGGGTGATTGGCGACATCGCCTCAAGGATGGGCAATGCAATCGCCACGCCGCTGCCGCGCAGAAACGTGCGTCGATTCAAGCGAATTTTCACCGTGGAACTATCTACGAAAGCAGAACAACTTCAATTTAATTTTGCCGCACGTTCACGGAGCAGTTTTGTCATTTTTGGGCGATGGGATTCGATCTCGTTCAGAACGAGAACGAGAACGAGAACGAGATTCGCGCTGTCGCTGATAAGTTTGTAGAAGCTGGATAAGCCATCGTTCCACTCGCCGGAAACGACAGTGATGGCCGTTTCGCCTTTATTGTTTTTCTGCTGGATGGATGCGCCGCGCTCGAGAAGGCGTTCCACGACCTCGGTGCGGCAAATGAAGGCGGCGACAATCAGCGCCGTCTTGCCGTCCTCATTGGTGTCGGAAATTTTCGCGTTTTTCTCAAACAGGTATTTAACGATCTCCAACTCACCATGCAGGACCGCATTGCTCAGTGGAATCGCTCCGCCCTCATCCTTGCGGGTGTTAATGGGGGCTCCGGAGTTGACGAGTCTTTGGTTTCCTTAAAATCGCCTTTGGTGATCGCCACATCCAGGGCATCGCGAAGACGTGTGGGATTCGCCCTGATTCGCAGCGCATCGGCCGCTTTCGCATCTTCGACGACGTGAAAAATAAAATCGTTGCTGAACAATCCACCCGCATTTTGCACTTGCAAAAAAGGAAGCCCAACCGTCGGCAGCGAATACGATCCGTATCACAATGCGCTCCTCTTTTTTCAGCTGAATCGAACCCGGCACCTTTCGGCCATCGACAACAAGACTGGCGTCAGCAGGGCGTGTTGCGCCAACGCTGACAGTCATGGTTTTGTCGTCACCGTGGAGTATAGGAAATTTCTGACGGCCACTCTGCTCGTGAATGGATCCCAGCGTCCAGAGTGCAGGCTTTCGATGTTCCCAATCGGCGTTCGCCCCATGCCGACCCGTGAACGTGCCCTCGAATTTTCCTTCCGTTCCGTTGCAAGCGCCACCAGTTCATCCCGTCGCATTGACGGCCCGTCTCCAGTGACTGGCACATAGCGCCCTGACTGAAACTGAAACTCCGTCGCTTTACCTCTCTTATCTTCGACAAAAACACTTTCGCAGCTCGGCACAATGGTTCGCTCATCAGCAGAAGATTCCATGGCGGACAAAAGGTCATTTCTCTGCCGCTCATCGACCGTTTGTTTAATTCAGTGAAATCTGTCGCGCAGAGGCATCGTCGAACGCGGCATGATCTGCTTCCCGCCCGTGACGATGGGCCTCTTCAAATTTCACAAAAGCTGATCCGTGTGTCCGTCCGGATGACAGCTCGCACAGGAGAAAGTGTTCGTGGTTGATGCGGGCGTGGTGTTAAACGCTATTCGACCGCATTTAAAACCCACGCCTTGCCGGAACCCAGTGCAATCCCGCGCGGCACGGCACCGATATCCACTCGCCCTAAGACAGCGCCAGCTGCTAGGAGTTTGCTTATGGCGGGAGGGCTTTGAAACCGCCTTTGGAGCGGAGAAGGGGGGAGAAAGTAGTTTCCTACCTTGCGCTCCAATTGAGCGATGAGATTGTCCTGTTTCTTAGCTGAATCATTGATCGTATTCTTCCGTTTAAAAAGTTCAACAATACGCCCTTCGAGTTCCTTTTTCGAGGCACTCACTTGGGAGGGGGCGATATCGTTTTCTTTGGAAATCTCGTGGATTGGCTTGATTTCTTGCAAGGCTTCTTTGGCAATGCGAGCTTTAAACTCGGCAAGTGTGGCCATCGTGGCTCAGATCGATGACAACAAAGGAGGAGGAACGATGGCCGACCCCGAAGATTCCTTTGACCTCTTGGATCACCAGTTCGCGACCGTGCCCGAGCCAAGCAGTGTGATGCTGAGCCTTTTAGCGAGCCTCGCCCTGATGCGTCGTAAGCGCTAGTTCGCTAGTCCTGCGGGACAGATTCCAAAACCCAGGCACCGGCTGAGGCGAGATCAAGGTCGGTGCCTTTTTGTATCCACTTCTTTTGGAGTCTCCAGAGGGCAAGATGGGCGGGCTGGCTTTGGCTGGCTTGATAGAAGCGCCGCATGAAGGCGGGGATCTGGTCGTCGCGGACCTGCCACTGGGCGGCCATGACCTGGTGGGCTCCGGCGGCGATAAAGCTGCGTCTTAGACTGGACCAGTTCCCGCCGCTTTCGCCCTGGCCGATGCCTCCGCGGCAGGCGGAAAGTACGACGAGATCCGTACTCGATAGGTTGAGCGAGGCGATGTCGCGGGCGAAGAGGATGTTCTCCGCTCCTCCTCCGTGAAAAATGAGGCCGGCCCGGAATCCGCTTCCTTCCTCGCCTTCGATCACGAAGCCGTGCCCGGCGAGATGAAGGACGCCGGGAGGTTTGCGCATCATTTCCAGGAAAGCTTGTCGGGTGGGGTTTTCAAATGTGGGGGTGTCGAAGATCGCCAGTTCGGTCTTCACGCCCGGAAGAGGGGCGAGTTTGCTGACTAATTGTGCGAGATGATCATCGAATGGGAATTCACCCTGGGGGGCGAGGGTTCCCGGGGCGCTACTGGTTCCACAGGCGAGTAGGTTTTGCGCAGCCGTTTGTTTTTGAAAGCTCCCGGTAAGCGCTAGAATGCGGGCTTCTTCAAACACCTCGCAAAGGTACTTTCCATCCCGTTGACGGAGGGTCGACCAGGGGACTGCGTGAAGCATGCCGACCGGGGCAATATCGAGAGGGAGGGAGGGATCAAGATGAGCTTCCAAGGGTTGCCAAAGAGATTTCCAAAGTTGGGTCAGTCGGACAGGGAGACGGGCGCCGACTTCGACTTCGCCAAGGGTCCGCTCGGCGGTTTCGATGGTGTCGATGATACGGGTGTGGATTTTCCCGGCGGGGCCAAGCGGGATCCACCGTGCCTCTGGGTTGAAGACGAGGGCTCCGTAGTGTTGCTCGAAGTTATTTTCATAGATGAGGTAGAAAACGGTTTGTCGGGAGGGCCGGGTTACCTTGCCGCGGAGGCGCTGGCGGAGAGCGAAATTTTGTGCAATGAGAGCGGCTTCGGGGAGATCGTCGAGCGCGTGATGAATGAGCGGGGTGAGAGGATCGACGGTTCGCTGAAGGCCGAGCAGGATTTCGGAGTCGTCCGAATTGGCGAGCCAGCGGAGGGCGACTTCGGAGCTTCGTTTGGCGAAGGTTGAACTTTCAGCCGCGTCGGCAGCGAGGGCGAGGGAGCGGGCGAGAAGCGGATGGTCATCGGGGAGAAGGTCGGAATCCAAAACGGGAGCGAGGAGGTCGGCGGTCAGTTTGGAATCACCAGTGCGGGCGGCAGCTTCGGCAATGGTGATGGAATAGGTGAGTCTGGCTTCTTCCGGGAGTGATTTGAGATCGACCGTCTGCAGAAGAGCGAGGGATTCTTCATTACTCAGTGCGGGGGATTGCGCGGCGATGGCGGTGAGTGCGGAGATGAGTTCAGGGTTGGGATCGGAAAGGGATAGGAGTTTTTGGCGGGCTTCCTCAAGGAGTGACTTGACGTCGAGATCGAGCCGGAGGGCAATGCCTGCGGCGTCGATGGCGAGCGCGACTTGATTGGCGGTGTCATCAGCGGGAAGAGCCGCGATGGCGGCCTCGATTGCCTCTTTGGCCTGGTCGGGAAGTCCGCAGGCGAGGTGGAGTTTGGCAGAGCTTTGTTGCCATTGGGCGAGGGCTTGGGAAGGAGGCGTCAGCTTTGGGATCGGGCCAAGACTCTTGCGGGCTTCGGCGAGCTCGCCATCGCGCATCAACATATCGGAGAGTTCGGCTCTGATGATGGAAACGTTAGATGGGTTGGAAAGCGAAAGGGTTTTTTGGAACCAGAGCCGGGCGCGCCCGTGGTCGCCTGCGATCCGTGCGGTCCGGGCGGCGAGAGCAGCACAGGCGGCGAGGTCTTCCTTGGCAGGTGTTTCGGAGCCTTTAAGGACGACGAAAGCCTCCTCTGCGAGTTGGGAAGCGTGGCCGGGATCGGTTTCGATGAATTGTCCTGCTTGGGTCGCGAGGGCAAGTGCTTCGTTACGGGCGTCTGCGAAGAGGCCGCTCGTGAGGGCGAAAAGCAGGGCGAGAACTCTCATTAGGGGCTTACCGAAATGGAGAAGCGGTAGAACTGTTTGGGAGCGGCAGTGAGAATGTCGAGATTGGCTGTGATGGTGATGCCATCGCCGTTGCCATCGGTGTGTGGGGTGGAGGTAATGATGCCCTGACCGGCATCGCTCCATGAGAGTAGATCATCGCAGGCTTGGAATCGCCATTCAACCATGGAGGACTTCGGGAGGTAGCAGGCCCGCTGCATGGTGACGGAGAGAATGTTGGTTTCGGAATCAAAGGAGACGACGGGCGCGTGTGGGGCGTCTCGATAGCGGGGGTCCATGCCGCAGTAGTATTCGATGAAATTGGCGATGCCATCGTAGTCGGGGTCGGCGGTGTAAGCGTCCATTCCGGTATCGAAATATCCGGGAGGGGCGACGTCGGCATAGCGGAGAATCCAGGCATCGTAAGTGAGGCTCATTGCGGGAAGAGATGAGAAATCAGGAAGGGCAAGGACGTTGATTCCTCCTGCCGACATGGTGGCGTCCAGGATCACTGCGCGGACTTGATCGGGGGTGGCCCATGGGCGGAGTTGAAGGATGCGGGTGGCCATGGCTGCGGTGAAGGCGGCACTGTAGCTGGTGCCATTTCCGGCCTGATAACCTTGTTCAAGGAAGTAGGTATCGTCATCAACCATGATTGGGCCAATGCCGGTGGTGGGGTCGAGACGGGTAGCGGGGACCGGGACGGCTACGCCGGGGGCGAAGAGATCGACGCCGCCATTCATGGCTGGACCGTAGCCGACGGGGTTGGGCGTGTTCAGTCCGGTGCCCAGGGTTCCGCTGTCGAACCAAGGGCTCAGGGTGTTGTCGTGAGCTCCGCTCTTGAGGTGGTATTCGGCGCCGTCTCCAGTGGTATCGAACCCGAAGGCCCCGGGAAGAGCGTAGCTGGGATAGCCGAGGGGGGGCCAGTAGCGTTTCGAGGTGACGCCTCCGCCATTGTTAAAGGCGACCCATTCTCCCGCGCCGGCGGGCGAGGACGCTGCGGCGGTGCCGTAGTGATTTCCTGCTGAAATCGAAGTAACAATGCCCCGTTCCCAGGCGAGGTCGAAGAGGGAATCGAGATCACCGACGCGGGTGTTGATGGCTTCCACCGAGTGTGAAAAGCAAAGGACGGCGGCGTGGTTGTGAAGGTAGGGTTCGGAGAGGCGGGCTTCGTGGGCCGAGATCAGTTCGGCCATCGCGGCGATGCAATCGCTGGCGTAGGTGGTGGGAACGGCGGGCCCGAGAGAGCTTGGTTTGTCGTAGCAAAGGACGGATCGAAAACGGGCGTCTTCTGCGGTGCCGAGTGCGGTGAGGAGACCGGTGTGCAGACCCGCGATACAGCCTGTCATTCTCGTTTCGTGATTGTGGTAGTCGATGTCACCGGGAAGAAATCCTCCTCCGAGGGAGAACATCACCGAAAGAGCGGGATCGAAGGTGAGATCGGAAAAATCGGGGTGGCTGTAGTCGACTCCGGTTCCGATGATATCGACGAGGACGTTTCCGGGAAGGTGGTCGATGGGTGGGGCGGTGATGGGTCGGCCGGGAACGAGGCTGTCGAGCACGGGGTTGGCTGAGAAATGCGCGGGGAAAATAGGGTCGGTAAGAGTGTCCCCGGATCCCTCGTTGGGTCTGACGATGGGGTCGAGGAGAAGGAGATAGTTTCCGGCGTAGGTGACATCGAGTTCATTGCGGACCTGCCTGATGCGTCCGTCATCGACAATCACGGCGAGGCCATTGAGTTGCTGGCCAGGGTAGTTGAGGAAGCGGACAATATTCACCCCGCCAAGGCCTTGGACGAGGGTGGTCAGGGCTGCGTTGTTCTGATCATAAACGCGAATAATGAACCGTTCTTGAGCTTGTAAAAGTGACCCAAGGAGAAAGGTGAATAGAATGATAAAGCGTGGCATCGTAAACTCGTTGTTAGAACTTCCAGGTGAGTTGGCTGTGGATTTCGGCACCCCCGTCATCGAGTCGCCACCCGCTGTAGAGAGAGGCTCGAAGTGGTTCATTATGCCCAATTTGCAGGCCGATACCAGCCGTTGTGGCGCTGGTGCCGGGATCGTTGACATCGTCGAAGGCTTTTCCGTTCTGGAGAAAGAGCGAGGGGCGGAGTTTCCAATCGTTGGGGAGATCGACGACGGGAGTGCGGAGTTCGAGGCCGCCGAGCCAGCCACTATCACCGAGGGCGAACTGTTCGGGGAGGCCGCGAAGGCCGGAAGCCCCGCCGAGGGCGATTTGGTCGGCCTGAAGGACGGGGTCGCTGGCCCATTGTCCGGCGAGGCTTGCGACGAGGTCCCAGCCTTTCACGAAGTCCTGCCGATGCCAGATGGAAGTACGAAGAATGCCGTAGGTGGCCTCTGCGCCGGGGCGGAGGGAGTCGTGGTCGTCATCGTCTCCGAAGGGTGAGATGATGAGGCTGGCGTTGATCTTGGTGAGGCCGGAATCCCAAGTACGTTCGAGGGTTTGGTTGGCGGAGAGTTGGAAGACGTCCGCCAGCCCCCGTGAGGTGGAGTTGCCGAATTCAAGGGCGTTATTGCTGCGGCGGTAGGTGAGGCCCAGGGCGGAGCGGGATTTCCAATCGCGGAGGGATTGTTCGGGGGAGAGCCATTGGCCTGAGACTTGCCAGGTGTAGGCGTCGAAGGTGTCGGCCTGCGCTCCGGAGTAGGCGAGGTTGATCCCGATCTCGGAGCCCTGGGTTTGGAAAAGGCGGGTGCCCAGTTGGAGGGCGTGGAAGTCCTGTGGATTGGGAGAAAGGGTGAGGCGGGTGGTGGTGAGGGAGTTGTGATTCCAGAAATCAGAGAACTCGCCTTGGAGCCAAAACCGTTCACGGGGAAGCGGGTGGGCCCCGGTGTCGAGGTAGCCGGCTGAGAATTGTAAGGGCGCGGATTGCTCGATTTGCAGAAGGGCGTCGACGCTCATTCCGTCTCGAGAGGGTTGCAGGCGGGGGACAGCCCGGTGGAGGGGGTTGGCGTGGAAGGCTTTTAAGCTGGCATCCAATTCCGGTTGGAAGACGAAGTGGTTTGCGAGTTGGCCAAAGTGGGCGGCAGCCACTTTTTCCGTGCGAGGTGGTCCCTCGTTGAGCCAGAGTTTTCCAAAGCGGGCGACCTCAATCTTGACGACGCGTTGTCCGTTGAGGTCTTCAATTTCCACGCTGGTGGCGGGGTAGCCTGCACTTTGATAATGTTGCAGGAGAGCATCGGCCGCGGTGTCGGCGTCCGGTGCCTCGGTAAGGGACTTAATGAGTTGGGCGCGGGCCGGGACCGGGGAATCCCCACTCTCGAGAACCACGGGCAGGGCTGCTGCAGTGATGGTGAGAGCGAGGATGACGGAGAGCGACGTCATTTGTTGAGGAAGCCGTCGAGGGCTTCGCTGAGATCATATTCGTCCGTGGTGCCGGTCATTTCCTTCAGCTGCACCGGCTCAAGAAGTTCTCCGGTCCAAGGATGGAGCTGCCCGGTGGAGGCGTCGAGGATGAGAGCGTTGGTGATGCTGTTCTCACTGAGAAGAGCGACGGCTGAATCGAGGTTGGCGGCTTCGAGGGTGAAGTCAGCCTGACGGGTGAGGAAGAAGGCTTGGAAGGGAATGGTGTCGCTTCCAATGAAGACGGTCATGGTGTCGGCTTTGGCGACAAATTCACCCCCGCCCCGCATGGGACCGGGGCCGCCTGGAGTGGGAGCGGTGGGATCATCTTTGAGCGAAATAAGAATGGCGATGGCGGCCACGGCGGCGGCTCCGCTGAAGAGCCAGAGCTGGGGAATCTTTGCGAACCACGAGGGCTTTTCTTCGACGACGGGTTCGCGGGCGGCGCCGAAGCGGTTCTCCCATTGCTCGCGGAGTTCATCGGGAATGGGCGGGATGGGGACATCGGGAGCTTCCTCACGGGCGAGGGCATCGAGCGAGCGAACGACTTCAGGCTGGTGCGAGAGTTCGTCGCGGATCGAGGCCGCTTCGGCGGTGCGGTCGGGATGTGGGTTCTTCTTCATGCTCACAGGCTCAATCGCGATGGTTGGAATGAAATGTCACTTTGCGGGAAAAAATTTAAAGGTCGGTCTCTTCGAGCGCTCGTCCGAGCCGGGCGAGGGAGTCGGCGATGACGGTGTTGAGGCGACGGAGTTTTGTGGATCGGGAGGCGGTGGGATCGACTTCCATTTGTTGGAGGATCCAGTCCTCGAGGACGAGTTCGTCGCGGGTTTTGGAGCCTTCCACGAAGAGGGCCTCGATGAGGTGCCATTCGAATTCGTCGAGGGTGTCACCGCAGCTTTGGCGGATTTGCTCGAAGGTGGCATTGGCGAGCGGGTCCTTTTCTTCGAGAATGCGGGGCTCGGGGAGGGCGAGGTCGATGTCGTCGAAGGAGAGCCCGGTTTGGTTGGGTTGCATCTTGAGGGTGGTTTGTTTGCGGACCCAGGAGATGGCACGGCGTTCGGCGACGACGGCGAAGAGGCGGGGGAGTTCTTCAAAGACGACCATATCCCGCATGGGGCAGTCATCGGGTTCAGGGCGGGCCTTGAGGAAATCGGCGATGGTCTCGGAGTAAACGTCGCGGGCGTCGTTTTCGTTGATACGAAGGCGACGGTAGATGGGCGAGGCACGATTCCAGAGGACGGGCTCGGCGATGGCCCAGCCTTGATCGGTGAGGCGGCCATCGTCACGGCGGGTAATGAGATCCGGGAAGCGGGGGTTTTTGACCCAGCGGGCTTTGGCGGGATCGCGGAGGAGATCGGGGTCGTTATGGGACTTTCTGCAATCTGCGACGTATTGGAGGGCGTGGCCTTGCACCGGTCCGGTCAGGACAGTGAGCATGGCCTGGAGGGTGGCCTCGGGTTTCCCGCCTTGTTCGAGGAATTCCTGAAAGGTCGAGGTCGCGATTTTGAGCATGCCGTCGCCGTCTAACAGCAATCCGGGCACAGGTCTTGCAGCCCGGACGCAAACAGCTTCCCAGAGAATATCGAGCCAACCAGCAATGGGCGAGGTCATCACGCCGGAGACCTTAAGGGAAAGGCCCCACGTCTGACACGTTTAATCTATGAGAGGATTTTCAACCCGTCCGTGGCGGTGGGTGGTTTCGCTGATGCTTTGTTCGTGGAGGTAGTGGAGGAGTTCGAGTCGCCCGTTGGCGAGGGGGGTGGTGGTGGCGCGCTTGGCGAGAGGGAGGTCGGAATGACTGACGAGTCGGCAGCCCACGGTGGCGGCGGCGATTATATGAAGCGGGTGGGGTTCATCGACCACGACCTCGGGCGCGACCTTGTAGCGGAAGTGGTTGGTTTCGCCGAGGAGGGCGGAGGGATCGTGCTCTTTGGAGAATTCCTCGTTCCACCAGTAAGCGTAGCTGCGGGCAGCGGCGAGGAGGCGCGGGTCGTCTCCGGCGAGAGCGAGGGCTGCGGGGCAGGGCTCGGCCTGGAGTTTGGGAAGGGCAGTTTCTTCCCAGGTTGCGAACTGCGTGAGGTAGTTGGGGCCACCGGCTTTTGCTCCGGGGCCGACGGAGGAGCGCTTCCAACCGCCGAAGGGTTGGCGGCGGACGATGGCTCCGGTGATGGCACGATTGATGTAGGCGTTTCCAACTTCGACCGATTCGCGCCAGGTTTTGATTTCCTGGGGATCGAGGGAATGAATACCGCCGGTGAGCCCGAAATCGGAGGAGTTTTGAATGGCGATCGCTTCGTCGAGGTTTTCGACGCGGATGAGGGCGAGGACGGGGCCGAAGAGTTCGGTTTGGTGGATCCAGGACCCAGCCTTCACGCCGAGCCGGATTCCGGGCGACCAGAGGCGGGCCGAGATTTTTTGAGGTTCGAGGAGCCAGCTTTCGCCCTCGTCGAGTTGGGTGAGACCGCGAAGGAGATCGGGGCCGGGGTCTTGAATGA
>CAWUTG010000076.1:0-34228 GCA_963925135.1 uncultured Verrucomicrobiales bacterium | reverse complement strand
CGCTGCCAGTGGCGAAGGTGACATCACCAGGCATATTCAAAAAGATGCGGTCTCCCGAGCGGGTGACACTGACCCCGGTTCCTTGAAGCTCGCGACGAAGCTCGGCTTCCTGCTTGTCCATGTAGGCACCGATTCCACCACCTGCGAGGGCTCCGATACCAGCACCCACCATGGCTTTTTGACGGCGGTCGGTGCTACCGCTTCCGGACAGCGACCCGGCGGCCGCTCCCACGAGAGCTCCAATCACTGCCCCCGAGGTTGCCTTCGAACGTTGGGCTTCACCCGTATACGGGTTGGTGGTTTGACAAGAAGTAAAGGCAAGAGTCGCGACGATAGATAGAGCGAATGCTTTCATAGAGGCTATGACGATACAGAAGGCCCAATAATTCGCAAAATATTTCCCGAAATCTTCAGCGATTCTTCACCGTGTTGAGAGCCCGGGCGACAAGAATTCTCAAATCCGTATCGTCAGACGAAGCCAGCGCAGTCAAGGCCGGCACGCTCTTTTTGGTTCCCACTTCGGCGATCAACTTAGTAGCAGCGCGCTGAAGTTCGAGGGGCGACTCCTGAAGATGGAAAATCAGACGGTCTTCAATCTTGGAGCCCAGGGCAGCGTAGTGCTCGTCCCAATCATCCGGCGAAGCCGACCAGAGACGGTCGATGAGTCCGATGGCTTCCGGATCGTTCTCGACCAAAAAGTCCACCATAGACTTCGGGACAGAAACTCCATCCTCGATCCAAAAAGGAACCAAGCTGTTGATTTTATAGACGGCGGCCTTGCTCCCCCGCGCAAATATTCCCAGAGCCTTACCCGCATCCGAAAGGAAAGTCTGATCACTCTCCTCTGACGAAAGCCTCAATAGTTCGGCAATGATTTGCTCTTCCAGATTCAACTTCATTTCGGCAGGAACCCTGCTCAATCGCCGAACGGCCTGGGAAACCCTCTCGAAATCAATATCTCTGAGCTCATTGAGGTTCTGGGCAAAGAAGGCGGGATGCTCAACCTTGTTGAGCTTTTCCAAAAGATCCTTCCCCGGCTCCTGGAAGATCGTTGCTGAGATCTGAACATCAATAATTCTCGCCTTGGGGTAGCTCGTGGCACGCCCCAGAAACTCACAGTACCGCACCATCGTGTCAAAATCCATGGGAACCCCTGAGATGATGATGAAGCGATCCTTGTCGTTGTTGCGCTTGTAGACCAGCAGGGCTTCTGATTTTGGAATGGCCAGCTTCTTACGAAAGTATCGTTCAATGGCCTGATACTGGGTCTCGTGCAAGTCGGCGATATAGATCCCGGTCACGTGCTTCTCAACAGCCTTTCCGTTCAGGTTCCCAGACTGACGTGCGATCTCCCTTTCCATCGCTTTCTGATCAGTGCGGCCCAACACCTCGTCAAGCTCACGGGGACCTTCTTCGACCTCTTCATCAGGTCGTTCCACAGGGTCATCGACCCTATCCACCACCCCGCTTGGAGTCATATGAACCGGACGAATTGCAATCATCGCCAGCAGTGCGAGCACTAAAATAGCCGCAGTCATGATCCCCTTGGCCCGCCAATTTTTGGCACCATAAATAATCAAGCCACCGCCTAGAAAGCTCACAAAGCCTCCTAGCAGAAAACGTTTCGCAAGATCAACATCTTGAAAAATCTGTCCCTGGATCGAACCAAAAAAGAAGACCAAGCCATAAAGACCCAACATACAAACCCCTCCTCCGGCAGCAATGGCCTGTCCGGACGACGGTGGCATGATGGCATCAACCTGCGGCATTTGAGCCTGCGTCAGGGGAGCCTTGGCAGGCTTATCTCCCCGTTTCTCGAGAGGTGACTTTTTACCAAGCCGGTCGAGGAAATCATCTTTATGTTCGCCCGGATAGAACTTCGCCCGTTCCACGATGATCGATTCTGACTTCACGGGAAAACGATGATCACAAGCACCGCACTCGACAGTCTTGCCGGTGAGATCCTCGTGAACGGTGAAGCGTTTGGTGCAGCTGGGGCACTGAATTTGGAGATTCATAAGACGAGAGAGACCTTACTTAGGTCCCTTTAACTATCAGCTCATTAGACGGAGCTGACAATCATTCGTTCAATCTAACTCCTTTTATTGATCCGACGGGTGCTTGATTTTAGCAATTTCCGCCATAATCCGATCAGAAATGGACTGATACGCCTCACGCCCCTTCGCGTTGCGCTCTGCATCAGTCAGCTCGACCGGATCTCCCACCACGATGGTAATCGGATAAAAGCGAAGTCTTCCACTACCTCGCGGAAGTGCTTCACGAGCTCCAAAAATTCGAACAGGTTGAACCAGGGCCTGGCTCTTCACCGCGATCAATCCCACGCCGGCCTCACCGGGCTGAAGTTTACCATCGAGCGTGCGAGCTCCTTCAGGGAAAACCACCACCCGTTCACCGCCTCGCAAAATCTTAACGATCCGTTTCAAGCTGCTCATATCAGGGGCATCCTGATCGACCGGAATGGCATTCCAACGGGGATACAACCACGAACAAGGACCGCGAAAAAGCGTCTTGCGGGCCAGATAGAAGACATCGTCATCGTAAGCGATCCCAACCAAAGGCGGATCTAAAAAACTCTCATGATTGGAAGCGATCAGAACACTCCCGCTTTGTACCAATTTATCGCGCCCAACGACCTGATAGCGAAAGAACGCCTTGGCTGCGGCCCGAAAAATGGTGTGTCCAATCCAATACGTCGTTTTCATGATCTATTTTTCCCAACCAAGTTTTACCAGAGCTTCATAAGCTGTGCTCACCACTTCATCGATCCCCATTTCCGAGGAATCAATCACGATCGCACCGTCCGCAACTTTTAACGGGGCCGTTTTCCTCTGGCTGTCCTGGGCATCCCGGGCAGCCACCGCATCAGCCTCGCCATCCTTGGCACGGCGCGCACGGCGAACATCTTCAGAGGCGTCAATGTAGAGTTTGTAAGGAGTGTCTGCAAATACCACCGAGCCGATATCCCGCCCTTCCATCACCACATCACTGGAGTCACGGTAGGCCCGCTGGATTGCCACCAGGCATTCCCGCACCTCCGGAATTGCAGCCACTTTCGAGACGGTATTGTTGACGGCCTCGGACCGGAGTTCGTCAGTCAAAAGCCGGTCATTGATGATAATGTTAGAAACCTCGTCCTCGACCCCACAAACGATCTCCATCTCCGTGAGCGCAGCAATGACCGCTTCCGAATCAGTTGGGTCCACCCCGTCCTCGAGAATCTGCCAGGTCACGGCACGATACATCGCGCCTGAGTTCACCATGACCAAACCCAACGAAGCGGCGAGGCGTTTAGCGACCGTGCTCTTGCCTGAGGCGGCGGGTCCGTCAATGGCAACGGCTCGAAATTCTTCACTCATCGTTTTGAAATAGCGGTGAGATGTTCAGCAAAAGTCGGGTAAGACGTCGCGATACATTCTGTTCCCTCGATCGTTGTTTGGCCTTCCTTGGCGAGAAGTCCGGCAATTGCGAAGGCCATGGCGATGCGATGATCGCCATAACTCTTCACCGTGGTGCCTTTTAATTTCTGCCCGCCAGTGATGACCATGCCATCCTCAAATTCTTCTACTTCGGCCCCCATTGCGCGGAGGTTTTCAGTCGTGGTCTCGATCCGATCGGTCTCCTTCACCCGAAGTTCAGCCGCATTGCGAATCGTCATCGTCCCCTTCGCCAAGGCACCGGCCACCGCAAGGATGGGCACCTCGTCGATGAGGTTGGGCACTTCCTCCTTGAAGATCTCAGTCCCATGAAGCTCCTGCCCGATGATCTCGATGTTGCCCCGGGGCTCACCACCATCTTCGTGTAACACAATATCTTTGATGTGCGCTCCCATGCGGATCAGCACATTCAAAATCGCGGTCCGGGTTGGATTCAAGCCCACGTTCTTAATGAGTAATCTCGATCCGGGAACACAGGCCGCAGCCACGATCCAAAAAGCCGCGCTGGAAACATCTCCCGGAATATAAAGATCACGGGCTCGCACCTTTTGCCCGCCATAAACTGAAATCACATTTCCTTCGGTCCGAACCTTAACGTCGAAGTAATTTAAGAGGCGCTCGGTATGGTCGCGGTTGATCGCAGGCTGCACCACTGTCGTCTTGTCCGGCGCGAACATTCCCGCCAAAAGCACGGCACTCTTCACCTGTGCACTCGCCATCGGCATTTCATAAGTGATGGGATTCAATTGCCCGCCGTGAATATGAAGTGGAGCGCAACCGGGCTTCTCACCCTTCGTTTCGATCCGAGCACCCATCGCAGTCAGTGGAGTCATCACGCGTCCCATGGGACGACTCGAGAGAGACTCGTCACCCATCAAGATACTATCGAAACTCTGGGCCGCCAGAACTCCCGCCAGAAGCCGCATGCCCGTGCCGGAGTTTCCGCAATCCAACTCCTTCGCAGGCGCTTTCAAACGTCCGCCGCAGCCATGGATGGTGAGATCAAGCGGACGATCCATCGTCCCTCTGGTCACCTCATAATGGACGCCCAACTGCCCCATCGCCCGCAAGGTATTGACGCAATCTTCACTCGGAAGAAAGTTCTCCACCTTGCAAGTGCCATCGGAAAGGCCCGCAAGAATCGCGGCCCGGTGGGAAATGCTCTTATCGCCGGGGACTTCCAGCTCCCCGGTGATGTTCTTCAAAGGGTTTACCTTAATCGTCTCGCTCATTTAAAATCGTGGGGGTCTCTTTGCGGCGTTTGACGTCCGCGAGATATTCTTGAAGCCCTTTCTTGTCCGAATTGGCGAGCTGATCAAGCATCTCTCCAATCTCCTTTTGGGCATCCTTAAGCGCCAAGGTCAAAGCCGTCCGGTTTTCTATCATGATCTCAGCCCACATCGCCGGATCTCCTGAAGCCACCCGCGTCGTGTCGCGGTATCCTCCCGCCGCCAAATCCGCATCCGAAGGGAAACGTAAGGCCGCCGCCGCCGTCGCAACCGCCATGGCATGAGGCATGTGACTAATCCGGGCCACAGCCCGATCGTGATCCGCCACGCTCATTTCGCAAACTTCACAGCCCAGCGTCTCCCAAAATCCTCTCAGCGCAATCACCTTCGACCGATCAAGTCCTGACTCATTGGTCAGAACGCAGGCAGCCCCTTGAAAAAGATCCTCCCGCGCGGCCTCGATCCCAGTCTGCTCCGAGCCCGCCATCGGGTGACTCCCGATGAATGGCAGGGCCGCCGTGGCTTCGTGAGGAAGAGCTTTCACGCTCCCCACATCTGTCACCAACGCACCTTCCACGAGATGGGGCAAAATTTTCCCCGCAAGCATCGCCATCACTCCCACCGGCACCGCAAAAATAATTAAATCGGCATTATCCACTGCCACGGCGAGATCCGTAGTCGCACTGAGTCCATGTGATTGTGTCGCCTCTACCCGCTCGGCACTCCGGCCCCAGAGAACCACCTCAAACCCGGCAGCCTTTGCCGCCAAACCTACCGACCCCCCAAGGAGACCCGGACCAAGAATGGCGATCTTTGAAAAACTCATCGACGTTAGATAAAAAGAGCCGGGTTCCCCTTTGGAAACCCAGCCCGGAGATAGATGAAAAAGTCCGCCTAGGGAACCCGGAACTTGTGATCCGGATTGGAATCCTGGGGATCCCGGACCAATTCGCCGCTGGGAATACCACGAACGTCGACCGCCTTGTTCGTCCAAGGGTTATAAACGAATCCGGACTTCCCTGGAATTTTGACCGCCGTGCGATACTTGGGCTTATTGGTCGTGGGGGATGGAGGTTTGGGAACTGTGGTATCGCCATCTACTACATTGGGAAGCGTGGGATCATTCACTTTGGTCTTCGCCGCGGCCGCGGCATCACGACGCTTCTGGTCCCGAATCCTCTTTCGCTCAGCCGCTGCGTTGGCATTGGCTTCCTCCGCAGGAGTGAGAACCTTCGGCGCTACCGGAACTCTCTTGGGATCGATTGGGGGTTGTTGACCACCATTTCCCGGTGGGAACGGAGCACAACTCGCGAAAAGGAGACTGACGGCAGCCAGGCCGCTCATTTGCTTGATGGAAATCATCGCTTTAATTATCAGCTAGGTTTGGGAATATTGGGGTAGGGAGAACTGACGCCGGAGTGTTTGCGGTGATCGCCCTCATTGTCAAGCCACCACCGCTTTCAAAGATGCCCCAAAAAAACGACCTATCACCGGCCGATTCCATTCGCGGGTTCATCTCCAGCGAAGGAGACGCCACTTTTGACGAAATCGCCCTCCATCTATTCGAATTCCAATTCAAAAAGAACCTTTCCTACCAAAATTACTGCCTGAAGCTCAAGCAGTCACCCGAAAACACGACCTCCTGGACCCAAATCCCCGCCGTCCCCACCAACGCCTTCAAGCACCCCGCCTTTCCCCTCACCTGCGGAGCCCCCATCACCAAAACCTTCCTCACCTCCGGCACCACCACCGAAATCCGCGGCGCCCACCACTTCCCCGACACCTCCCTTTACGAGCACTCCCTCGCCCAAGCCTGGCAAGACGCCCGCTTTCCCGCGCTCCCCACCTACTTCCTCGCCCCCTCCGCCAGCGAAGCCCCCCAGTCCTCCCTCTCCCACATGTTCCTCCACCTCAACACCGGTGGCCCCGATTCCTTCCTTCTCCAAAACTCCAAGTTCAACCTCAGCCCCCTCCTGCGCCAACTCGACACCAACCAACCCCTCTTCCTCATGGGGAGCGCCCTCGCCTTCCTCCACCTCATGGAGACGCACACCCCGCTCCCCCTCCCACTCGGATCGCAACTTCTCGAAACCGGCGGCTACAAGGGCACCACCAACACCCTTGCCAAACTCGACTTCTACCAACAACTCTCCTCCTTCTTCGACCTCCCACCCGACCACATTCACAATGAATACGGCATGACCGAGCTCTCCTCCCAGGCCTACGCCACCGGACCCGACGGCACCCACCGCTTCCCCCACTGGTGCCGCCACCGCATCCTCGATCCCGAAACCGCCGAGGAAGCCCCCCCCGGCCAAGCCGGCTACCTCCAACTTCACGACCTCGCCAACGTATTCAGCGTCGCAACCATCCGCACCCAGGACTTCGCTGTCGGCCATCCCGCCGGCTCTTTCACCCTCATCGGTCGCGACCCCGGAGCCCTCCCGCGCGGCTGCTCCCGCGCCATCGACCACTCCCTTTCATCATGACCACCGCCGAACGACTCGACCTCATCGCCGCCTCGGCCCCCTTTTTCGCGCCCTTCACCGGCCTCTACGACCGCGCCCTCCTCCAACAAACCTGGGACCGCGAACTTTCCGCCGCCACCGTTCGTCTGCCCAAATCACTCGTCCACATCATCAGCGGCAACACCCCCCACGCCGCCTATCAAACCCTCCTCAACGGACTTATCCTTGGCGCCCATAATCGCCTCAAACTCCCCTCCAACGCCCTCCTCGATTTCCAACTCCCACCCGCTTTCGCCCGCCTCATCGAAACCTCCCGCACCCTCCCCGACCACTGGATCCCCGAAGCCGATGCCCTCATCGTCTTCGGTTCCGATGCCACCCTCCGCCACTTCCAACAGCTCTGCCCCCTCGAAACTCCCTTCATCGGTCACGGCCACCGCTTCGGCATCGCTATCATCACCGAACCCACCCCCGAAGCCGCCGACCTCGCCGCCCGCGACATCGGCCTCTTCAACCAAAACGGCTGCCTCTCCCTGCAAACCCTCTACCTCCAGGAGCCCCAATCCTTCGCCCCCCTCCTCGCCCAAGCCCTCACCGACTTCGAAAACGAACACCCGCGCGGTCCCCTCCAACCCTCCGACGCTGGAGCCATCACCAACCTCCGCGAAGAAATCCGCTTCCTCGCCGCCAACGACCCTACCAACCACCAACTCTGGGAATCCCAAAACTCCACCGCCTGGACCATCATCTACCAAAACTCCCATGAACCCGTCCCCTCCCCCGGAAACCGCACCGTCTACCTCCGCCCCCTCCTCTCAGAGTTCAAATCTCAAATCTCAAATTTCAAACACCTCTCCGGCATCGCCCTCTACCCCTTCTCCCAAAGAAGCGACCTCCCTTCCCCCAGAATCTTCCCCCTCGGCCAGGCCCAATCCCCGCCCGCACTCTGGGCCCACGACGGAATCCTCCCCCTCGCCTCTCTCATCAAACACCAAACGATCTGTTAGAACAGCCAAGCGTAACAACACGCCGAAGTTCGCTGACTTCAGTCCCATGTTGACTCAACTTCATCTCGACCGCTGGGCTGATGTTCTCGTCCGACACGCGACCAAAGTCAGACCCGGAAACATCGTCCGCATCAATGCCCAATCAGCCGCCGAACCACTGCTTGAAGCGGTTTACCGCAAAGTTCTCGAAGCGGGCGGGCATCCCGTCGTGAACTGCCGCCCGGATTTCCTGGGCGAAGCCTTCTACGAACTTGCCGAAAAGCTCATGACGGGAAGTGAACTCCATTTCCAGACCCCTGCCGGAACCGATCTCAAAGTTGATACCGCAGGAATGCGTTGGCTCTCCAGCCCGGGCCGCAAAAACTTCCCCGACGGTGAAGTTTACTCCGGCCCGAATCTGAACGCCGGGAACGGTGGCGCGGATGGCGTCGTGTTTTTCGACAACCGCTGCGTCTACCAAGGCCACGCTGTTCGGAACGCACGGATCACCATGGAAAACGGTCGGGCCACTGACGTCACCGCCGAAGAGGGCGAGGATTTCTTAATCGCCATGCTCGACCAGGATGAGGGCGCCCGCCGAATCGGCGAAGTCGCCTTCGGCACCAACCGCGCGATCTCCCAACCAAGCGGTCAGATCCTTTACGACGAAAAGATGGGCGGATCCTTCCACCTCGCCTTCGGCGCCGGCTACCCCGAGACCGGCAACGTCAACAAGAGCGCCCTCCACTGGGACCTCATCGCCTCACTCACCATAGGCTCCCTCGTCACCCTCGACGACCAGCCATTTTGCGTCGATGGCCGCTTCGTCGACATGCCACCGGAAGTGACCTGGATCTAATGCCCTGACTGCGGCCACGAACGCCTCCTGGCATATACCTGTAAAGGCACCATGAAGCCCAGCGAGCCACCCTGGCAGGCCATCAAGGAATGGATCCCGGATGACGACCCGGACCTCAACTGGTTCAACCAGAAAAGGAACCCCACTGGCGCAGAGCCCGAGTGCTTCGACCAAAGCCCCGCCTGGCAGCCTAACGAGATTCCACTCGACGACGGCCGGACTCTTGTCCTCGACGACCGCTGACAGGTAAGAAACTTGGTGACCTGAAAAAACCGCTACCAAAAAGAACTGGGTAACGCGGTCTGGGAATCTACCCTCTTCACCCATGAAAATCGTGCTGAAATCTCCTAATCCCAGTAAAACAGGGCGTGCATCAGGGACTTTTCCTGCCGAAAGCTCCACAACGGTCAAACCAATCCACCGACTCCCCCCCGCAACCCGCTCCGGTCCGCTCCGGTCCGCTCCGGTCCGCTCCGGTCCGCTCCGGTCCGCTCCGGTCCGCTCCGATCCAAGGGCGGCTTCAAGGCCCTCCCGCCAAAAGCAAATTCCTAGCAGTAATTGTTTCTGTGACGAAATCATTTCAAAGGGTGGTTGGATCTCGGAGAGAGAAGTTGAGATGTCTGTCTGTGTGCTGCATTCCCAAATGCTGGCATATCGATTTCAATTTTCTCAATACTTTCACCATGAACCACCTTAAACTCGCAATCATCACCGCCACTGCCTACGGAAGCTGTTTCCCCTCCCACGGGGCAGTCTTAATCTCTGAAGTTCTCTATAATGAAGTCGGATCCGACCCCCAAGGCGAGTGGATCGAAATCTTCAACAACGGGGCTGCGCTCGTCGTTCTGAATGGTTGGAGTATCGGCGACGAGGAAACCGAGGGAGCGACCAGCGGAACGGAATCGATGTATTTCTTTCCGGCAGGAGCAACCATCGACCCCGGAGAAATCCAGATTATTTCCATGGGTGCCAATCAGTTTCTGACTGTTTATGGATTCCTCCCCACATACGAACTCGCCTCGGCCGATGACAATGCTGACGTTCCGAATCTGATGCTAAATTCCAGTTGGGACCCTGACGGTGGAATCATCAATCTCTCGAACTCCAATGATCAGGTTCTCCTGCTAGACGCGGACAGTAATTTGATCGACGCAGTGAGCTGGAACTCTACATTCGCCTTCGATCCAGCGCTGGATCCGAATGCCGAAAGCGACGGGCAAAGCTACTTCCGGATTGATCCGCAGACCGATACCGATTCAGCGGCCGATTGGGCTCTTAGCACAGGGGCCTCGCTCTCCTCTCCCGGGTCCATCCCGGAACCTTCCAGCGGCGTCCTGCTCCTCTCAAGTAGTCTTCTTCTTCTCAGACGTCGGCGTCGCGCATAGTTCTTAGAAATTAGCAATCTACTGTATTTTCTATCATGATAAATTATTCGCGGTCTTTTGCGATCTTACTTTCACTTTTGATTGTTCCCGTCTCATATTCCAATGTTTGGATCAGCGAAGTTCTCTTTAACGAAGTTGGCGGTGATATTGGAGGTGAATGGATTGAGCTTTATAATAATGGGGAGACTGAGATCAGTCTAAAAGGATGGTCGATTGGGGACGAGGAGACCGAGGGTGCCAGCAGTCTCACCGAAGCAATGATGCTTTTCCCGGATGATCTTGTCATCATGCCAGGACAGTTTGTGATTGTTGCTGCAAACGCCCTTACTTTCGAGTCCATCCACGGCTTTGTGCCAGCCGTCGAGGTCGCATCGGGGACCGCCGGGGACAACCCAAACGTCCCCAATCTGATCATTGATTCGGCGTGGGATCCGGACGGTGGAATTATTAATCTAAGTAATTCACAGGACCAGGTTCTCCTGCGTGACGACTCGCAGGTTGAAGTTGATCGTATTGCCTGGGGCCCATCGTCATCCCAACTCGATCCTGACGCTGAGGCCGACGGACAAAGCTGGTTTAGGAAGAACTTGTCCATCGATACCGACGCAAGCGAGGACTGGGATTTAACGCCGCTCGATCAATTGTCGACTCCCGGGTCAGGGCCAACCAAGCAAGTCGCTCAGGCACTAACAGTTCGATGGAAAACCCTCGAAGACAATGAACGCGTTCTCATTTGGAACGAAATTCCGGGAACTCTTTTCTACGAGATCCGCAGTAGTGAAAATCTCCGTGACTGGAAATCCGTCGAGACGGTCTTAGCAACGACATGGAGCCCTCCCCAAGAATTCGAAGGGGCGATCTTTTACTTGATCATCGCCAGATAACAATCGCTTTGAAGACCAACCTTTTGATATTTCTCCTCGGCCTCCATTTGCCAAACTTGGGAAGGGCCGATGGCGTTCGTGATTTTCAGATTTCTTTGGAAAATGACCCCGTAGGCCACCGCGTCGTCACTTGGGCCTCAATCCCCGGAAGAACTTATGTCGTCGAAGAAAGCGATACTCTAAGCTTGTGGACTCCGATCGAGGGGACCGAACTGATCGCGGAGCAGGACGTCTCCCACCAGGCTATCCCAGATTCCTCTCCTGTGCGCTTCCTGCGCGTGATCGAGTCAAGACCAGGCCCCGACTGGCAGGAGGCATTCTTCAACCTTCCAAATGCCGACGGCACCAGGCCAGACCTGACTCTGGAAAACAAGCTTCGCGAGCTCATCGGGATGGCGGCCCCGGGCTCGACCCTTCGGGCCTGCGTTTATACCTGGGATCGCGAGGAAATGATCGCTCCTTTCGTCGAGGCTTTGGAGCGAGGGGTCGATGTCCGCATCATTGTTGGGGTGAACAACGATCCGGTCCCCGCCCTCTCGGCGGCGCTCCCCGGTAGGGTGACCGTCTGTACCAATTCCGCTGGAGATCCGGACGGATGCCATGGTGGACGGATTAACCATAACAAGTTCTTTATTTTTTCGGATCTGATTGATGGGAACTCAAACTGCGTCCTCCAATCCTCTGCGAATTTAACAGATCTTCAGCTCATCAATGCAAATAATTTAGTCATTTTTCGCAATAACGAAGATCTCTATAAAGCCTACTTTGACTACTGGAATGCCATGTCCGGTGATGTCGACGATCTGAATTTCTACCAAAAGATTGTGACACCGGATAACAACGAAGCGCACTACTTTCCCCGCAGTTCCGCCAACGGAACGACAGGTGAACTTGACCCGGTCGTGGAAATCCTACGCGATGTGAAGCCGCTTGAGGGAGGATCGATCCGTGTGGCGATGGCCTTTTGGACGGCGCCCAGGCGCGGGATCGTGGACTGGCTGGCTGCCTTCGAAAGGACAGGGATGGACGTCCAAGTGATCGTCGACAAGGAGGATACGAGTTCCACGATCCAGAATGCGCTGGCAGCTGGCGGGATACCATTGGTCACTTTTTCCCAACTACATTCCAAGTATATGCTCATCGACGCGATGTGGCGCGGCAAGCGGCAAAAGATCGTGCTGACTGGATCGCACAATTACACGGGGCCAGCGCTCAACGGGAATGACGAAACCATGCTCGTGATCACCAACCCGCTCATCTACGACGCTTTCCTCAACAACTGGAATGCCCTGCACAACCATCCGTTGGCGGTTGAATGAAAGCAGCGGGGTCAATCTATCCTGAAACATCTTCACAAGAATGTTGTCGATCTTATCGCAACCCTTGGGATTCAGGGTGGATGCTCATTCGCGTCAACTTTTGAGCTGGAGCCAAAGATCTGCAAGGGATTCCCGCTTGTTGTGCGGGTCCATTCGGATGTGCCTTCGGTCAGGGCTTAGATCGAAAAACTCTCTCAGGTCTTTCAGTGCCCAGCTCAGACGCCCGCCTTACGCCAGGATTCCGTCGATCAATTTTCCGTGCACGTCGGTCAGGCGGCGTTGAATTCCGTTGTGGTAGTAAGTGAGCTTCTCGTGATCGATGCCCAACAAATGCAGCACGGTGGCGTGGAAATCGTGCCATGGCACGGGGTCGACCACGGACTTGTAACCGACGTCGTCCGTCGCACCGTAGGTGATTCCGTGTTTCAGACCGGCGCCGGCCATCCAGCAGCTGAAGCCGACCTGGTTATGATCGCGACCGGTGCCAACCTGATCGGCACCCGATTGGGTAAAGGGCGTGCGACCGAACTCGGAGGTGAAAAGCACCAACGTGTCATCGAGCATGCCTCGCTGGCGGAGGTCTTTGAGCAGCGCTGCAACCGGTTGATCGATCCGCAAGGCCTCGCGACCGTGGTTGCGTTTCATGTCCTCGTGCCCATCCCAATTGATGCGGGGCGATCCGAAGGAGCCACCGGAGAAAAGCTGCACGTGACGCACGCCCTGCTCGAGCATCCGCCGCGCCAACAAGCAACTGCGCCCAAAATCTTTCGTTTCCTGACCGTTCAGCCCGTAGCTCTCGCGAGTGCCTTCGCTCTCCTGGCTGAGGTCGGTGACCTCCGGCACGGCGAGCTGCATCTTGGCCGCCAGCTCGTAGCTCGCGACACGCGCCGCGAAGACATCTTCAAAGCCCCTCTCTTCCATGTGCAGGCCGTTGATCTTATCCAAGAGCGCACGGGTGTTGGTTTCAACTTCCGCCGTGATCGGTCGGGCCGGAAAGAGGTTGCTGATGGCATCGCCCTCGCCGCTGGTTCGAAAGGGCACGCCCTGGTGGACGGCGGGCAGGAAGCCGTTGGTCCAGTTGCTGGTCGAGCTGGCGGGCAGTCCGCGGGCGTCGGGGAGCACGACGTAGGTGGGTAAATTGTCGGTCAAGTTGCCAAGCCCGTAGCTTACCCACGAACCCATCACCGGAAAGCCGTTGAGGCGAAAGCCGCTGCTCTGCTGGAAGGTCGCCGGGGTGTGGCTGGACGACTGCGCGACCATGGAATTGATGACGGTCAGCTCGTCGGCAACCGTGGCGAGATGTGGGAAGAGATCGGAGATCCAGAGGCCGCTCTTGCCGCGCTGCTTAAATTCCCAATCGTTCTTGCGAAGCAGGCCCACTTTCCCAAAGAACACGTCGGGACGCTCGTCGGCCGAGAGTGACTTGCCGTGCATCTCGGCGAGCTTTGGTTTGTAGTCAAAGGTGTCGACCTGGCTCACGCCACCGCAGAGACAGAGATGAATCACCCGCTTCGCCTTCGGGGCGTATTGCGGCGCAATGGGTGGGGCGGCCATTCCCTCCCCAACGATCAGTGAGGCGACCGCGGCACCGCCGAGTCCACCCTTAGTCCATTCAAAGAATTCGCGTCGTGATAATGGTTTACTCGTCATGATTCTGTTAGTTCACGTAAAGAAATTCGTTGGCGTTAAAGAGCACTCGGCAGAATGCGGTGAGGCCGTTCTCGGCGACGAATTCAGTACATGGCCCGATCTCCGCCGCCCTTGCCTCGCGACCGTAAGCGAGCCGGAACCCGAGGATGACTTGCGTCTTGGCGTCATCGCCAGCCTCGCGTTGCAAGCGCTCGGCGAAGTATTCCGACATTCGCAAGACGAAGGAAGTGTTCATGAGCGCGAGCGCCCCGAGCGGCGTGGTCGTGATACTGCGCACCGGCGTGGTGGTTGAGGGATCCGGGCAGTCGAGCGGCGACAGCAGCGGGTGGACATTCCCCCGTGCCCAGGTGCGGTAGATGCTGCGGCGATTGAATTCGGAGCCCTCGGGGTCGATCGGGTCGTAAACCCACGAGCCCTTGTGCATGTGCATCTGAAAATCGCGGAACCCGACGCCACCCATCGCGGTGTTGAGTTGGCCCGCCACTTTCAGGATCGAGTCGCGGATCACTTCGGCCTCAAGTCGCCGCGGGGAGGAACGCCATAACAAAACGTTGCCGGCATCGATCCTCGATGCATCGGATCTGGGTCGCGAGGATTGCCGGTAGGTCGCGGAATCGACAATGAGCCGATGCATCGCTTTCAGGCTCCAGTTCTGTGCCCGGAACTCGGCGGCGAGCCAGTCCAACAACTCCGGGTGCGAGGCTTCGCCCCCGCTGAAACCGAGATCATTGGGCGTCTTCACCAAGCCTTGTCCGAAGTGGTAATGCCACAGCCGGTTCATCATCACGCGGGCGAAGACGGGGTTGTCCGGCTGCGTGATCCATTCGCCGAGCTTCTTGCGACGCTCGGCCTCGTTCGCATTCGGGGCCAACCCAAAATCTGCAGGGAGCGTTGCCTGAAGCGACGCCACTCCGCCCGCTGAGACCTCATCGCCGAGCTCGAAAGGGTTGCCACGGACCAAGAGATGCGTCACCGGCGAACCCGACGGGCGCACGGCGTAAACTTTTTTCTTTTCGATCTTCGAGATCTCACCGTTGAGCCGCGCGATCTCCGCTTTTTGCTCTTCGCGCTTCTTGCGTTGCGCCGGGTTCAAGGCCGCGATGAGTTCCGCTTCGGTGACGTAACGAACGTCTGCCGAGCGGGCGATCTCCTCGGCAGACAGGGCGCGATCATAAAGCTGCGCTCGGTCGATTTGACCAGCCAGCATGCGCCCGACGCTGGCCCCTGTCCCGTGGCGCAACCCGAAGAGCACTTGATGGTTCTGAGCGAGATACTTCGAACGACCCGTGCGGTAGGCCTTCCCATAGGGCTTTCCGTTGCGGTAGGCGGTGATCGTACCGTCTTCGGCGTAGGTGATTGCGAGGTGGACGAAGCCATCTTTGGCCTCTGTCTCTTCTTCGCCGCCAAAGATCATCGAACGCGTGTAACCATCGCTCCCGGCAATCCAGCGCATGGCTTCGCGCTCGCCAAAGACGATGGCGTCGAATTGCCCGCCATCGATATTTTGGACCGTGATCGCCGAGCCGCCACGCTGGTCGAGATTGTCCAACTTCACCCAGGCCTCGAGCGTTTTCGGGCCCAGCTCCATCGACATGGGAGCGGTGATCACGAAGTCGTCATTGCCGTCGAGGTGCAAGACCCCGCCAGCCACGTGCGCGCCGCCCCTGGCTTCGCCGTGAGCCGATCCGATCTCGTCGCGGAGGTCGGTATCGAAGGTCCAACGCGAGATCGGCATCGCCGGACTGCCCACTGGCGCACTGCGTTGATCGGATGCAAGAATCTCTTCGGTGATCAGTTGATCGGTCTCCGTCAACTTCGCCGTGACCACATCGAGCGTCATTTGCAGGGCCTCCGGATTGCCGCCCGACGGCACCTCTCGATCGCCCCGCGTAACCCCAGCCAAGGCCGAAGCCATTTGATAATACTCCTTTTGCGTGATGGCGTCGAACTTGTGATCGTGACAACGCGCGCAATGCACGGTGAGTCCGAGAAAGCTCTGCGCGACCGTGCCGACGAGGTCCTCCATCTCGTCCTGGCGCATGATCTTGCGCTGCTTGTCGCCGTTTGGCTGCAAGCCATCGAAGGCCCCGCACACCAGAAAGCCGGTGGCGGTGATCGCGTCAGGATTGCCGGGTTCCAAGACATCCCCCGCGATCTGCAGGCGCACGAAACGGTCGTAAGGCATGTCATCGTTGAAGGCCTTGATCACCCAATCGCGATACGGCCAAGCGTTTTCGCGCAGCTGGTCGTATTCGAAACCCTGGCTCTCTCCGAAGCGCGCGACGTCCAACCAGTGCCGCGCCCAGCGCTCGCCATAACGCGGCGAAGCGAGCAGCGCATCGGCGTCCATCTCCACACCCGGTTCCGGCGGAAGGCCGATGAGGTCAAAGTGCAGCCGCCGGGCGAGAGTTTGCGCATCTGCCTCGGGGCCCGGCTTCAAGCCCGCGGCCTCGAGCTTGGCGAGGACGAAGTTGTCGCTCGGGTTGCGTGCCCAATTCGCGGTCGCGACCGCAGGCGTTTCGGGGCGGACGACCGGCTGGAGCGACCACCAACTCTCATCGCCGCGCTCGGCGCCCAAGGTCGACAAAAGGCTCGCAAAAATTAAAAGCGTCGAGATTGGGAAGCGTTTCATCACAAGTGTCAGGGTTTAGGCGGATTCACGGGCACTTCGTGGTAATCGAGCGCGCATGAAGCGGACTTGCTGGGGCACGATGCGGTAGAGGATAAATTCGGGACTGTCGGGCGAGGCCAGAAACATTTTTAAAATGTGGATTGGCGGCCCAAATCTCTTCGAGAATGGATTCATCGGTGATGACCTCTGCTTCGCCGGAGATGCGCAGTTGATCGTGATCGTGATCGTGGTTGGGGGCGAGGTCGTAGAGTTGGGAAGGATCAACGGGTTTTGGGCGGGGTTTCATGAAAAATTCTCGCTTGGGATTAACTGGATGATCGTTAACACAGTTCAGGAAGCTACGAAACGACTCTTACTCATCTTTCTTGTCATGGCTTTGTTGGTTATTGTCCTCTTTCTATTTTAAGGTGTCATATTTTAAGGTGTCTATTTTAAAGCGTCAGCCGATTTGCAGGATTTCTTGTTGTCGTGTCGGGCGATCCTTCGCTGCGTAGGGTGGCTCGGTCATGAAGAAACCGCGTCGATTTTTGGTTCCGTGGGACTCCTCAGGGGAGGGTCCGCCGGTGGCGTTTTATCATGTCGTGACACGGATTGTGGATCGGCGCTTTGTTCTGGAGGCGGATCAAAAAGAGCAGCTTCGGGGTCTTTCTCCCCCCTTTAAGAGAAAAGGCCGAAACGCACGTGCGCTCCGACCTTGGAAAGAATTTATCTACGCCCGATTCTGAAGAGAACGGCGCTTAAAAAACGGATTATTTATCGGCGACACGGACTCGATAGAAGAATTTTTCGCTGCCTGCTGCAGCTCCGGAGTCAGTGAACAATTGGATCTCGGATTCCGCCACCAGGAAATCTTGGACCTCCAGCCATCCGCCAGGCTCTCCGGAGGAGAGCATCGTTGTGCTGCGCTCAACAACATAGGTTTCTCCGACCTTAGCTTGGAAGCTGAAGGTCACGTCGTTGGTTTGTGAATCCACCGAAATTTCCGTGATGACAAGATCACGATTAGCTCCAGCGTCGATGTCCAGCTTTGCATAGTCGAGACTGGCCCAGCGTGAGCTGCCCGTGCCCTGGCTTCTAACTTCGACATAGTGGTCGAAGCCAGGTCCGAGCTCGGCAACGCCGCCCAAATCATCGAGAGAAAATTCCCAACTTTGCGCGGCCGCTAAATCGGCGTCGGAGTGAATCTGTGTGTCTCCGATTTGTTGACCGTCGACGAAGAAAGTCAGCTCGTAGCCAGATTCATCTGCAGGCACCTCTTCGTCGAGGCTATAAAAATCGATGGTGAAAGTGAAGTTATCGTTACGACCAAGAGACTCCGGCAGATTGAAGTGCCATCGCATATTGGGGTCACCGCCGGTTAATGCCCTATCGTAGTAGCGCTCATTGGCTGCCACAATTCCGACGGGAGCGTAAGCACCGCCATCGACCACCGTGTTGTAGATCCCTGCAAAATAGAAATCATCATCAATATCACGCTCACCACCACTTGGTCCGCCAGTATTCGCTGGGCTTCCGGGTAGATCTTGGAGACCGTTTTCTTGGACCCCCGAGATGAAAAAATCAGTTCCATCAAAGTAAGCAGGATCGTTGAAGAGATTGTCGCCCTCTCCGTCCTGACCTTCATCGTCAGTTCCGAGGAACCACAAAGTTCCCTCATCGCTGAAAGGCACGAAAATCCGGGCACCGAGGAAGACGACGATAGCGCCATTGGAGGTGTCATTGGAAATCACCGTTAAGGTGGAGGAAAGGCTTCCTTCGATCGCACCAGGAGTAATGGTCACCTCGATTTGCGATTCCGCTCCAGGTGCGATGGTGATGGGCAGAGCTGGTGCCACAATCGAGAAGGAGTCGGGATTGACCCCTGCGAGTGTAAGCTCAGTGATGACGAGATTCTGTGTGAGCCCTGAATTTATAAATACGATGGTTTCGGTGGACGCTTCGCCTCCCACTGGAATATCACCAAAGTTGACTGCTGTCGCTACGGAGATGTTCGGGTCATCCTCAACGATGGGATCAGATGAGACTTCTAGCTGCGCATAGTCAAGACTGGCCCAGCGGGCGCTGCCGGTCGGAGTGCTCCTTACTTCAACGTAGTGATCGAATCCTTCACCCACCTGCGCGACGCCACCCAACTCATCCAAGTCAAAGTTCCAGCTTTGTGCTGACGGGAGATCAGCATCCAAATGGGGTTGCATTTCCCCGATCTGTTTCCCATCTACCCAGAAAGTGAGATTGAAGCTTGAGACGTCTGCGGCATTCGCTTCACTCAAATTGTGAAAGTCGATCGTGAAGGTGAAGTTGTCATCTTCTGTCACGGTTTCGGGGAGATTAAAATGCCAGCGCATATTTGGGTCGCCGGCGGTTAAAGCGCGATCATAGTAGGATTCATTTTCCGAAACGACACCCACTGGAACATAGACACCATCGCCAGCCGCAGTCGTATAAACTCCCGCAAAGTAGTAATCATCATCAATGTCACGAGCACCACCATCTGGTCCGCCAGTATTCGCCGGGTTACCAGGGAGATCCTGGAGACCGGTTTCTTGGACCCCCGAGACGAAAAAATCGGTTCCATTAAAGTAAGCAGGATCGTTCAATCCGTTTACAGGATCACCATTGGCGTCCTGGGCGGCATCATCTACTCCAATATTCCAGAGAACTGCAGCATTGGCCGGAATTGCCAATAGCCCTATAAATGCAACGTGCTTTATGGTCATAAGCCCTGTGCTATACTCAAAAATTCACCGGGATTCAACGGAAAACTAGAGTAGTTGCGTTTCCTTAAATTGAGCGTTGTGGCGAAAATCTAAATTTGCTTCCCTTCGCACGATGAAGCTGGGTATTTCAATCATTGCCTCCACGATCATCGTGATCGCGCTGACCTTTTTCTTTTTAAGGGAAGACGACCGTGAGGATTTTTCGGGTGATCAGATCTCCGGGCGAATTCAAGGGCTTGTGGCGAGTGAAGAACTTATCCTGGAACTCACGAAGGAGCTTAAAGCAATTACCCGGGATCTGAATAACTTCAGCGAACCAACTCCAGATTCAGTTTCTCTGAAAAAACTAGCTTCCGTGTGGAGCAACGAAGTCAATTTTTTTGATAGCGCCTCTCTGAAGATTGTGAAGGGAGAGTTTACCTCTGATACCCAAGATGATTTTGTTGCTGAGGTCGCATTTCACGCAGTAGTCCGGACTCAGGGCAAAAAATGGAAGGAGCACTCCTCTACTTATCGGGTCCACTGGTCCAGAAAAGAGGGGCCGTATGAAATGGGCGAATGGACCTTGATCGATGAGGTCGATAAGCCAGAAATCTCTCGGAAATATTTTCGCGATCGTTTGGTCGAAGCTTTGCCAGATCTCCCGACACGTCGGCTGCTCACTCAATCTGAACATCGCAGGGCGTTGAGTTACCATTACAGTAGCAATAAAAAAATGGTCCCCGCTCAAGATTTTGAACCCATTGCGATGGGCTTTAAGCCTGCGGTTTCAGTGGTCGACGTTGATAACGACGGGTGGGACGATATTTATATCATGGTCCGACTGGGAAAAAATTTGTTCCTGCACAATCAAGGTGACGGGACTTTTGTGGAAAAGGCTTCTGCGCTTGAGCTTTCGTTGCCGGGCAATTCCACCTGCGGAATGTTTGCGGATTTTGACAATGACGGGGATCCAGATCTCATGCTCGGAAGAAGTATCGAGCGAATGACTTATCTCGAGAATATCGAAGGGAGGTTTCGGGTCGTCGAACAGAAGAAGACGGAGCTTCCATTTTTAGCGACTTCTCTCGCTGCGGCAGATTATGACGGAGACGGTCTCCTTGATCTTTATGTCACGACCTATCGTCGGGGGAATCTGACTGGGAGTATTCCTGGCTTTGTAGGAGAGGAAGGGACAGATTGGTGTGCAAAATACCTGACGGCTGAGGAGGCACGGGTCTTCCGAAAAAAGTATCACGAATCTCGTCAAGAATCTCATGGGGGCTACCTGAATCAAACGGGTCCTCCTAATTGGCTTCTGAAAAATATGGGAAACGGTCAGTTCGAAAGAGTTCATTCTGACTCCTCAATCAGTAGCTGGAAAAACTCCCTTCAAGCGACCTGGGGGGATTTTGATGAGGATGGAGATCCCGATCTTGCGGTGGCAAACGACTGGGCTGTAGACCACCTTTTTCGTAATGATGGAAAGGAGGGGTTCGTCGATATCGCTTCTGAAACTGGCTTGGACCGGATGGGTTTTGGGATGGGAGCGTGTTGGGGGGACTACGATGGGGATGGTCGAGATGATCTTTTTATTACCAATATGTTTAGCAAAGCAGGGCAACGGGTTTTAGGCGATTTCGCAGAAGTTGATCCCCGCTTTGTCGAGGTGGCGTCTGGTAATTTTCTCTACCGCCAGAATGGTGGGAAGTTCGAACAGCTTGCTGGATATGGAGGATCCATGATCCCTGTAGCCAGATCTGGTTGGTCCTGGGGTGGTCAGTTTGTTGATATCGACAACGACCGTGATCTCGATATTCATGTCTTGAGTGGCTATTTTACCGCCCCTCGTTCTTTTGAATCGGATATTGATTTGTGAAGTAACCTCTGGCGCACGGTCGTGCGACAGGATGAAAATATCGGAGGCAAACTCCGTAAATCCGATGCTTGGGATCGCGACCCTCAATCAGGGAGAGTCGATAACTTACTGGACGCCCGTGTCGAAGCTGGTGATGAGGTGGTTGACGGTAAACTTCGGGTTCACTCTCTGAGTGGTCACGAGCGAAACAAGCTTTACCTCAATGATGGGAATGGATCGAACTTTTCAGACCAGTCCGGCCTTTCTGGCTTGGATGATGAGGCTGATGGACGGGCATTTGCCGTCTTCGATTATGACCGGGACGGGTGGAGTGACATCGTTTCAGTAAACGCGATGAACCCGCTGACACGGCTGTTCCACAATGAAATGAGTGATGAAGATCGGAGTGGTAATTTTATCGCCCTTTCTTTCAGGGGAGGTAATCGCACTGCCATGAAATCGGATTGGAGTAATCGTGATGGCTACGGCGCCCGCGTTGAAGTCAGGAAAGGCGAGGATGTTATCGAGAGAGAGCACCGCTGCGGCCAAGGTTACGGTTCTCAAAATAGCGCTGTGATGATGGTAGGATTAGGCGATTGGGAAGAAGTTGATGAGGTGATCGTCAGGTGGCCATCTGGAAGAAAATCAACGGTTACCAAGGTGAAGCAGGGAGAGTGGTTGACCGTCGACGAGCGGGGCGAGGAGAAACGGAAACCCTACCGCCGGGAGGTAGAACTAAAAAAGAATTCTTTGCTGGGACTGGCAACCTTTCCGCTCGGATATCAATCAAGAGCTCGTTTGACGGTTTGGAAGGGAATGGCCACGTGGTGCCCCGCTTGCGCTCGTTACCGTCCTCATTTCGAGCAGCTCAAAGCGATGACGCAGGGGCTTGGCGTGGAATTCCGTGGCTTTCCTCTCGATGAAAAAGAAAGCGGCGAGACACTAGTCGCTTATCAGAATAAGCACGACCTCCCGTATGATTTACAGACGGACCTCTCGATGTTGGACCGTAAAAAAGCAGAAGTGTTTCTTCAGCGTTGGATCGGAGCCGCTGAGCTGCCGTATCCCACATCTGTCGTAACGAACCAGCGGGGAGAGGTCCTTTGGGCAGGTGCGGGGGCTCCGACAGTGTCAGAGCTCCGCCGTTTCCTTGCCGCCGAGTGATGGCCATCTCCCCCTTTTTCTCCCCCTCCACTCCGACCCAAAGCCGACTTTAAGGATCTCCCCCAGAAGAAAATTCCTAGTAGTCAGTTATTCGAAGTCACTGATCAGCAAGGGTTCCATGAGAAAATCTGATCCTCCTTTAGTTCTGTTCATTCCTTGAATGGCCAGGACGTTTTCACCGGGTTGCAGCAATCCGATAAAGTTGGAGAGGTCGATGATTTCAAACTCAACTGCCTGAGTGTCGAGATGAGACTTGGTGGCAACTTCATCCCACTCGGTGTCTGCTGGAGCGTTGCGGCAGGCGATTTCAGTTCCATTGAGGTAGGCGACGTAGCCATCATCGTAGCGCATGCCGAAGGTGAGGGTTTTGTATTTCCGGGTGGCATGAGCCTCGAAGCGGTATCTGAGGTAGATGGAGGGGTTTTCCGAGAGCATGGCTTCGAGGACATTTGTTTGGATGAGCGGAGCGAAGGATCCTGGCCGCGTTTCGTAGCCAACGGCGAGACCATCCCCTTCGATGAATCCTGCGGCCTCGGGGAGAGTGGTGTCAGACCAGATGTCGTGCAGGGTTCCATCACTGGGGACGAGCCACTGGACGTTTGTTTCTGCGAGAAAGTCCTCGACCGGGATGCCCTCCCGGACGCGGAAGAAGCGGCTTCCTTCGGGAATGGTGAAGGTTTGAGATGTGGTCGTGCCTCCAGATGGGATGGAGCGCGGGAAGTCGCTCCAGGTAGAAGCATTTGGTGAAATTTGAACGACGTAAGTGCGTTCGGCTTTTGAGGTCCACGCCATCGAGGCCTGTTGCGAATTGCCTAGGTCCTGGACGTTGAAGGCGGTGATTTCGAATGGGGTCACTACTTTTAAGATGGCTTCATAGTAGGCATCCGCCATTTTGGTGAGGCCCGCAAGATTTGGGTGGAGGAGATCAGGCATATCTGAAAGTGGTACCGCGGCGCGAATGTCGAGAAAGGAGACTTTTCGCCCGAGGGCAACTTGCCCGGCGATCTTCGCTTCGACGAAGGGATTGAACTGGGCTTGGATGTTGGTGTTTGCGCTGCCGCCACGCTCCAATAAATTCGTAACGATCATGTGGGAAGTGGGAGTGGCCAAGGCAATCTTGGTCATCAGGTTATCCAATTGTTGGATCGCGTTTGGATTGGGCTCCCCATTTCTAAAGTCATTGGTTCCGATGTGGATGAGAATGACATCAGGGGCCTCAAAGAGCTGGAGCCAACCTTTGATCTCTTGGTCGATCTGAAGAATGCTCCAGCCGCTGTGGCCATCATGGTGCTCCTGGCCTGCTTCGATGAGCACGCTGTCGGCAAAATCTTTTTTGCTTCCGACCATATCGACGTCAAACCCTGCCGCGGTCAGCTTTTGGTAGAGTGGCGAACGGTAGCCGCCGGCCGCTGTGGTTCCCCAAGTGATGGAATCACCGACGGGATAGACGATCAGTCTGGCGGAGACATCAAAGGTAAAAGCGGAGGCGGCAAGAAGAGTCAGGATCAGAAACTGGAAGCGGGTTTTCATGGGGGTGGTAATTTTTTGAATGGGGGTTAGGAGCTTTTTGAAGCGGCTAGCAGCTGTCGTCGGTAAAAGACACGGGCACAGCTGAGGATATCCGCTGTGCCCGTGATGGAGTATGTGAGAAGGGCGGAGCCTACTCTTCTTTGGTGACTTGGTAGAATCTCTTCGTAGTTCCTTGTGGTACGATGTCCACGTAAACAGTGGTTCCGTCCCCGGCTACGATCCCGTCATCTAGTTCGAAGAAGGTTTCCAAATCGTCGCTCCACGAGATGCTGAAGACTTCACCTACGAAGGATGTCCAGGATACGGCAACTTCATTGGTAGATGAGTTTACCGAGACATTAGTGATTTCGAGTCGAGGGCTGAAGTGTTCCCCTGTGAGCACGTAGAGTCTGCGTGTGGTGTAGCCGTCACTGTTGGCTCCGAAGGTCCAATCTGGCTCACCGCCAGGGTTGTTTCCAATTCCAAGACCACCGGTAGTGGCGGGGTTATTGGCACCCCAGTTATTGTAGGCAAAGACGACCTGACTTTCCATAAAGTTGTGGACCTGCATGCAGCCATGTCCACCGGCGGGAGCCATGAAATCGCCGAAATCAAAGGCGCTATCGTTTGCATTCTCAATTGCCAGTGAGTTTTGTGGGGCGTAGTCGCCACTCCAGAACTCAACATTGCCTTGGGCAAAGCTTCCATTTGTGATTTGGGGTGAGTTTGAGACTACGTTCATATCTGTTACGACCTGCTGCAAGGGAGCTGGCCAGGCTTCCGCATGGGGAATACCGATCTTGGACAAATCATCGGTGACGGTATCAAAGGATACCCAGACCCATTCGTCATCCAACTGCAGGAGATAGGCGACTCTGGACCCGGCTTCCGTGGTAGCGGAGTAGTCTGCGGTGTAGGCCTCCGCGATGGTTTGGGCATCGCCGCTGAATTCATTCACTGCGGGGAGATCCAATTGATAGACGAGGTTGTAGCCTCCTGACTCCGGGATGGCGCTGGCAAGGTCCTGAGGAATTTCCAAGAGGGCGGGGCGGGCCAGAACGTAGATATTCCGTGAGGTGAAGCTCGCTGCGTTTTCAGCGAAGGTGTAGTCTGGATGGCCGGTGGCACTGGTTCCGATACCGATATCCGTAGTGCCACCACCACCTCCCCAGCGATTGAAGGCGAAGAGCACCTCGCTGGCATCGTGGTTATGAACCTGCATGGAACCGTAGCCGACATTTGCGTCCGCCCCACCATCTCCGAAATCGAATGTATCTGCACTTGCGTTCGGGATGTTTGCGTCATTCTGGGGCCCGAGATTACCGGGCCAGAATTCGATGTTGCCACCACTTAAACCAGTGCCCTCTGTGATTCCCGCAACGTTGGATGATACATCCATGTTTGAGAGGTTGGCTTGGATTGGGATGCCGTTTACGACATCGACTGTCGGAACTCCGATTAGCGAAAGACGATTCGCCTGCTCGAGTGTGTCAAAGGAAACAAAGACCCAGTCACCATCCAGTTCCATAATATAGGCAACCCGGTCAAAGGTACTTGCGTCAGTGAATGGGGTCTGGTTGACAAGATAAGATGCGCCATTTCCCCAGGCGGGAGCCGCTTCCGGAATCTCGGCGTGGTAAATGAGCTCGTATCCTTCCGCTGCTGGAATGGTGCCTGGAAGAGTGGGAGTGACAGGGGCCGTAAACTCCAAGGTGAGTGTTTCGGTCAGTGCGACACCACCGCCTGGCAGTCCGGCAATGCCGGTATAATTCACGGTATAAGTCGCGCCTGCTACCAATCCGGAGGTGGTCAGAACCACTGTGTTCCCGGAGGTTTCTGCTGCCGTAATGGCGGCGCCACCAACAATCGAGAAATTGGCAATATCAACGGAGGCCTTGCCTATTTCTTCGCTGAAGGTCAGGAGAATCTTATCCCCAGCGAGTGATGCTACGGCATCTGTTGCTTCCGGAGATGGGAACATCGGATTTCCTGCACGCACGAGCACGTAGAGGTTCCGCGTTGTGTAGTTAGGACCAGTTCCAGCGAAGACGTAGTCTGGATTTCCAGCTCCATCAGGGTTGTTGCCGATACCAATATCAGTGGATCCTGCGTTATTGCCAAAGCGATTGAAAGCGAAGAGGACCTGGCTGGCTCCGTGGTTGTGCACCTGCATAGTACCGTAGCCATTATTGGCATCTGCCCCACCGTCGCCCCAATCGAACACATCATCGGAGGCGTTCGGGATGTTGATGGCATTCCCCTGGGTGAAATTGCCGGGCCAGAATTCGATGTTACCAGTGGTTAAGCCGGTGCCGGTTGCGATGATACTGGAATCCGTGATGCTGGAGAAGACATCCATATTGTTTACCATTGTTTGGAAGGGTGTGCCATCTACGACAGCCACGGTAGGGATTCCGATCTTTGCGAGAGTTTGTGCTTGGGGGAGGGTCTCGAAGGACACAAAAACCCAAGTATCGTCCAGCTCCATGAGATAGGCAACCCGGTCAAAGGCCGTTACGTCACTGAACAGCGATTCGTCGACGACATAAGAAGCGCCAGTTCCCCAGAAAGGGGCTTGGTCCGGGATCTCCGCATGGTAGATGAGCTCGTAGTCGTTCGCGGCAGGAATGCTGCCTGGAAGAGCGGGAAGGATTGGGGAGGTAAAGGCGACCGTGAGTGTGTTGGTAAGAGGTTCGCCACCGCCTGGTAATATTCCAGAAACGCCAGTGTAATTTACGGTGTAAGCCGTGCCTCCCACCAATCCTGAAGTGCTCAAAAGGACACTATTTCCAGAGGCTTCTGCTGCTGTAATGGCGGGTCCGCCTTGAATTGAGAAGTTGGCAACATCCACGGAGGCGCTGCTTATTTCTTCGTTGAATCTCAGTAAAATCTTATCCCCGGCGACAGATCCATTGGCCACGGTTGCTTCTGGAGGCGGGAAGGTCGGTGCCCCTTCTCGCACGAGCACGTAGAGGTTCCGCGTGGTGTAGTTTCCGCCATTTTCAGCGAAGGTGTGGTCCGGTTCACCGAACGAGCTGGTCCCGATGCCTAGATCAGATGAGCCGGAAAAGCCACCGCCCCAGCGATTAAAAGCAAAGATGACCTGACTGGCATCGTGGTTGTGCACTTGCATCGAACCGTAACCAGCGTTGGCAGCGGCCCCACCGTCGCCCCAATCGAGGGAACCCGGACTTGCATTCGGGATGTTCAGGTCATTGCCCCAATTGTAATTACCGGGCCAGAATTCGATATTACCACCAGTCAGGCCGGTGCCGGTTGCGATGATATTGGCATCCGTGATGCTGGAGAAGACATCCATATTGGTTACCGTCGTTTGGATGGGCGTGCCATCTACGACAGCCACGGTAGGGACTCCAACCGTTGCGAGGGTGTTTGCTTGCGAGATGGTATCGTAGGACACCCAGACCCAAGTGTCATCCAGCTCCATGATGTAGGCAACCCGGTCGAAGCTCGCGGGGCCTGTTGCTGAATTATCGATGACATAGGTGGCCCCAGGTCCCCAAGAAGGAGTCGTTGCGGGAATGGCGGCTTCGTAGATCAGGGCGTATTGATCGGAATCGGTCACTGCAGCGAGGATGGCGGCAGGGACTTCAGCCTTCAGGGTGGTCACCCCGACCAGAACGGCCGCGGTGATTGCTGAGTGCTTCGGTATTCTATAGCGGAGATTCATAATAGTAGAATTTTGGGAGAAAGGCGTGTGTCTCACTCAGATGTGGGCACAGCAAACTGGCGGGCGAACACTCCGAAATAAGGCGGCAAAAGGGCAAGGTTATTCCTCGCAAACCCTGTCGAAATAGGATTTGATTTTGTCGAAATTGGGTAGAGTCTACAGGGAGCTAGAAACACGTTATCGAATCTTAGGTTAAGGCATGAAAATTACCGCTTCGAGTCATCGTAAACGAGTTGCCCTTCTTGTTTATACATCTTTTGAACCCGGGCGTGAAACGCTTCGGGGTATCGCTCAATTCACTCACGAATTGGATAATTGGCGATTGCTTCATGTCCCAGAGGGTGATCACCTTGCGATTTCAGAGTGGCTACGGGGTTCAGGAGCGGAGGGGATTATTGCCCGGGTAGGAGATGAGGCGATGGCACGGACTCTGCGGGCTACGGGACTGCCCGTTGTTGATGTGAACAGGTCCGTTGGAGACTTCGGGATTCCGCAGGTAGACGCCAATGATCGGGGAATCTCCGATCTGGTGGCCGAGCATTTCTTAGGTCGTGGTTTCAACCATGTTGGCTTCTATCCCCACGGGGACGGGTCCCAAGGTTGGTCTCAACGGCGGTGCCAATTTCTACAGGAAAAATGCGCAGGGCTGGCAACCTTTCACGTCTTTGAGCCGGCAGCCAATCTTGCGTCCGAACCAAAGGCGGCACGACACGCGGTGCGGGATTGGATACGCTCCTTACCAAAACCAGTGGGGATTATGTTAGCGCGCGATGATGGTGGGTTGATGGTATTGGATGCTTGTCGTGAAGAGAAGATGCTCGTTCCTGAGCAAGTGGCAGTAGTCGGGGTCGATGATGACCGAACTCTCTGTGACCTTTCGATGCCCCCTCTTAGCAGCGTGCGCTTGAATCATCACAAGGTTGGCTACGAAGCAGCGCGCTTGCTCGATCAAATGATGGGAGGAATCAAGCCACCAAGTGATCCCTTGCTTTTTGCGCCTATTCGATTGGTCACGAGGCGATCTTCAAACACCCGGGCGATATCAGATTCCTCTGTTGCTCTCGGGATTCACCTCATCCATGAAAATTTGGCCAACTGCAGACTGGGTAACGACGAACTAGCGCGGAAAGCTGGAATTTCGCGCAGTCTTTTTCAACGACGATTTCGGGAAGAAACGGGAAAGACGATTCGGGAATTTCTGATCGCAGCCCGGATCACCAAAGCAAAATCCTTGCTTGAAAATTCCGATCTGAGTCTCAGTGAAATCTCCGAACTGGTGGGATTTGGTCGTCAAAGTTATCTGGGTCATGTGTTCAAGAAGCACCTTGGAATTAGCCCCGGGAGTTTGCGGGCAGGACGGGAGATGTGAGTAGCCTGCTGTGGTTAGCCGCACTTCGCAGGAAAAGAAGAAGTAATATGGAGAGGTATCTTGGCTTGGTCCTTTGCGCGGAGATGGCTGAATTCATTTAAAAAACGGATTCGACCTTTACCCCATTTCACGATTATGCCACCTCTGCTGAAAAGGCGGAGCTGGAGGAATGGTATGGCGTCGAGCGCATCATCAACTCGCGCCCCGTGGTCGAAAGCGGAGCCTTCTTCGTGGTGGGATTGCTGGCGGAATCGAGGACTGGAGATTTTTGCTTTCATCTGCCGTCTTAGTTTTCCGGGTCCTAGCAGTCAGTAAGAAATACCTTTCATTGGCTTCTGTGGACGCGTAACTTCGGTTCTTCGCGATTGATTGGTGAAGTGTCACTCCGCACGCAATTCCCACCATCAAGGAAGGCATCCGCACCGGCACTGTTGAGCCTCATAATTTCTGAAGGGTGCCTTCCATGATATCCACCAACACGTCCATGACCACAGAAACTCGTATCGAATCCGATTCTATGGGCGAGATGGATGTCCCCACGACTGCCCTTTTCGGAGCGTCCACCCAACGGGCTGTTCAAAATTTCCCCATCAGTGGGGAACCGATGGATACGGTCATTATCCAAGCCTATGGCCTCATCAAGTGGGCCGCCGCTCGGGCCAATGCTAGCCTGGATGAAATCACTGATGAGCAGGCCGATCTCATCGAAAAAGCCTCCCTCGAAATCTACGAAGGAGATCTTGATGACCACTTCCCTATCGATGCCTATCAGACTGGCTCCGGGACTTCAACCAACATGAACGTCAATGAAGTGATTGCCAACCGATGCAGCCAGTATCTCGGAAAAGACTTGAGTAAACCCAAGAGCATACATCCAAACGACCACGTCAATAAAGGTCAGTCTTCCAATGACACCTTCCCCACCGCGATTCATATCGCCACTGCGGTAACCTTGAAGAGTAATCTCATTCCCGCTTTGGAAACCCTCCACCATGAACTTCAGAAAAAATCACGGGAGTTCCGCTCTGTCCGGAAGATTGGGCGCACTCATCTCATGGACGCAACACCTATCAGCTTGGGAGACGAATTTAGCGGCTATGCTGAACAAATCACCAAAGCTGTTGCTCGCGCGCACAAAGCGATAGCAGTCCTCCATGAACTTCCCCTCGGTGGCACCGCAGTAGGCACCGGTCTCAATTGTCATCCCGAGTTCGCTCAGCTCGCGATTGAGTTGATCTGCGAAAAAACTGGAATCCCTTTCCACGAAACCGAGAACCACTTCGAAGCCCAAAGTGCCAGAGACGCCTTGGTCGAGTGCCACGGGCAGCTCAATACTATCGCCACCAGTCTTCATAAAATAGCCAACGATATCCGACTCATGGCCTCCGGGCCGCGCTGTGGTCTGGGAGAATTAACCCTCCCCGCAGTCCAACCTGGTTCCTCCATCATGCCGGGAAAGATCAACCCGGTAATCTGTGAAGCGGTGTGTATGGTCGCGGCCCGTGTCTTCGGCAATCAGACTACCGTGACCTGGAGCGGTGCGAGTGGACAACTTGAGCTGAATACCTTCATGCCGGTCATGGCCAAATGCGTTTTGGAATCGATCCGTCTTTTGGCAAATGTCAGCCAAACTTTTGCTGGGCGCTGCATCCACCAGATCAAGCCGAACATTGCCCGCTGTGAAGAATTGATCGAAATGAGCCTCTCCATGGTGACTCCTCTTGTTCCCCTAATCGGCTATGATCGGGCTGCGAAGCTGGCCAAGGAAAGTGCCGAGAACAACGTCACCATTCGACAGCTCTGCCTGGAACAACTCGACGATTTAGGCATCACCCAGCAACAGCTCGATGAGGCCTTAAGAATCGGAACAAGGTGACGATCTCCTCACCGCATCGTTTAGCCCTCTGGAGTGAGAGCCTGGATGAAGCCGGATGAGGTAACGAAGAAGTCCATTTGATTTTCCGCAAATTCTATAATGCATCGTTTTACGTTCCGTGTGTGACCCACCATTGAAGCGGTGATGATCTGCGAATCCTTACCCAATGCCCCAAGACCAACTCTTAATCCTCTTCATCCTGGCTGCAACAATCGTCATGTTTGTCTGGGGGCGTTGGCGCCATGATATGGTGGCGCTTGGCTCATTGCTGGCTTGCGTATTGTCCGGGCTGCTGCCCAGTGCCGAAGCATTCGTCGGCTTTGGTCACCCTGCGGTCATCACAGTGGCTTGTGTCCTCGTTCTGAGCCGAACGCTGCAAACCTCAGGGGCCATCGATGTGCTGGTACAGCATGTTCTACCAAGCTCAGCTGGACCGACCTTGACCATCGGGGCATTGACCGGATTGGGGGCGATGCTCTCCGCATTCATGAACAATGTCGGTGCCCTCGCGCTTTTGATGCCAGTGGCTATACGTATCGCTAAGAAACAAAAACTCCCGCCGGGCAAGGTGTTAATGCCCCTGGCGTTCGGGACGATTCTGGGAGGCATGACAACCCTCATCGGGACGCCGCCCAATCTCATTGTTTCGAGTTTCCGGGCAAAGACAGAAACGGGCAGTTTCACGATGTTCGATTTCACTCCAGTCGGCCTGGCGGTGGCTATGGGGGGCGTTCTTTTCGTGGTATTGATCGGCTGGCGACTCGTCCCGTCTCGAGAAAAGGCGGGGGTCCCAAGATTCGATATCGGAGTCTACCTGACCGAAGCCCGCGTCACCGAAAAGAGCAAAGCCCATGGCAAAACAGTACTCGAAATCGAGCAAAGCTTGGATGAAACCGATGCCCAGGTCCTTGGGATCATCCGCAATAAGATTCGCGTAGGAGCGCCAAAACCGAGTCAGATATTACAGGTTGGAGATGTTCTGGTGATCGAGGCCGAGCCAGAGTCTCTCGCATCCGTGTTGACCAGCCTTGGGCTCAACCTCAAGGAAGACATTCATACGCAACCGAAAGCGCAGGATAACGACAAATCACAAGCGGACAAAGTCAGCGATGGGGAAAAGAAAAACTCCTTTGACGAACTCGCACTCATTGAGCTGGTCGTGCGGCCGGACGCCGCCTTGATCGGGAGCTCGGCCACCGATATCCATCTTCGAACCCGCCATGGCATCAATTTCCTGGCCTTCTCACGTCAAGGGCAGCACTCGGTCCAGCGCCTCCGGTCGGTGTTATTTCGGACGGGTGACGTTTTACTCATGCAAGGCGAGCCGGAAGCCGTGCTGGGATTTGCGAGCGAATTCGGGTGCGTGCCACTTGAGCAACGTCCGATCAGGATTCCAAACAAACGACAAGCAATCACTGCCACCATCGTTATGGTCGCGGCCATTTGCGGGGCCGCGTTTGGCCTTCTCCCTGCGGCCATTTCTTTCGCCGCAGGTGTTCTCACCGCCACAGCGCTCCGGGTGATTCCTCTACGAACGGTTTATGAAGCGATTGATTGGCCAGTGATTGTGCTGCTGGCTGCTTTGTTCCCCGTTGCCAGTGTCTTGGCTTCCACCGGCGCGGCTGATCAAGTTGCTCGGCTATTGTTAGAAAACCTGGCGCAAGGGCACGCAGTCATCGGATTGACCACAATTTTGGTTTTCACCATGGTCCTGTCGAGCTTCATCAACAATGCCGCCACCGCCGCCATGATGTGCCCGATTGCGCTCAGTACGGCGACACAACTGGCGGTGAAATCAGACCCCTTCCTCATGGCGGTCGCGATTGGGGCATCCTGCGCATTTCTCACTCCCATCGGTCACCAAAACAACACTCTAATTATGGGGCCCGCCGGACTACGCTTCAGCGACTACTGGAGGCTCGGCCTACCATTGGAGATCCTCGTTGTGATCATTAGCGTGCCGATGCTTCTTCTGATCTGGCCGCTATAATCGGCTTTTTCCACGGCATTGCTCATGAAAGATTCAGAATCATCAAAAGCCCCCGGTCCCGCGCGGTCACGGGGAATTCGTGAGATCCGCGCTGAAGACTCGCATCTCGATCACCGAATACTGCGTCCAGCTGCGCAATTCATTTACAACGAGAAGATCAGCGGCTTTCTGCTCCTCTTCTGCGCCATTATCGCCCTAGTTTGGGCCAACTCGCCATGGAGTCACGTCTATTTCGCGCTTCTCGATATTCCAATCTCCGCGCGGATCGGCACCTTCGCCATCAACCTCGACTTACCGTAAATTTCCACTCTCTGGTCGTCTTGCCTGCCGAAATTTTTCCAAACTGACTTCGTAGCGAACGGCTCAAAACACCCCACTAATTCGGCCATTTCTGTTCCACGGGACCTTCCTCTGATTGAGACAAGTGTTGAACACCATTCTTTTCGTCTCATCGTAGCCGTGGAACGCTGAACCTCTCGTCTTATTGAGACCGGTAACTTCGCATTGCATCATCTAATGCGGTGTCTGATTTGCCACTCCCGCTAAGATCCCGGAGTGCAACTCAAGTTTACCCTTCTCCTCCCCTTCGATCATCACAAGCTCCTCAGTCTGATCATCGAGCTCCGGCAGCGGCCCTGTCCTCATTGCCAGCGTTCGGAGACCCTCATTCGGCACGGTTACGCCACAAAACCTCCCACCCAAATCATAAAGCCCAAAAGATTTCGGAGAAACAGAAGCGGGCAATGCTGGGGAGCACCCCGCTGAGGGATACCCGAAACGGCGCGCGATTGATACCATCGTAGCCAAAACCAAAGGGCGTGTTCGCACTATACCGGACACGCCCTTCCTCATCATAAAATCGGGCCATCAAGAGCCGCCGCCATGCCTCAGCCCCCCCAAAAAAAACCTCACCCATCATAAATGTGACCATTTTCAAACTCCGTATCAGAAAAAAATAGCCCAACAAATCACCTCCAGCATCTAGATGGCGTTTAAAAAGTGGAAGATCGAACAGGAAATCATTCAGCACGACCTTTCAACGTTCTCATGGAATCTCCGGCTTCAAGTCCCGCAGCGACCAGATCTCACCTGCCAGTTCCCCCAAGGCTCCCCGTGGCTTCCGCGCCCCGTCCTTCCGCTTCGGCCCAAACCGTTCTCGGCTCGCCCGAAACACCCCTTCCACAAAAGCTTTCGATCCAATCACCGCC
>CAWUTG010000075.1:0-28859 GCA_963925135.1 uncultured Verrucomicrobiales bacterium | reverse complement strand
GACAAAGCCCGAAATTGACACTAGAATGGAGAAGCTGGAGAAGCTGGGGAAGTTGCCAGCCAGCCAGTTTTCAAAGATTATCGATCACTCCACCTCACCAAACAAGCGATTGGCTGTGGCAGTGGGCTCGAAGGATGGAAGCAAGCCCGTTTGGCATAAAACGAATCATCAGGGAAGAGTTGATGTTTCCGAATTTTCATTCGTGCTGGAGGGGGATGGTAGCTCCGCAAACTACCTGATCAACGTTCAGGACGATCGAGTGGTCGGTGTCCTTGATGGCGACTACTTCGGGACTCGAAACAAATACAACCATGCAAGCTATACAGCTTTATGGTCACCCGCTAGTCGCTGGTTTGTGGAGCAGCAGCAGTGGAAGTGGTCCACAGGGCCATGCACAGTTCACCGTATGAATGCCAAGGGACTGCCGGCCGGGAGGATCGGACTCGATTCAATGGCCGAGAAGTACGTAGACGAGCAACTTCGTAAGCTCTCCCCGGAACTGACCGCTCAAGAGCGCAAAGGGTATGCAATCAGGATGAACGTTTCTGGGATTACCAACGATGGGGAGTTTACCGTAGAAATCGAAGCGGAAGCGCCGAAAAAGCTCGAAGAAAAATACGTATTTTTGGAACTTTCCATTACTGCCAAGGTCGAAGAGTCCAACAATGGCGCGTTGTCGATACGGGTCGCGAGGGTTTCTATCCCAACAGCGAAGCCGGAGCAGAACGACCGCTAAAGCGGCGTCTGTCCTCTAACGTTGCAAAGAATTTCCTCGGCTAATTCACACGCCCTTCACACAATTTTCACAATCCTGTGGTTCCATTTCCCCCGGTATGAAAAAAACAATATTAACTAAATCAGGGAAGATTCTTTCCCTCATCGTTCTTACAGGTATCACTCTCACTGGGGTTTCTCGCTCCGAGGACGAAGGCAAAGCAAATGCCGAATCTGGCGCCGCTGACGAAGCTGCTTCAGATCGCAAGAAGGTCGGATTCTTCGAGAAGCTATACAAGATGAAGATCGAAGGCGTAAAACCCCTCGAGGAATACGATGATCCTGATTCATTCTATGCAGCCATCGCCAAGCAAGTGGGAATTCCAAAGAAGGCCTTCGATGCGGTGAAAAAAAAGTATGGCTGGAATCAGAACGACGAGTTTTTTCTATCCGCGATGGTCAAAGGAGGATGGGATGGAGATTATTGGGGCGTCATGGTCACCAAATTTCCTGCGGCCTTGAAAGAAGCCAAATCCAAGGAAGAGAGGATGAAACTACTCGAGGGTATGGAGATGAAGATGGTCGTCATCGGATATGACGGAGCGATTTCCTTTCCTGAAAAACCAGACACTGAGGAATCGGGTCCTGGGGAGTAAACTACTGCTAGGAATGTGCTTTTGGGGGGAGGGCTTTGAAGCCGCCTTTGGACCGGAGCGGAGGGGGGAGAAATGGTAACAGGGGTTGGCAAATCCCGACCATGCCCTGCCCTCCAGCTGGCGCTCCAGTGTCAGTCCCAATGGCACACCGGGTGGCGACGATTCCGCCCCCTTCACAGGCAATCCCACTGACGATCTCGCCCACGACGGCTACAATGTCTTCCTCGAATACGCAATGGGCACGAGTGATGGCAGTAATTCCTCAATTCCCAATCTTCAGCTTGGAAATGAAACAGTTGCAGGAGGAACTGAAAACCACCTGACCATTTTGTTCCGGATCAACCTCGCGGCAGTCGGACTATCGTATGTCCTTCAAGCCAGTGATGACCTCTCGGCTTGGGATACCGTGGCAGGCATGACACACCTTTGGATCACGAACAATGGAGACGGCACCGCTACCCTAAAGTATCAATCGACTGCCCCAAGCAACGGACTGCCCGAAAAGAACTTTTACCGGATTCAAGTTTCGGGATCTCTCTAGGGTGCCGGCTTCTCCAAGCTACCCGAATCCGAACAAGAAAAACGGTGGGGGCAAGCACCTGGGATGCCCGCCGCTGAAATCTGCCTTCACCTTGCGGCGACCGCGAAAGAGACACGAGCGCGAGAACTGATGAACTCTATCAGGCCATCAAAGAATGGATCCCCGATGACGAGCCGGATCTGACCTGGTTCAACCCAGCGAGAATCCCATCCGGGGCGACTTGATCGCGCAATGCGAAAAATTACGGTCGTGCCATTTCATGCTCGCTGCCGGGTTCTCTAATATGGTATCCTAAAAATATGTCTGCAAATCGTTTCGCTTCCCTTCTGGCAATTGTGACTGTGGCTCCAGCGCAGTTCTTGTCCGCGCAAGACTCCGTGATCATTCCAGATGGAATCGCAGGAGCCCCCGGCGACGGACAAAATCGCGGCTTCCGGGTGATTTCGGCCCAAGCACCCGATTTTTCGGAATTCCCGAATTCCTACCTCCGGGCCAATCAACAACTGAACGGAACCCTTCGCGTTGGAGGGAATCTCGTTGAGGATCAGGCCGAAAAGGGAGGCAACGCCGACGGGAGCTTTGATGTCGAGGTGATCAACTTCGAAAAGGATGCCAATCCCGAAGTGAGTGCCCTGACGAGATTTCCCGGAGACGTGCTGTTCCCGGGAATCCCAGGCTCGGACGGACACACCAAACTTTTTGCGACGGAAGTGACGGGATACCTTGAATTGAGCGCTGGCGAGCACACCCTGGGAACCCAAGTCATTGTCGGTCGGGTCGATGCTTCGCCCAGCGACGATAACGGGCTGAGAATTTTTACCGGAACCAATCCGAGAGACTTCTTCGCAACCGAGCTCGCAAATTTTGTCCGACCCGCCGAGGCCCCGCCCTTCGAATCCACGCCGTGGGATTATGAATTCAAGATCACGGCCCCGGAGGATGGAATTTATCCGATCCGCCTCGTCTTCTGGTCACAGAACGGAGCGGCCGCTTTGGAATTCTATCAGGACGACCAGCTCATCAACGCGGCGGCGGGAGACATTACCACTTACCGCGAAAGCACGACGGCTTCCCACAACCACGCCTATGTCGCTGAAATCTCGCCCTTTCCCGGTGTTTCGGATATCGCACCGGAGGAACCCATCGAGATCCTGCTCCGGGATGACAAGACCGCGGTCGCCCCGGAAACGATCAAGTTCAGCTTCAACCAGGTCGATGTGACCAGCCAGGCAGTGGTGGTGACGGCGGACGGACGGACAACGATCACCTACCAGCCTCCGGTCGGCCGACAAAGCGAGCGCAATGAAAACGCGCTTGAATACGCGGATTCCGCCGGGCAGACCTTCAGCCGGGAATGGAGTTTTCAAAACGCGCTTGGCGAAAAACCTCCGAAGGTGACCGCGCAGTGGGATTTCTCGGGCGGGTTGAGGGCTACTCTGGGCGAGGACTTGCAATACAATGACGCGGATAGCACGACGGGGACGATGTTCGGCACCACCACCAGCTTCGAGATCGCCGACATCGGAGGCGAATCCGCCGATGTCATGTTCGTGCCGGAAGGCAGCCAGGTGGGCTATCTCGCGAAGCATGGAATCGCGCCGAATGGCGGAGGGCTCTATGTCAATCGCTACACTCTTCTAATGGACGTGATGCGGGTGGGTGGCGGAGGGGCCTCGGCGATCATCCAGGCCTCGCCCACGAAAAACCCTGGCGACGCCACCTTTTTCTGGCAGGGCAGCAACATGGGACAGGGCGGCGGCGGATATAATGGCGACGGCTCTTTCACTTCGGACGAATGGCATCGCATTGGATTTTCCGTCGATCTCTCGAGCGGGGCCGGCGTGATCACGAAGTGGGTCGATGGCATTCTCCAGGACGAATGGACGCCCCAGGGCAAGGATCACATCCGGCGGTCAATGGAGCCGGATGTGATTTTCTTTTACGATGTCGACGAGCGAAGCTCGTGGTATGTCAATTCCATCCAATTCCTCGATGGCATGCTTTCAAATGATGAGATGGCGGCTTTGGGCGGCCCCACGGCGGAAGGTTTCGAAGCTCCAAACGCGGCGGGCTTGATCATCACCGACCTCGTCATCGGGGAGGACGGTGGCGTCACCATCACCTGGAATTCACGCCCCGGGCGCAGTTACGCAATCGACGCGGCGGAGAGTCTGGATTCCTTCTTCGAACTCACAGACTCCCACCCCTCGCAGGGCGAGAGCACGCAATTCACCGAGAACGCGGTGAACGTGGGAGGAGCCACCCGGAGATTCTACCGGGTACGCGAAGAGTGAGGAGTCACTATTAATCCAATAGGGAGGGGCTGAAAAATGGCCCCGTTTCGCTGGCAGGAATATGCCTTGCTTAAATGGCACGGACTTAGGCGGTTTTTCGTCTGGACTGCTAGAAATTTGCTTTTGGCGGGAGGGCTTTGAAGCCGCCCTTGGAGCGGAGCGGAGGGGGGGTGAAAGGACTATATTCTCTGCGGTAACAATGGAGATTGCAGCCGCGTTCGTTGGTAATCCCAGGGTTTGGGTAACAATAAGGGCCACGAGATATGAATGTTTGTATTTGAGCGCATCGTGAAGCAATAGCAGCGTGACCTTAGTTTCTACTTAATTCGTTGGACAAAAACGAATGAAGGCCGATGGATGAAATTTTATCGTTGCAGAACGCGGACACGGCCGTAGCCGGTGGTGCCTGGTGGGAGGGCGATGGTGAAGGTGCGGGTGCCTTCGGTGGCGTTGATGGTTTGGCTGAGAATGTTGGGGGTGAGGTCGGTCCAGGTGTCGAGGTTCACCGAGTGCTGGGGTAGGAAGGTGACGTCGTCTGCGGGGAGCTTGGTGGTCCAGGTGAGTTGGGTGTAGTCGCCTGAGAAAGCGGTGCTGACGAGGGCGTAGTCGAGGAGGTCGCCATCGATGAAGGGGACGGTGTCGGTGGTGCCGGGGTTGCCCGCGGGGGTAGTGGAGGCCCGCCAGTTTTGGGCGAGGGCGGGGTCGCCTCCGGTGAAGACGAGGGAGTGATCCAGGGTGTCGGCTTCGGTGGGCCATGGGTCGTTGTCACGGTAGTCGACGAGGAGGACGAGGGTGTTGTTGGCATCGGAGATGGCGAGGGTTTCGCCTCCGTTTTTGAGGGCGTTGCCGTCCTGGAAGGTGCCGGCGATGAGTGGGTTGAGGCTGTTGCCATGAATGGCCTGGAAGGCGGCGAGATCGCGGACGATCAGGAGGCGGGCACCGGGGGCGAGGGTGGAAATGGAGGAGTGTTGGTCGAAGTCGAAGGTGAGGCCCTGAGTGAAGTGAAGTCCGGTGAGGGAGATTTCAAATTCACCGGTGTTGGTGAGTTCGAGGAATTCGGCGAGGGGATCGCCGATGGGGTGGTACATGATCTCGCTGAGTTGGAGGTTGGAGGCATCGATGGTGAAGGTGGCTTCGGTGAGGGCGGACCAATCTCCGTTGGCGGCGCGGGTGCGGGCTTTGAGGAGGGTGGATTGATTCAGGGTGATGTCCGCTCCGGGGGAGATGCTGAAGGATGCGGGGTTGACGTTGCCGCCGGTGAGGCGGGGGTCGGAGCCGTCGGTGGTGTAGAGGATGGTGGCGGGGGCGCTGACGTTGATGGCGAGGCCACGGGGGATGGTGCCGCCGTGGGTGGAGAAGTCGGGCGCATCGGTGGCGGGGTAGAGGCTGCGGGCTCGGAGTTGGGCGAGGACGATGTCGGTGCGCTGTGGGATGTAGGTTCCAACGAGCCAGTCGTGGGTGGGGAGGTAGTGGTCGTCGCGGGTGTAGAGGTCGAAATTGGCGGGGGACCAGTTGCCGGAGCTGACATCGCGGCGGAAGTCACCCCAGCGGGCGGATTCTGCAACGATGGCGTCGGTCATGGAGTTGGACCGGGCGGTCCAGAGCGAGGCTGAGTGTTCGGGGGTAAGAGGGCCGCCGTTGAAGAAGTGGGCGCGGACGCGGTCAGCGTAGCGGAGGCGGTATTCGGGGTTGGTGGCGAGGCGTTGCTGGAGGCCGGTGGGTCTGCGGCTTCCGTTGTTGCCGGTGACGTTGGTGCTGAGGGCGGTGGTGAAGAAGTTGGGCGGGTTATTGAAGACGCCACCGCCAACGTGGCTGGCCGCGAATTCTGAATCCCAGGGGAAGAAGAGGTAGGGAGAGCCGGGTTCGCGCTTGCGTCCGGCACGCCAGTTGTGGCCGTCCCAGTCCCGGTTGCCGATGTAGGCATTAAGGATCATGTAGTCGGCGAAGGCGTCGAGATCGAGGTATTGCTGGATGGCATCGAGGGTGGTCTGGGTCTGGATGGTCCCGTAGGCGAGGTCCATCATGGTGTTGAAGGCGACGAGGTCTCCGTTGGTGGCGACAGAGGAATTGACGGTGTCGTAGTCGGAGCCGTTCCCGCCGAGGTAGTTGGCCATGTGGTCGGCGTCGGGGCGTTCCTGGAGGTCGTAGAGTCCCCAGTAGATGCCGTTGAGGAAGAGGTGGACCCAGCGGCCGTGGGAGCCGATCCGGTCCCGGGCCATGGAGTTGAACACGTCGCTGGTCCACTGGTCGCGACCGTAGAGAGCGTAGTCGGCTTGATACCAGTGGCGGTGCATCCAGCCGAAGTTGTATTCGGGGCGGAGTTGGAGGAGGTCGAAGGTTTCGACGGCGGTGTCCCCGTTGGGGGAGTTTTTATAAAGGGGGTAGTTGAGCTTGGAGTCTCCGTATTCGGCGCGGAAGCGGAGGGAGAGGGAGTGCTTTGGAGTGTCGGGGTTACGGGAGGAGCCGCCCTGGATGCGGACACCGGCGTTGATTTGGAAACCGGGTTCGGAGCTGTCGGGAACCATGAATTCGGCGGAGAGAGGGCGTTCCCAAGCATCGCCCTGCGATTGGGGATTTTGATAGATGCCGGTGGCGGGGTGAAAAAGAGCGTCGGGATCGAAGACGAGAGAGAGGGAAGGGAGGGCGGCGAAAGCTTCGTCGAAGAGGTCGGAGTAGTCCGGGTCATTGACGATGTCGGGGTCCATGTCGTAGTCGGCAGCCGCTCCGGCCCACGTGGTGGGGTAGGTGGCGGGGCGGGTTTGGCGGACGATGTCGTTTACGAAAAGGTAGGTCTGGGTATCGACGTTGGTGGGTTGGAGGTTTTCGCGAGTGGCGAGGGCGCGGATGGTGGAGGTGTCGCTGACGGGGATGGGGGCGGTGTAGAGGGTGCCGTTGGAGGGAGAGGGCGGGGTGCCGTCGGTGGTGAAGTAAATGGAGGCGTTGAGTGTTTTGGTGGTGATGGTGAGGTTGAAGGGATCGGTGTAGTAGCCGCGGTCGTGCGAGAATTTGGTGTCGGCGACGAAGCCTTGGATTTGGGTGGGGGAGTTGGCGGCGCCCGGCGTTGGGATGGCGAAATAGCCGGAGGTTCCGCTTTCGTTGCTGGAGGTGGCGGAAAGCTCGGGAATAAGGAGGAAGTCGGCGGAGTTTGCAGCGGCCGAGGAGAAGTTCAGGCCTTGGATGGCCAGGATATTGGTGCCGGTGACGAGAGCAGTTGGAGGCACGATGAATTCCTGGGTGACGAGTGGTTCCGCTTGTTGGTCGGTGGCGGTGGAGTTGTAGGTGATGGTATCCTCGGCCGGGGCATTGGAGGAGGCGACGCAGGTGCCATTGAGGTAAGCGGCGAACCCGTCGTCGAAGCGCATGCCGAGGGTGAAGGAAGAGATGGTGGCGGGATCGGCTACCTCAAAAGGAATCCGGAGATAAGCCGAGGGGTTACCAAAGAACATCTCGTTGCGGGTGTCTCCGTTGGTGCCTAGGGGAGGGCTGTCATAGCCGTATCCGATACCGGTGTTGGCGGTGGGCCAGGTGGAGTCGTTGAAGGAGGGGAGTTGCCAGGTTGTGCCGATGTTGGTGGTGGGGACGAGCCATTTGGAGGCCGCTCCTTGGGTCACGATGGTCGAGGTGGTGGCAGTATTGCTGATTCCGTAGGAGCTGTCCTCGCGTTGAGAAGGGAAGGGGGCGAAGGATTGGAGGACGGTGCCTCCGGGGGCATTGAGGGCGAGATATTCGCCGGCTCCATCGAGCGAGAAGTTGGTGTGGAGGAATCCGCCGCCGTCGATGTAGTTGGGGATGGTTTGGGCGGAGGCAAAGACAATGAGATAGCCGCTTGCGGGAATGGTGGTGCCTAGGGGGAAGGTGTATTTCTGCGGGGTCTCGATGTCGTCGGTGAGGTGGTAGCCGGAGAGGTTAAAGGGGGCGGGGTCCGGGTTGTGGATCTCAATCCAGTCGGGGGTGTTGCCATCACCATCGGTCTGCGAAGCGGAGTTGATTGCAACGAACTCGGTAATCAAGGGTTGGGCTCCCGCCAGGCTGAGGGAAAGGAGCGTGATGAGAGTGTGGGCAGGATGCATGTGGGTAAAAAGGTAGCCCGGCTCCGTGGTAACGGAAGCCGAGGATCGTTGGATGTTTGTTTATTCTCCCAAGATCGCGATGATGCGGATGAGGGAGGAGAAAGTGGTTTGGGGCGTAAGGCTGACGGAGGCACACTATCACTTCATACGCAGGGAAATCTAACGTATTTTTTTGAGGACTCGAAAATGGGGGGTGGGCGATAAAATTCTTTCCGAAAATGCGTTAGGTTTTTTTTGACTGGAAGTTTTGGTAGGAGAATCATGATCTAAAGGCGAATTCCGCTTCCTGCTGCGGATTCTCAAAATCAACGCGAACATGAAAAAATAACAAAGACAATCGTTGCGGGACTCGTGACCGTACTCCCGGCGACCGCTGCGACCGCTCTGATCGACTTTGGAACGGCGGATACGCCTACCTACAACCAAGTTCAATTCAACTCAGGGTTAGTTGGGCTCAATGACACCTCTGCGGCGCCGACAGGCTGGTCTGTCATTGTGACCAACAACGGCTCGGGGGGCTTCGGTAATGCCGGTGCAGGTGCCAATGTTGCGAGTTTTCCGGCCTCGTTAGCGGGATTCGAAGTCTCGGCCCTCCGGGACAGTACTTTTTCGAACCAGGGAACCGGCACCAATCCCGCCATGCTTTTGACATTCTCGGGTCTGACTGCCGGGGGATCTTATGATCTCCTTCTCTACGGATCCCGCGCCAATGCCCAGAGTGTTGGCCAGCAGTGGAACTTGGTCGCTGGAACGGGTGGAGCAATGGTGGCCCACGCCTCCGAGCTGAACAGCACGGTCGCGGTGGAGTGGCCCGGAATCGTCGCAGATGGTACGGGAGTCATTTCGATTCAACTCAATGCCAACGCCAGTGACAATATCGGCGCTCTGGCCCTAAACTTTGCTTCTATCACCGGTGCCGCCGTGCCCGAGCCCTCATCAAGCCTGCTCCTCGGACTCGCTGGACTGGCTCTCGTTGGACGTCGCAAGCGCTAGATTATGACGTTTTTTTCATAAAACGACGTTTTGAGATTTTAGAATTTGGTTCCTGCGGTAGTATCAAAAGCGCTCCGACGCCCGTGCTCTTTGGGCGAAAGCGGCTTGCAAGAAGTTGAAATTGAGATGAAACGCATACACACAATCAAAATTCATGCCTTTCTCTCCTTGATGGCGATGTTGGGCCTAGCCAGTGCCAAAACGGCGCTGATTGACTTCGGACGGGCGGACGCGACAGCGGCCAGCCCGTATAACGCGGCGGTGATGATCACAGGCCTAACCGGAGATGTGGCTCTGATCGACACGGATTCCGTGGCCACCGGTTGGACGGTTTCGGTGACCGAAAATGGCAATGGTAACGGTGGAAGCGCCGGGGCTGGCGCTGACGTGACGGCATTGCCCGTCGACTTGGCAGGCTTTGATGCTGCTGCCTTGGGCGATAGTATTTTTGCCAACCAGGGAACTCCTGCCAATCCCTCCATGATCCTGCTCTTTACGGGCCTCGTTCCTACCGGGAATTACGACCTTCTTCTCTATGGCTCACGAGCCAATGCTCAGGGTGCAGACCAACGGTGGTCGCTCACGAAAGGAACCGGGGGTGCGAATGTTGACCATTTCTCAGAACTGAATGCGACCACTTACGTGAACTGGACGGGACTCATCCCAAATGCGAGTGGCGAACTTGAAGTCACGATCAATTCTCCCGGTCCTGACTTTACAGGTGCCCTGGCCTTGAATTTTGCCTCGTTGACAGAGACTTCGACTGTCGAGCTCATTAGCTCTTTCACCACTGATATCGAAACGGCCTCGCCGGGAAATCCGGCCACCCTTTCCTGGGTGGTGAGTGAGCCACTTGATTCGCTCGTCCTCAATGACGGCAATGGCAATACCACTGATTTGGTTCCGTTGACGACTGCCGGAGAGGGGTCGACAAATGTTTCGCCGACCACGACCACGACGTTCTCCATCACCGCAATCCGTGATGGAAACACCAATGTTCGCAGCCTCACCATCATTTCCGGGGAAGCTCCTTCGATTTCGGCCTTCACCGCGTCGGCGGGCCTGATTCAAGAGGGAACTTTAGTGGATCTGACCTGGAGCACAACGGGAGCGAGTTCACTCACCATCGATCCGGGTGCCACTGATGTGTCCGGAACCACGACCATTAATCTCACGCCGACCCAAACCGCGACCTACACTCTCACTGCGACGAATGCTTTTGGGTCTTCCTCGGCTGATGTTTTCGTTGAGGTGCTTACCGGTCCGATTCCCACGAATCGCAATGTTGCTTCGGCCGCGGGGAATACCGATGGAACCTGGCTGGACCAAATTGGTGATCGGAACTGGACCATGACGGGCGCCACGCTGAACTCGCCGCTTACGACTCCCAGTGCCAATACCAATATTACGGCAGCTTATACGACGACCGGGGGGATCGCCGGAGGCGCGACCACCTCATTTCAATATCCCGAATTTTCAGCTGAAGTCTGGTTTCGCCCGGGTGTGCTTTCGGCTGATCACCAGGTGATTTTTGAAACCGGAGGAGGACAGAACGGGCTTTCTGCTTTGATTACCGAGAGTGAGATCCGCTTGTTCGGAAGTGCTTTGGACGTGCGCACTTTGGACATCACGATCCCGATCAATGGGCTCAATTTGGGTGATTTTCTTCAGTTGGTGATCACGAACAATGCCGCGACGGATGAGTTTGCGGCCTCGGTGAGAGATACCTTTGGGAACGTGCGCACCGTGAGTGAAACTGCCGATATTGTCATTGGAGTGAATGGCGGCGGGCTCTTCGTTTGGGCATCTGGAGCGATTGGAACCGTTGATTCGAATCTCGGTGGCCGGACTGATGCCGGTGCTGCCTCGCCTACTGGTATGACCGGTTTCAAGGGAGAGATTGGCATTGTGAATGTCTACAACAGCATTCTGGGAACCCCTGAGATCCAGGCGGCCTTTGACCGGGTGGCAACGATCGGAGCTGGTCCGACAGGGCTGGCGGTGACCGATATTTCATTCGATGATGCTGCCGATCAACTCACGATCACGTGGAACTCGATCAACGGGCAATCCTACAATGTGCAGTTCTCGACGAGCTTAAAGGAAGAGGAGTGGTTCCAGCTTGCGGGTCCATTCACGGCTGACAGTGAGGCCACGACCGAGGTGCTGAGCCTTCCCCCTAATCGAAGCCGCTTCTTCGTGCGGGTGGTCGTTGCTCCCTAAGCGGCGACTGACTGACTGACTGCTAGGAATTTGCTTTTGGCGGGAGGGCATTGAAGCCGCCTTTGGAGCGGAGCGGAGGGGGGGTGAAAGGGGGTTGAATTGAGGCTATCGACCGATGAGTTCAGAGATCGCATAAGAGGTGAAGTTCCAGCCGTGGTGCGGCTCTTGGCTTCTTTTCGGGGTGTTCTGATGCCCTCGAGTGCCAGATTCGTCGAACAACAAAAAAGGATAACAAGAGGTTTGAACTCCTGTTATCCTTTGATTTTCAATAGATTGGCGGAGAGGGAAGGAATCGGACCCACCAAGGACAAATTGCCCTTCAACGGTTTTGAAGACCGCGGCGACCACCAGGCACACAGCACTCTCCGCACTGAACTTGGACGAGAATGGGTGAGGCGTCAAATCAATGAGGTGAGAAATCTAATGAAGCCGTGCTGAGGTTAGGTGGCGGTCGCCCGGAGTTCTTGGAAGGCCCGACCAAGATGTTGGGCGGTGGTGGTCGCGGTGAGCGATTCCTGGGATTCCGTTTGCAGGGCGATTTCGGAGGCTCGTCCGGAGAGCCAGGCGCCCATTGAGGCGGCTTCGATGGGCTCAAGTCCGCGCGCTAGAAGTGCGGCGATGACTCCAGTGAGAACATCGCCTTGGCCGCCGGTGGCCATGCCGGGAGTTCCGGTAGTGTTGTAAGCGAGAGGTGATTCACGGGAGGTGACGATGGTGCGGGCTCCTTTGAAGAGAAGGGTGGCGGGGGATTGGTGGGCGAATCGACGGGCGATTTCTGCTCTGGTGAGCTTGTGATCGAGGTCGGGGAGGAGGCGTGTTATTTCGCCGGGATGGGGTGTGACGACCTGGTCGGAGCGGAGCTGTGAAATGCTTCCCCGCCGGGCGATGAGGTTGAGGGCATCTGCGTCGATGACGGTGGGATTCTTAAATTGAGAAATGAGGGAAAGAACATCGATTCCGGCGTCTCCCAGGCCCAGGCCCGGGCCGATGGCCAGGGCGTCGAGTCGCTCGTGAAGGACTTCGAGGTAACTGGTCACTGGTTTGACCATGACCTCGATGGGAACGAGTGAGAGGATGAGAGGGTAGTCGGCTTTTGGGACAAAGAGCGTGACGAGACCACCGCCTGCTTTCAAAGCGCCCAATGAGCAAAGGGCGGCGGTTCCGGCGAGGCCGCGGGAACCGGCAACGATGCCAATGCGACCGGCTTCTCCTTTATGAAAATCATAGGGGCGGTAAAGTTTCTGAACGGGAAGGGTGTCCGGGCAGATGAGGTGATTTTGGCTGGGGTCGATGTCGCTTAGGCCGGGGAGTGAGAGAAAGGCCAGGCTTCCAACATGGGAAATAGCGGCGTCGGTGATGAGCCCCTGCTTGGGCATTCCCAGGGTGCAGGTGAGGTCAGCGATCACGGTGTCGTCTCCGCATTCGCCGGTGTCGCAGTTGATTCCCGAGGGGACATCGATAGCTACAGTGAAGGCTTGGCCGCCTTGGCGAAGGGCATTCATTTCACGGGCCAGGGTGGCGAGTGGTTCGCGGATGGAGCCTTCGGTCCCAATTCCTAAAAGTCCGTCTAAGAGAATGACGCCCTTGTTTTCGGGGAGCTGTTGAAGGTTGTCTAACAGGTGGATCTCGCCCAGTTCCTGCCATTTCTTGGAGGGGAGTCCGGTGAGAGTAGTGGGAGGGGTGTCGCTTCGAACGGCGACTTGCCATCCCGCTTCCTTAAGGTGGCGGAGGGCGACCATGGCATCAGCTCCGTTGTTCCCCTTGCCAATCACAGCGATCGCGAGGCGACCGTCCGGTGAGGGGAAGCGCTTGAGGATCTCGCGAGCGATCTTGAGACCCGCAAGGTTCATGAGATCCTCCGCTTCGACACCTTGAGCGAACAAGGCATCCTCGGCAGCTCGCATTTGTTGTGCGGTCATAAACATCATCTATTCATCTTCTTGGGTCATACCGAGTTCGGCGAGGATTTTGGCGAGTTTTGCTTCGAGGGCCGCAACGCGTTCTTCAAGGCCTTCGCGTTCCGAGGGGAGGGGGACGGAAGTGTGATGAAGAATGGTGTCAAAGCCGGTTTCGCCACCGAGAAGATGGCCGTAGGTTTTGACCCGACGACCACTGCCGACGGGGAGTTCGCGAACGAGGGGGCCGGAGGGGTATTCTATGAAGCCCTGCAGGATTTCTTCGACTTGCTCAACTCGCTCGAAAGGGTGCATGCGTTCGGTGCGCTGTTTGATCTCGCCGGCGGTCTGAACGCTGCGGAGGAGGAGAACGGTCATGACGGCATTTTCGGCTGAAGTCATGTCGAGGATTGCAGCGAGTTGGTGTTCGTATTTCGGAACACGGGAGCCCGAGATGTGGACCTGCATGAGGATCTCTTTTTTTCGGAGCCTTTGAATCGCAGCTTCGATTTCTTCGGAGCTGAGCCTGGTCGTGGGAAACCGATTGGACGATTGATTGGAGGCAGCCTCAATCGCCTTGGCCGTCATCGGATAGTAGTCCGGGGTGGTCGTTTCTTTCTCGAGGATGGCGCCGAGAACCCGGCTTTCGATGAAATCCAACTGCAACTCAGGAAACCGTATCACGTCGCTCATGGTCGAACCATAGAATGGAAGTCACCGGTTGGGAAAACGCAATTTTAAGAGAGTGTCGAGCTGAGTCGGGCAAAGCGGGAATCATAGGAGAATGTCCGCGATTCCAGGATCGTCACTTTTGGGAAATCCGGGTGGAGGGGATTGAGGAGAAGGTTGTCCTCCTCGGGCACTAGAACGGAAGGTGCTCGGACGGCGGCGGTACTGGCGGAGCGGAGCCAGTCGTCGCCCTGGTCGGTAGAGTTTTTCCCGGGTGGCTCTTCCTGCCAGCCCGGAGCGGTCCAAAGGCGCCCGCCGATGAAGGCGCGGGGGATGGACACGGTGACGAGAACACGGGGAATCATGCGAGTCTCGGGCGTCGTAAGGTGAACCAAGAGTTCCAGCGCAGCGAGGGCCCGGCTTCCGGAGAGGTAAACCATGGACATGCCCGGGGAGTTCCAGCGACCTCCATAGCGGCGGGCACCTTCGCCTGAGAGGGCTGAGTTGGCCCACTTGGGTGCAACGAGGCGATAGACCAGGAGTTCGTCGGATTTCTCCCGGACTTCGGGTTGTGGCTTAGAAGATGCCATGGTCAATCCGTCCCAGCAGATTCTCAACTTCCCGGGCGCCAAACTCAGTGTCTGCGTAGCTCAAGGGAGTTTCACCGGCGGTGCCGGGGTTTTCAGTCTTGAGCCAACTCCGTGAGGCTTCTTCCGAGCCAAAGACACCCAAGGCAATCCCGAAGAGGCGGGTGAAGCGCACAAGTCGTTCACTTTCTGCCTGCGAAAAGGTCCCGTCTTTTTTGCGGCGATGAAGAGTGGCATTTGACATGCCGAGGTATTTTCCGAGAGCTTCCTCCGGGATTTTGAGAAGATTTTGGAGGGCCGAAAACTCGCTGAAGTGAAGCCCTTCCCTGATGCGCTGGACCACGGGGGTCTGAATGGTGGTTTCGCGGTCTTCCACCACTCCACCTGACTCACCCCAACCCGGAGGGAAAAAGAAATAGCTGAGAGGTTTATCCAAGGAGTTCATGAGGAAACCCTATCTGGCAATCGGGTTCGCGGAAAGTCTAAGTTAGGAAATTAAACATACAAATGTAGTCATCCAGGGCTTTTGCTTGGGAGGTTGAGGTTGAGACGAATCGCAATTATGCGGATGGTCGCAGTGATGATAGTCGTCACCGGGATGTTGATCGAGGTGGGGATGCCTTGGGAATCAAGCCCCAGATAGATGAGTCCGCCGATGAGGGCGGCGGTGGCATAGATTTCCCTTCGGAAGATGAGCGGAACTTCGGTGCGGAGGAGATCACGAATAACACCGCCGAAGGTCGCGGTGACCATCCCCATGCCGACGCAGGCCCACCAGGCGAGGCCATGGGTCTGCGAAACTTGCACGCCGATACAGACGAAGACGCCGAGGCCGACGGCGTCGAAGAGGGAGACCGCGCGTTGCCATTTTTCCCACCAGGGTTCGCCGTAAAAGGAGGCGATCGTCGCGATGGCGGCCACGATGAGATAGGCGGGATCGATCAGGACGGGCGGCGGCGTGGCTCCGATGAGAAGACTGCGTAAGGTGCCGCCACCGATGCAAGTGACGGTGGCGAGCATGAACATCCCAAAGAGGTCCATGTCCTTCTGGCGTCCGGCGATGGCGCCGGAAACCGCGAAGACGAAAACTCCGATGAGGTCTGCTATATAAAGGGGCGAGAGCATTGTGGTTGCAGGACTTTTGGTGGCGGAGATTACGAGGTTTGTCCAATGCCAATCAAAGCCTTCATTTTACATCAAGTGGACTCCGTGGTCGCTGAATTGTTCCCCTCGTCATGATGAAAAAAGAGAGCCCGGAGGGGCTCTCTTTTGGGAAGGGTGTGAATGTTGGGTGTCTTCCTTTAGAAAGGGAGCTTGTCGCGGAACATGGTGACGAGGACGATGACTACAATGGCGTAGAGGACGAGCTTGATGGCCGTGCCAGTGACTTTCATGGAGAGCCATCCCGCAAGAATGACGCCGACGATGGCTCCGATGAGGAGTTGGTTATCGGTCATTTTGCAGTGGCTGCGGCGAGTTCTTCCGCTTTCATGTCGTCGCCGGTGTAGCCGTTTTCCTCTGCGTATTTTCGGACGTCGGCGGTGATCTTCATGGAGCAGAAGGTGGGCCCACACATGGAGCAGAAGTGGGCCGTTTTGGCACCTTCGGCGGGGAGGGTTTCATCGTGGAAGTCGATCGCGCGTGCGGGGTCGAGTCCGAGGGCAAATTGGTCGCGCCAGCGGAATTCGAAGCGCGCTTTTGAGATGGCGTTGTCTCGTTCCTGTGCGGCGGGGTGTCCTTTGGCAAGGTCGGCGGCGTGAGCGGCGATCTTGTAGGTGATGACACCTTCGCGGACGTCGTCGCGGTTGGGGAGACCGAGGTGCTCCTTGGGCGTGACGTAGCAGAGCATGGCGCACCCATACCAACCGATGTTGGCGGCTCCGATACCGGAGGTGATGTGGTCGTATCCGGGAGCAATGTCAGTAGTGAGGGGTCCGAGGGTGTAGAAGGGGGCTTCGTGACACCATTCGATCTGCTTCTGCATGTTCTCCTCGATGAGTTGGAGGGGAACGTGGCCGGGGCCTTCGTTCATGACCTGGCAGCCTTTGGCCCAGGCACGGGTGGTGAGTTCGCCCTGGATTTCGAGTTCGGCGAGTTGGGCGTAGTCGTTGGCATCGGCAATGGAGCCGGGGCGGAGTCCGTCGCCAATGGAGAAGGAGACGTCGTAGGCGGCGCAGATGTCGCAGATGTCATCCCAATGGGTGTAGAGGAAGTTCTCGGCATTGTGATGGAGAGCCCACTTGGCCATGATGGAACCGCCACGCGAGACGATGCCGGTCATGCGACGCGCGGTGTGTGGGACGAAGCGCTTGAGGACGGCGGCATGGATGGTGAAGTAATCGACGCCTTGTTCGGCTTGCTCGATAAGGGTGTCGCGGAAGATCTCCCAAGTGAGTTGCTCGATCTGACCGTTCACTTTTTCAAGGGCTTGGTAGATGGGGACGGTGCCGATGGGGACGGGTGAGTTGCGGAGGATCCATTCGCGGGTGGCGTGGATGTTCTTGCCGGTGGAAAGGTCCATCACGGTGTCGGCGCCCCACTTGGTGGCCCAACGCATTTTTTCCACTTCTTCATCGATGGTGGAGGCAACGGCTGAGTTGCCGATATTGGCGTTGATCTTCACGAGGAAGTTCCGGCCAATGATCATGGGCTCGAGTTCCGGGTGGTTGATGTTGGCTGGGATGATGGCGCGGCCACGGGCCACCTCGGAGCGGACGAATTCTGCGGTGATGAGCTTGGGAATCTCGGCGCCGTAGGACTGGCCGGGATGCTGGTGGTTCATGACGTTGCGGGAAACCTGCTTGTAGGGATTAATCTCACTCGGGCGGGGCATTTCGTAACCTTCGGGCGTGGAGTTTTTCTGACGAATGAACTCGCGGATCTGCGGCGAAGCGTCGTCTGGGAGTTCGTCGAGAGTCGGGTAACGATCGTGGATGGTCTTGAACTCCTCGAGGCGGCCGTTGTTTTCGCGGATGGCGATGTATTCCATCTCGGGAGTGATGACTCCGGTGCGGGCGTATTGAAGCTGGGTGACGGGCTTGACGGTTTGATCGGAACCGTAGGGTTCGAAGCCGATGCTCTTAAGTGGCTTGCGCTTGAGTCCGGGGTATTCCTTGAGCTTGTTTTTGGCAGCTTTTGACTCGTTGTATTTTTCGGCGTGGGCTTCGGATAGGTAGCCGTTGTCGATGGCTTTGATCTCGCGGCCATCGTATTCTTCGATGTCGTTGCGGGCGAGGATCCAGTCGCGGCGGAGAGCGGGGAGGCCTTCGCGGACGTTGCCTTTGAAGTCGGGATCTCCCCAGGGGCCGGCGCAATCATAGACGCGGATGGGCGGATTTTCTTCGACACGGCCGTTGTCGTGATCGGTGTTGGCGAGACGAATCTCACGCATGGGCACCTTGATGTTCGGGTGGATCGTTCCTGCGACGTAAACGCGGGTGGAGTTGGGAAAGATGGTGGGATCCTTGGCGAGGGCTTCGAGCTCGGCGGAGTTGTCGATATCCTCGACGAAGTTACCGGTGTAGTCGGAGCGTTGCTTTGAGTTTTCGGGCGTGAGGCCGTTTTCGTCTGGAGAGATCATGGTCGGAATTTGGAAATGTTCGGTTGGAAGTTGGCAGGAAAGAAAAAGCCTGTCGGCTTTGAGGAAAGCGGACAGGCGTGAGAAAGATTTTGGTCTGACTCCTAAACGTAAATTTAGTGGTGAGGGTATGATCTCAGGATCTTCGTCTAGCGAAGAAACACCCCTGTCTTTGTGGAACTCACCGTGGCGGTGGCGGTGGGGTTTGTCAAGGGGGCGGTGTCGAGATTACTCAGCCCATTGTGAGACGCGGACGTAGTCGATTTCGAAAACCTGGGGAAATTCGCTGTCGGGGATGTTGTCGGAGTTTTGGTCGGTTCCTCCGTTGTTGGGGTCTTTGAAGAAGCCTCCATCAGCGGCGAGGTTGAGAATCATGTGGAAAGGCTGGTTGAAGGGAGCGGTAGGGGCTTTGTCGGCGGTGGTGAACCAGTCCTCTTTTTTGATGGTCTGCCATTTCTCTCCATCGAGGAACCAGCTGATTTCGTCCTTGTTCCACTCAACACCGTAGACGTGAAAGTCTTCGGCAGCATTCTTTTTGGGGAATTTGTAGATGCCTCCTTTGTGTTTGTTGTTGGGCCACTGGCCGCCGAAGTGGAGGGTTCCGAAGGTGCGATCGACGTCGGTGCCGTGGGATTCGATAATATCGATCTCACCGCAGGCAGCCCAGATGCCGTAGGGGGAATTGGTGGGGAGCATCCATGCGGCGGGCCAGATTCCTTCGCCTCCCGGCATTTTGGCGCGGATCTCGAACTTGCCGTATTTCCACTCGCCACGATATATCGAGCGGATGCGGGACGAGGTGTAGGGCTGGATTTTTCCGTCAACGGTGGTGAAATTTTCGCGGAAGAGCTTGAGCTGAAGCTTGCCGTCGGAGACGACGGTGTTTTTGGGCGAGTCGGAATAATACTGGCGCTCGTTGTTGCCGCCACCGTAGCTGTTCACTTCGTGAGCCCACTTGGCGCGATCGAGGGAGTTGCCGTTGAATTCATCCTGCCAGACGGGAACCCATTGTTTCGTGAGTTCGGTGCGCCGGATTTTTGAATCGGCTGGGAGGCTGGTGTGCGATTGGGCAACTGGTTCACCGGTGCCGATGATTGGGGAGCCTAGGGGGAGCCATTTGCCGTCTTTTTCGACTTCGAGTTGGTAGAAGGAGCCTGCCTTGGTGAAGGTCGTTACCGTCAGGGCGGGCTGGGTCATCAATTTTAATTCTTGGCCCATGAGTGGAAGGGCAAGGAGAGGGAGAAGAAGGTGTTTCATCTAAGATAGCTTATCCGCCCGGTCAATCTCCACAAGTCGCAATGCAATTCCATGTAACTTATTCATTGGGGCCATGGTGGATGAAGGTGATCCGCAAAGGAGGCAAGGCACAAAGGTTTGAGGTGGTTTGGGTTGTGGATTTTTGGGGTTTCTGGCATTAAGTTTCCATGGCGAAGGAAGATGAGAATAGGGGTGCTTCTTTTGGGCCGGCGATGGGTGCTGTTGAGGCGGGTTCGATGGCGAAGCTGGAAGCTTTGTTGGAGAGGATGCCAGCCGAGGGCGCTGATGAGGCGGAGATTGAGGCTTTTATGGATGAGGTGATGGCCTTGGAGGGGGGCATGGAGGTGATCCGAAGTTTAGCGGGACCGTTGGGGGAGATTTCGGTGAAGGATGAGTGCGAGTATGTGCGACCGGTGAGTGCGGCCCGGTTGCTGGTCCTGATTGCGGTTTTGGAGACGAAGCCCCGGATTTGGAGGCGGGTTTCATTGCCGGCGGATGTGAGCTTTTATGATCTTCACTGTGCGATTCAGGATTCGTTTGGGTGGCTGGATGTGGGAGAGCATTGTTTTGAGGTTCGTGAGGGAGGTGAGGTGGAGGTTGTCTTTAAGCGGAAGCCTGCGGAGACGGAATTTGATGAGGTGACGAGCCCGGTCTCGGAGTTGGTGCTCAACGGGGTTTCACAGTTTCACTATCTTTACGGGACTGATGAACGTTGGGATCACTTGATTCTGATCGAGGGCGCGGCGGAGGCATCGCGGGAGGCGCTTCCGAAGATGGCGGGTGGTGAGGGGCTCTGTCCACCGGAGGGGGTGGGTGGTCCAGAAGGCTTTCGTCAGTTCCTAGAGGGAAATCATCCGATGGCACACGAATACGGACCCGAGCTGGTGGCCCGGATCCGTGAAGGGGGATTTGATTTGGCTTCGGTGCGCTTTCGCGATCCGGCGGAATCGTTTAAAGGGTGATTCCGGTGGCGTAGATGACGCCGGCGGTCTTGCGCATATCCTCCATGACGGTGAGTTCGAGGGGGGCATCGAGCTCGATGACGGTGAGCGCGCCTCCCTCGGTGCTGTTGCGGGCGAGGGAGAGGTTGGCGATGTTCGCGGAAGCGTTCCCAAGAGCGGTTCCGATGACTCCGACCATGCCGGGGCGGTCGTCGTTTTTGACGATGAGGAAGTTGCCCTTGATGTTGATGTCGACGAAGAGTTTGTCGATTTCAACGATGCGCGGGGACTTGCCAATGACGGTGCCGGAGACGCGGTATTTTTCACCGTCCTTGGAGAGTTCGGCAACGATGAGTTCGCTGAATTCGGTAGCGGCGTTGATGGTGGACTCGATGGTTTCGAGGCCCATTTCCTTGGCGACGGCCGGGGCGTTGACGATGTTAACCTGGCCGTCGGCGCGGGCTGATTCGAGGTAGGTCGTGAGGACGCTCCGGGAAACGAGGGCGGTATTCTTTTCGGCGATGGCGCCGTGGTAGGAGACGCGAAGGGAGTCGGGATTGGCAGGTCCCAGTTTGGCAATGAGTTTACCGAGAGCCTTGGCGATATCAAGATAGGATCCGAGTTCGCTGAGCGCGGCGGCATCGAGCGAGGGCATGTTGATGGCGTTGCGAATCTCACCGGTGGTGACGAAGTCGCGGATTTGTTCGGCGACCTGGATGCCGACGTTTTCCTGGGCTTCGTTGGTGGAAGCTCCGAGGTGCGGAGTAAAGGTGATGTGCTTTCCGAGGGTGAAGAGCGGGTGATCTGCGGAAGGAGGTTCTTCTTCGAAGACATCGAGTCCGCAACCGGCGATGTGGCCGGAGTCGATGGCGGCCTTGAGGGCGACTTCGTCGATGAGACCGCCGCGGGCGCAGTTGATGACGAGCGCGCCTTTGTTCATGAGCGCAAGGCGGTCGGAATTGAGAATGTGCTTCGTGTCCGGAGTCATCGGGACGTGCAGGGTGACGACGTCGGCACCGGTGAGGGCTTCATCGGGCGTGGCGGCGAGACGGACCTTCATTTCATCGGCGCGGGCCTGGGTGAGGAAGGGATCGTAAGCGACGATTTTCATGTTGAAGGCCTGGGCGCGCTTGGCGAACTCGGAGCCAATGCGACCCATTCCGATGACGGCGAGAGTTTTGCCATTAAGCTCGATACCTTGGAAGGCTTTGCGGGCCGCGGCGAAGTTTCCGGCCACGACTCCGGCATGGCCGAGAGCGATGTTGCGAGCAGTGGCACACATGAGGGTGAACGCGTGCTCGGCGGTGGAAATGGTATTTCCAGTCGGCGTGTTCATGACGATCACGCCGTGAGCGTTGGCCGCATCACGGTCGATGTTGTCGACGCCGACACCAGCACGGCCAACGGCCTTGAGATTGGTGGCAGCGGCCAGAATCTCCGCGGTAACCTTGGTCTGGGAGCGGACGATGAGGGCATCGTATTCGCCGATGATTTTGATGAGTTCCTCGGGAGAAAGGCCCACCTTGAAATCAGCGGTGATGTCAGGATGGGCATTGAGAAGCTCAACACCGACTTCAGAAATAGGGTCGGAGACCAGAACGCGACTTGGCATAGCAGAGATGCGGTAACTCATGGACGCGATGAAGGCAAGTGTTGGATGATTTTGGAAAACACCCTCGATTCGGAGGTCATTTTTCTAGAAATGAGCGGGAGATTTGGTGAAGTGGGGGGTCAACCTCTAGGAAGACGCAATCTAATTTACGCTTTTCGACCGTCTGGTTGCTTCCTCTATTGATCGCGTGTTCGTTGATGTCGGTTTCCGCCGCCGGGAAAGAAGGAGGCGGAATCGGGCTTGCGGAGCAGGTGTTTCCTGAGAATTTAAAGGGGCTGGCACAGTCTCAAACCTCGGTCAAGGAGGCGTTGGCTTCTTCCGAGAAGGCGAATTCCGGCGATGAGCGTAGTTTGAAGGTTCTTCGTGAAATGAAGGCATTGCTGGCTTTAAAACGATTGCCGATTGAAAAAGGGGAGGAGCTTCATGGTGACTGGAAGGTGCGTAGTTTACAGTGGGAGGCTTATGGAGCGTTTTCGTATCCGTTTTTCAGCTGTCGAATCTTTCCTGAGGAAAAGGCATTGGTTTTTCATAAGGCGGCGGGATCTCAGAAGCGGATGGGGTTTTTGAGCGCGAGTCTCCCGGGCGCTTCCTTTTTGCGGGGGCGATATATTTTAACTACGACCGGGCTCCAAGGATTTACCAGGGAGTGAAGGGTGGGGCCGCCAAAGATAGGAACTTTGTCGCCTGTCTTTATAAAGTGGGTAAGAACCGGCTTTTGATGGTGTTTCCCTTTTCGAGCGAGAGATTAGAGATTTACGAACTGAAGCGCTGAGTGATTGGGGCGAGGCGGTGCGGCGTTCTTTGTGAGCTCTGCGGGCGCAATCGGACTTGATGTTTCAGGCGAGTATTGGAAGAGTCCCCGCAACATGTGCGACAATCCAAATATGCGCGAATTCTCATCCAAGGTCCTCGACGGGCCGGATCGCGCTCCGAGCCGGGCAATGCTCTACCCAGTAGGCTTTTCCAAAGACGATTTTACCAAACCCAAGATCGGGGTGGCCTCGACCTGGAGCCAGGTAACCCCGTGTAATTTTCACATTGATCTCCTCGCCAAAGATTCGGCGAAGGGGGTGGATGCCGCTGGTGGTAAGTCGGTCATTTTTAACACCATTACGATTTCCGACGGAATTTCGATGGGCACGGAGGGGATGAAGTATTCTCTCGTGAGTCGTGAAGTCATTGCGGACTCGATCGAGACCGTGGTGGGTTGCGAAGGGATGGACGGATATGTCGCGATCGGTGGTTGTGACAAAAATATGCCCGCGTGCATCATGGCGATGGCGCGGATGAACCGTCCGGCAGTCTTTGTGTATGGCGGAACGATCCTTCCAGGCTGTGCGACTTTAAAAGGCGAGGTAACGGAACTCGATATCGTTTCGGTTTTCGAGGCGGTGGGCAAGCATGCCAACGGTGAGTTTTCGGACGAAGAACTTCAGTTGATCGAAGAGACCGCCATTCCCGGACCGGGATCGTGCGGTGGCATGTATACCGCCAACACGATGGCGAGTGCGATTGAGGCTCTCGGAATGAGTCTCCCTAACAGCTCGGCCCAGGCGGCGATCAGCGACGACAAGAAGCGCGATTGCTTTGATGCCGGAGCAGCGGTGCTTCACTTGCTGGAGCGCGGGATTAAGCCTCGTGACATCATGACCCGGAAGGCCTTCGAGAATGCCATCACGGTGGTGATCACCCTCGGTGGTTCGACCAATGCGGTGCTGCACCTTTTGGCAATGGCCCATTCGGCGGACGTTGAATTGTCCATCGATGACTTTACTGAGATTGGGAAGAGGGTTCCCGTGCTGGCTGATCTGAAGCCCAGCGGAAAGTACGTCATGGCCGAACTCGTGAAGATCGGGGGACTGGTTCCTCTGATGAAGCAGCTTCTTGCGGCCGGGCTTCTTCACGGTGATTGCCTGACCGTGACCGGAAAGACCTTGGCTGAAAACCTTGCTAATTCTCCTCTCGAGTTCCCTGAAGGGCAGGACGTCGTTCGTCCCATGAACAACCCGATCAAGAAGGATAGTCACTTGCGGATTCTCTACGGAAACCTCGCGCCGACGGGTTCGGTGGCCAAGATTTCCGGCAAGGAAGGTTTGACCTTTACGGGGAAGGCTCGTGTTTTTGACTCTGAAGAGGCGGCTATGAAGTCGATTCTTACCGGCGGAATTGAGCCCGGTGATGTTATCGTGATTCGTCGCGAGGGACCGAAGGGCGGTCCTGGCATGCGCGAGATGCTTGGGCCGACCGCGGCGGTGATGGGACGGGGTCTCGGCGATAAGGTAGCCTTGATTACGGACGGACGTTTCTCCGGTGGAAGCCACGGATTCGTGGTGGGCCACATCACTCCAGAAGCTTTTGAAGGTGGCCCGATTGGCCTGCTCGAGGAAGGTGACACCATCACGATTGATGCAGAGAAGAACGAAATTTCTGTCGACCTCAGCGATGCCGATATGGAGGCCCGTCGTGCCCAGTGGGTTCAGCCTGAACCTCACTACACACGCGGAGTTTTGGCGAAGTATGCCAAGCTCGTGACCAGCGCCAGCGAAGGTGCGGTGACGGACAAGTAAGCGATCGATCACTCTTATTTCAAGAGAAGCCCTCGCGAAAGTGAGGGCTTTTTTGGGTGATTGGGGCTTTTTGGGTTTTTGTTTCGGTCGTAGCTTCCGAGCTGTGACTGTAAATTTTCTACGCTCGATGAATCGCCGATTTTTTCTCACGATATTTGTCGCATTGCTTGCCAGGTCATCGGCGAGGGCGGCCGAAGATGAAAAGGCGATGGTGGTCTGCTTTGGAGATCGTATTACCAAGCGGGGCTATTCGGAGCTTCTGGAAGAAGTCGGAAGTGGACGATCTCAATCAGCTCCTGGCGGCCAAGCCGGAATGGATGAGCCCGGACGGGGTGCCTCCAAGCAAGGGCGGGACCCGTCTGATCGAGCAGATGGTGGGTGAGAAGGTAAAGCCTTTACTGGGGAGGTGAATCGAAGCTCAGGGGCACAAAAAAGGCCGCACGGAAAAGTCCGTCGGCTTGATTTTGGAGGATTTCGAGAGTTTACTCGGAATCGGCATTTTCCTCGTCTGCTGTTGCAAGCGGGGGACGGCCATCTTTGATATCGCCAAAGAGTGAAAATTCACCTTGGCGGCCAGCTTTGGTCTGCTGTCCGGAGTAGCTGCTGTTGAGTCCAGCGTAGAGAGCGAGGATTCCCGCAACAAATATGGAAAGTCCGTAGAAGAAGCCGGTGCCCTGGATACTCGAGGCTAAAACGACGGGAGCGGCGGTAGTCGGACGGGGTGCCGTGGTGACGACATTGGCCTTGGCCTTCTTTTTGGCGGGCTTCTCCTCCGGAGAGGTCGCTTTGGCTTTGCGTTTGGTGCGCTCATCCGAAGTCTCCTGAAGGGGGACGAATTCTTCCTCATCCAGTTCATCCAGTTCGTCGTCACTGAGAGTGTAGCCAAACTGAACATCGCCGGCGCGGACATTGGCGTCGTTACGAAGATCGAGGGTGGACATGTATTCGTCGTCGAGGCGGATTCCGTTGGTGGATTGGCGGTCGCGGAGGATGTAGCCGCCGGGCACGCGCTCCATGGTGCAGTGCAGGGCGGAGACGGACGGGCAGTCGATGACGATGTCGTTGTCGGAGCTCCGTCCAATAGTAACTTTTTCGCGGTCGAGTTTAAAGCGGTAAGGCTGGGAGTTCTTTCCAGGGATCGTGATGCTAACGCGTGGCATAAGAAGATAAAGTAAGTGAGGGGAATGTGATCATAGGCAGGATGAGTTGGCGACTAGATTTTTGACGCAACGAGCGTGGTTGCAGGGCGGTTGTCTGGCTAATGGATTAGTGGCGGGGGAGTTTTGAGGCAGCCCAGGGTCTGGCACTGTAGCAGTGGAAGCTCGCGTTGAGGCTCTCGAAGGCTTCAAGGTCACGGAGGCGCAGGATGGCTCCCCCCAATCGGGGCGAGGCATTGGCTGGCGAGGTTGGGGCGGCGGGCGTACTCGATGACGTAGCAATTCTAATTGCCATTTTAATTGCCCATTTTAATTGCCCATTTTAATTGCCAGACGATTTGCATACCTCCCACCGAAAGGCCAGCAAACCGTCCGCTACTACGGCCTCTACTCCAACAAATCCCGGGGCCAAACCTCCCCAATCCCGGACCGCTTCATCCGGCCATCCCAACCCGAGACTCCCCTTGAAAAACCGCCGCCCGCCCAAATCCTCCTCATTCCCGGCCCACCCAAACAATCCGCCCGCGACATGCGCCCCCTCTGGCGCGACATCATCCTCAAGGTGTGGGGCGGCGATCCGCTCCAGTGCCCCTGCTGCAAGGGCACCATGAAGCCCGTCCGCAAGATCCTCCGTCGCGAGGAAATCGAATTCTTTCTCCGTCTACAAGGCCTCTGGGAAGGTGTCATCCAGCTTCCACGCCCGCCACCGCCACCCTTCGATATCGAGACCATGGAGCACATCGAGCCACCTTGGCAGGCCATTAAAGAATGGATTCCGGATGACGATCCGGACCTCAATTAGTTCAACCAGGAAAGAGACCCCACTGGAAATGATCCCGAGTGCTTCGACCAAAGTCCTACCTGGCAACCCGTCGAAGTTTCTCTCGGCGACGGCCGCATCCTGGTCCTCGACGACTCCTAAAGGGCAGGTGCCTTAGAAACCAACGAAGAAACAGCTGCCAAGAATGATCTTGGCAATGCGGGCTGGGGATCTACGCTCTCGCGCTGTGAGAATCGTGCTAAAGTCTCCCGGTTCCAGTCAAACATGGCATGGATCAGGGACTTTTCCTCCCGAAACACTGCCCACCGCCATGCCAAACCATCGTCTCCGCCCCCCTTTCCCCCGCAACCCCCTTTCACCCCCCTCCGCTCCGGCCCAAAGGCGGCTTCAAAGCCCTCGCGCTAAAAGCAAATTCCTAGCAGCCAGCCGGGGGGGGCACATCGCCGGGCTGGCCATGACCCGCTGAATTGACCTTTTCCCTCATCCTGTGAACATCTGGTTCCCTCAGTCGAACGAATGAAAACCCATCCCAATTACCTGCTTCAGGTGGCGATGCTGCCCGTGCTCATCTGGTCCGGCTGGCATCCCTACGACAGGACGACCTGGTGGCTTGAGGTCGCCCCGGTTTTCATCGGCTTCATCGCCATCTTCATCGCCCAGACGAAAGGCTGGAGGCTCTCGAATTTCGCCCTCGTCCTCATCGGCCTGCACATGATCGTCCTCATGGTCGGCGGCCGCTACACCTACGCACTCGTCCCGATCGGCGATTGGGCGAAAGATACCTTCGACCTTTCCCGCAACCACTATGACCGCCTCGGCCATCTCCTGCAGGGCCTCGTCCCCGCCATCGTCTGCCGCGAAATTTTCATGCGCAACAATGTCATCGCAAAGCGCGGCTGGATGGCCTTCTGCGTGATCTCCGTCTGCATGGCCATAAGCGCCATCTACGAACTCATCGAATGGGCCGCCGCCCTCGTATCGGTAGAGGCCTCCGAATCTTTCCTCGGCACCCAAGGTGATGGCTGGGACACCCAGAGCGACATGTTCTGCGCCCTCATCGGCGCCAGCGCCGCCTTCATCTTCCTCCAGATCCCGCACAACAAGTCGATGGGGAAATTGGGGAGCTAGCCTACCTCTTCCCTTTCCTGGCCGCCGCGATCTCCGCGATCAGGCGGTGCAAGACAAGACGGTGTCCAGCCCTGTCGTCACCAGCGCCTGATCCGCCTTCTGGGTCTGCTCCATCACATGCTGGAGGCCGTCGAGGTCGAAGTTCTTCGCGTTATGGACCGCTAGGAAAATAGGATAGACGTTCACGCCGGAGCCGTCCTTTTTCTGCGGCAGCCATGCACGATCCGAGTCCGGAAGCTTGTTGAGCGCACCGGCGAAGGATGAGTAGTTTCCGGCGGGAGCCTTAAATTTCTCCAGGATCAGCTTCGCCATGTAGAGGTTGCGGACGACATTAATGATGGAGGCGCGCATGATTCCGATGGCGGATTCCTCCGCCTCTAGCTGCTCGTCGATCAGTTGGATCGCGCGGGCGACGTTGCCCGTCTGGATCGCCTTTCCTGTCTCAAAAATCACCGCCGCACGACTTAACGGAACGAGCGCACGGACATCTTCCTCGGTCACGGTGCGTCGCTCCTTGCCGAGATAGAGGTCGAGCTTTTCCAACTCGTTCGCATTCTAATTGCCAGACGATTTGAAGGAATGATTGTTGCCATGGATTGGCGGGGTGGGTAAGGTTCCGGGGTGATGAAGATTACTCGTCGTTTTTTGGTTCCTTCGGTCTCCGCTGGGGAGTCTCCGCCAGTCGCGATCTATCATGCGGTCACTCGGATTGTGGATCGGCGGTTTGTTTTGGAGGCCGAGGAGAAGGAGCAGTTGCGGATTTTACTGCGGATGTATGAGAGGTTTTCGGGGTGCCGGATTTTGTCGTATTGCTTGATGAGTAATCACTTGCACGTCCTGTTGGAGGTGCCGAGGGGGTGTGAGAAGGGGGAGTCGTTGGGGCTTTCGGATGAGGAGCTTTTGCGCCGGCTGGGCGGGCTTTATTCTCGGAATGCGACGGCTTTGGTTCGGAAGGAGATGGCGGCGGCGAAGGCTTTAATCTCGGGGGATTATCCGGGGGTAGCGGAGCTGACGAAGTTGGAGCGAGCGCGGAATCTTCGGATTGGCGAGGAGGCTTTGGAGGCGATTCATGTCCGGTATTCTTACCGGATGCATTCGCTTTCGGAGTTTTTTAAAGGGATGCTGCAGCGGTTTACCTGCTGGTTTAACCGGGAGCACGGGCGGAGGGGAGTGCTTTGGGAGTCGAGGTTCCGGAGT
>CAWUTG010000074.1:0-39421 GCA_963925135.1 uncultured Verrucomicrobiales bacterium | reverse complement strand
TCGAGTCGTTCGGCGATCTCCTGGTATTTGAGATCCTGGAAGTATTTCATTTTGACCATGCTCTGGTCGCGTTCGCTCATTTCAGAAACGAGCATTTGAATCATGCCCACCGCTTCCATCTTCCCGAGCTCGAGATCGGGTCGTTCGCCGGTGGAGTGATTTTCGCCCGCCGTGCCATCGAGCGTTTCCCGTTGGTTTTTGCGGAGGACATTGAGGGCGAGATTTCGGACACAGCGGAAAAGCCAGGCGCGGGGAATCTCGACCTCCTGCCAATGTTCGTGGAGTTTGAGGAAAGCATCCTGGACGACCTCCTCGGCAAGCTCGCGGCGCCCCAGGAGCCCGAAGGCATAGCGAAGCAGCGGACTCTCCTCTTCCGTGAAGACTTCCTCGAGCGTCCGAACCTGCGGAGCCGGTTGATTTTTACCTGGCAGGCGCATAATCGGAGGCCGCAGGCGTGATGTTGAATTTTCTGGAGACACGGTGAAACATTCTTTCCAAGGGGAGAGACATCTCAGAATGCAATTTCTTAGAAGAAAGTGGCATTATTTTTAATACGCTCCAATTTTCGGACGATTAGGATTCTGGCTTCTCACTGGCGCAGGCGGGTCTAGGGTCTTCCCGTGAGCTTCTTCCAAGCAATCGGCCGGTCGGCCCTGGGATTCATCGATTACCTGGGTCAGCTTGGCTTTTTGATCCAGGAGATCTTTATTTCGCTGACCCGGGGACAACGGCGTTGGCAGCAGATGTGGGAGCAGGTGGCGGAGATCGGGGCGCGTTCGCAGTTGGTGGTCTGTGTCACCGGAGCTTTCACCGGGGCCGTTTTGGCCGCGCAAACCCTTTTCCAATTCAAACTCTTCGGGCTGGAAACTGCCGCCGGTGGCCTCGTCTCGGTGGCCATGCTCCGCGAACTGGGCCCCTCCATCACCGGCTTAATGCTCGCCGGACGGGTCGGATCGGCGATGGCCGCGGAAATCGGAACCATGAAGGTCACCGAACAAGTCGACGCCCTGCGCTCGATGGCGGTCCACCCCATCGACTATCTGGTGACGCCCCGGATTTTAGCGATGATCATCTCCGTCCCCCTGCTCATCGCGGAGTCGGCGGCACTGGGCATGATCGCATCCTACGTCGTCGGAGTGGGAGTTTTCAAAGTGGAAGCCGCCTATTGGGTCGATAACATGATCAAGTATGTCGATCTCGCTGACGTGGCGATCGCCCTCATCAAAGGGCTCTCGTTTGGCCTCTTGATCGTCATCATTTCCTGCCATCAGGGGCTTAAAGCCTCGAACGGCGCCGTCGGGGTGGGTAGAGGCACGACCGATGCCATGGTCTTCTCCTCACTGGCCATTCTGGTGGTCAACTTTTTCCTCACCCTGCTCATGCAGATCTTTTTTCCGGCGAGCTTGTTTTCGTCGTAAGGGGGCGGGTAACTCCCCTACGATCCGTTGGCCGCGCAGTCATTCGGAATGTCCCAGATTGAGCTGAGGCAGCCAAGATCGACGCCTTTCATTTCCCCCTGCAGACCGGCAGCGGCAGCGGCAAACATTTCCGTAACGCAGTCACCAACCGCTTTTGCGGCCAGGGAGCATTGGGCCAGATCCTTGAGGAGAAGACCATATTCGAGGGCTGCAGTGGTTCCGCGAGGGTCGGTTTTCGAGAGCGGATTGCGGTGATCATCGCTGAAGGTGCGGACCTCACCGGAGGTCGCGTTTGACTGGGTCGCGATGTTCCCCTCTGCGTCGTAGGTGAAGGTGAGATCACTAAGGGTGAGAAAGCCGGTTGTCAGCCCCTGTCGTGGCGGAAAGAGGATTTCCGGCGACGTCGTATCTTCCCATTTCAGTGACACGACCATCGGGGTCGAATCCCAGTCGGACGGCACCGTCGGACAGATCAGGCAGATAGCATTTCATCCCAACAGCACGGCTCCCCACGAAGTCAGCGGAGATCTCGGTTTCGGGTGAAAAGGTGCCTCCCTGGGCAATCCGGATTCGGAGTGGGACAGCTTCTTGGTGGAAGGTTACCCAGTCGATCGCGAAGTGTTGACTGGTGGGAAAGCTGCCGATTTCAGGATTCTCGATCGACACGAACCCCGATGGGCCGCAGCAGGAGGTTGGGATCGACCGGCTCGATGGCGCGGGGGAACACATTGAATCGCTCGGCACCCGCCCAGACTTCCCGGGGAGCCCAGCCGTAGGGCACCTCCATGGCAACTCCTGACTCTGGGTGGGGGTATTCACCACTTCGTCAGGAAGGCGGTCGGGGAGTTACGGTGTTTGTTCTACAGGGAGAGCTGGGTCTCTCCGGATTTTAAAATCTGACGAACCTCATAGATTACGGGAGGAAGATCCAGAAACTCATAGGCCCCCGTCAGGTCAGTGGTGGTGCGACCTTCGCCATCACCATCGGAATCGAGAGGAGCGAGAGGAGCGATACCATAGAACTCTTTGTCGAACTCGCTGGTCACAAGGATCTCTCCCGGGACCGTTAAAAGCGGGTCTCCCAACACCACCCAGTTCACCAAATCCAGTGAGGACAGAAGCTGGAATCGCACCCCTGGCATGCTGTTCCAGCTCACTCCATCATCCTGACCGGCTTTCCGAATCGAAGCCGTGATTGTTGAAAGAGGGTCAAAGGGATCGGTCCCCGCGAAATACTCACTCTGAGTCGGGACGCCATCACGGTCGTGATCAACGAACAACTCCCAAGTCTTCAAGTCTTTGCTCTTGAGCCAAAAAAACGGCACCTGCTGACCCGCCGCGAGGCATGTAAGCAGGGCTGGCAAGATAAAACAAAATCTCCTCATATCTCATTACTACCATCGAAACCCGCAAAGCTGACAGATCATTGTCAATGAAAGCCCCTCATTCTTCACGCAAACAAAGAAAAACCGCACCTCCGTCGAAACGAAGGCGCGGTCACACAAACACACAATTCAGGAGGGTTACTTCTGATATTATATCTACACGAATCCGGTCTGTCCTTCTTTCAGAATCTTTTCGCGGGACTTTCGGTGCCGCTGCATTTCTCCGCTCACTTTCCAGATTTCACTTTCATTATCAGCATCTTCAGCAGCTACGAGTTTACGGGAAAGTTCACTAAAATTCTTATTCCACTTCTTCAGCTTCACATCGGCTACTTCGCGCGTCACCCCGGGTCTTGGAATTTTGACAGTGGCCCGGTCGCCCACGATGACATCAAGTTTGCCGTCACCGCTTAAATCATGGGCCACCACGCGGGTGGAATCCGAGGGTGTCCCCTTTTCGGTAACCCACCTGGCTTCACTCTGCCGGGCCGGGACCACAAGCTGGACGATCTTACCGAGGTTCATCTCATTCCCCTTCCCGGCCGTATTTTCAACGAGGTGCACGCCACCGGTCGAAGAGCCCGCCAGGAGATCCAAATCACCATCCAAATCACCATCCACATCCACATCTCCCAATCTCGGCGAGGCGGAGCCCAGGAATTCCACTATAATAGTCTGCCCTCCCGCCTTAAGTTCGACCGGAACTTCAAATTCCGTCGCACCCGAAAAAAGCGGGACGAAGGCTGACAGGGTGAGGACACGACAATTCGTCCTAGGAATAACGCCTGCCGGTCAAAAATTCTGTCTTCTCGTGTCAATCTGTCTTTTTGCATTAGTCTTGCGACAACCCAACGGGGCGGCTATGTCGCTTCTTGAACTACTTTCGCTATGGAGACCTCTACCAGCCCAAACGTTTCACCGCTCGACTTTGCGAGTTCGCCCATCAACAAAAGCCTGACCGCTGAAAACAAGATCGAGCACTACCGGCAGATGGTCCGTATCCGCCGTTTTGAGCAGGCCTCCCTCAAGCAATACAATGGCGGAAAAATAGGTGGATTCCTTCACCTCTACATTGGCCAGGAATCTGTCGCCGTCGGCGCCGCCTCTCTCATGGGGGCGAACGATCACATGATCACCGCCTATCGTTGTCACGCCCACGCTCTCGCCGTCGGCATGAACATGAACGAGTGCATGGCCGAACTTTACGGAAAAGCCACCGGTTGCTCCAAGGGCAAAGGCGGATCGATGCACTTCTTCGCACCCGACAAAAACTTCTGGGGCGGACATGGTATCGTCGCCGGCCAAACCCCCCTCGGCCTCGGCCTCGGATACGGCCTGAAATACAAGGGCCTCGAAGGAGCCTCGCTTTGTTTCCTCGGAGACGGCGCCGTCAACCAGGGAGCCTTCCACGAATCACTCAACATCGCGGCCCTCTTCGGAATCCCCGTCGTTTATATCATCGAGAACAACGGATACTCCATGGGAACCTCACAGGCCCGCTCCAGCGCCTACAAGGATTGCCTCGCCCAACGCGCCGATGCTTACGACATGGATTGGGATGTCGTCGACGGTGAGGATTTCTACGAAGTCCGCGCCAAGACCCACATCGCCATGGAACGCGCCCGCAAGGAGCTCAAGCCCACCGTGCTTGAGATCAACACCTACCGCTACTACGGCCACTCGGTCGCGGATGCCAACCATAAGAAATACCGTTCGCCCGAGGAGATCGAGGAATACAAGACCAACCACGATCCCATTAACCTCTGGCGCCAGCGCGTCATCAACGAGGGTCTCCTCACCGAGGAAGAGGCCAAGGCCATCGACACCGAAGCCAAGCAGGAAGCCGCCGCTTCCGTTCAATTTGCCGAGGAGTCTCCTGCGCCTACCATCGAGAGCATTACTGACGATGTTTACTGGGAGGTCGATAATAACACCGAGGCCTCCAAGATTGGTCGCCACTTCTTCAACGATTAATTTTTTCCGAACTCAAATTTTACCCATTCAAGATATGAGAGAAATCGAATACCGCGACGCCCTGAACGAAGCCTTCGACGAAGAGCTGGCCCGCGACGAAAACGTCGTCCTCATGGGCGAGGAAGTCGCGCAATACAACGGCGCCTACAAAGTCACCAAAGGTCTCTGGGAAAAGTGGGGCGACAAACGCGTCGTCGACACCCCTATTTCCGAAGCTGGATTCATCGGAATGGGCATCGGAGCCTCCATGCTCGGCATCCGTCCCGTCATGGAACTGATGTTCTGGTCCTTCCACTCCGTCGCCTTTGACCAACTCGTCAACAACGCCGCCTGCTGCCGATACATGTCCGGAGGACTCATCAACGTCCCCATCGTCATGCGTGGGCCCGCCAACGGCGGCACCAACGTCGGCGCGACCCACTCCCACACCCCTGAGGGACTCTTCGCGGCCTTCCCCGGCCTCAAAGTGTGCTCACCGGCCACTCCAGCAGACGCCAAAGGCCTCATGAAGACCGCCATCCGTGACAACGACCCCGTCTATGTCATGGAAAACACCCTTCTCTACGGAATGAAGGGCCACGTCCCCGATCCCGCCGACGGTGATTTCACCATCCCTCTCGGGAAGGCTGACATTAAGCGCGAAGGCTCGGACATCAGCCTGATTGCCCACGGCCGCAGTGTCCTGCACGCCCTCGAAGCCGCCGAAATCCTGCAATCCGAGCACAACATCAATGCCGAGGTCCTCGACCTCCGCTCCATCCGCCCGCTCGACCAGGACGCCATCATCAACTCGGTGATCAAGACCAACCGCGCCGTGATTGTTGATGAATCCAAGCCTTTCTGCGGCGTTTCAGCCCAGATCATTACCCTCATTCAAGAGTATGCCTTCGACCATCTCGATGCCCCCGTGAAGCGGGTTTGCACCATTGATGCTCCCGCCATTTACTCCAAGTATGTTGAAAATGACCAGCTTCCAAACGCCAAGCGTATCGTCGCCCAGGTCCTTACCATTGCTTGAAAAAATTCCCTCTAAAGAAAATCGACTCTCGACAAGCCGTCGGCATCTCTAATTTTCTCCTTAAAGCTTTAAAAACCGCACTTCATTCATGAGAAAACTGATCCCACTTCTCATCCTCGCCCTCATCACCACCCTTCTTCCTTCATGCTGTGGCCTTGGCGCGTGCCGCTTGCTGCACTAAGAGCAAAATTGAGCGCGTCGGCTGCGAAAACCAAGCCTACGGAACCAAGGAATTCATCAAATACAAAATGGTGAAGCGCATGGTTGATCCGGGCACCAAAGGTGGCGTTCCTTACGAAGTTGAGGGGAAATCCGCTTACACCGAGACTGTCAAAGTGAAGTAGGATTGCGGAACTTGCGGTTCAATCTACTGCGCCAAGCTCGGATGCTGTGACAGCATCAGCCCTGCTGTTCTCAAGCGCGCTACGGCACATGGCGGAACGGGTGAGCCAGACATCGGCACCATCCCAACCATGAAGGTCCTCGCCAAGGAAGGCTGCGATCATGAAATTTCAAAAACCCGCAGTCCTCGCCTTAAAGATGTGGGTTTTTTCATGCCTTCTTTGCGCAGCCCTTTCCTCCTGCACACCCGCGCCCTCCCCCGGACGCACCATTCCCCGCCCACCTCAAACCATGCCCAACCGGGAATACCGCGGTCTCTCCAAAGAGGAAGCCACCGCCACCGGACTGCGCTGCCGGGTCATCCGTATCGATGACAAAAGCGCCAAAGTCACCAAGGACCACCGCCCCGAACGACTCAACTTCGAGATCGAATCCGAAAAAGTCGTCCGCGTCACCATTGGCTGACTCCCCCGTAGCACAAGCGTCCCGCTTGTGACCTCTCTCAAGCCTGCCCAAGCGGGACGCTTGTGCTACCTCTACAGCTCCCCGCGCTGCTCTTTCGATTGGTCAATGCGGTCCTCGCGATTCCGCGCTTTGACCCGCTTGTTCCGCTTATTCCAGCGCTCGACAATCATCTGCCGCTTCTTACGGCGGAAATTCAGTTCCGCAATCTCCTCATCGAGCCGCAAATATCCTTCATAGCGGGCTCCATCGAGTTCACCGGCTTTCACCGCGGCCTCAATCGCACATCCCTTGTCGCCTTGGTGCTTACAGTCGCGAAATTTACATTGCAGCGTCAGCTGCTCCACATCGACGAAACTATCCCGCAAGGTGTCCTCATCCGTCCACATTTGGACCTCACGAATTCCGGGATTATCCACCAGCATTCCGCCATTGTCGAGCACCACCAATTCCCGTGCCACCGTGGTATGCCGCCCTTTTCCAGTCACTTCGTTGACCTCACCGGTCCAAAGCCACTCATCACCAAGAAGTTGGTTTACCAGGGTCGATTTTCCCACGCCGCTCGAACCGACCATCGTCAAGGTCACGCCGGGTTTGAGATAGGACTTCAAAACCTCCAATCCCTCCTCACGGGTTGCGCTCGTGATATAGACCTCGGCTTCCGTTGACAGTTCCTGAATCTCCGCTCTCGCCGCTTCATTGGTTTCAACGTCGAAAAGATCCGATTTGTTCACCAACACCACGCACTTCGCCTGACTCTTGGTCACGATCGTGAAATATCGCTCCATCCGTCGCAGGTTGAAATCCGATCCTGCATCCGTCACTACGATGACATAGTCGACATTCGCCGCCATCACCTGCTCTCCGCTGCTTTTTCCCGGCTCCTTGCGGGAAAAACAGGTTTTCCGGGGCATCCGCGCCCGAATGATGTGCTCGTCGTCCTTCCCTTCACCCAGCTCGATCGCAACCCAATCTCCCACCGCCGGAAGATCGGCATCACAAACGGCATCGTGCCAGACCTTGCCCCCCACCACGCAGTCCACTTCCTCGCCCTCATCGAGCAGAGCGGAGAAATTAATCTTGGTCTCCCGGATCAACCGTCCAGGCACCCAGCCATCCTTGGCGATAGCTTGAAAAGCTTCGTCAAAAAAATCATTCCATCCCAGATCAGCGAGAGTCATCGCGACAGAGTTGAAACCGGATTCGCCTCAAGAGAAAGTTTCATTTTCCTGTCAGGTCAAACACTGCTACCTCTCCTGTGTGGGATACGCAGATCGAGACTACATGCAATCGGGCCGTGGACCAGGCTCGGGCCGGCCACCGGGCATGCCGGGCCCCTTTGAAGGGGCACCCATCACGAAGTGGCTCCTGATCATCAACATCGCCGTTCTCATCATCGATGCCCTGCTCAAGGCTCATCCGCCCCTCTTCCTACGTGATACCTGGGGATACCTGAGCGTCGACACTGCGATCTTCAAAGGTCAAATCTGGCGCTTCATCTCCTTCCAGTTCCTTCACGCTGACTTTGGTCACCTTCTCTCCAACTGCATCGGGATCTTTTTCTTCGGCCCGCATATCGAGCGCTGGATGAGCAGCCGCCCCTTCCTCGTCTTTTATCTTTTAAGTGGCTTGGCCGGAGCGCTGTTTTACACCCTCCTCTACTTCATTCCCGGAGTCTTCGAAATCTACGGAGCTGACACCAGAATGGTCGGAGCCTCCGCCGGAGTCTTTGGAATTCTCGCCCTCTTCTACTTCGTCGCGCCTGATGCCCGGGTTCTCCTCTTCTTCGTGCTCCCCATGAAGATGCGCACCCTCGGGATTGCCTTCCTCGCTTATGAAACGATTAAAGTCGTCTTCGTCATGGACAACGCTGGCGGATCGGCCGGACACCTTGGCGGGATCATTTTTGGAGTCCTTTTCTTCAAAATCCCCGGAGTGCGAGCATTCGTTATCAAACTCTCCCAAATTGGAACCGATTCAAAGCGCCCTCCAAAAATTCGCGCCGCCCGCGTTGTGCGCGAAGAAGACCGCTCACCCATCGAACTCTCCAAGGAGGTCGATCGCATTCTCGATAAAATCAGCTCCGAGGGAATTCAATCCCTCACGCCCAAGGAACGCGAATCCCTCGATAAAGCCCGCAAGAAATAATGACTGACGAAGAAATGATCACCTGCCCGGAGCCGGGAAAACAGATCCAACGCCTCCGCGCCATCATGCATCGTCTTCGCGCCCCCGGCGGATGCCCCTGGGATGCCGAACAAACTCACGAATCACTCGTCTCCAACCTCATCGAGGAAACCTACGAAACCGTCGCCGCCATCAAATCCGGCGATGACGAAAATCTCCAGGAAGAGCTCGGCGACCTCCTCCTCCAGGTCGTCTTCCACGCCGAACTCGCGCAAGAAGACGGACGCTTCGACCTCGACGAAATCGCCCGTGGCATTTCTGAAAAGCTCATCCGTCGCCACCCTCACGTCTATGGCGACTCCAATCTCGGCGACACCGAAGGCGTCCTGACCCAATGGGAGGAGATCAAGCGCGCCGAAAAAGGACACGAAGAAAAACCCTACCTCCACGGCGTTGGCAAAGGCCTCCCCGCCCTCCTCCGCGCCGCCAAACTCCAGAAAAAGGCCGGCAAGGTGGGCTTCGATTGGCCCGACGCCATCGGCATTGTCGGCAAGATCGAAGAGGAATTTGACGAGGTCAAAGAAGAGCTCGCCAAACACACCGAAGGCGACAAAGCCTCGCCCGAACTTCAGGCCGAGATCGGCGACCTCCTCTTCATCGTCACCAATCTGGCCCGCAAGTTAGGAGTCGATCCAGAAGTTGCGCTCGAAGGAACGAACGAAAAATTCCTCCATCGCTTCGCCGCCATCGAGAAGGGACTCAAGGCCGATGACATCGCCCTTGGAGAGGCCACCCTCAAACAGATGGATGTCTTCTGGAACGACGCAAAATAGGCCGCTTCATTACAAACGAGCCTCTCCATTCTCATCGCTGGAATACCCTCCCGGCAGATATTCTCCGTTCATGAGCAGAGGATTTCCAAACCTGGGTAAAAAGCCCACCGCAGCAAGCCCCGGGGACTACATCAAGCACGACGCTCGCTCCAAATAGAATCACTGCCCGAGGAGTCACGATGAGACCTACATCCCCCGCGTGAAGCTTCTTCCCTCCGACACCTCCATTTCCGCTGTCGGATTCCTCGCCTTCGTCGTACTCGGCACCTTCCCCGCCATCATCTTTCTTCTGATACTCAGAGGCCTGATGGCGTAACACATCAGCTAACGCCCACAGGCCTCCATTGATTTGCGAGCAAGCTAAGGCCCGCTCTTTCTCCGAAATTCATTCAAAGCCTCCTCCTGTGCAGGCGTTCGTGATTTGATCTCCTCCATCACCGCAATCGCTCGATCCAACTGGTCCGCATCAGCGTAAGCCAGAGCCAATTCGTGCAACGATTCAGCGATCCCGGCAACGCCACCTAAGGCCAATGATTGACTCATCGACTCCCCCGCACCATCGAGCTTTCCTTGAAACAGGCGCGCCCGCCCGGTGAGTAAATGAAGATCAGGGTCGTTCGGAGTCATCGCGAGAATTTCCACAAAGTGACCCTCGGCCAACTCCCCCTTTCGGGCTGCCAATAAAAGAGTTCCCAATTCAAGATGAGCCTTCCGATCTTTCGGATCGAGCACAAGAGCATCCCGAAACGCATTGGCGGCTTCGCTAAACTTTTTTTGATCCAAGAAGATTCCTCCCATCAAGTTGAAGAGTCCTGCCGAGCGGGTCGCCGGATCTGCCACCAAGGTTTCAAGATACGGCGAAGCCTCGTCGGTAAACCCACCTTCGAGAAACTTTATCACGAGTTGCTGGGGCGTTGACCCACCGGGAGGCTGCACCCACCTACCAGGAAAGGGAGTGGCCGCAGCCAGCAAGCTTGCCGCATCCTGTTCCAGCAAGCGGCAATCAGCCAGAAGTTGATCGGCCTCGACGGGTCCTTTGTAAATTGCCCGCAAGCATCCCTCCGCATCCAACAATAAACTACACGGAACCGACAAAGGACTCTGTCGGCTGAGAATGGCCCGCTGGATGACATCAATTTTCTTCACCAAGTCCTCTCCTCCATGTTGGGATTTGAACGGAAGCTTGAGCGCAGTCCATTGAGCGGGATCGTCGATCTCGTCGACATTGACCGCCACCACCTCCAGTCCGGCCTCTTCAAAATCCCCCACTCGCGCACCCCACTCCGTTAACTCAACTGGACAGGCCGGGCACCAACTGGCCCACAAATTGATCAATCGAGCTTTTTGAATTCCTTTCGTCAAGCCGTCGAGTTCCGGCAAGGTCAAAGGTGCCAACAGGATAATCCGGGTCTGGTCGCTAAGCGGTGGCTCGATAAGTGGCGAAGGCTTCAGTGGCTGAATCGTGGGCGTCTTCCACTCCCGAATCCCACCTCCCCCTTCGATGACGAGATAGCGTTTCCCGGCTTCAATCGGACCAAAAATTTCGACCGTCCCATGAGGCCATTGAATCCTCACTGAAACAATTTGAGAGCTGTCACCCGTTCCAAAATGAAGCCACTTGCTCGACTGCGAAAGATACCCCTCACCTGCCCGCAGAGTCTGCGTGCTCTGTACTCCCGCATCCGTCGTCACCGTCAGGCGGGCTCCAATCGCATCTCTGTTAGAATCAGTCCCTTGCAAATAGAAAGCCACAAAGTCCGCGCTCTTTTCCCGAAAGTCATTGCGAAGATAACGAATCTGAGGGCCGGAACGGTTCGCGATCCAGAAATCGAGATCGCCATCAAAGTCCCAGTCACTCAAGGCCAACACCCGCCCGTCATCAGGAAAGTCCAGACCAAGAACGGACGAAACATCGGCAAATTCTACGCCCTTCCCAGAGCCCAAGTTGAGGAAGCAGCAATTCCGCTCTTCTCCGCTCAGTGATCGGCCCTCGCGAAGGAGGTCATTAATGGCCTTCCATCCCAGATCATACCGAAGAACGTCCGAGGTTGCCGCATTCTCGTGCGGTGATTGCGCCACGACCTGGCGCCACCAGAAACTTCACAAATCATCCTCTCGCTTCCCGGCAGTGACAAAACCGTTCGTGACATAAAGATCCCGCCATCCGTCGTTGTTGAGATCCACAAAAAGCGATCCCCAAGCCCAACGTCCAATCATCGTTCCTGACTCTTTCGCAACATCTTTAAAAGTGCCATCACCCTGATTTAAGTAGAGCGAGTTGCCGCGAGCGTGCCGTTTAAAACCATCCAAATCCCCCGCCGTCATTCCGGGTTGAAATTGCTTCTGCCGGGTGATGCGATTGCCGGCCGAGGAAAACATATTGCTCACGTAAAGATCGCTGAGTCCGTCATTATTGACGTCACCCCACGCCACCGACATGCCCGGCCCGATGTCTTCCACTCCCGCTTGGGCCGCGACATCGATAAACTTCTCCCCATCATTCCGATAGAGATTATTACGCCCAAAATCGTTCGCGACATAAAGATCCTGATCGCCGTCGTTGTCAAAATCCTCCCACGCCGAGGCCAACGAGAACCGAAGATTGTGCACATCAAGACCCGTTTCTGCGGTGACATCACGAAAGCTCCAGTCACCCCCATTCGCCAGGAGAGCATTGGGCGCGCCATTGTTGGCATCATGGTAAGGCATGGGGCTAGCGAAAACATCCTGCGGGCTGATTTGCTCTGCTCCGCTGTATCCACAAGTAAAGAGATCGAGGTCGCCGTCATTGTCGAAATCGACGGCATTCAGAGAAAAGAGCACGCTCTTCGAAGTCAAGGCCGCCCGCACCGGAAAAGTACCGTTCCCCATGTTTTCATGCAGAACGAGATGAGTTCCCAAGGTTAACGCAAGGTCTTGATCACCGTCGTTGTCGAGGTCGACAAAGAGCGCCCCACGCGTGGTATCAAGCCAATCAACTCCGGCACTCGCCGAAATATCCTTCAAAGAACCATCGAGCTGTCGGAGTAACAAACGATTCGGGAGGCCCGCCGACTGACAAAGGTAGAGGTCTTCAAGGCCATCGTTATTGACGTCACCAATCGCAATCCCGTTGCCGCGACCCTCAACGCCGAGGGCATTTTCAAACTGCCCAAACCAATGATCACGACCGTAAACAAACTGGCTCTCGACGAGCTTTCGATCACTGAGAGCCTCCGCCGTGCAATCCACAAATCCCCGCTGTGAGGCCACGGACTCCTGTCGCTGAATATGAATTTCTTGGATCAAAAGAGGATCTCCCAAGACCCATTGAATCGACCACTCGGCATTGATCTGCTGGCGAGATCCGTCCGCATTCTTCCCCGCTGCTTGCACGATCACTTCAGTCCGGGCCTTCCCGCCCTCCAACTGGACATCGATGATTTTAAACTTCACCCAAGGATCAAGGACCCCGGTAAAGAGCGGCGAGTTCAAACGAGTCGGACCACCACCGCGAACGACGGTTACGCCGGAACGTTCGTATATTTTGGAACCTTGCTCTTGAGCAGTCCCTTCGCCTTCAGAGTCCCCTGAGAAGAATCCCTTTTCTAACGGAAATTCTCCATGAATCAGCAACTTCCCTAGCTCCTTCAATCGCGTCATCGCCGTCTCCGAGAAGGCTTCGGAATCCCAGCCATCGATCTTCGGATCTTCGCGGACGACAATATCGTGCACCGTCTTGTCATAGATCTGCGCTTCCGCCACCGGTAAGATCGCCATCTGTTCTTCAATGCTCGCGGCATCTTTTTCCACCGTCACCGGCACCTCCTCTTCCTTTTCAGAACAAGAAACCAAGACGAGAGCGAAGAGGGTGAAGCGTTTCATTAATCGCGATAGGGCTTGTTCGCTTGATAGAGGGCAAGGCGTTTTTTGAGGTCGTCAATTTCGGCAGGTTGCTTCGAAAGCGAGATCGCTTCTTCAACTGTCTTGATCGCATCAAAAAAGCGACCTGCTTCGGCGAACGCAACACCGAGGGTATCGAGATGCGAAGACGTCCGACTGGCAGGAACTGCGCAGATCTTCTCGGCCAGCTCAACCGCCCGTTTTCCATCGCGCACCGTGTCATCAGGCTGCGTTGAAAGCAACCAGGCGAGATTGTTGGCCGCTGGAATCAGATTGGGTTCGAGTACCACCGCTGCGGCATACTGCGCCATCGCTTCCTGAATCTTCCCGGTTCCCAGCAAGGCATTGCCAAGATTGTAGTGCGCCAGCGGGGATGGTCGAAGTTGCAGAGAAGAATTCAACGAGGCCATACCGCTGGCGAGCTTGCCGGAATTCAAGTAAGCGAGCGCAAGTTTGAAATGAAGCTCGGGGTCATCCTGACGTCGCTCCAAGGCTTTGAGATAATAAGGAACGGCCTCGGCGGGGCGACCCAGTTGGACCAACACCCCAGCCAGCTCGATCGCCGATTGCCGGTGGTCAGGATCAATCTCAAGTGCCTTTCCAAAGGCCACAGCGGCGTCCTCGAAACGCTTCTGGTCCTGATAAATTGCACCGAGCAAGACAAAGGCGTTTCCGGCACTGAAGGTGGGATTCTCGGCTCCTTCCGTCGTCAACCGCTTCAGGTAAGCTTCCGCTTCGGACGTGAACCCACCTTCCACAAATCGAATCGCGAGCGAGTTCGGCGAAGAGCCAGACGGAATACCCAACCACTTCCCGGGAAACGGACTGCTAGCTGCAAGGATACGATCAAGAGGCGCGCCGATCAGTTGCGCATCTTTTGCAACCTGCTCGGGCGCAACCGGACCCTTGTAGATGACACAAAGCTGGCCCTTGCCATCGATGAGAAAACTGCTCGGAAGCGGCAGTGGTCGTTGTTGACTGAGGACCGCACGCTGAATGACATCGAATTGCTCGCCCATCGTTTCCGCACCAAATCCAAGCGTGAACGGGAAGGCGTTTTCCTTGAAAACCTCCCCGGCCTTCTCCCAAGCGTTCGCGGGTTCGATATTGATCGTCACGACCTCAAGATTCGAACTCCGAAAGACCTCGTCCTGACTCTTCCATTCTGTCAGCTCACCCATACAACACGGACACCAACTCGCCCAAAGAGTCACCAGGCGCGGCTTGCCATCGGCACTGATCACTGGCTTCACCGAACCATCAGCCGCTTGGTAATTCATGGCCGGAATGGGAAGCGGTTGAAGAAGGACCACGCGGGCCTGATCGGTCACGACAGGAGGATCAAGGACACCCGGCTTGATTGCGATGATCCTCTTTTTCGCAGGAACAGCCACCGCCTTTTTCTCACCTTCGGTAAGATGATACCGCTGATCGAGGTCCACTGATGGAAGAACCTCACGGACCCCGTTGGGCCAAACTACGGTGAGACTTTCAATTTCCGCGCCATCCTTTCCGAGGCCAAAATGCAACCATCGGGAAGAATGGGAAAGGTATCCTCCACCCGATTTTACCGTTTGAATCCGGGGTCTTGTTTTGCCCTTCAGTTTGATCTCAAGCCTTGCTCCGATGGCATCGCGATTGCAGGTCGTGCCCCGAAGGAGAAACTGGACAAAGTGGTTGGCGTAGTCAGTGTTGTTTCTGAGGAATCGAACGAGCGGAGCGGTCCGGTTGGCAATCCAAAAATCGAGGTCCCCATCCTGATCCCAATCCACCGTGGCTACGGCCCGGCCATCATCATCAAAGTCGAGACCCGTTGCTTGGGAGACATCCGCAAAACGCGAACCACCAGTATTCAAGAAGGCACAATTCCGTTCATGCCCGCTCAGCGATCGACCTGCTTTAAGCATGGTATTGAGTGCCTTCCAACCGACATCATACCGGAGAACTTCGCCATCCGCAGCATTCGCCCCGGGAGATTGCGCCACGACCTGGCGCCACATGAAACTTCACAAATCCCGGTCTTTGTCCTGCGCCGTGAGAAACCCGTTCGTCACGTAGAGATCCTCCCAACCATCGTTATTCATATCCACGAAAATGGACCCCCAAGCCCACCGCCCGAGCGTCACGCCCATCCCGACACTGACATCGGTGAAGGTGCCGTCGCCATTATTCTTGAAGAGCGAATTACCACGGGCGTGTCGTCGAAAGTCCGCCTTTTTCTCATCCTCGAGCTTGCTCTTAAATTGCGATTGCGTCGTGATGCGATTCCCGGCCGACGAGAACATGTTGCTCACGTAGATATCCGGGAAACCATCGTTATTGTAGTCTCCCCATGACGCCGACATCCCAGGACCGATGTCTTCGACGTCGAGTTGGGGTGCAATATCGGTGAACTTGCCGCCGTCATTCCGGTAAAGGTTATTTCGGCCAAAATCATTGGCCACGTAGAGATCGAGATCGCCATCGCGGTCGAAGTCATCCCAAGACGAGGCGTAACTAAAACGCATGTTATTTTCCCCCAACCCAAGCTCGTCAGTAACATCAGTAAAATTCCAGTTCCCCTCATTTCGTAACATGAGATTAGGGGCACCGTTGTTGGCATCTTCGAAGGGCATCGGATTGGCAAAGACATCATCCAGACTCACCCCAACGCTTAAAGTGTATCCACAAATGAAGAGATCGAGATCATTGTCTCCGTCGAAATCCACCGCATTAATCGAGAAGAGACTACTCGCCGAATCAATGACCGTCTTCAGCTCAAACTTGCCTGTTCCGTCATTTTCCTGCACCACGACCTTATTTCCCATGACGGCCACGAGATCGGGATCACCATCATTGTCGAGATCATTGAGAAGCGCCGCTCTCGTCCCTTCATGCCAGTTCACGCCCGCTTCCAAAGCGGTATCAATCACGGTGCCGTCGGGATTCTGAACGAGGAGAAGATTGGGAAGTGCCGGAGGTTGGCAAAGGTAAACGTCCTCCAAACCATCACCATTGACATCAGCAACCGCCAGGCCGTGGCCTGCTGCCGGGCGGGAAATCGCGCCGTCAAAGCGTGAAGCCCAATGATCCGTCCCATACTGGAGCTGTTGATCAAAAAGATCTGGATTTTGAAAGACCGAACGTGTGCTATCGGAAAAGAGAGTTTCGCCATTCGTCAGCGAATGAGTGACCTCATCATAGTTGGAAACCTCAATGGTTTTCAAAAGCGGCGGATTGCTCGTGTCATCCCACAAGCAGGTCCAAGTCGCATTGATCTGAATCGCTTGCTCATCATTGTGCCCTCCGAACTGCACGTAGGAAACGGTCGTTGTCCCATCCTCCCCCGGAGCTACGCGCACCGTCTTAAACTTGCTCCGCAACTCATCCAAGCCCTTGAGTCGTGTCACCAAACCCGAGAGAGCTCCGGCGAAATCAAGCTGAACATCTTCTCCCGCTCCAATCGAACGCTCCAAAGAAAAACGGGCATTGAGATAAGAATTCTGAAAACTTCCGGGTCTCAGTGGAAAAGCACGAAACTCAGCATGGGCCAGCCCCTTGAAAAGGGCCCCTTCCTCTGAGGCCAGGACCGCACCCAATTTTTCAAACTGCGCACCCGAAATTTCGTTAAACTGCTCCGTCCCCCAACCATCGACAACCGGGTCATCGAGTTCAGCCACCGAACGGATCGCCGAGTCGAATTGATTTTTTTCCAAGCCTGGAATCGCGGAAACGCCGGGCTTCGACTCCTGGGCCAGCGCAAGCGCCGGGATGATGAAAACAAATTTCTTAAACATGCGGTCTCTGGGTCGAGAATAGCAAAGCGAAAAGAACTGGCGACGAAAAAGCCGACGGAATACTCCATCGGCTTTGAAATTCGTAACACGAAGATGAGACTACCGCTTGCGACGGATCGTCATCAGTGCAAGCGCACCCAGTCCAAGGATCGACGAGGAAGGCTCGGGAACCTGGGTGATCGAGAAGTTGTCGAAAGACACGGTGTGAATTCCCTCTCCTGCCGCGATACCCAGATCACCGTGAGCACTGTAGGCCATTCCAACCAACCAGCCATCAGCGGCATTCGAATCAGTAACGTCGATCCGCTCACCCGAAAAGGACCACCCTCCTGGAACGCCAGCGACATCGGGAGCAAAGCCTGACGTGAAGCCGTTGTTGGACGAATTATAGTCCAGACGAAGCCACGAGACATTGACCCCACCATCGTTGCGGAAGATATCGTTGGCGACATCACCTCCGCCGTTGGAGACAGCATCTTCAAATCCGCCGTTTCCATCGTTCAGGAGACGACCAGCGAGACGGATTGGAACTGCCGACTGGGATCCATTTCCCGCAGCTGCCTGAGCCATCGCATTGGAACTAGTGCCGAGGAGACTGTCACGTGCCATGATACCGGCTTTACCCCACTGGCCAGTGGCTGCTTCAGACTGGCCGACGACCCGGACCACTGCCGAGAAACTTCCAGTCACCCGAGTGCTCTCGTAGAGGTAGGTTCCGGTGTCGCCACCGTTCCAGAAGTCACCTGCAGAAGTGTCATCGCCGAGGGTGTGGACTCCGCCCACCGAGGTTGAAGAACCGTTAGCGGCGGTTCCTCCGATATATTCAGTCGTGAGAGCGCCTTGGGCGATTCCGAGACCGAGCGCAGCCGTAAAGGCGGCGACTTTCGTTGTGTTTTTCATAATTGTGTGTAATCGCCCCTACCGACCTAGCAAAGTGCATTAGCAGAAGACCTTACAGATATTCCAATCGATTCAAACAAAAAATGTCACGGATTTCGCTCACTCGGCCTTTTGACCCGAACTTGAGGGCCAAAACCGAAAAATGATTTGCCCTCTTCGCCCCTCTCGCCTATCTCCCTCCCCGTCAGGAGTCACGGAGTTCTGGCTAGTGGACCCGGTCAGGACGGAAACGTAGCAGCCGCAGCTTGTCCATAATTGCCGTGGCTTCCTGGCACTTTTTTTGCCCGGAATCTTGACCGCTCGAAATTATGTCCGCACATCTCTTCCCCGACGGAACCTCTCTTCCTTCTCCAGGTCTTGGCACTTGGAAAATCCCTGAAGACCTCACGCCTCAAATTGTCCGCCAGGCCATCGAGTTCGGATACCGCCACCTCGACTGTGCCGCGGACTACGGAAACGAAAAATTGGTCGGCAAGGGCATCGCGAGCGCCATCGAAGCCGGGCTTTGCACCCGCGAGGACCTCTGGATCACCAGCAAACTCTGGAACACCTACCACGAACCGCAGCACGTCCGGGCCGCTTGCAAAAAATCCCTCAGCGATCTCGGCGTCGATCACCTTGATCTCTACCTCATCCACTTCCCCATCGCGCTCGCATATGTCCCCTTCGAAGAAATGTATCCTCCGGGTTGGACAGGTCGGGGCGAAGCCATGAGCCCCATCAAAGTCCCTTACGCCGACACCTGGCGCGCCATGGAAGAATTGCTCGATGCCGGGCTCGTCAAGAAAATCGGAGTGAGCAATCTCACCACCGGCTCCCTCCGCGACGTCCTCTCATATGCCCGCATCAAGCCCTCCGTCCTTCAGATCGAAATCCACCCTTACCTCACCCAGAACGCCCTCGTCCGCTATTGCCAGGAAGAGGATATCGCGGTTACGGCCTTTTCACCTTTCGGTGCTGACTCCTATCTCCCCCTTGGCATGGCCACCGAGTCCGAGCGACTCCTCACCGTCCCCGCGCTCCAGGCCATCGCAAAAGCCCACGGCCGCTCCACCGCGCAAGTTGCTCTCCGCTGGGCCATGCAACGCGGCACCATTCCCATCCCGAAGACCCAGTCGCCCGACCACCTTCGTGAGAATATCGACCTCTTCGAGTTCGTCCTCAACAAGGAGGAAATGGCGACCATCAACGGTCTCAATCAAAACCGTCGTTTCAACGACCCCGGCGTCTTCGGCGAAGCCGCCTTCAATACCTTTTACCCCATCTTTGATTAAATGAACCCGCTCAAAGGAAAAACCGTCATCATCACCGGCGGAGGAAGTGGCGTCGGACTCGGCTGCGCCAAAGCACTCGCCGTAGCCGGATGCCGGGTCACGATCTGCGGCCGCGACAAACAGAAGCTCGAGGATGCCGCCGGCCCCGAAATTAGCACCTACCCCTGCGATATCTCAGATCGGGAGCAAGTCCACAACCTCTTCATGGATCTCGGCGTCCCCGACATCCTCATCAACTCTGCCGGCATCAACGTTCTTAAGCGCAAGGTCACCGAGCTCTCATACGAAGACTACGACAAGCTCATGGCGATCAACTGCACGGGCTTCTTTAATCTCGTTCACGAAGCCCTTCCCACCATGCGCGAGAAAAAGGACGGGCTCATTTTCAGCATCTCATCCATCGCTGGAAAGCGCGCCTACCCTCTTGCAGGTCTCGGTTATGCCGCTTCCAAATTTGGAGTCTCCGCCATCGCTTCCGCCATCAATGCCGAAGAAGGCGACAGCGGCGTCCGCGTCACCAGCATCTTCCCGGGCGAGATCAACACGCCCATTCTCAACGAACGTCCCGTCAAAGTGCCCGATGAGCAAAAGGCCCGCATGATTCACGCCGAAGACATCGCGTCCTTGGTCGTCGCCATCGCGCAACTTCCCAAGCACGTCGTGGTCCCCGAATTGGTCATCAAGCCGACCTATCAGGAATACATTTAAGATTCTTCCTTCTCCATCCGCTTGAGGAGAATTTTCAGGGCTCCACCTGAAATCATCACCTCGACGACCAACGAAGCAAGAGAAAGACTCATCAGCACCACTGCTGAGAAAAAAGCTCCATTCGCGAGCCCTTGCGCGCCGTTCATAATCGCGAGCATCGAAATCACACACAGGAAGAGGCTGAGAGCTCCCAGCAACTGCATCCAGCGGATCAACTCGAGACGCTTCCGGATGTTCCTGATTTGGCACTCCACCATATCTTCATGATCCGTGAGCCAGTCCGAGTGCAACTTGCGAACCAGCGCCGCAAGGTGAAGAAAGCGGTTGGTGTATGAGAGGAAAAGCAGGCTCACCGCTGGGAAGAGCAGCCCCGGAGTGGAAATCTCCAAATTCATGATCAGAAGGCATCCGCAAGCACATTCACCAACGAATTGTCCTCGTTTAGGGTGATATTCGGCAAAAATCACGCTGAAACCGAAACTTCCTTTGCTGAAATCCCGTTACCTTTAGTCATCATCCCAACAATGAAGCACCTCCTCCCTCTTTTACTCACCGCTCCGCTCCTCGCCGATCCCGGCGACACCATCTACCAAAAAGGCTACCTTTCCATCGAAGACGCCCAAAAATCCATCGAGCTGCAGGATGGATACAGCCTCGAACTCGTCCTGAGCGACCCTAACATTCAGGAGCCCGTCGCCATGGCTTGGGACGGAAACGGCAGACTCTATGTCGTCGAAATGCGCACCTACATGCAGGACGCCGATGCCAAAGGCGAGCAAGAGCCCCGCTCCCGTATCTCCCGCCACGAAGACACCAACGGCGATGGTGTTTACGACAAACACACCGTCTTCATCGACGACATCCTTCTTCCCCGCATGGTCCTCCCGCTCGACGACCGCGTCATGGTGGGCATTACCAACACTCTCGATCTTTGGAACTACCGAGACACCGACAACGACGGCGTTGCTGACGAAAGGGTCAAAATCTACGAAGGCGGAGAACGTGGCGGAAACATGGAGCACCAGCCTTCCGGACTCGTCTGGAACCTCGATAACTGGATCTACCTCACCTACGAGAACAAGCGCTACCGCTTCACCGACGGCAAACTCGAAGTCCAATCCATCCCCCGTGGAGGCGGACAATGGGGGATCGGCCAGGACGACGCCGGACGCCTTTACTACTCCGCAGCCGGCGGCGAAATGCCCGCCTTCTACTTCCAGCAGCCCATCGCCTACGGAGCTCTCGATCTCCCCGGCCAGGAAGCCGAAGGATTCCGGGAAGTCTTTCCCATCGCCGACGTACCAGACGTCCAGGGTGGCCCCCGCCGTGTCAACGAGCGAGGGGGACTCAACAACTTCACCGGTTGCGCCGGCCAGAGCATCTACCGTGGCGACCGCCTCCCGGCCGACCTCAAGGGCGACCTCATCATCCCCGAGCCCGTCGGCCGTCTCATTCGCCGTGCCAAAGTCACCCGCGAGGAAGGGAAAACCGTCCTCACCAATACCTACCCCGGCACCGAATTCATCCGCACCCGTGATATCAACTTCCGCCCCCTCTGGTCCACCACTTCCCCCGATGGAGCCATGATGGTCATCGACATGCACCGTGGCATTATCCAGCAAGGCAACTGGACCAGCCCCGGCTCCTACCTCCGTGGCGTCATCGATAAGTGGGGTATCCACAAGAATATCAACAAAGGCCGTATCTACCGCCTTGTTCACGATACCTACAAGCCCGACCTCAAGCCCAACATGCTCAACGAAGCGACTGCTGATCTCGTCGAGCACCTCTCCCACCCCAACGGCTGGTGGCGTGATACCGCTCAAAAACTCATCCTCCTTCGCGCCGACCGCGACACCGTCGCGCCCCTACTCGAAAAGCACGCTCGCGAAAACAAACTCGAGCTCGCCCGACTCCACGCACTTTGGACGCTCGAAGGCATGGGCAAAGCCAATCCGTCCTTGCTGGTCGCAGCCCTTTCCGATTCCTCATCGCTCGTTCGCACCAACGCCATCCGCATTGCCGAAGCCCTCCTCAAATCTGAAAACCCCGAGGTCATCAAAGCCCTCGTCTCCTCGCCCCAGCTCGACGAAGACCCCGAGATGTTCCTGCAGGCCATGAACTCGATCAGATACTCCGGAACCGCCAGTGAGGCACTCCTCTCGCTCCGCGATACCATTGCCGCAGACCATGCTAACAACCCTGTGGTCCGGGAACTCAACAAGCTCGAAAAAGGCAACCAAAGCGACGCCGAAAAGAAACGGGCCAACAAACTCCAGGGCATCAAGTTCTCCAAAGCCATGGATCACGGCAAAGAAATCTACGAGCAACTCTGCTTCTCCTGCCACGGAGCCGACGGCAAGGGCGCACCCATGCCCGGTCAAGCCGGTCATAAGCTCGCCCCCTCCTTCGAAAACAGCCCGCGCCTTCTTGGCGACCACGGCACTGCCATCCGCACCCTCCTCCACGGCCTCACCGGCCCGCTCGATGGTAAGGAATACGAAGGGCTCATGGTCACCATGGCCACCAACGACGACCAATGGCTCGCCGACATCACCACCTATATTCGGAACTCCTTCGGAAACAAAGAGGGCCTCACCCAGCCCCGCGATGTCGCCAAGCTCCGCAAAAAACACGCCAGCCGCATGGAACCATGGACCCAGGCCGAGCTCGAAAAACTCTCTCCGCCCATCCTCGGAAACGAAAAAAACTGGCAGCTGACCTCCAGCCATGGCGAAAAATCCCTCAACGGCTGCGTTGATCGCGACACCACTTCCCGCTACACCACCAGCGCGCCCCAAGTTCCCGGCATGTGGGTCCAAGTCGAACTCCCTCGCGAAGCCAGCGTCTCCAGCATTCTCCTCAATGCCGGATCCTCCACCAGCGACTATCCCCGCGGATACGAAGTTGTCGTTTCCGATGATGGCAAATCATGGAGCAAGCCCATCGCCAAAGGAAAAGGCAATGGCCCTGTCACCAACATTACCGTTCCAGAGACCAAGACCCGCTTCATCCGTATCACCCAGACCGGAAAAGAAAAAGGCACCTACTGGTCCATCCACGAGCTTAAAATCGCTGGCAAGGAACTCACCCGCTAGCTAACAATCAAGCAACGACCAAGGGCACCACCGATAAGCTCAATATTTCAAACACCTTTCTGCCTCGCAGGAGGGTGTTTTTTGCTTCATCACCCCTCGGAATCACGCGCCAACCTTTTCCACTCCAATCCCTCTAACAAGTCACCAAATCCCAACCCCGGGCCATCAGGAACGACAAAATCCGGCCCAACCGCTCCCAGTAACTCGGTAAATTCATCACGCTTGAAAAGCCCATGCGTTTGAAGCCCGCACACCTCCCGACATCCTATTCTTGCCGCCTCCCACGCCGCATAACATTGCCCCACAGGATGATCCATGTAGCTCGTCACCACCATCCGTTGACGTCCCTTCCGTAAGATATCCACCGCCGGCTTCTGCACCAAAACCGCGGAACTGCCATCATCCTCCTCCTGATGGCGGTCATTCCCCAACGACAGCCCCGTGACCTTGGACAAATCCCGCCATTTCACCGGATCATACCTCACCGGATCTTCCAGAAAATCGATCACCCCTAACTCCGCGGCATCCCAATTTCTGAAGCCCGCAACGATCTCCTCAAATAGTCCCGCCTCATTATAATCAATTCGCCATCGAAGCTCCGGCCATGTTCTGACAAGGCTGCGGATCAACTCAAGCTCGCTCACCCCCCCCCGCCCGGCCTTGGTTTTCACAAAGCCAAACCCCTTGGAAACCGCCTCTTCAACCGCAGCCTCCGTCAATACAGGCAACGTGGCGTGGCTGGACGGAACCTTCAGTTCATCAAAAAGCGAACGTCCTTCCTCCCGAGCTTTCCCATCTACCTCGATGCACGCAAGCGTCTTCTTAACCAGCGCCGTTTCCCGTCCCCGTGCGAGATCCTGCAAACATTCTATCACGGTCGGATCGCCCAGCTCCGGCCAGGGGTGAAGACAGCCAAACCCCGAGCCTATGCGCACCAGAACACCTTCATAGACGACGCGTTGACTCCTGGCATTGAGCGAGCCCGCCGCCTCCAAAAAATACCGGGAGACCCAAACGTCGTCCATCAGTCCCACAAATACGATTGCTTCTGAGCCACACTCTTACCGCCGTCGAAGAGCGTCACCCTCCAGGCCAAAACCCGTCCCCCTTTTTGGTAGGCTTCACCCGTGACTCGAATTTCCAACTTCCCTTCCTTGGAAGCAGACATCGTTTTTTCAATCTCCTTCACATCGGCACCTCCAATCACCTGTCGATATTCAAAGACCACCTTCACGGAGCCCGCTCCGCTCAGGCCATCCCAGCTGATATTGTAATATTGCCCCTTGCGGGCCTCCCGCTTCTCCAAAGTCACCGCCCCGTGCAGCCTCTTATTCATCTCCCCGCGGATAAAATCATTCCCATTGGCCGACTTGTTATCCCGAAGGTGAAACTGTCGAACACGCAGGGTCTCAGACTCAGAACAGGAAACCAATATCAGGGCCAGGGCCGCTAAAAACACTCTCACCTCGCAATCCTCGATTTTCGGGGTTCATTATTCAACATAAAACCCCTATCCTTTGGAAACAATGGAAGAAGGGATCCGCACACGCCTAGATGATTTCATCCGCAAAAAGGGGTTGAGACAAACTCCACAGCGGGATGAAATTGTCGAAATCATCTTTGCAACCGATGAACATTTCACTCCCGACGACCTCTTCGAACGCCTTCGCTCCGCGGGCTCCCGTGCCTCCCGCGCCACTGTTTACCGGACTCTGACCCTCCTCACCGAGGCCCATCTCATTCACGAAATCGAGCTCGGCGACGGCCAAACCACCTACGACCCTAACTTCTTCAACCGTCCCACCCACAACCACCTCGTCTGTGTTGATTGCGGGAAAGTCGTCGAGTTTGAAGACAGCCACCTCGACCTCCTGAACGACTGCGTCACCCGGCGCCTCGGATTCCGACCTGTTCGCCAAAGCCTGCGAATTGAAGCCGCCTGCGAGCGACTCCGCAAAAACGGCACCTGCCCCGACCTCATCCAGGCCCGCATCAAAGGGAAACGCCTCCCCAACCGGAGGAAGTAACCTCCTCACTCCCGCTTCCAAAAAACGGCCATCCCCTGCGGGTCGCCCTTCTCACTCAGCGGACTTTCGAAGAGATACTCGTAGTGTTCTAACAAATCCTGCCTTCCAAAGCGGCGCCTGATCTGAAAGCTTTCCCACATGACCATCGCTCCTCTCGAAAACATTTCCGGCGTTGAAATCGGCATCCTTGGCACCCACTTGGGCTTTCTCGAAGCTCTCGTCCCGGATGAAGACGGCAAACTCCCACGCAATGCCGATGGCGAAATCGCCGTTCTCGCCGGAGCCCGGGAACTCATCGAGCAATCACCAGTCAAGATCGATGCCATGCAGATTTCCGCCTTTGGCACTACCCTTCCAGAGGAATCCGACGCCGTCCTCCAGGGCGTTCGAGCGCTTGGAATAGAGCCTCAGCTCGTGATGATGGTCGGCGGCGTCAATCCCATGAATCCTGATGATGAAGACGAAGCGGTAGCCCAACTCCTTGTCAATTTGAATGCCGCCAAACGCAATGGTGTGAAGGAAGTAAACTCCACCTCCATCGAGACCTGGATGGAAGGTGCTCCTCCGAAAAACGAGGAAGAATTCCAGGCCCGCATCGCCCAGAACATCAAACTCCACCTGCGCGCCTACGAGGAGGCCGGACTGGCCGATTCCTGTGTCGAGCACTGGAACATCGAATTCCTCCGCCCCGGTGAGTTCCAGAACTTCACCTCTCTCGCCAAAGTCCGCCCCATTATCAGCGGACTCAATGCCACCCTCGGCAAGACCTTCTTCCGCGTCCTTCTCGATGCCGCTCATTGCGGGGACTCCGGAGTGAGCATGGCAGAAAATATCGAGCAGATCGCAGACCTTGCCGCAGCTGGCGAGCTTGGCTCCTTTCACTGCTCCGTCCCCACTACCCGTGGCTGCCTCACCAGCGATGACGGCTGGATCCCGGCTCTTCTGGCAGCCTGCGCCCGCTCCGGAAAGCTTCACAGCGCCTTTGTCGAACTCTTCCGTCACGACGACGCCGCGCTTGAACCTCTCCGGAAACTCGAACCCGGTCACGGAGTCGATACCACCGGTGGACGCACCTACACCCAGGTCATGGTCGATGGCCTTATCGAAACCACCCGCCGCTTGAATAACTACAAGGCGCGCGGAATCCTCTAGTTCCTATCCAAGAAACAAACCCGCCAGCGACGCGCTCATTAGGTTGGCCAGCGTCGCGGCGAGGACGGCCTTCAATCCCAGCTTGGCGATCTCGGGACGCCTCTTGGGGGCCATCACGCCAAGCCCGCCAAGAAGGATGGCGATGGACGAAAGGTTCGCGAAGCCACACAGAGCAAAGGTGACAATCCCTTGCGTCCTTGGAGTGAGCGTTTCGCGCATTCCACTGAATTCTTTAAACGCCACGAATTCATTCAGGATCAACTTCTGACCGATCAAACTGCCCGCCTGCTGAATTTCACTGACCCCCACTCCGATCAACCAGGCGACCGGCGAGAAGACCCAGCCCAGAATTTTTTGGAGGCTCAAGTCGGGATCACCAAACCATCCCCCGATTCCTCCCAAAAGAAGATTCACCACCGCGATCAATCCGATAAAGGCCAGGAGCATCGCTCCCACATTGAGAGCCAACTTGAGTCCACTTGAAGCACCCAGGGCGGCAGCATCGATGACATTGGCCGGAGCTTCCTCACCCTCGGCCAGGGTGAGGCGTGAGGTGTCAGGAGTTTCGGTTTCCGGCAGGAGAAGTTTCGCAAACAACAAGCCACCCGGCGCCGCCATAAAGCAGGCCGCGATGAGGTGATCCATCCTCGCACCCAGCTGGGCGTAGCCCACCAGAACTGACCCGGCGATGCTAGCCAATCCACCCACCATTACCGCGAAGAGTTCCGACCGCGTCATTCTTGGCAGATAGGGACGAATGACCAAGGGTGCTTCGGTCTGCCCCACAAAGATATTTGCGGCCGCCGAAAAGGATTCGGCACGACTGGTGCCCAGCAGTTTTTGCAATCCCCCGCCGACCACCAAGATGATCACTTGCATCACCCGCAGGTAATAAAGGACGGCGATCAACGATGAGAAAAAGATGATCACCGGCAGGACTCGAAAGGCGAAGAGGAAACCCATATTACCCCCCGGATCTGACAGCCCGCCGAAGAGAAAGCCAATCCCCTCGAAACCCGCATTGATGAGATCCTGAACCCGGTCGGTGAGCCACTCGAGAGAGTTCTGCCCCCACGGCGTCGCCAACACGAACGCCGCCAAAATCACTTGAATCGCAAAAGCCCCGCCGACGGTCCGCCAGGAGATGGCCTTGCGATCAGAAGAGCAAAGAAACCCAAGTCCCAACAAGGCGATAATTCCAAGAATGCTCATCCTGAGAGGCTAACCATTCAAATCCGTACGGGCGAGGGCTAGAATCACTCCTGTTCCGAGTGACCACCCTTGAGGGCTTTTTGCAATTTCTTCTGCCCCTTCTGGTAGCTCTCGACGCCCCATGCGGCGGCGCAAATCAACATCGCGGCCACGGTGGAACCATAGAAGAGATAAACGGAGTTCGCCCCTTCGATGAAACCATAGGAGTGCAGGCCAACCTCCAGCATATTCACGCCCCACCAGGAGAAGACCACGACGGATCCCATGAAGATACTGAGAAGATGAATCCCCCAGTCCTTGATCCATCCTGCAAGGCGGGCATGGAGAATAATCAAGCACCAAAGAACAATAAGAAGAGCCCCGTTTTCCTTGGGGTCCCATCCCCAGAATCGTCCCCAGGAATCGTTCGCCCAAATTCCGCCCAACACTGTTCCCACGAGAGAAAAGAGCAGGGTGAAGCAGACGATGCCGTAAACGGCGCGCGTCATGAAGCGCTTGAAACTCTCGGGATCTTTCATCACACCAGCGAGGGCCAGGAAGACGTAAACGGTGGAGAGAAAACAGGCGATCAATCCGCCGGAATAGCCAATACTAATGGACACCACGTGGGTCGCGAGCCAGTAGTTGGAATCAAGGACGGCACGGAGCGGGTCCATGTTATCCTTGGCATCACCCATCTCAAAGCGGAAGGCGAAGAACAGCCCGATCACGCCAATCGCCGCGCCCATGGAGAGCAGGAGGCGACGCCGGGTCAGCAACTCTGCCAGCCCCAAAACGATGACCGCCACCGCCGTAATAAACGGAATAGTGTCGTAAAGATTGGAGACCGGAGGACGTCCCGTGAGATAAATTCGATGGGCAATTCCCAAGCTCACATAGACGGCGCCGACGACGTAAAAGACCACGGTCGACCAGAAAACAACCTTACCAGCCAAACCTTCCATCAGCATCCAGCCAATTGCCGATATCACAAAGGCAATCAGGAGATAGACAAGAGCCTTCATGAAATAGTTCCGATCATAGTAGCTGATCTCACTATCAATCACCCCGCCTTCATCGCGCTCTGCAGCACGGTCGCGTTGGGTATTTTTAAAAACGGTGAGAGCCTTCAAGAACTCTGACGAGTTCGGGCGGCGGGCCTCTTCTACCACTGATTGAAGAGACCTATAGTCATCCATGAGCCGCTCGGGATCTTGCACTCCGCCTTGCAAGGCAGGCTCAATCATCCGACCCACCGTCGTCCAGGCCTCCTCCTTGTCGTCTCCCGGCGGCAGCCAGAACATCCCGAATTTCGAGAACTCAAACTGGCGGTTAAATTCATAGACGAAAGCTCCGTATTCGACCGGGAGGCGGCCATTTTCTTCCAGGGGCATCTCTTGAAGCGAGGACATTAACTGGCGATAAACCGGCATCCAAAACAAAAACTCCGTCGGCTCGGCCACCGATTTCAGAGCTTCCGTGACCTCGGGGGTGAGGTATGTCAGCTTACTTGCATCGATGGGAGGAAGCCCTCCGCGAAGCAGGTCGAGCGAGTCGGTAAAACCACGATAGCTCAGAGCCAGTTGGGCAAACTCGACAATCTTCTGCTCACGCTTTTCCTCTTCATTGAAGTTTTCCTTCTTCTTCTCTTGCAGCTTCTCCATCAACTCACGTCCGCGATCGATGAGCTGCTCGAAACCATTACGATTGGCATCCCCACCTTCCATGAGGTCGGTCATGCTGATTCGATCGCGACGTTTCTCGGTCTTCACTCCAAACGGCTTTACCACATCGGTGTCATCCAGGCGGAAGATTGGGAGCTTGTCGGCAAGCTCGGGCCGGAAGAGGCAATCAAGTAGCCACTCGGTGGGTCCAATCTTGTGAACGGTATCACCTGACTTCACTTCAAGCGTAAGATCGCCGTGGAAACTCAGCATCATGAACCGTGCGTAGGTTGAAAACGGCTTGACCCGTCCCCCTTCTTGAACCGGAATGCCGGAGGCAACTTCCACGACTTCCTCACTCCACGGTGAGTAATCGGGGATCTCGCGGACTTCATCGTGCGGGATCGCACCCTTGATCGCGATGCCAATGAGAACGAACTGAATCACCAGCCCGATGCTGACGATGATCCACCGAAGGGTCTTGGGATTGGTAGAGTCGTGATTCACGGGGTTTTAGGAGTGGTTTTTTTACGGGAACTGCCACCGGCAAAGCGCCAGAGCATCATGAGGAAATGGAAGAGAAGGCCAACGGTCGCGATATAGAGCGCATACTCGGGCCACTTGTCGGAGGGGTTTTTCACAATCGCGAAACCGGAGTAGGGCGTGTCGCCATTGTCAGACCAATCGGCTTGGAAAATGGTGTATCCGCCATGACGGGCCGGCTCGTTCATCACGATCATATAATCCTCGCGCTCGCCATCGGACACCTTGGTAATGTCACTCTGGAACCAGCGGGGAATCTGGGTATTGGGGTGGTATTCGCCCACCGTCTTGTGCAGTTCAACCTCGAAGGGCATGGGCCAAATCTTACGAAGCAGGCACACCCCGTATCGGGAACCCTCGTAGGAAAACGAAACCGGAAAGGGATTTCCACCCCACAGGATCAGCCTCTGGATTGCCTTGCCATCCTTGCCTTTCACCGTGACGTAGCAACCGGGCATGTTCATGCCCTCTTCCTTGACGTTCTTCTCAGCTTTCGCGATAAAAAATCCATCGAGAACTTCTTCGCCCTTCTGCGGTTTGCTGTCCGGTCCGGCAAGAGCGAGTTCGCTGATTTTTTCAAATCCATCGATCTCAAAACCAAAGTCGAATTTCGCGAAGCCGGCCTGCAACTCATGCTTCGGTTCGAGATCGGAAAGAAACTTGCTATCGATAATGGCAGGAGCCTCCCGGTCGCCATTTTCATCATAGCGGAAGACCTCGATGTCGAAGTCGTGATACATTTGAGCGTAATCGGACTTCTTGCCCTGATAGACGATCATCTTGCCCTCCTGCTTGGAGACACTGGATACCGCGCCCGCAATCAGCATGAAAAGAATCGCGAAGTGGCTGACCAGCGTTCCGGCCTTCTTCCAACCCTTCCGGGCTTTCAGCAATCCACCCAGGAACATGTTGATGCTCAACACCACGATCACCCAGTAAGCTCCGGGAAGAATGATCGGAATGACCTTCCCGCTCGCAAGCGTCGGAATGACGATAAAGGAATCAAGATCGAAGTATTTTTGGATGGTCCCGTAAAGGCCGTTCCACTTCTGCTCAATTGTTCCAAAGAAGGTCAGCAGAAAAAGGAGTGACAGACAGACGACTGCGAGTTGGAAACTCGCAAAAAAACGAAAAATCCGCACACCCCATGAAATTTTTTTGAGTTCACTCATGGCTTTTCAGGGTCAGGGAGGTTGGCGACATCGACCGGGGTGAAGCTTTGGACATACTGGTGAAATTCTTCGCGCATCGACTCCACTTCGTCGGCAGGCCCGATCATTTTCAAGGTGATGATATTCGACCCCGACGGACGGATGACTCCAAGGAGCGCACTATTTTCCTGATTGGGTCGCCCCATGCCTGGAACATAGGTCCCCTTGGCTTCAACGATGAAGGCCTCGCGGTCCATCATGGTCGTTTTGCCGAGAAACTCCTGGGATTGGAGAGGAGTCAGGCCGAACTGGCCCAGCCAGCGATTAGCATTCCCCAAAACTTCACCGCTGGACTCACCAAGGAAAACCTCCACCGACTCGTTTTTACCGGCAAGGTAGTTGATGATTCGGAACTTGGTACCTGGAATTCTCCGCCATGTCACAGGCGGTTGATCCTTGAGATCACCAGGATAGTCCTGATCATGAAGAGTCAGGGGCCGGGACTCGGTCACGTTGATGGATAGCGCGGGTTCACCACAACTCACCAAAAGAGTCGCAGCGGCCGCGAGAAGGACGGAATGTCGCATAGCTAAACTAGACGTAACCCCCGCCCCCGAAATTTCAAATTTCAAATTCTTCAATTCACGTCATGTTCCTCCCCGTGGAGCCAATTCAGTATCTCAATCGCGAAACCGGACAGTTGGAAACCGAGCAAATCTATGGGGAAGGCTTCCTCAGATGGGCCTATGGCAACCCTTTGGGCAAGATCGCCCTTCACGGCTTCGTGAAGCGTCCTTTTTTTTCAAAATGGTATGGAAACCGAATGGATCAGGCAAAAACCACCGAAAAAATCGCTCCTTTCCTCGAAACCTACCGCCTCGACCCTGCCGATTTCGAAAAAGCACCGGACGAATACACCTCATTCAACGATTTTTTCTACCGCAAACTCAAACCCGGTGCCCGCCCCCTCGCGGACTCCCCCGTCGTCCTCCCCGCCGATGGACGCCACCTCGCCTTCAACAAAGCCAGCGATATTCAGTCCGTTTTTGTGAAGGGACAGAAATTCAACATCGCAGGCCTCCTCAATTCGCCCGAACTCGCTAAAAAGTATCAAGACGGCCCGCTCATTCTCTCGCGACTCTGTCCCGTCGACTACCACCGCTTCCACTTTCCCTGCGACGGCATCCCGGGCGAGACCCGCGTCGTCAATGGCCCGCTCTTCTCAGTCTCCCCCCTCGCTCTCCGCCAACGCATCTCCTACCTCTGGGAAAACAAGCGCACCATCACCGAACTGGTGACCGAAGATTTTGGAACCGTGATCTGCATGGAAATCGGAGCGACCTGCGTAGGCTCCCTTCACCAGACCTTCAAAGTAGGCATCCCAGTGAAGAAGGGCGATGAAAAAGGCTACTTTGCCTTTGGCGGATCCTCGACTCTCCTGATGTTCGAACCGGGCTCAGTCACTTTCGCCCAAGATCTTACCGATTCCAGCGCCAAGGTCATGGAGCTTTATGCCAAGATGGGGACCGCAGCCGCAGGTTAATTTAGCTTTCTTGACTTGGAGATAGGTCTTGAATATCTTCCTACCTTAAAGATCTTCCAATCCCCGGCCACATTCCAGCCCACAATCCCTAATACCCTCGGGCCATGCAGCTCCAACACCTGTTTCTGGCAACACTCGTCGCCACCACACCTCTCGCCCGATACCACCGGCCCCGATTTCCACACCACCTGGCAGACTCCCACAGGATACGACGGCCCCTCTTTTTCAGCTCCCGTCGCCGCGCCAATCGGCTACGGAGGCATCGAAGCCTTCACAACCAGACCAACAGCAGTTCGGACATGGGTTTCGACATGGGTTTCGACATGCGTCTCTTCGCCGCAGGGGCCGATCAGCATTGATCTCACCATCTCCGCCACTTCCAAAAACTTCTGGCGGGTCGTCACCACCGCTCCCTGATCCCACCCTCCGCGCATGTACCGCGACCATCTGAAGCTTCAGGCTATCATCATCCTCTGGGGCTTCACTGCGGTTCTGGGGGCTCTCATCGACCTCTCAGCCTACGGCCTTGTTCTCTACCGAACTGCCATCGCCGCGATTTTCCTCATCATTTGGCAACAGCGCAAACTCCTCATCCCGGCGCGGCAAGGCTTCGAATTCACGCTCACCGGTGCGATCATCGGAGCGCACTGGATTACCTTCTTCCTCGCCGTCAAAGTCGCCAACGTCTCCATCTGCATGGCCGGGATCGCCACCCTGGCCCTTTGGACCGCCATCCTGGAACCACTCATGGTTCGGGGCAGAAAATTCCGCCCGATTGATCTCGCCTTCGGTGTCGTCGTTGCGATTGGAGTTGCCACCATCTATCAGAGTGAACTCCAGTTCAGCGAGGGCTTCCTCATCGCCCTTCTCTCCGCCTTCCTCGCCGCCGTCTTCTCCGTCATCAACAGCTTTCACATCAAGAAAGCTCACTACCTTGTCATCACCACCTACGAAATGCTGGGCGCGGCTGCCTTCACCGGGATGTTTATCTTTCTCTACGACCCCCGGACCATCCTCAAACCGACACCCCTCGACTGGCTCTGGCTCCTCCTCCTCGCCATTTTCTGCACCGTCATCGCCTTCTCGCAATACATCGCCCTCCTCAAACGCCTCCCCGTTTTCACCATCAACTTCGCCAGCAATCTCGAGCCCGTTTACGGCATGCTTCTCGCCGCCCTCATTCTCAATGACTATCAAGACCTCAACACAGGCTTCTGGATCGGGGCCACCATCATCATCGCCTCCATGTGCGCCTACCCCCTGGTCCGACGCAAATTCGTCATTCGCTAACTGTTGCATCAGGCCATCGTGCCGCTTAGCATTCTCCCATGCTCAAAAAACTCTCCCTCCTCCCCTTTCTGCTTACCCTCGCCCACGGCCAGGAAACCGAGGCCAAACCAGCTCCCGCTGCCGAAGCCAAAGAAGAATGGATTCAACTCTTCAACGGCAAGGATCTTGAAGGCTGGACCCCCAAGTTCGCCGGCTCCGACCTCGGCGTGAACTACAAGGACACCTTCAAAGTTGAAGAAGGGCTCCTCACCATCGACTACTCCAAGTGGGAGAAATTCAACGGCGAGTTCGGCCATCTCTATTACAAGACGCCCTACTCCCACTACAAGATTCGCGCCACCTACCGCTTCATCGGCAAGCAAGTCAACGGCGGACCCGGTTGGGCCAATCGCAACAACGGATTCATGCTCCACTGCCAGGACCCCAAGACCCTCAAGAAGGACCAGGACTTTCCCAACTCCGTCGAAGTCCAACTCCTCGGCGGCTTTGGTAAGGGCGAACGCAGCACCCTCAACATCTGCACCCCCGGCACCCAGCTCCACTGGCAGGGCAAACTCACCAAAGCCCACGTCATCCAAACCAAAGGCCCCACCTTCCACGGCGATCAGTGGGTCAACGTTGAAATCGAAGTCCGCGGCGACAAATTTAAGCACATCGCCGAAGGCAAAGTGGTGTGCCAATACGACAACATCCAACTCGACGACGGCTCACCTCTCACCTCCGGATACATCTCCATTCAGGCCGAAACCGCGCCTATCCAGTTCAAATCAATCGAACTCATCCCTCTCAAGGAGTAAGCCCGATTCTTTGACTTAAACCTAAGAATCAGGGCGCAACTTCCGTAAAACAGGTTGCGCCCATGAAATCATTTTTCTTCCTCGCACTCTCGGCCGCCGGGTTCTTTTCCGGCGGCTCTCTTTTCGCGGAGACGAAAACCTCTCCCATCTCATTCTCCCGCGACATCCGCCCCATCCTCTCCGCCAACTGCTTCAAATGCCACGGCCCCGACGACGCCAAGGACGAGAAAGGAAAATCCCTCCGTAAAGCCGGCCTCCGCTTGGACATTGGCGACGACCAGGATTGGAAGGAACTCGTCACCCGCATCATCTCCACCGACCCGGAGGAAATCATGCCTCCGCCCGAGACCAACAAAACGCTCAAAGCTCACGAAATTGCCCTCCTCAAGCGCTGGATCAAGGAAGGCTCCCCCTACGAAAAACACTGGGCTTTCACTCCCCCCCAAAAATCCCCCATCCCCGGTAACGCCCACCCCGTTGATCACCTTTTCAAAACGCCTCTTGCGAAAAAGGCCGATCCCTACACCCTCATCCGTCGCGTCCACCTCGATCTCACCGGCCTCCCTCCCACTATCGAAGTCGCCGACGCCTTCGCCGCCAACCCCACTCCCGAAGCATTTGCAAAAGTCGTCGACGACCTCCTCGCCTCTCCCCGTTACGGCGAACGCTGGGCCCGCCGCTGGCTCGACCTCGCCCGCTACGCTGACACCAACGGCTACGAAAAAGACCGCGACCGCTCCATCTGGCCCTACCGCGACTACGTCATCCAATCTCTCAACGCCGACAAACCCTTCGATCAATTCACCATCGAACAACTCGCTGGCGACATGCTCACCAACGCCACCCCCGAGCAAATCATCGCCACCGGCTTCCACCGCAACACCATGCTCAACGAGGAAGGCGGCATCGACCCCCTCGAGTTCCGCTACCACGCCATGACCGACCGCGTCGCCACCACCGGTACCGTCTGGCTTGGCCTTACCACCGGTTGCGCCCAATGCCACACCCACAAATACGACCCCATCACCCACCACGACTACTTCGGCCTCTTTGCCTACCTCAACAACACCAACGAGCCCGACTATTTCATCCCAGCAGCCGAACTCGCACCCCGACAAAAAACTCATCTCGCTCAAGCCGAAAAACTCCTCACCGAACTTCCAAAACACTGGCCCGCCTCCACCGGTAAAATGGCATACAAGCCGCAACTTATCACCACCGCCACCGCACTTCATTCCAAACTCGAATGCCACGAATTTTTCACCTCCCCCGCTGGTCCCGTCGCCGATACGGACACCTATACCGTGACCCTTGAAACCAAGGAGCAAAACCTTGCCGCCCTCCGACTCGACACCTTCGCCTTCAATGGCAAAGGCCCCGGCCAAACCGAACACGGAAACTTTGTTCTCTCCGAAATCGAAATCACCGCCGCACCGCTCGATAACTCGGCACCCCCTCAGAAAATCACCCTCGCCAAAGCTGCCGCCAACATCGAACAGGAAGGCTTCCCCGTCGCCCATGCCATCGACAACAACCCCGCTACCGGCTGGGCAATTCACGATCCCACAAAGCCCCTCCACCAAGCCCGGCACGCTGACTTCTTCTTCACCCAACCCGTCTCCCATCCCTCCGGCACCCGCTTCACTGTCACCCTCGTTCAAAACTACGGCCGCCAACACACCATCGGCACCTTCCACCTCTCCCTCGGAAAACCCGCTCCGACCCACCAAGCCCCCGACGACCATCTTCAAAAATCTTACCAAGCCTGGCTCGCCAAAGAAAAAGCCAACCTTACCCCTTGGCAGACTCAAATCCCCACCGAAACGAAAGCCAACATCCCCTACCTCACCCTCGAAGAAGACGGCGTCATCTTCGCCGCCGGTGACATCTCTAAACACGACATCTTCACCCTCACCTTCCCCCCTTCCTCAGCGCCCATCCACTCCCTCCGACTCGAGGCCCTCCCCGACACCCGCCTCCCCGCCGGTGGCCCGGGCATGACCTACTACGAGGGACGGAAAGGCGATTTCTTTCTCTCCGAATTCGAAGTCAAGACCGACAAAAAACTCACCTTCTCCGGTTCATCCGAAACCGCCGCCCAGAGCCAATTCGGATCAGGCTCCGCTGCCGCATCCTCCGCCATCGATGGCGACATCCAATCGGGCTGGTCACTCAAAAACGAAATCGGCCAACCCCAAATCGCCGTCTTCAACCTCGCCGAAGCGATCCCTCCCAACACCGCCTACCAAGTCACGATGCACTTCGGCCGTCACTTCGCCGCCACCCTCGGCAAGTTTCGTATCAGCGCCTCTCCCACCCCCTCGCCAAAAGCCATCATCCATCAGGGAACCCTGCAGGACTTCCTCCTTCAGGCCCCGGAACTCAAAGCCCACGCCGACAAAATTCGCACCCTCCAAAAGCCCGTCCTTGGCACCCCCACCCTCGTCATGACCGAGCGCCCCCCCGGACGCACCCGCCCCACCCACCTCCACCACCGCGGCGAATACACCCAGCCAAAAGAGGCCGTCCCCGCCCGACTCCCCGACGCCATCTACCCGAAAGACAAAGCACTTCCAAAAGACCGACTCGAACTCGCCCAATGGCTCGCCTCTGCCGAAAATCCCCTTGCCGCCCGCGTCGTCGTCAACCGTCACTGGGCCGCCTTCTTCGGCGAAGGCATCGTCCCCACGCTCGATGACTTTGGCATGCAAGGCCAGCTCCCCACCCACCCCGAACTCCTCGACCACCTCGCCGTCACCTTCATCGAAAACGGCTGGTCGCTCAAAAAACTCCATCGTCTCATCGTCACCTCCGACACCTACCAACAGGACTCCAAAGTCGAATCGAGCATCTCCCCACAATTCACCCGCCAACGTCTCGAAGCCGAAATGATCCGCGACTCCGCCCTCGCCGCCGCCGGCCTTCTCAGCGAGAAAATGTTCGGCTCCCCCGTCCGCCCCGTCCAACCCGTCGGCGTCACCGAGATCGCCTACGGCAGCCCCAACTGGAACGCCAGCAAAGGTGAGGATCGCTTCCGCCGCAGCATCTACACCTACCAAAAGCGTACCGCCCCCTTCGCCATGTTCACCACCTTCGATGCCGGCTCGGGCGAAGCCTGCCTCGCAAAACGCGACCGCTCCAACACCCCGCTCCAAGCGCTCACCCTCATGAACGACCCCATGTTCATCGAGATCGCCAACCACTTCGGCCAACTGTTAGAGAAATCCGAAGGCACCCCTGAAGAAAAAATTACCCTCGCCTTCCGTAAACTCCTCACCCGCCCTCCCACCGAAAACGAAGTACGAACTCTCCTAAAGTTCCACCAGAAACACCCCGCCTGGCCAGCCCTCACCAGAGCCCTCCTCTCCCTCGACGAATCAGTCACCAAACAATAAGGAGATCGGAGCTTCCAGCCCGCTCCCCCTCAATCAAGCAAAAGCGGGCAAGATGCCCCGCTCTCCAAATTCCCGCCATGATCAATCACCCATCCCTCTCAAGACGCTACTTCCTCGGCGAATGCGGCATTGGCCTCGGCAAAATTGCCGCCGCCTCCCTCCTCACCAACAACCTCTCCGCACGCTCCCTCACCCCGACCCCCTCCCAACACAAACCCAAAGCCAAGGCCGTCATCCACCTCTTCATGGCCGGCGCCCCTTCCCAACTCGAACTCTTCGACTCTAAGCCCGAACTCACCAAACACGAAGGCAAACCCCTCCCTAAATCCATCGTCGGAGATCAACGTTACGCCTTCATCCAACCCGATGCCGCCGTCATGGGACCGCAATTCGAGTTCCAACAATACGGCGAAACCCGCGCCACCCTCGGCTCCCCCCTCGCCCCGCTTGGAGCCGTTGCCGACGAGCTCTGCATCGTCCGCTCCTGCACCACCGATCAATTCAACCACGCCCCCGCCCAACTCTTCCTCAATTCCGGCTTCTCCCAACCCGGCCGCCCCTCCCTCGGTTCCTGGACCCTCTACGGCCTCGGCGCCGAAAGCGACAACCTCCCCGCCTACGTCGTCATGTCCACCGGCGGCGGGCTCTCCGGCGGCTCCGCCCTCTGGTCCTCCGGCTTCCTCCCCACCACCTACACCGGCGTCCAATTCCGCAACGGCAAGGCTCCCATCCTCAACGTCAACACCCCCAAAGACTTCTCACCCGAACTCCAATCAGACACCTTCGATCTCGTTAACAAACTCAACGCTTTCCGCCTCGACACCATTCAAGACCAGGAAATCGCGACCCGCATCGCCTCCTACGAAATGGCAGCCCGCCTCCAAAGTTCCGCCCCCGAACTGATGGACCTCAAATCCGAGTCCGACGAAACGATCAATCTCTACGGCTGCGACCGCGACAAACAATCCTTCGCCCGCGCCTGCCTCCTCGCCCGCCGCATGGTCCAACGCGGCGTCCGCTTCATCAACATCTACCACTCCGGGTGGGACGCTCATTCCGACGTCAAAGGCAGCACCGAGAACAACTGCAAACAAACCGCCCAAGCCACCGCCGCGCTCATTCAAGACCTCAAACGCCACGGCCTTCTCGATGAAACCCTCGTCGTCTGGGGCGGCGAATTCGGACGCACTCCCATGGTCGAAACCAATCCCGCCCTTGGCCGCCAAGCCGGACGCGACCACCACCCGCAAGCCTTCACCACCCTCATGGCTGGCGGCGGCACCAAACCCGGCACCTACGGTACCACCGATGACTTCGGCTTCCATATTGCTGACAAAAAGGTCCACGTCCACGACCTCCAGGCCACCATCCTTCACCTCCTCGGCTTCGACCACGAACACCTCACCTATCACCACGCCGGCCGCGACTTCCGCCTCACCGACGTCCACGGCCACGTCGTCAAAGACCTCCT
>CAWUTG010000073.1:0-121674 GCA_963925135.1 uncultured Verrucomicrobiales bacterium | reverse complement strand
CCGGCGTGATCCAGTCTCGGCTCGTCATCGAATATTCCGATGGCCTCAAAAGCATCATCGTTGAAGAACTCATCCCCGATGAGGTCAAGGCCAACCCGGAGGCCTACCGCGAGATTGAAAGCCGCGAGCACCATCAACACCAGGACAGCCAAACTCGCCGACCTCCTGCGCCCCGTCAATGAAGCGATCAAAGCCGAAGTATTAGACACCGACGCCCTCCAGATCGACCACTGGAGCGGAGCGACAAAGAGGACCAACGGGAGCCCGCAGGGGACGAGCGGAGGCGAGCGGAGGCGAGGATCACCCCCCCCTCGGCTCCAACCTTGCCCCAAAGCAAGCTTGGCAAAGCGCTCACCTACGCTCGGAACCAATGAGAATAAAATGGAAGTCAGCATCTTGAATGCAGAACTTGAAATCGACAACAACCGGATCGAGAACGCGATCCGCCCCCTGAAACTCGGCCTTAAGAACTACCTCTTCATGGGCAGTGCCAAAGCTGGCAAAGACTCCGCCCTCTTTTATCCGCTCATCGAAAACTGCAAAGTCCACGACCTTGATCCTGAAGTCTACCTCGTGGAAGTCATCGAATTAAATCGAACGGTGTATGACTGGGTGTATGAAACGAAAACCACCCAAGCCTCACATTCAACAACCCGTTGAATAGTAGTCTTCAAGAGAAGAAATACCGGCGATGGGAATCGAACCCATACTTCCTAGGAAACGCGATTTTGAATCGCGCGCGTCTACCAATTCCGCCACGCCGGCTGCTTCTCGTGAAAGCGGTCGAAGTCTTTCTCGATTCTACGATTCTGTCAAGCACACCCGACACGGAACCTGCTAGACAAAGTCACTTTCCTGATAAATCTTCCCGTTCATGAACATTACTGTCACCGGACGCTCCGGCCGCATGGGCCAAACCGTCCTTGCCGCCATTGAAGCCGAAGCAAATACCACCGTTCACTTCACACACGATTCAGGTGAAGATCTCATCAAGGCCCTCGCCGGAACCGATGCCGTGATCGACTTCACGCTCCCCCAACTCACCAATGAACTCCTCGAGAAAGCGGTCGCCGCCAAGGTCCGCCTCGTCATCGGAACGACTGGGCATTCCGAAGCACAACGCGAAGCGATCAAAGGAGCCTCGGCTCACATTCCCATCGTGCATGCCTCCAACTTCTCGACCGGCGTCAATCTGCTCTTCCACCTGACACGCAAGGCCGCTGCTATCCTCGGCAACGAGGCCTATGACATCGAAGTCACGGAAATGCATCATCGCCATAAAGTCGATGCGCCGTCCGGAACCGCGCGCACCCTTCTTGAAATCCTGAACGAAGAAACAAAGACTTCATACGAAGACGACATCGTCCACGGCCGTTTTGGAAATGCCGGCCCCCGCCCTGCCCGTGAAATCGGAATGCACACTCTGCGTGGTGGCGATGTCGTGGGCGACCACACCGTCATGTTTGCTGCCGCAGGAGAACGATTCGAGCTCACGCATAAAGCTTCTTCTCGAATGACGTTCGCATCCGGCGCGGTTCGTGCTGCCCTCTGGTTGCAAAACCAGGAGTCCGGACTCTACGACATGCAGGATGTCCTCGGCCTTAAGTAAACACACCTATGGCAAACAGGACCGGCATCTCATTGGGAACCAATCTCGGCAACCGCCTCGCGAATCTTCGCAAGGCGCGTGATATGCTGGTCAACCTGATGCCTCCGGGAAGCAATTTCATGCAGTCATCAGTCTATCAATCCGAACCCGTGGATTGCCCGTCCAGCTCTCCCGATTTTTACAACGCCGTCGTAGAAATCGATTTCATTGGCAAACCCCAGGATCTTCTCCGGGCGACCCAGGGAATCGAATGGCGACTGGGACGCACTCCTGCGCCCGAGCGAAACTCCCCGCGGATCATTGACTTGGATATTCTCTACTTTGACGACGCGATCGTGAACGAGGACTTCCTGACTCTTCCCCATCCCCGCTTGACTGACCGGCGCTTTGTCCTGAGACCCTTGACCGATATCCGCCCCAATCTCGTCCTCCCGGGCGATGAAACCACGGTAGGTGAACATTTACGAAAACTCGATTCGGATGAACCGGAGCCTAACATCATCCAAACTGTGTGGTAGAGTTCCGATATGCCTCTGATTCAGAAAGCAAACCAGATCGCTGCTAAAAAGGGGCTCTCTCCTGTTTCTGCGCTCACGGCCTACGACTACGCCACGGCCCGCCTCCTTGATGAAGCTGGTGTTGATATCCTATTGGTCGGCGATTCTCTGGGGATGGTCGTCCTGGGCTATCCGGACACCACGCATGTCACCCTGGATCATATGTGCCACCACACCGGGGCCGTGGCACGTGGCGCAAAAAAGGCCCTCATCGTCGGCGATCTCCCAATTAATACCTACGCCACTGCTGCGGAGGCCGTTACCAATTCCAGCCGCCTGGTGCAATCCGGCGCCCAGGCCGTTAAACTGGAAGGTGGAGTCCGGCAAGCCTCGAAAGTCAGAGCGATCGTCGACACCGGGATTCCCGTCATGGGACACCTCGGCATGCTCCCCCAGCGAGTCAAAGAAGAGGGCGGATATAAGAAGAAGGGTAAGACTGACGAAGAGACTGACGCTCTTCTCGAAGGGGCGCTGGCCCTCCAGGAAGCCGGAGCCTTCGCCATCGTTCTCGAAAGTGTGCTCCCAAAAGCCGCGAGAAAAATCACGGAAATCCTAAAGATTCCCACCATCGGTATCGGCTGTGGCGATAAGAACTGTGATGGCGAAATTGCGGTCATTACCGACGTTATTGGTTCCTACCCTTGGTTCGTTCCGCCTTTTGCGACACCCCGTGCAGACGTGGCCGGTGAAATCACCAAAGCTGTGAAAGGATATCTCGATGCTCTCGTCCGATAAAAAAGAGGCGCTCGAAAGGCGCATGAATTCCCTCGGAGTTTTCGAAGATGACCTCATCGAAAAATTTATCCGCGGCACCGGCAGCGGTGGGCAGAAGGTCAACAAGACCTCGTCCTGCGTCTTTCTCCAACACCCTCCCACCCATCAGGAAGTCAAAGTCCAACGGGAGCGATCCCGTGAGATGAATCGCTTCCTCGCACGGGAGGAATTGTGCGACCGCCTGGAAGAAATTCTTCAGGCTAAGAAAACAGCCCGCAAACAAGCTCGCGAAAAGGTTCGCCGCCAAAAGCGCCGTCCCTCGATCCGGGCCCGGGCCCGGAACGTCGAGAAGAAGCGCCAGCACGGTCAAAAAAAAGAGGATCGACGGAAGCCATCGTCCCACGATTGAAATTTCGATTTTCTTCATTGGCCACCTGCGACGGATATCCCATCTTTTCCCTATGCAGACCTACCTCGATCTTCTCACCGACGTTCTCGAAAACGGCGAAGAACGGGGAGACCGAACCGGAACCGGAACGCTCAGCGTTTTTGGACGGCAAGCCCGCTATGACCTGCGAAAGGGCTTCCCATGTCTCACAACCAAAAAGCTCCACCTCCGCTCCATCATCCACGAACTCCTATGGTTCCTCAAAGGGGACACAAACATCGCCTACCTCAAGGAGAACAAGGTTCGAATCTGGGACGAATGGGCTGATGAGGACGGAAATCTTGGACCCGTCTATGGTCAACAATGGCGCTCCTGGCCGAAGGAGGATGGATCCAGCGTGGACCAAATCGCCGAACTGATCGAAGGCCTCAAGAATAACCCCACGTCCCGACGCCATCTCGTTTCGGCCTGGAACGTCGGCAAGGTTGACCAAATGGCCCTTCCACCGTGCCACCTCCTTTTTCAATTCTACGTCCATAATCCCGAATCCGAACGCCCGGGCCTGAGCTGCCAGCTTTACCAAAGGAGTGCCGACCTCTTCCTCGGTGTTCCTTTCAACATCGCTTCCTACGCGCTCCTCACCATGATGATCGCTCAAGTCTGCGGATACGAGCCACGGGATTTCGTGCACAGTTTCGGAGACCTTCATCTCTATTCAAATCATCTCAATCAAGCCCGCGAACAACTTTCCCGGGATCCCCTACCCCTCCCGACTTTAAAGCTGAATCCGGAGGTCAAAGACATCGATTCCTTTACCTTCGAAGACTTTGAGCTGGTCGATTACGAGGCCCATCCTCACATTAAAGCTGCTGTCGCCGTATGAAACTCACCGCAATTGTTGCTATGACCCCCGAGCGGGTCATCGGGAAGGATGAAAAACTGCCCTGGCACCTTCCCGAAGATCTCAAATTCTTCAAAAAGCAAACCATCGGACACCCCGTTGTGATGGGACGCAAAACCTTCGAATCAATCGGGAAGCCGCTCCCCAACCGGCAGAATTTCGTCCTGACCCATGATCCGGCCTGGCATCATGACGGGGTCGAAGCCATCCACCACCCCAAGGAACTCAACGAATACCCGCTCATTGATCAGCAGGTTTTTGTCATTGGCGGAGCTGAGATCTACAAATTTTTCATGCCCATCCTCCATGACATCATCATCACTCACATTCCCAAATCACACGAAGGCGACACCTTCTTCCCAGAATTTCAAGACGAGTTTCCCAACTCCGTCCTTGTCTGGGGGCAAGAGAACTTTGAAATTCGACGTCACTTCCGCTAAACATATTTAAACACATTTAAACACACAGAATCATGGCCAACTCTTTCGAACTTACCGGAACCCTTAAAGTCCTAGAAGACACTCAAACCTTCGCCAGTGGATTCGCAAAACGCGAATTCGTGATCGAAGTTCCCGACGGCAAATATCCCCAAATGGTGAAATTTGAAACCGTCCGCGATAAAATCGATCTGCTCAATTCCCTGTCCATCGGCGATGAAGTCAAAGTCACCTTTGATGTTCGTGGAAACGAATACAACGGACGATACTACGTGAACCTTAACGCCTGGAAGGTCGAAGGCGGTAGCGGCGGAAACAACGGTGGTGGAAGTAGCGGTGGCAACGCAGACCCCAGTGATCCCCCTCCTGGGTCATTTGACTCAACCTTCGACAGCGAACCGGAGCCAAGCGACGACGATATTCCCTTTTAAGATTCTCCAAGCCCGCCTCACCCGGCGGGCTTTTTCGCGCACCCATCTTGGGTCTAAATCTCGACTTCGCGATACTTGCTTCGGTGGACCCACACACTCTGCACGAGCCCCAGCAGGAACATACAAATCACCACAAAAGTTCCGGAATAGCTGACGAGAGGAAGAGGAATTCCGGTAATCGGCGTCAGGAGCACGCACATTCCGATACTCTCAAACATGTGAGCAAAGAAGAGCCCAACAACGCCCCCCACAATAATCCGCCCGGCCAAATCCCGGCTATAGAACGCGATAAAGAGACACTGGATAAGCAGGAGCGCGAATGCCGTCACCAACAGCAAGGCGCCGCGAAATCCCTGTTCCTCGGCAATCACCGCAAAAATATAGTCGTTGTGGGCCGTCGTCCAAGGAATGTAGCGCTTATCATGAAGTGAGCCTCGCTCTTCGGTCGCATTCCAACCCAGACCTTTCCAACCGGCTTTGCCAACCGTTGTGGAAACCCAGTAAGGGGCCCAGTTCTTATCAGTTTTCTCAACCACCCCTGTGCTTACTGATTCGAGATACATCTCAATTCGCTCGGTTCCACGTTCCGAAACCGAAGGAAGAATGACGTAATAGCTCATGGCCGTAAACCCGATCGACATCAAAGCTAAAAAGGTCAAATACCGCCACGGAATACCGCTTACGAGGAGGGCCACCAGAGCAACCGGGACCCAAACCAACGCCGAGCCCATATCGCCCAGCTTCACCACCATCAAAAATGGCACCCCTGAAAGGACGGCGATGAGTAACACTCGAAACGAGGGTTCGGCGAAAAACCGATGGAGCTTGGGAAGCTCTTGGGCCAAAGTAGCGATTGCAATAATTCCGGCCGCGATGGCCAACTGCGCGGGCTGAAAACTGATCGGTCCAAAATCAAGACGGTGAACATCATCATCAACTTCCATCGCCTTGAATGTTAGAGCAAGCCCGACGAGATACATCGGAAGGCCCAACCAACGAACCCAACGATAGTCCACCAATGCTGAGAAAAAATAGACAACTGTTCCAATCGCCATCCACATCTTGTGACGTCCTGCAAAAAATTCACCACCAGTCATCCCGTCCGGAGCTGGCAAGTGCCGGGCCGCACTCTCAATGGCATAGACCCCAACGAACAGGAGCCCGTACATGGTGAGGACGAGCACCCAATTCATTCCCAGGATCTTTCGGAAAAGCGGTGTCATTGCAGGCGAGGTGTGGAATGTAGAACGGGAAGATTCGTGAGCCCACAAAAAAACGGCTTAGGTTGCCCAAAGCCGTCTAAAATTTCGGGAAGCTCTGGATCTAGTTTCGAGCCAAGCCCTCAGCCTTGGCAGCATCGTTGTGCTTCTCGAGAGCTGCCTTGCTCTGCTCGGCAGCCCAGGAATCAAACGCTTTCTTGGCAACAACCTCCATCACTCCCTTCATGTTTCCGTGTCCCTCGCCGCAAAGCTGGCCACAGACCACGTTAGTCTCAAGGGTCTTGATGGGCCTGAACCACATCGGAATATCCTTACCAGGAATGGCATCCTGCTGGATCCGCATTGGAATAATGGAATAGTTGTGAATGACATCAGTCGAGGTGATCTGAAGAATGGCATTCCGGTCGACCGGAAGCTTCAAGATACTGGAAATAAAATCATCGTGACCATTTGGGTCATCGGGATCGATGCACGGATCTCCCACGGTGCTCACCAAGGTGCGATCAATACGACCAAATTTCCCGTCAGTTCCTGGATAGTGATAGTTGAAGGCAAATTGGTAAGCCACAACCCGAACCCGAACAGGGTCGGTCTTCTGAACCTCTTCAAATTGATCTGTCCGCTCCCACCAAAGCGGGAACGCAAAGCCCAGAAGCAGAACGGCCTCGATAATCACCAACCCGATCTCCAAGTGACTGGAAACGTGATTGGTGACACCATGGTAGCTCGCCTTGGGACTCTTGCTGGCACGGAATTTCCAGAGACACACAAGAAAGAACAGGGTCCAACCCACGAAGAGAGCGAACATGAACCAGTGAACAATATCGATGAGGTGGTCGACATTACCACCGTGATCTGAGTAGTTCTCGGGGATGCCGAGCCATTTGGACCAGTTGAGTGCAGTAAACATGGTGTGAAAAATTAGGAATGGGAAGCAGGCGCGACGTAATCGTCGCAGTAGCGGGGATCAAGGGAAGCATTCTCGCGCTTGGCGATTCGGATCATTGCCCAGAGAACCCCGGAAACGAGAGGGATAATTACCATGAGCATCACGGCAATCGACCAACCGGCAGCATCTTGGCCACCATGCTTGAAAGCATCGGCACACGTTGCACAAGCGAGAATTGAAGAAGTGATCATGAGATAATTGAGTTAAACGATAATGTTCTTGGACTTACGGCGGAAATAGATCCCGTAGAAAATGAGCCCAACGGAGGTAATCAAAGTCACAACGCCTGCGGCCTTGGTCGCCATCCCCGAATCCTGTTGGTCGAAGAAAAGAGCCCAAACCCCAAATCCTGCACAAAAGAGAGCAGCAATTGAGATAAAGATGAGGTGAAAACCTTTGATAGACATAGTGTTGGCTGGTTAATGATGAGGCTTGGTCGTCGGTTTTTCAGGATTGTAGAATCCATCAGCATGCTCCCAGCTTCCGTAGCGGATTGGATCATACTTAGCCCAGCCAATGAGGGCCATACAGAAAAAAGCCATCACCAAACCCAACCCGTAGAAAAAGTAGATGAGCTTCTTCTCATGATTGAGGTGCATGAATATCAGCATCACCAAAGTTGCCTTAAACGCAGCGATACAAAGCCCGATGGTCGCATCGACGTGATCAAAGCCATGCCCCCCAAAATCGAGCGGCTCGACGGTAGCCACCAATACGGTCACTACGGTGAAAATGAAAAGCAAACCCATGATGACCAGGTAGAGCTTTTTCTTCTTATTAATTTCTTCAGGTGAATCAGCCATGGAAAAGAGAGTTTTTAAGAGTTAAAATCAGGTTGGAAGGTTGATTACATCAAGTAGAGGATCGGAAAGAGGAAGATCCAAACAAGGTCAACAAAGTGCCAGAACAGACCACCGACTTCAACGCGGTTGGCAAGCCACTCTGGATTGGAGTCATACATTTTCCGTCCGAAGAAGAGATAATATCCAAGAACCAGGGCTCCCCCGATCACGTGAAGTCCGTGAAGACCGGTGATCGTGAAATAGATCGCATAATACGTGCTCCACTTTGGGGTAAAGGTGGACTCGAATCCGACCTTGTCACGCGGAATTTCCACGTGAGGAAAGGTATGCTTCGAGTGATTGGCCCCGGCAAAACCACTGAGATCAAAAAGATGGGTGCTATAGAGTGACCCGTCCTCCGAAGCGGCGGAAACCGCCTTTTCGTCATAATCGAGCTTCATGTAAGCGAGCATCTGGTCCCAGTTCACCCGATACATGTCGTTGGTGGTCGGGACATAACGATCATCGCCCTTCAATCCCTTTTTATCGCTCTTCTCATCGAGGCGATCTTTTTCATATTTCAGCCACGCCATGTGACAATCCCACGCCTTCTTAAGTTCGTTGCGGTCATCCTCTTTATCATGCCCTTCCCCATCATGATGGGCCGCTTTATGAGTCAGAACCCAGCTGGTCTTGATCGCCTCCATTGGATCAATGCCTTCCTTCTCGGCGCGCTGTGCGGTGTGACGGAAGTCGATGGCGTCAACCGCCATGATGATCGGGCTATCAAGCATCTCTCCCTTCACGACGGTGTCGTCGCGGAGGCGAACCTGCCCGCTGGAGCGCAAGCCTGGTGGAGTGTCATTGGGCTTAAGAACGAGATTGAATGGAGGATCGATTTTGAAGGCAACCTCTGCGGCGGGACTTAACATGAGCGGCGAATAAGCCTTCACATCCTCGGCACGGCGATCTTTCCAGAGATCAGACTCGACGACATAGGTCGACATTTCCGTCACTCCCTGCTCGTCACGAATCCAAGCCCACGAGGCTTTTTCGAACTGTGTCCGAATTTTAGAATCATATGAACGGGCATCAAGGAAGGAATCTTCGAGCTTGGAAAGAACGTCAACAGAGAGAGCTGCACCCGCCTCGACAATAGTCTCACCCTTCACAACGTAGTCATCAACGAGTTTGATCGAGCTCTCCTTGGGAAGCTGCTCAAGGAGCATCTCAACATAGGCTTCATGCGCAGGACGCTTGAGCGCGAACGTCAGATCACTGGCTTTGAAAATCAGTCGATTGGCCGGGAAGACACCTTCATCATGCTTATTTTCCTTAGGAACATCCTTTAGATGATCTCCCTCGAGTTTTGCATAGTGAACGTGCCCCTCAAGAATTCCGAAATCCTCAACCGGGCTCCCTCCGCTGATGCGAACGGCCTGGTGATTGAACTTTGCATTATACTCGATTCCCTTGAGAACCATGAAGAGCAAAGCACACAGAAGGGTGATTGCCATGTAGAGCTGGAACTTCTTCCACTCCCTCATCTTGAGGGCCGCCCATGCGAAGACCACCGTGACGGAGGAACCGATGAGGACGAAGGTGTTGATCAATCCGGGAAGGACTGGCAGGGCACGCTCGGGCCAGGGGTAGTCAGCATAGAGGCGAAGGAAGAGATAGCCCGAGAAGAGACCACCAAACAGGGTCACCTCGGAGGCAAGGAAGAGCCAGATACCGACCTTCGAGTTGAAGAGACCGGTGTCTTTACGGGCGTTAACGACAAATGGGATTTCCATGGATCAAAAAAAGTGAGGCTGGTAGAGCGGTGGAAAGTTAGTGCTTATTGCCTTCGTCGGCTTTGACTTTTTCGGCTGGTTTCTCAACCGGTGATTCTTCAGTCGTCGTGCTACGCATAGGCTCCTCCCACTGTGGGAAGTAATCCTTGTCGTGATCAGGTCGGCTGTATTCGTATGGTCCGCGGTAAACGGCGACATCAAAGGTAAAGTTCCCGTGCCCCGGAGGCGTTGGAGTTGCCCACTCGAGAGTGGTAGCATCCCATGGGTTATCACTGGTCACCTTTTTACCCCAGAAGTAACTGACGAACATATTGACCAAGAACGGAAGCTGGAAGATCGCAAGAGCCAAGGCCGCTGCAGTCATCACCTCGTTGAGGTGAATGTTTTGGGCAACGGTCTGACCAAAGACGTTGATTCCGCCCTCGGTTTTTTCGATGTAGCCTTCACCACCGTTATACCAACGTCGGTGGAAGCCTGCCATTCCCTGGGTGAGCATGGGGAAGAAAAGGAGGTTCATCGCAACCAAGGAAGGCCAGAAGTGGAGGTGCCCCAGGGTGTTGTCCATGAAGCGACCTGTCATCTTGGGATACCAGTGGTAAACACCCGCGAAGAGACCGAAGAGAATTCCGGGAGCGACCACGTAATGGAAATGACCAATCACATAGTAGGTATCGTGGAGGTGGAGGTCAGCAAGGTTGAACGCCAACGGCAGTCCGGTGAGACCACCAATTCCGAACATGGGCAGGAAGGCCGCGGCCCAGATCATCGGCATCGTGAAGCGAATCGAGCCACCCCAGAGAGAGATGATCATCGAGGTTAGTAGAATTACCGAAGGCACGGAGATCAAGACCGTCGTAGTTTGGAAGAAGGTCGAGATGACCGGCCCCATTCCAGTGAGGTACATGTGGTGGGCCCACACGATGAAAGAAAGGAAACCGAGAACGATCAACGCCCAAACCATAGGCTTGTAACCCCAGAGAGGCTTGCGGGTGTTAGCTGGGATGATTTCCGCAACACAGGCGATAGCAGGCAGAAGAAGGACGTAAACCTCAGGGTGCCCCAGGAACCAGAAGAGGTGCTGGAAGAGAAGAGGGCTTCCGGAACCCGAGAGGTCGAGAACCCCATCAGACTTGGAGTAAAGACCGGAAGGCATAAAGAAGCTGGATCCGGTGACCCGGTCCATGAGCTGCATGATGCCGGCTGCTTCAAGAGGTGGGAAAGCAAGGAGAAGCAAGAAGGCCGTCACGAGCATGGCCCAAACGAAGAACGGAAGGCGCATCCAGGTCAGCCCCTTGGCACGAAGCTGGATGATGGTGGTAATGAAGTTCACCGAGCCCAGCAAGGACGAGGTAATGAGGAGCACCAGGCCAATCAGCCATTGAGTTTGACCGGCGAGGAATTGATTCACGATTTGCCGGTCAGCGTATCCCGACAGCGGTGAGTAGTTGGTCCAACCAGATTTGGCGGCACCGGACTCCATAAAGAAGCTCATGCACATGACCAGGCCACCGGCGAGGTAAGCCCAGTAGCTCGCCATGTTCAGTTTAGGGAAGGCCATGTCGGGAGCACCAATCTGAAGGGGCGTGACATAGTTACCAAAAGCAGCGAATCCAAGGGGGACGACACCTAGGAAAACCATGATTGTTCCGTGCATCGCACCGAACATGTTGTAGGTCTCGCCTGTTACCTTGCCATCATCCAACCAACGGGCTTTCCAGCCGTCAGTGAAGATCCAGCTCAGATAACCTGGAAGTGGCTCATGAGGATAAGCAATGCTCCACCGCATCACGATCATCAGGAAGAAACCGAAAAGCAGAAAGGCACCCGCAGAGAGGCCATACTGAATTCCGATCGTTTTGTGATCGGTTGAAAAGAGATACTTCTTCCAAAATGGAAGGACGTGATGGTGATCGTCGTGGTGATCGTGGGATTCTGCACTCATGGTGTAGGTGGTGATCAAGGTTGGAAATTACTCGGCAGCAGCATCTGCGGGCTCGAGAGTGATTGGATCGACAAGGGTGTCCGGCGCAAGGTTCGCACCATCCAGCATCTTGTCATGATTTTTCTTAAGCTCTTCGACCGTCACCTGGTCAGAGCCCCGTGCTTTGGCGATTTCGAGAGCATTTTCAGCCATTTCCATGGTCACGAGAGAACCAGTGTTCCCCCACTCCGAACGAATATAGGTGAGAAGGGTCGCAAGTTCTTTCCTGCCCAGTCCTTCACCCATCGCGGGCATGTTGTTGTTGTAGGATGCCCCAGCTACCGTAATGGGGCCTTTGAGACCGTGGAGAACAATCTGGGCGAGCATGTCAGTGTTCCCATTGACCCACTCAGAACCAGCGAGAGGAGGAATGCCATTACCAGGCTGACCGGCACCACTGGGTTGGTGACAACCGCTGCACTTGGAACCGAAGTGCTTGAGCCCCTCCTTACGGAAGAGGTCAAGAGCCGGTGCAGGAAGCAAGACAACTTCCCCTTGAACATAAGAAGGTGAACGCATGTAGCCATCCTTCATGACCTCCTTGTAAGCGAAGAATGCACCGCCCTGCCCCATGACAGCTCCACCAACGAGGACGACGATTGCGGAGGCAAGAATGAGCCAAAGCGACACCGGCTCCATGCCGTTTTCGAGCAGGCGCTTTTCGCGACCAGCGGCAGGAGTTGCCTCCTGGATCGACTGGTGGGCTACAGCGACGTTGATACTCTCGTTGAGATCTGGACGCAATTCGCTGGATGAAGATTGATCAGACATGACTTATTCTGCTTGGGGAGCCTCGGGGTTAAAATTCAAGGCCTTTGGGAGGGGCTGGCCGAGCGTGTCTTTTTTCAGAGATAAAAGATAACTGGCAAGAGCGCGGGCCCGGTCATTTGGAACAACCGCAAGCCCATCCGGAGTTGCCAGCGGCAAGGCATCGTCTCCAGCCTGATAGGAAGGAACCTCGTCGAACATTCCGCCCTTGGAAGGACAGGTTGATTTCTCGGGCACCCGCTGATCGTCCAAATAGTTGGGCAAACCGCGAGGATTATAAAGGTGGAGCAGCACCCACTCCTCCGGAGTATACTCTCCCTGTTTCAGGTAGAAACCGATCCGGCGTCCAAAGTTCGAAAGGTCAGGACCGAGTCGTGAAATTCCCACATGGGCGACCTTTTCTCCCTCGAAATCGGTCGGAAGGGTCTCACGTCGGGTATCTTCTGCATTGTCAGCGGAAACACGAAGTCCCGCCCACTCATCACGGTGGACATCCCAACCAGCATAGGTAGGTCGAATCAATTGGGTATGACACTGGTAGCATCCCTCCTGTCCGTAGATCTTGGATCCTTCCGTAATACGTCCATCGCGTTTGATCGAGTAAACGCCGGAAACCGCGGCATCTTCCTCGAACTTTACGGGCTCGAGAGAACGCATCTTGGAGAAAGGGAGAACCACTGCGAACAGCCAAGGTAAGCCGAAGCTCGCGAGCATTCCAAAAATAAAAGCTTTAAAAGTCATGTCAGTGCAGGCGGGAACAAGTTAGGCCGTGGCGGATCCGATGTTGTCGATTTCACCTTCAGGGCCGTGAGGGCTCTCAGCGTGATGCTTTTGAAGGAGAGTTGGATGAGAGGAACGCCGACCAAGCCGGGCCCACATCAAGAGCAAATGGAGGCAGAAGAAGAAGTTGGCGATCAGGAGGAAGCCCCAAGCCAGGGTAACACCCCAACCGTAGCTACTGGAGCGCTCAGCCATGGTGCCAAAGGGCTGGGTGAGATCCTCAATCCCCTGCCCTTGGACGATACCACCGACGATCGCGCAGATGACGATGGAAGCCACGCCATAGACTGACAAGAAGAAGTGCCAGTTAATAAAGCGACGGGAAAGCCACTCACGACAGGTAATACGGGGAACGATGAAGTAGATCGCTCCGAAGGCACAGAGGGAGAAAACTCCGTAGATTGCTAAAATATCGAGACCGTATCCGGTATAACTAAACTGGGTCATCTTCATCGCAGTGACCGTGTGGAGAGCGAATGAGAGAACACCGAAGACCATGAAGAGAACGATTCCAGAAACGGTAAAACGCAGGGACGGGCTCTGGGCAACAAGATCGCCGTGTCCATAAATCGTCTTGAGAATATTGAAGCCAACCGCAATTGCGGGGACAAGAATCAGGACCATCGCCGCAGCGCCCACATAGGGAAGGAACTGTGGAATGGGAGCACCCATCAGACGCTCCATACCAGCCCATGGTCCAAGAAATGCGAGGGACCAGAATCCAAAGAGGGCAAGGTTGTAGCTGTAAACCGGACGGCCGGTCACCTTAGGAGCAAGATAGTAGGCACTGGCGAGAGCGGTCGGGAGGAAGAAGAGCAGGAAGAGTCCATTCTTAAACCAAGCTGCGATCCCCGCTGCCATGAGAGGATTACCGTCGAAGGTGAATACAAAGAGGTAAGCGCTCAGCAACATCCATGGGAACCAGAGAAGGCCGGCAAGAAGGTACCACTGGCTGACATAAACGTGCCCGGCATCACGGACCTGAAATTGAACAAGTGACCAGATTGTAATGAGCACGTAGGCGAAAAGAAGAACGGGCCAAACGAAGCTTGGAAACTCCATCAAGGCGATCCCCGAACCATTCCCGGAAAGGATCGAGAGAATTCCTAAAAGCACGGCAACGTGCCAAATGTGTCCTGCCACTAGAACAACTCCCGCAGAGGTGCACTCCTTGCGCGAGAGACGGGACATGAGCCAAATAATAATTCCGAAGGCTGCGGAACATCCCCAACCGTAAATCAACGCGCTCATGTGAGCGGCATCAATCTTACCCGCATCGAACCAAGAACAACAGTCAAGGAACTGGGGAGCGTGCTTCTTAGCGGAAGCGATGAGTCCAAAAACGATGGCCACCGCGAGCCACAAGGCACCGCTGGTGAAGAAGAACATCACCGGATGACGAAGCGAGCGATCGATCGATGAACGCAACTCGATGTCGTTTGTTTCAGTTGTAGGATTGGTCTCGGACATGAGAAAAATTTAGTTGGAGGGCTCGGGAGTCGTCTCGGCTGGAGTTTCTTCCACAGGTGCTTCTTCCACCGGCACTTCATCGGTGGCAGCGGGTAGAGCGCCGGCAACTGGCATGACACCTTGAGTCGGCTCGCTGCTGTTCAAGGTCTTGGCCAGGGATTCCATTTGGCTGTTCAAGGCATCCACATTCAAAGCCGAGGCTTCGGCCTTGATGACTTCGTTTTTGATAGCAAGCCTCTCCGCAGCGGCTGCCTCGTAGGCAGTATCCACTTTCCCGTGGGTCAACGGGCGAAGGATGACACAACCGATTCCAAAGGTCGTCACAAGTAGGATAGCGACCCAGAAGGCGTTGAATCGCTTAAGAGGATTGTCGCGGGTGTGGTCCATGACTTTAGTTATGAAGGTTGGCGGACTCGAGGATACGAGGATCGCGGTGAGGATAAAGAGCAGCCGAGGTCAGGTTGCGCAGATAGAAGAAAAGGAAGCCGGAAACTGCGACCACAAGAGCAAGGATGTCACCGAGCCATGAACCAGCAATCCAGAGTTGGGGTGCGTGGTCAACCACGAGTCCCACCGATGGCCCCCTCTCGGGAATGATCATGTGATAGACATCGATGGCGTGGATGAAGAGGATGTAGCTGCAGAGAACCATCATGAACTTCGGACTCTTTTTTACGTCGGAACGAAGGAGCGCGAGGAAGGGCAAGGCGAAGTGGAAGAAGACGAGGAAGAGACTGACGAGGTTCCAGTTTTCGGTGTTCCGAAGAAGGAAGTAACGAGTCTCCTCGGTGATGTTAGCATACCAGATCAGGAAGAACTGGGAGAAAGAAACGTAGGCCCAGAAGACGGTGAAGGCGAAGCAGAGCTTGCCCATAATATGGTAGTGCTCCTGGGTGACAACCTTGTTCAGGTAGCCGGCCTTCTGAAGAAGGAGTCCTGTCAAGATGAGCACCGCCATGGAAGACAAGGCTGATCCGGCGAAGACATACACTCCAAACATCGTAGAGAACCATGAGAAATCGAGCGCCATGACCCAGTCGAGGGCGAGGAAGGTCATGGAAACACCAAACACGATCATCGACCACGACGAATGCTTACGAGCGGCGAAGAGGTTCTTCGTGCCGGGATTTGGATCGGTGTCCTGGGCGATCGAGAACTTTCGGACCAACCAGATAAAGAAGCCAAGGAGGAGGAAGAAACCGATAAAGCGGAAATGCCAAAATGTCGGATTCAGGTAAAAGGTCTTCTTGGCAAGAAGGTGATCGTGAACGTTGGAGCTATGAAGCAGGGCATCACTGGAGCTCAGTTCGGGATGGGCCGCAACGGCAGCCTTGAAAGAAGGCATCCATTCCCAGAGATACTTTTGCACATCGGGGATAAAGAAAGGGATCGCGAAGACAAAGAGGAAGGGGAAGACGAATCCCAGATTCTCCATCATGCGGCGGACTGAAGTCCCCCACCCTGAATTCGAAAGGTTGTGGAGGAAGGTCCAGAAGCACCCACCGAATGTGATGGTAATCACAAAGAAGAGCGCGAAGAGCCAAGAGAAGGCGTAGGAACCATGAGCAGTCCCACTTCCCACAAAGAAGAAAATAAGGCTCCCCACCAAACCAACGGCAGCAATGATGCCGGAGATTGCCTGGATTTTCGCAATTTTGCTTTTCTCCAGATGTTCCCCGTTGGTTGGGATGTCTTTGGATGTCACTTGATGTGCCATGTCGTGATCAGTCGATGAAAATTATTTGGCAGATGCCTGGAGTGCGCGGAGGTAAGCCACGATGGCCCACCGGTCGCGCACGGGGAGATTGTGCTTGTAGCCACCCATCAGGCCTTTGCCGTCAGAGATGACCTGATAAATGTAGCCATCAGGATGAGATTCCTGTGGGAAACTGTGAAGATTTGCGACGGCGACCCCCGCATCCGAGAGGTGACGTCCTACGACTCCTTTTCCATCACCAGCCGAGCCGTGGCAGATGGCGCAATGAACGCCATACATGTCCTTACCTCGTCCCATGAGGGCAACTGAGTCAGCCTCGGTTTCGAGCTTGAGCATTTCCGGCATTCCATTGCCGTATTTATCGCCCAATTTGCCATCGTAGGCATAACCAAAACGGCCTATCCCGAACTCGATGGGAAGAACACCGCTGTCAGCACTTTTAGGAACTGTGCCTAAAACCGGACGGCGTGAGCCCAGACCATCCGCAAAGAAGCCGGAGGTGGTTTGCTCCAGCACCTTATCCTGGTGATCCATGTCGGGGAAAACCTCGATAGGAGCCTGGGAAAACTTATCACCACGGAATCCGAACACCCCCACGACGAGGAGCGCGACTGCGAGAAGAGAGAGAAAAAAGTATTTCATGGTTTACTCGGAGTCGTCCTCCACGAGTTCGATGTTGGCACCACCAATTTCGTCAAGGAGCGCCTTGGTTCCCTCGGCGGAAAACTTGGCGTCGCGGGCTTCGATGGCGATGAAGAATTTATCATCGGTGACACGCGAAAATTGCTTGCTCGCGAAGATAGGGTGATTCCAGCGTGGCAATCCAATCAAGGCCAGAAGGCCGAAGAGAACGGTAAAGCCGGAGAGAAGAATGGTCAGTTCGAACATCACCGGGAAGAAGGCCGCGGTGGTGAAGATGTTGGCGGGCTTGCCCTGCACAATCGTCGGGTAGATTCCAACCTGCGTCACGTAGGCCAAGGCGATCGCGGTCAAGAATCCGGTCACACCTCCGCAAAATACGAAGTATGGTAGAATGGAACGTTTCACGCCCATGGCATCGTCGAGGCCGTGGATCGGATAAGGGGAATAACAATCCCACTTTTTAAACCCGGCATCGCGCACCTTCTCGGCAGCTTTATAGAGCTGGGAAGCGTTTTTAAATTCGGCGAGATAGCCGTATACTCTGCGGACTTTCGTGCTCATGCCTTGTCTGCCTTTGGGGTTTCAACCTCGATGCCGGCTTCCAGAGCCGCACCCTCGGGGTTTTCGTGTAATTCGTATTGGTAAGCCTCGATGATTTCGACGCCGTCGTCCGGATGGGCGATCTTGTCCTCATCATGAGGATCACTCTCCTTAAGGGTCCACTTCACCTCGGCAATGTTGATGCAAGGCAGGAAGCGGAGGAAGAGCAGGAAGAGGGCGAGGAACATTCCGATCGTTCCGACGAAAGTCAGGACATCGACGTTACTCGGGCTATAGGTTTTCCAGTCACCTGGCAGCCACATCCGGGCCAGGGTGGTGACAATGATCACGAAGCGCTCGAACCACATTCCGATATTTACACACATCGCTACGGCCATGACGACCCAGAGGTTTTCGCGCATGCTCTTGAACCAGAAGATCTGCGGAGAGAGAACGTTGCACCCCATCATGGCAGCGTAAGCCCACCAGTAGGGTCCCGTCGCACGGTAGGTAAAGGCCGCAATCTCGTATTTGGCACCCGAGTAGAAGGCAATGAAGAGCTCCATCAGGTAGGCGTATCCCACGATCGTTCCGGTCAAGAGGATAATCTTGGCCATGTTATCGATGTGCTTCATCGTGATCATGTCGTGCAGACCATAGAGCGCACGGGCCGGAATCATGATGGTGAGCACCATGGCGAAACCACCGAAGATGGCGCCAGCCACGAAGTAAGGCGGGAAGATAGTCGTGTGCCAACCGGGAACCACTGAGGTCGCGAAGTCGAACGAAACGACCGAATGCACCGAGAGAACCAGCGGTGTGGAAAGAGCCGCGAGAAGAAGGTAAGCCATTTCATAGTGACTCCACTGACGGTTGCCACCGCGCCAACCGAGGGAGAAAAGACCATACATAAACTTACGAATGCCAGGCTTGCAACGATCGCGAATGGTTGCGAGGTCGGGCACCATGCCGAGGAACCAGAAGATTAATGAGACGGTGAAGTAAGTCGAAACCGCGAACACGTCCCAAAGAAGAGGAGACTTAAAGTTCTGCCAGATGGCATTGGAGTTCGGGATAGGTGCGAGGAACCAAGCCATCCAGACCCGACCGACGTGGAAGGCTGGGAAGATACCGGCGCACATCACGGCAAAAATTGTCATGGCCTCGGCTGCCCGGTTGATGGACGTCCGCCAGTTCTGACGGGTGAGGAAGAGAATCGCGGAAATCAGAGTTCCAGCGTGACCGATACCAATCCAGAACACGAAGTTTACGATGGGCCAACCCCACATAACGCGGTTGGTGTTTCCCCAGACACCAACGCCGGTAGAAACAAGATAGGTCAGTCCACCCACCACTCCGACAAGAGCAATGATGGCGCTGGGGATGAACAGGATCCACCAGAGGAATGGCTGACGGCCTTCAACGACGCCGCAGATTCGCTCGGTGATCCAATGGTAGGAACGGTTGTTGAGAATCAACTTCTCGCGCTCGAGCACGGGAATTTTCACCGCAGAGGTGTTGTTCTCAGACTGTGTGGTCGCTTCGGACATGGGTTCAGTCGCAGGAAAGGATTCTCAGATTAGTGAAGGTTGATGGTAGCCTGGCCAAGGAATTTCGCGTCGGGCATCTTATCGTTCGGATTCTTAACACGAGCTAAGTAGCTCGTGCGGGGACGGGTGTTAATATAGTTGAGCAGGTCGTAGTTCCGCTTGCTCCCCTCTTTTTCGACGTAGTCGTCACCCATAATGATTCTGATGGAGTCGAGTCCGTTGCCTTTGGCGGCAACAACCTTGGACTTGAGATCCAGCAAGTTACCGAAGGAAATAGCGCTCGTTGGGCAGGCGTCCTGACAGGCCGTCTTGACACTGTCGGTCTTGATGCGGAGATCTTTGGCGCGATCAACAGCAACGGCGGTGGACTTCTTACCGGAAGCAAGCGTGTTGTGCTTCTGTTGTTGCTTCTGCTTGATCTTGGCGGACTCGAGACGTTGCACACAATAGGTGCACTTTTCCATGACTCCGCGCATGCGGACGGAAACATTCGGGTTACGCTGAAGGTGCGGAGCATCACCCACTTTCTTCTCTCCGAAAGGTCCTTTGTAGAGGTTACCTTTGATGAGAGGATTGCGCTTATTGTAATCGAAGAAGTTGAAGCGGCGGGCCTTATAAGGACAGTTGTTCGCGCAGTAACGGGTTCCGATACAGCGATTGTATGCCATTGCGTTAAGTCCTTCCTCGGTGTGAACAGTTGCGTTGACCGGACAAACGGTTTCGCAAGGAGCCATTTCGCACTGCACACAGGCGACGGGCTGGGGAATCGACTCAGGGTTCTCAGTCACCCAGGCAGGATTCGTCAGTTTATTCCCTTCTCCGTCTTTTTTCTTATGGCCACCTTCGTAGGTGTATTCTTGGGAGGCGAAGTAGCGATCCATGCGGATCCAGTGCATCTCACGTCCCATCGCGACTTGATCCTTACCAACGACCGGGATGTTGTTCTCAGCCTGGCAGGCAACGAGACACGCGTTACAACCGGTGCAGGTGTTGAGGTCGATCGCCATTCCCCACTGGTGAATTTCATCAAAAAGGTGGGTCTTCTTGGCGAGCTCGGTCTTGGACCAAAAGCCGCCCTCGGGCTTGTAGAGAGAAATGTTGGGCGGAGCGTGTGAATCCACGCCCTGCTTTTTAACATTCTTAAGCTGATCGCGATAGCTCCCCTTCCCTTCGAGTTCGTTGGTGGAAATCTCCCGAGCCAACGCGCGTCCATACATGGAGTTGTGCTCCTGAGTCAGGGCGATTTTGTAGTAACTACCGGTAATCTTAAGGGTAGCTCCGGAAACGGAGTAGGGAGTCTTGGAAGAACGAAGTTGGTATCCGTTGAATCCAGTATTCAGACCAACGTGACTCACCACGGGCTGGCTCTTATCGAAAGGAACCGCACCGGAGCGGCTATCGTCAGCAGCCTGACCGTATCCGAGAGGGATCACGATCGTGTTGTCAGCCTGACCGAAGGCGATCAAAACAGGAATTTCGAGTTCGCGCTCACCAACCTTAATCAGAACAAAGGGAGCACGGGCATTTTCACCCTCACCCGGGCTACCATTTTCACCCGTGTGGGCTTCATCAGCAGTTGGGGTCTCCAACTTGATAATGCGATCGTAAATCTCGAGATCTTTAGCGGTCTGGGGAGAAACTTGCGCCGAGTTATCCCAAGTCTGCTTGGTAATCGGATCTGGAGCTTCCTGCAGCCAGGCGTTATCGATGTAACGACCGTCGAGGACTGAAGAGTCAGTTGCGAAAACGACTTCAAGCTTCTTAGCAGATGGAGCTTCGGGAAGGGCGATGGCAGAAGGAGCCTGCGCTTCGAGAACCGCAGTTTCGTAAGAAGTTCCTGCCGCAAAACCTTCCATGAGAGCTTCCATCCAAGCATTATCGTCAGATTTGCCGGTCAACTCCGCGAAGGTGGTCTTCACCTCGCCCATTGCTGGAGAGAATTCACCCTGAGCGAAGTCTCCCCCGCCAAGAACGTGAAGAAGGTCGAGCTCGGAAACCCCGCCGTAAAGCGGAAGAATCATGGGCTGGATCAGAGAAAGAATACCGGACTCGGTGCGGACATCCGCCCAGCTTTCGAGATAGTGAGCAGCAGGAACATGCCAATCGCAAGCCCAGGAAGTGGCATCATTGCGAAGTCCCCAATGAATGGAAACTTCTGCTTTTTCCAGAGAGGCCGCAAAGCCATCGGCATCGTAAACCGGGTTGGCAGGAGTCAGAAAAATGACGTTCTTGATCGAACCGGCATCGAGCTTGGCCGTCAACTCCGCGAGTGAGCCGTATTCACCGAGATCTGACTTTACCGCCTTGACGGCTGCGGATCCAAGCTTGCCATTCATGGCTGCCGCGAAGGCCTTAACCTCCTTGGATTGGCGTGAACCAGCAAGCACAAGGGCCTTGGTTCCGGCCTTTTTAAGGTCAGCTGCGCATTCTGCGATCCAAGAATCAAAAAGCTCACCGGCATTATCAGCTCCGGGGAAGGCTGCTTCCTTTTCGGCATCAGCAATTGATGAGGCTTTGTCGTTCAGCTTATTAAATAAAGCTTCAGCAATCAACGCCACGCGGCTTGGAGCGACGCGCAGGCGATGATCGGCCATTCCACCGGTGAGACTGAATTGAGTCTCGACCTGATATAGGCGGTTCATCTTCAGGGCATCGACATCACCTTCCTGGTCGTAATTGGCGTTCCCCCCCTGGCGGGCAGCAGAGTAAACGCGGCTATTACCGATGGGGTCCATGCCGAGGAAGTCACAATCCAGAGAAAGGACTCGAGTCGCCTTCGAGAAATCAACGACTTGGCAAACACTCTTATCGAGAGCATCTCCGGTGAGCGGCTCGTAGGAAATGAGCGTCGCACCCTTCGCGGCAAGCCCCTTGGCAAGACGATTGCGAGTTGGTGAATCATCAGCCCCCACCACAATCGCGGTCGAGGCAAGGTCAAGACCTTGAAGACCTGCTTTTAGTTCGGAGAGAGTGGCAACCTTGCCGCCTTTTAGAACCTTCTGGGAACGGGAGGGCGAATAGAGATCGAGGATAGAGGCTTGTGTCAGCGCATCCGTTCCGGAGCTATCCGGGTGATCGGTGTTAGGCTCCAGCTTGGTAGGACGACCTTCGAAGGTGGTCACCACCAGGGGGACAGCCCCACCAACGCGGGGCCGTGTGCTGGCGTAGAAGAGAGGCTTACCCGGAATGACCCACTCAGGAGCCTGCTTGTAAGGAACAATATAACTCTCGGGGCGGCGGCAGGATGCCAAACCAAGCCCAGCAAGAGCCGATGATGCTCCCATCAGCTTGGTGAAACTACGGCGGGACACCTTCTGCTCCTCCTCTGTCAAGGTATCCCCATTGGGAAACTCCTTGTCGAGGTGATTGCGGAAGGTCGTAGAGCCTTCTTTTTCGCCGACACTACGCCATGCAGTGACAGTATCCCCTTCTTGAGGCGGGATGGGTGGATTCCAGACGCGTTTGCTCATCTCAGAAAGGTAAAATTAACGGTGACAAGTCGCACAGGACTCTTTGGGTTGAACACCCCAGTGGGCGACGAGGAATTTGCCGAACTTCTCGGGGTCTTTGATCCGCTCGTTTTTTCCGACGATCAGACCTTCGGTATCGATCACTTCATTCTCTTCAAGATACTTCACCGGATCGTAATCCAAATTAAAGACCTCTTCGAGGGGACGAATGTGCTTGGCTGGATCACGATGGCAATCGAGACACCATCCCATGGAATGAGACTCAGCTTGGTAAACTTTCTCCATTTTATGAACATCGCCGTGACAGCTTTGACAAGAAATACCGCGGTTCAAGTGAGCGGAGTGGTTGAAGTAAACGTAATCAGGCGACTTGTGAACACGCACCCACTCGATAGACTTGCCTTCCCTTGGGTTTCCATCGGTATCCTTGAGCTGGGTAATGCCATCGCCCTCGAATCCCATCGCATCATAAAGCCCCGCCAACTTGGACGAACCTTTTTCGACATGCTGGTGACAATTCCAGCAGGTGTTTGCAGTGGGCACGTTGGCATGCCCTGAGTGTTCAACGAAGCTGTGACAGTAACGACAATCCATGCCCAACTGATTCACATGAAGATTGTGATCATAGTGAATCGGCTGAGTCGGCTGGTAGCCGACTCGCTGAGACTTGGGTGTCGCATAATATGTGATACCGGCTACTACACCGGCACCGATTGCTCCTAGACAAACCGCAATTTTCAGCGGCATCAAATTTGTCCAACGGGGAAAGAAGTTGGCCATCGCTGAGTGGGTTTTAGAAGCTTGTGAAATTTTTCACAAGCTGATTTTGTGAAAAAATTCACAAGTCGATCAAGGACGCATTCCAGCAAGGTTTTGCATCGCCCCAAATTTCGGGAACAAGAAGTCCCCCGCCCCTATTTTGCTCCTAAAAGACAGAAATCAATCTCCGGGTGTTGCGAAAAGCCGGCATTATGGTGGCGAAGTCCATCGGAACGTTTTTCTTTCCCCGATGATTCCCAGTCATTTTCTCCAAAAAAATCCCGGCTTTTAGACACTTTCGCCTTGCCGGGATTCGGGAGTCAACTATCGTGGGAGTGATGAAGGCTGTTGTAGCTTTGATCAAACGCAGATAATCCAGATGGGGGTAAAGGTCCAATTCCTTTACCCTCATTTATTTTCGAGTGGGTTCTCTACGCAAGATCCATGACGAGGACTTTGGCCCACCAGTCTTTAAAGGAAGCGATAAACTCATCGTGGATGGGATCCCCCTCTTGATAGCGGTCATGTTCCTCCATCGACGCGAATTTGAGGGAAATGGCATAACTCCAAGAGTGATCGGTCACCGGACGTTCTGCAGTGGCGGCGGGCCCGGCCCAGTATGAACTGGCAATATTGGGAGACTTGCAGAGGGCAGCCAAGCCAGCTTCAAAAGTTTGAATGCCTTCGGAATTTTGACGATCTTCCTTCAACCAAAAGTAAACATGATGTTCCATACCGCTTGGATAGGGTGCGCCACACCATCAAGCAAGTCTTCGTATTTCAGCTATTTCTCCTAGCGATTAAGGCGATTTACCGTTGTCGGAAGAGTTGATCTTTCAGGTCTGGCGTGCAAGATTACAGCCTCCGGGCTTGCCATCCTCACCCTTGCCATCCTCACCCTTGCCATCCGTGACCCATCATTCACCTTCAATTTTTCGGCTCTTCTTCACACTGCTGACTTGCACGCTCTTCACGGCCACCGGCTATTGCCAGACGGAAAACGAGCAACGGCAATTCCAGGAAGCGGAGCGCTACTATGAGGCCGGAAAGGCCCATTCCGACCCGTATGAAAAGGGCCGCTACATGACCCATGTCATCGGGCTCTACATCAAGCATCTCAATACCTATCCAAATTCCCCGAATGCACCTGCGGCCTGGTTCCATCTTGGTCATGCCCAACAAACACTCGGAAAGATCGCTGAGTGCCGCAACTCCTACCGCACAATGATTGAGCGCTTCCGCCGAGGCGCATATGTAGGAAGCGCAGCTCGACAAATGGCCTACCTCGCTTACGTCGAAGAGGATTGGGCCGAGGCCGCCAAGTATTTCGGAATTACCACTGATCACCTCAGCGAGGACAGCCTTCGCTACAATGCCCTCACCAAACAGGTGCAGTGTCTCCTCAAACTTGATCGCACCGAGGAGGTTAAGGACGCCCTCAAAAAAATCATCGACGCCAAGGGCCACCCCTATCGTGACTGGGCTCGCTTCATGCTGGGCTATCAGTACTACGAGTCTGATAAATTCCAGACTGCCATTAATATTTTCGAGCCCCTTCTTGATGTCCAGACAGCCAGCAGCTATCGCTCCCAAGCTCTGTTCTACACCGGTCTATCGGCTGCGGAATTGGGTCGGGATGATGTTGCTGAATTACACTTAATTTCCGTTTTGGAAATGCCCGCAAGCCACCCTTCTCTCACCGATGAGCAGCGGAGTCACCTTTCCTCGAACAAAGGAAAGGCCCAGACGGCCCTGATGGGACTCTATTCCAAAAAGAAGGATTTCCAGCGCGTCATTGATTTCTATAAAATGGGCGACTTTGGGATGACGGGCAGAGTTGAAGCCCGGCGCTCATTGCGGGGTGGAAACGCCTTCTTTAACCTCGGCGACTATCAGCAAGCACGCGCCGCCTATCGCCGGGTTGACCGGGCCCTCCCAAATTCAAACACCGCATTCCTTGCTTCCTTCCAATGCTTGCTTTGCGACTACCAACTCCAGCACCCCGGACTACCGGAACGGGTGGACATCTTCCTGGAGATCTACGGCAAGACAAAGGGTTTCAAGAAGGAGATTGATATGGCTCTCTTCTTAAAAGCCGAGATCCTCTATCTTCAGAATTCTTTTGATCGGGCCGCAGTCATTCTCGAAAACGTCGATCCCCTGAACCTTGATCCCGAGTATCGTCCCGAGATGCTTTACAAGCGTGGATGGAGTCTCAGCGAGTCTGGGAACTTTGATCGCGCAGCCGCAAGCTTTGGCCGGTTCCTTTCGGAATTCCCGGAAGATCACCGCCGCGCTTCGGTTCTCGCCAAGCGCGCAGAAGCGTACTCATCGCTGGGCAATCGCACCGCAGCGCTCCGTGACTATGAAGAATTATTACAGCTCGAGACCGATCCCGAACTGATTGCATTCGCACTGCAAGGATCAGCCCACTGCCTGCGTGAAGAGAAAAAGTATGAGTCGATGATTGCCCGGTTCCGACGTCTCATCGCCGATTTTCCAGACCTCCCAAAATCAGCAGTGGCAAATGCCAACTACTGGATCGGCTGGGGCTATTACAAACAGGACAAACACGACGATGTCGCCCGGTATGTCCGCAAAGCCCGCGACCTTGCCCCCGAGTTCTACAGCCAACCTGCAGGAAATATCCTCATCTTATCAGCCTTTGCACAGCGGGATAGAGCGGCTCTTCATGGAGCTCTCCAGGAGGTCTTTTCGGTGGCACCGGAGAAATTCATTCCGCCGCTCATGCTCTCATGGCTGGGCGTGCAAATGTTTCACGATGGACAGACAGACATCGCTGCCAACTACCTGGAACGCGCCACCGATCGATCTCGTCCAAAAAGAACCGATGCCGGAGTCTGGAGGATCCTCGCCAAATCCCAAAACAAAACCGGCCGATTTCAGAAAGCTCTCTCCACGGTCAACCTTCTCCTCACCCTCGAGAAGGAGCCCCTTTGGATTGCTGATGCTCATCTCGATCTCGCCGAAGCTCAGTTGGGATTAGGGCAATTCGAGGACGCCTTAAGGTCAGCTGTGAAGGGCCTGAAAATGAATGTCCCGGGTCCACACGTGGCCGGACTCCATCTCGTCGAAGGCGAAGGCGCTCTTCAACAAAAACGGATGGAAGATGCCCTCAATAAATTCAAAACAACCATCAGCATGGTTCCCGACGATCCCTTCCTTCAGCCGCGTGCTCTTGCCGGCGCCTCAATTGCCGCCCGCGCACTGGGAGACGAAGCCCTTGCTGCGAGCTACCAAGACCAATTGCAAAATTCTTTCCCAGACTGGAAGCCCGTGATTCTCATTTCTGACGGGCCGAAATAGCCTTAGAAACTCTCCCTCTTAATCAAATGCCACCCCCCCCCCGAAAAAGAGGCAACCCGTTCAAGTCAGGCCTCGCTCCGTCCCTTTCCCGCGCCCCTTGATCCGTGCGTCCTCGGAAGCCTTTTCCTGATCAGCGTGATCTGCTTCATCACGAGCATTGGCATTTATATCGCCAATCAATCGCGGCAGTCGGCCTTCCTCGTCATCATCATCTTGGTTCTCACCCTTTTCCTCTGGCTACTTTCTCTCTTTAAACGCAGAACCGAGCGTTGCCCTCTTTGTCACGGGACACCCTATCTGAATACCGCCGCCAACAAACACGTTAAGGCCACCAAGCTTCCTTTTCTCAACTACGGAATCTCCAACCTGATGCGGACAATTTTCACCCGGAAATTTCGCTGGATGTTTTGCGGACAGCTTGATGACTTCCTCAAGAAGAGGATCAACCCGACCAACCGGAGCAAGAAATAGCTACTTTATTAAGCGCGCAATCACCGGTTTCAAGGTCAAGCCCTGTACCGCGATTGAGAAGATCACGACCAGGTAGGTCGCCATCAAGATAGCCTGACGAGCCTCTTCACCGATCGCATCCTTGGGAAGAGCCAAGGCAAGGGCTACAGAGATGCCACCCCTTAATCCTCCCCAGGTTAGGATGCGAATCACGCCCGGTGAGAACTCACGGGAGCGCTTCAACATTAGCACCGGCAAACTCACCGAAACCATCCGGGAGGCGAGAACGACGACGATCAAAATACATCCGGCGAAAAATGCCTCGCTACTCCAATCGAGCACGAAGATCTCCAGACCGATCAGAAGGAACAAAAGAGCGTTAAGGATCTCGTCAATCAACTCCCAGAAAAGATCGAGATGTTCGCGGGTCGTGTCGCTCATCGCCATGAGTCGGCCTTGGTTTCCAATCATCAAACCTGCCACGACCATCGCAAGAGGCCCACTCAGATGCCAATGACTGGCCAACTGGTATCCCCCCGTGACAAGAGCCAGCGTGATGAGAACCTCGACCTGGTAGTTATCGATGGTCTTGAGCATGAGGTAGGCAATATATCCGATCACGCCACCTAGGAGGACTCCGCCTCCCACCTCCCGAATAAAAAGTCCTCCCACTTCTCCCACCGAGACCTCTCCACCAGCAGCGACTCCGATCAGAGCGAGATAGATCACCACACCGACTCCGTCGTTAAAGAGGGATTCTCCCGTAATCTTGGTTTCGAGAGATTTCGGCACCCCCACTTTCTTCAAAATACCCAGAACCGCAACCGGGTCCGTAGGCGAAATCAAGGCCCCGAAAACAAGACACCAAAGGAACCCGACTTGCACGCCTGTCCACGCAAAGACGAAGTATGCCACAGTCCCCACAAGAAAAGTCGAGACCAACAAACCGACACTCGCGAGAATGCTTACCACTCTGCGCTGGTCACGCAGATCACTGAGGTTCACATGCAAGGCCCCGGCGAAGAGCAGGAAGCTCAGCATGACATCCATCACGGTCCGGTTGAAATCAATCTCTGAAACGAAGACATCCGCCTTCAGCCTTAGACTCTCGTTTCCGAAGAGCAGAAGAAGGGCACTCAAAACGAGCCCGATCAAGAGAATCCCAATACTGGTGGGCAACTTGAAGACCCGGTGATTAATGTATCCAAAAACTGCAGCAAGAGTCAGGAGGATCGAGGCGGTGTCTATAAGGCTCATGATGATTTAGGAATGATTGCGAACCAGGAAACGGGCTTCCTCGGGAACCCATTGCTCCCACTCTTTTCCATCCCGCGCCGCCGCCATAATATCCCGTCCCGTCATTTCTAACAGACCGTCATCACCGCAACCAACATTCCGAATCATCCCATTGATCAGGAAGTGCCGATAGAGATGAACCAAGTGATCCTCGGTCTTAAAGTTATCGGCATTCACCTGCTCGCCGCCCTTGCGGTTCTGCCATGGATATACGAGCAGGTTCACTCCGGTTTTAAAGAGACGCCCGAAGGATTCGAGAATTCCTCCCGCAAGATTCTTGGACCACTTTTCTTTGAACAACTCGTTGAGCAACCCAATCGAAAGAATCAGCCCAATGGGCTCTGTCGTGTAGTTTCGAAGAGTCGCCGCAACACGGTGGAACTCCGGACAGTTGGAAACCATCACCACCTTGCCAAGGGCCTGAAGTGCATCGGCACGATCCAAAAAGGACAATAAATCCACTTCCCCGTCACGAAGCAGATTACTCAGAGAAACCTCACAAACCTCTCGATAGGGTCGGGCTCCTTCCGAAGTCTCTTCCGCAGGAGGAAAGCCCTTACCGGCTTGCTCCAGCATATCGAGATGGAGATTGGTGACTGGAAGAAAGCTTCCACGTAAGACCAGCAAGGGCGTCTTATAAAAAGCCTCTGCCGCTTGTACGACTTCACCGTCCGGGAGAAACACCGTTGCCGGGGTCAGCCCTTGCCGCACCAGCTCAAGGGCACAAATCCGGTTGTCCACCATCTCGAAGGGCTGACCGAGGAATTTGAGCATATCGATCTCGCCCCTCCCGGGAGCCAAAAACTCGGTAAGAGAGGTCACAAAAGCCGAGAGGTCCCTGGCGTGGAAGTAGGCCGCGTGAATCAGATTGACCCCGAGAATGCCGAGCGCTTCCATTTGATCGACGTTCTCATCGTCAAGAAGCCGGACGTGAATAAGAATCGTTCCAGAGGTCCGTTTAGGCTGAATCTGATAGCGAATCGCCATCCAACCATGACATTCCCCGGCGTCCTGATATCCGCGGGCTCTCACGGTGTTGGCAAAGGCGAAAAAGCGGGACTTCTCTCCGCGACTCCCGCTCAAACGCTGCTCGAGGAGTTCATATTCGTAATTGACCATATCCACCACCCGCTCCTTGGACACGTAGCGCTGGGTCTTGCCATAGAGAGCATCGCTGATCTCCATGTCGTAAGCCGAAATGGTTTTAGCCACTGTTCCGGCAGTCGCGGAAGCGCGGAAGAAGCAATTTGCCACTTCCTGGCCGGCTCCGATTTCTGCAAAGGTTCCGTAAATCGAACGGTCCAAATTCAGCTTGAGAGCCTTGTCCCCGGGCGAATCAAAATTGTCAGGTATTGAATGAATCATTTCCCCTCTTCGTTGATATCAGCGATCCAGCCAGCCCCGATGACCTCGACAATTTCCACTTGGTTCCCGGCACGGGCCCCTTGGGGAAAACGAACTCGGACCAGATAGGGTGAAGTTCCTCCATTCTTACGGACCAACTTCAGTGCCTCATCCTGGTCAGACTTAATCCCGCTGTATGCCAGGAAGACTTCGTCGCTGTTTCTGAAGCGCATTTGGTAGGCATTCCACTTTGTGTCATCGCTGAAGCTATAGTTGAAATAACTTTCGGGGCGAAGGAGCACCCGCATCAAGAATGGCTCGGTCGACTTGAGCTCGCTCGCTTCCTCCGGCGTCACTTCGCAGTATCCAGTCCAGCTTTCCCAATCCACTAGATATTTGGCAACCCCTTCTTCCTCTTCGCGAATCACCGCGATGGGATAGGCGAGGAAATCCTTCGTCCGGACCATGCCCGTGAAATACTTGCCTCGATATGAAATCTCGCTTCGATCAAATGAACGATAGCCTTCAGGCGTAATCTCATTTCCATCGTAGTGCTCCAGCATCAAGGGCTTGATCCTTTCAGGCTCGCGCACCCACTTGAGACGTTCCTCCACCGAGCTACTTTCCAGAAAGGATTTCACGATATCGTCGATCTTCTGAAGGTCGTATTTGGCATACTCGTCGATTTTTTCGATCACGTCTGGATCGATATGTTCGTCAGCCTCGGTCGTTTTGAGTGATTGTTCCAGGGCGAGATTAGACGCGGCATCGCCGACGATCGTGGTGCTGCCTCCAAGTTTCCCTGCTGGTGCCGTTTGGACATAATAAATTCCTCCTGCGGCGATCAAGACCACGATCATTGCGACCACCCCGATAAAGTATCCAGAGACGCCCTTACGAGCCCCGGCATCATCTCCCTCTTCCCAATCCAGTTGCTTTTTTGCCCCACCAGCATAGACTCTCCGTCGTTCACGGCTACTCGCAGCGGAAGCTGCCGGTTCATCAAGTTCCGCTGAACTCATGGTCTTTGCGACGGCCACCTTCGACAGTAGCGCCTTAACAGGCTCACTCCGCAAAACCTCTGGTGGAACAGTCAGAGTTTCCCTCTGGATCCTATCGCCTGGAATTGAGATCACCGAACGGCAAACCGGACAGGCCCCTTTTCTTCCAAGATCTAACCTCTGAATTCTAAAAAGCCCGAAGCAGGAAGGGCACTGAAAGGCAGTCCAGCGATTGGACATGTCGGGGATTTTGGTCGTCATAAATACTAGTCTTTGGGAACATCCGTGGTGATTTCCTTGGTCGGCAAGTCAAACCGACCCGGGCGGGTCAGCCGCAGTAAGGCATTGCGCTCACCGCGAACCTGGTCGCTCACCGTCAGGGAATCTTCTTCAAAGAGATAGACACCCGCCTCAGCATCCTCAGGGACAAGCGTAGGTCTCTCGCTTAGGTATGGATCAACTCCCAACAAAAGTGGAGCCTGCGATTTGATCGGAATCACATTCATCGACCCCTGTGGCTCGGCCTGATTGGCAAGGGCTTCGACATCCACCCCACCACCGTGGACAGCACAGATTCCCAGCTCACTGCCGCGCGGAAGAAACTCCAGATAACTGGTCGAGCGAAAACTCAGCTCACCCGTCTCAGGATTCTCAATGGAATCACTGCAATATCGTGTCGGTCTCAAACCGGAAACAGAACAGACCGGCACTTTTTCGATCGACTCGGGCTGGGCCACTTCGCTTCCGGTAAAAGTAGGAAGAGCAGCATTCATCATCTCCTGCCAGATAGGATAAGCGACATCCTTGGCAAAAGCCCGATTGTGAATCGCCTTCCGACCGCCATCGTAAAAACCCACCCACACAGCACAGGTAATCCGGCTATTGTAGCCCGCCATCCAGGCATCAGAGAAACCATACGGAGTTCCCGATTTCCCCCCGCCAAGGAAGGGAGCTCCTAAAAGCCCCTTGGAAACCTCACCAAGATTTCCAGTCTGCAAGACATCGTTGAGAACACTGTGAACCTGGAACGCGGCTGCATCGGTGCAGACCTCCTGGGTTTCCATCATCGGGGCCTCACCCTCCAAGGGATAGACCAGATTCCCCTCAATATCGCGGATTTCCCGAATATAGCTGGTCTTGGTCACCCGGCTTCCTCCGCGCGGGAACGTACTGTAGGCAGACACCACCTCGGACATGCTCACCTTATCGAATCCCACCAGCATCCGGCTCAAAAGCTTATTGCCCGGTGCACTCAACCCAAATCGACGAACCGCCTGATCGACCTTCGTGAGGCCAACCTCCAGTCCCAAGCCCACCGAAGCGGCAACTTTCGATTCCCGCAAGGCGTGCCGAGACGTAATTTCGCCCTCATATTTAGGGTCAGTGATTTCCATCCCCCATTCCGCAACAACCCCCTCTTGGAGACCGCCCAGTGGCAGTTGACGGGCATTCATTTGCTCGTCCCGCACGATCGTTGCCGGATGATGCCCGTTCTCAAAAGCCGAGGCGTAAATCATGGGGAAAAATGCCGTCCCCAAAGGCCGGCGACCATTCTGAATAAAGTCATACTGGGAATCGGCGTAATCCCGACCACCGACGTGAGCCAATACTTCGCCGGTATCGTGATCAATCATCAAAGTCGCCCCCTGCAAATACTCCGGCGCCCCCTTCTCCCTGTCGTAGTCAGAGTGCTTGGGGTGGGGATATCCCTCGGTCGCTTCGACCTTGGCGAGATGGTCCAAGAGTGCCTTTTCAGCGCTCCGCTGCACATTGGCATCAATCGTGGTCCGAATGGTATAGCCTCCTCGCGAAAGAGCTTCCTCGCCCACCAACTTACGGGCCTGCTCCGCCACCAATTCATACAAATAAGACTTACCCCGTTGAATTGGCTTGGGATTTACCGCGACCGGTTGCAAAATCATCTGGTCGCGCTCTTCTTCCGTGATCATTTTCTCGAGCTCCATCCGCTTAAGGACGTGATCACGGTTTGTCTTATTTTCATCCGGATCCCGGAGAGGCGAAATCCTCACTGGATTCTTCAAACAAGCCACGATCGAGGCACACTCGGGAATCGAAAGATCTTTAGGCTCTTTTCCGAAGTATCCCAACGCGGCTGAGCGGACTCCGTAAAAACCGGATCCGAAGGGCACCAAATTGAGATAGATTTCGAGAATCTGTTTCTTCACCGCCTTCTTGTGGGCCTCTTCATCTTCACCAAATTGATCGCGAAGTTGCTCGTGAAAGTGCTCCTCAATTCGAAGCGAGACAAACGCCTCGACGATTTTCCGATCATACTTGGTCCACTCCAGTCGCTTCGCCTCCCCCAGGAGGTCAAAAGATTTTCGGGCCAGCTGCATCGTAATGGTACCGGCTCCCTGGTTCACCCCGCCACTTCGAATATTGAGGTAAGCCGCCCGGGCCACACCGACCCAGTCGACTCCGTTGTGCTCGTAAAATCGCTGATCCTCCTGAGCTAGCACTGCATTCACAAAAACCTCGGGAATATCTTCCAGTGGCATCGAGAAGCGGTTCTCCACAAACATCGTCCCGATTTCCGTCCCTGAACGATCGTGGATGAAGCTCATCTCCTCCTTCTCGCCAATGCGCTTTAAGTCATATTTCGAGGCCGTTTCACGATACGGATCGAGCTTCTTATCGGCGTAAGAACCACCAATCCCGGCAAGGACGAGGCAAATCAGGCAAAAGATCCAAAAACTCTTACGCTTGAAAAACCAACGCCTATGCTTTTTTCTGTTCTTCCGGCTAAACATGACAATCCGCAAACCAGTTGATCTTAAAGGCCTGCAACAGGCGTTTCCTTACCCCCGATCGACGTCGGAGGCAACCTCGGACTTAGCACCCGACCTGATCAAATCGATCCAAGAAACGGGCCCCCTTCCATTCGTGGACTACATGGCCCGCTGCCTCTACGATGCTGATCGTGGATACTATTCCCGGCCCGATGTCCTAACAGTCTCCAAAGAAGGCGATTTTATTACCAGCGTTTCCGTTGGCCACGTCTTTGGACGCATCCTTGCCGCCCGCCTCCATCTCTTCTGGGTGGCCAACGGATCTCCAGCGGAATTTTGTGTTCTAGAGCCCGGAGGGCACGATGGATCACTGGCCAAGGACATCCTCTCCGGTGCGAGCGCAATCGATCCCAATTTTTCCAACGCCCTCCAATACAAGGTTTACGAACCCCACCCCGCGCGCAGGCAGTTGCTCTCCGCACGACTGGGTAGCCTCGCCTCCGTCATCTCCTCGCCCGATGAACTCAGCGCCCCCATCGGTGCTGTGGTGGCCAACGAAGTCCTCGATGCCCTCCCCGTCCCACTCTATCTCCACAGTGCTCAGGAATGGCACGAGGTAGCGGTCACTGCCGAAAATAATCAGCTCGAGTGGACGACCTTGGATACACAATTCACCCTCAAAGGCGAATACCCCGATGGATACGTCACCGAAGGATCACCGGACCTCCCGCACTTTCTAAAACCCCTCGCCGAGATTTTCGAAAAAGCTCTCATGATCTTCGTCGACTACGGCCTTGATGAAGACTCACTCTACCACCCCGACCGGCACGTTGGAACCCTCCGCTGCTATCGGAGCCATCGCTCCAACGTTCACCCCCTTGACGAGCCAGGCACCCGGGACCTCACCGCCGATGTTAACTTCACTGCCGTCGAACGCGCTGCGACGGCTCTGGGGCTCGATTCCTATCCCCTCATGAACCAAAGCCGCTACCTCACTTACTGCGGGCGAGACTGGCTCCTCAGCTCACCTTCCCAGTCCGAAGTTCGACAATTCCAGACCCTCATCCACCCCAGCCAGTTTGGGAATCGCTTCCACATCGCCGAATTCACCAAAGGGGATACTACCCGGGGATTCCCGGCATAAAAAAAGCCCCCTCACCTCGCGGCGAAAGGGCTTTGATAAAATTACGATTCGGTAGTTGCGATCAACACCTTCAACTTGATCGGAAGAAGTCTAGGCTCCTGGCGCAGCTTTTGGAGCTTCTGCCGGTGGCTTTGGTGCCTCTGGCGCGGGCTCCGGTTCAGGCTTCGGCACTGCTGGTGCGAGCTCCGGTTCAGGCTTCGGCACTGCTGGTGCGGGCTCCGGTTCAGGAGTCTTCTCAACCGGCTTCTCAGCTCCTTCATCGGCTCCGAAATTAGCAATCAATCCAGGCAGCTCTTTTTTCAACGCCTCAGCTCCTTCTGGAGTCGCCTGGGAATTCCAGAGGTAGATCTTCTTAAGATTAACAAGCCCCTTGAGCTTGAGCAGGCCTGCGTCGGTCACTTTGGTGCCGTAGAGATTCAGCCACTCAAGGTTCTCAAGCTTGGAGACACCATCGAGAACGCCATCGCCCACTTCGGTATTCCCGAGATCGAGCTTTTTGAGGTTCATCATCTTGGGCAGTTCGGCAACGAGAGTCCCTTCCGAAACAGACGTCGAACCCAGCTTGACTGACGTCAAAGCCTCGGCAACAGGAGCCAGTTTGGTGAACTTTTCATCATTCAAGTCTTTGCGGAGACTGACCGCGGTAAACTCAAGATCCGTCGAATCCTGCGAGGCGTAGTTCAAGGAAGTCTTGAATGCTTCGTCTTTTTTGAGGTTATCCAATGAAGCTTGGAGAGCGTCACGTTTGGCTGTCTTATCGGCTTCCACTTTCGCTTCAGCGGCAGCTTTCGCTTCATCGGCTGCCTGCAACTCCTCGGGAGTGACCAGCTTGGCCGCTGCGGCGATGATGTTTTCAGGAGCTCCCATCTCGGCGAGAGTCTTGTCTTCCAGAGTGTCACTGGCAGGAATACTGTTCACCCACCAGGTCAGCAGCTCGATTTCATGAGCCTCCAACTGGGTTTTCTTGGCCGGCGGCATATGCATATCGTCCTCATCGTCCAGCGGAAGATTGATGACAGTGATCAGGTAGCTCTTTTCAGCGTCTCCAGGCTTCAGCGTGCGGTAATCATCACCATCTTGGCTGGAGCCACCGGCGATCAAATCAGCGTAGGTGTCCATAAGAAGGCCACCTTTTTTCTTCTCGTCCTTGGAGTGGCACATCAAGCATTTACTCTTGAAAATCGGCATCACCACATGAGCGAAGGCCAAACGGTCCTTGGGCTCGACTGCTGGCGCAGGAACGTCGGCATCTCCGGCAGTGTCCTCGTCATCAGCGGACGCATTGGGATCTTTAATCAACTTAAGTCCAATCAAGGTATTCTCGACAGGATCAGTCTTGTGAACTTTCTCCCCACCGATGTGGGCAGCCCAAGCCATCACCCCGGCAGCGCCGAAGAGAAGGATTCCATAAATGGGTCCCTTGGAACCATTCCGGCGACCCCAAACCTTGGCAAGAAATGCCAGGCCCAGAATCCCCACGAAGCCAATTCCTCCCCACATGTGATTGTCCCATTCTTCCCCAAATTTACCAGTGATCTGCATATCAACAAAACCAGTTACACAAGCGAATGTGCCCGTAATGATTGCCAAGAAGAGGGCCACCGCCGTCATCGGACGATATTTGCCAAAAGAAAGCCAGCTACAGACTTCCATTACCAGGGTCAGGAAGACGATACCAATCGGCAGGTGGAGAATCAGCGGGTGGTATTCCCCGATATTATCCATCCACCACTCGGGATTTTCGAGCGCCGCCTTCACCAGCTCTGACTTTGCGATGAATTCCGGCAGGGCTGCAAGAGCACCGATGAGGGCAAGAACCAGGATGGTCAAAAAGATCAAACCAGCGGAACCGCCTTTTTCAGTGATGTTATCTTCTCCCTCTTCGGGATTGTTGGAGACTTGGTCCATAATAATGTGGTGGGTGATACGATTGCTAAGTAGGTAGTCTTTCGATTCGGGTCGCATTATCAACCCAAATTCCCTACTCGTTCAGCGATTCATTGTCTGACAACTTTCCAAAAGGAAAGCCATGGTAAAAAACACTGGAATTGTAACAAACGGAAGTAATCCTAGGGCGTGAGCGACATCCCCCACCTTTTCCACTCTCTGGAGCACGACGAGCCCTTCCGGAAGTGCCTCTCTTGCGACGGCATCTTCAACGAGATCGCCGCCCCATACACCGTCACCAAGGTCTTCCGCGGCCCTGAATGCGTCTTCGAATACGCCATGTGCCTCCCCTGCCGACGCAAGATCGCCATGGAATTCTCGGAAGAATCCCGCCAGCGCATCACCGCCTTCTTCGAGAAAAACGTCCACCTGGAAGAGCGCAGCGAACGGCTTGGAGAAAGCGAACAACCCGCCGACTGGACGAACGAATGCGCCACCTGCCGCACCCCTGTTAGTAAACTCAAGAACTACTCCCTCGCCTGCATGGGATTCGGCGAAACCATGGTCTTCGACCCATTCCCCATGATGGTCTGTTCAGATTGTGAGCAAAAGATTCAAAGCAAGATCTCCAAGTCCACCCGCGACCAGTGGGATAAATTCATCCTCGATCACTTTGAGGGCCCTCCAGCCGACGCTTTGAAGCCTGATGGCATCCCCGTCCTGGTCTAGCAGTCCTAATCCTTGCTCTTTCGGCAAAGTCAGCCTAAGCAGCACTTCCAAAGCTATGCCTACCAGTCCATTCCAGGTCGCCATCGTCGGACGCCCCAACGTCGGGAAGTCCGCACTCTTCAATCGTCTGGCCGGACGACGCATCGCCATTGTGCACGATATGCCCGGGGTCACCCGCGACCGCATCGCTGCACCCTGCACCCTCACCGAAACGCCCTGCGAGCTCATCGACACCGGTGGAATCTGCGCCTATGACAAGGACGGGTTCTCCGATCAGGTCACCATGGAAGCCCGCATTGCCATGGATTCGGCCGATGCCATTATCTTTGTCGTCGACGCCCGCGCCGGGCTCAACCCCATCGACCAGGAAGTCGCCCAGCTCCTCCGCAAGGCCAAGCCCAATGTCATCCTCGTCATGAACAAGGCCGACAGTGCCGATCACGACAACACCGCCAACGACTTCGCCAGCCTCGGCTTTGGAATGGGTCTCCCGACCTCCGCCGAACACGGTCGCGGCATGACCGAGCTCCTAGACGCCATGGAAGAAGAACTCGCCAAGCTCGAAGCCCGCCAACTCGAGGCCACCGACGAAGAAGAACTCAAGGACGGCCTCAAAATCGCCGTTGTCGGCAAACCCAATGCCGGCAAGTCCTCCCTCATCAACGCCATTCTCAAAGACGAGCGCACCATGGTCTCGCCCATCGCCGGCACCACCCGCGACTCCGTCGACATCCCCTACGTCTGGGGTGATGAAAAACACAACATCATCGACACCGCCGGCCTCCGTAAACGCTCCAGCATGGAAGACTCCATCGAGGTCTTCTCCGCCATGCGCAGCGAGCGCTCCATCCGCCGCGCTGACATCTGCCTCCTCGTCGTCGACCTCGCCGCCGGAGTCGCCGCCCAGGACCGTAAGATTGCCCGCATGATCCAAGAGGAAAAAAAACCCTGCCTGATCATTGCTAACAAATTCGACCTCTTCCATCCCGAAGGCCAAAAGAGCGCCCGGGTCGAAATGGCCCGCGAACACATTCGTAAAGAACTCTTCTTCCTCAACTACGCCCCCTTCGTCTGCGTCTCCGCGATGAAAGGACAGGCCATCCAACACATCTTCCGCACCATCACCCGGATTCGAGACAACGCCCAGGCCGTCATTGGCACCGGCCCGCTCAACCGTCTCCTCCAGGAGGCCTTCATCAAACTCCCGCCCCCCGAGCACAAGCGCCACCGCAAGCGCCTCAAACTCTTCTACGGCACCACCGCCGTCAACGATCGCTACCAGGCCATCCCGGTTCCCCAGTATGTCCTCTTCGTGAACGACAAACACCTCATCGTGGAGTCTTACCAAAATTACCTCGTCAACCAGATCCAGGAAAAGCACCCCACCGACGGACTGCCCATTCCCATCTCCTTCCGCTCGCGCACCAAGAAGGATCGCTTGGACCGCTAAAAGCGACCTCGACGATCAATCTTTTGATGAGTCGATTTATCCTTCCGCTCTGCGGCTTCAAAGGGCAAGCTGCGCAAGCGCTATGGCCCTTCTCGACGTCAAAAACCTCACCACCCGCTTCCACACCCGAAACGGAATCGTTCACGCCGTTGAAGACGTCTCCTTCAGTGTCGAAAAAGGAGAAACCCTCGGCATTGTCGGTGAGTCCGGATCCGGAAAATCAGTAACCTGCTATTCCTTGCTGGGCCTCATCCCCCAGCCTCCGGGAAAAATCCACAGCGGCACCGCCATCTTCGAAGGCCTCGACCTCCTAAAAATCAAAGAAGCAGAGCTCCGAAAAATCCGGGGCAAGCGAATCTCGATGATCTTTCAGGATCCCATGACTTCGCTGAACCCCTACCTGAAAATCTCGACCCAGCTCATGGAGCCACTCGAACTTCACGAGGGAATCAAAGGCCAAAAAGCCCTCCACCTTGCCATCGAAGCCCTCGAGGAAGTCGGTATCCCCGATGCCGAAAAACGCATTCAAGCCTACCCCCACCAATTCTCCGGCGGCATGCGCCAGCGCGTCATGATCGCCATGGCCCTCATCACCCGCCCCGAGCTTCTCATTGCCGACGAGCCCACCACCGCCCTCGACGTCACCGTCCAAAAGCAGGTCCTCGACCTCATCAAAGACCGCCAGGAAAAACTTGGCACCGCCGTCATCCTCGTCACCCACGACCTGGGCGTCGTCTCCCAGGTCTGTGACAAGGTCAACGTGATGTATGCCGGTCGTGTCATGGAATCAGCCACCGCCGATGACCTCTTCAAAAATCCCCGCCACGCCTACACCCGGGCTCTCTTGAAAAGCATCCCCGCAATGCACCAGAAAGGCGAACGCCTCTACACCATCCCCGGCCTCCCGCCTACCCTCTCCCGCCCCCCGGGTTCTTGCTCCTTCCAACCACGGAACACCCTCGGCGATGCCTCCCTTTGCCTCACCGATTGGGCCCCCGAACTCAGCGAAGTCGCCCCCGGCCATTCCGTCCAAAATTGCCCCGGCTGCCTCGCGTCTTAAATCGATGCAAATCCAGATCGACAGCTTCATCCTCTATCTCGCGACAGAGCGTGGACTCTCGACGGCCTACCAACTCTCGGTCCAACAAACCCTCACCAAGCTTCTCCCCTGGTGCGAGGCCAACGGTCACAAAGAATGGCGGGACCTTGGCACCGACGAACTTTCGAGCTTCCTGGGTCACCTTCGCAAAACCGAGCTCGACGCCTCGTCTCTCCGCATCACCCTCGTCCACCTCAAGGTCTTCTTCCGCTTCCTCCAGAAACGCAACCTCATCGAGATTGACCCTGCCGAGCCCATCCTCGCTCCCAAGACCTCGGCAAAACTCCCCGAGACTCTCAATTCCGAAACGGTTGCCCAACTTCTCTCCTCCATCGACCCCGCCAAACGCCTCGGCCGCAGAGACCTCGCCATCCTCGAACTCTTCTATTCCTCGGGCCTCCGCCTTTCTGAAATCTGCAACTCCCGGCTCGAACATCTTGATCTCGAAGACCGTTTCCTCCGGGTCACTGGCAAAGGCAACAAAACCCGGCTCGTCCCCGTCGGTGGCCGTGCTCTCGAAGCACTCAACACCTACCTCACCAACGAGCGCCCCACCCTCGTCACCCGTAAAACCTCCTCGCAGATCTTTATCTCGATTCGCGGCACCCAACTCTCACCAGATCGCGTCCGCCAAATCGTCAAGGAACGCGCCAAGCAAGCCGGGATCAATCAAAACATCTATCCCCACCTTTTACGTCACTCTTTCGCGACGCATCTCTTAGAAAACGGCGCCGACCTCCGCGTGATCCAGGAACTCCTCGGCCACGCCGACATTTCCACCACCCAGATCTACACCCACGTCGATCAAAAGCGCCTCAAAGCCGTCCATAAGAATTTCCACCCACGCGGCTAGGTTAACCCCTTCCGCATGGGAAGATGAAAGCGACTACGACGTCCAAGCTGAAAATAGTTCATCATCTCCTGTTCCTTTCTTGCCTACCCCTCGCCCCTCTCAATGCAGGACCGGGGGAAAAGGGACGCCCGAAAGTGACCCCCCGCTTCGAAACATGGGCTGGCGACTCGGCACGTCGCGCCCTTTCCGGACCATCGATAGAGGAGAAGGTCGAAGCCCTCAGAGTTCACGACCTGAATGGCACGCAATTCGCGCTCACAGACCTTTGGAAAGACAAGCCACTTTTCCTCATCCACAGCTCTCTCACCTGCCCGATCTCCCGTGACAACTGCCCTCATCTCGATCGGATCAAAGAGCACTACAGCGACAAAAGCGAAGTCGTCGTTCTCTACACCACCGAAGCTCATCTCCTCGTGAAATCGAGACACTTTTGGAGTTAGCGATCACTCACAACTTCCAAAATGAGTATGGAGGATTCCATGGAATCATTGAAACGGCCTATTATACCGACCGAGATATACTCTCCCACCTGACGCATGGAATCGCTCTCCTAGCCCGTATGGACTCACAATCCGCCCGCGATTGGATCAGCCAAAGGAAAGACAGCCTGAATGAAAACTGGGGAATCGGATACCTCTCAGGTGCGATTGCATTCCCTAAAAAAATCCCGGAGGATTTCGAAGCACGCTACGAAGCCGCGATTAAATTTATCGCTCTCAACTCTCCCCCTGAGAGCAAAACCCTCGAACGGAGCATTGCACCCTACGGCGCAATGACATCTCCTAGATTGGAAACGCTCATCAAAGAGATTCGAGCCCAACAGCAAGAATCCAAGCTTCCAACTCAACGTTGAAAATTGAGCTTACCATTCCTTCGTCAGGCCATATTTGCTGGCCAGCTCCAGAAGGTCGCTGCGCATGGGCCATTCGTCGGGGCGGTCGCTTGGGACTTCGTGACGATGGCTTGCGCCCTTGAGCATCATGCAGCCGGTGTTGTCGCCCATCGCGCGGATCGCTTCGACTTCGTCGGCGCTGAAGGTGAAATCCTCGGGCAGTGAACCATAGTCGCGAATTTTATCTTCGATGGGCACGGCGTCATCACCGGCTTCCTGAATGACCGTCGGCACCACACATTTCACAGGGTCCTGCGAAAGGTTCCAGGCCGAGGCGAATTGAATCATGCTCAGGCCATGTTTGGCCGCAATGTCCTTCATCGGAGCCATGTGCTCGCAACCGCGCTCGATCCAGCCATCGGGACGGTAGCTCCGATGATCACCGGGACGGAAAACGTGATCGGGCTTCATATCACCGTGGAAGAGACCGCCGTAATCGACCACGCGGGTCAGAATATCGACATTGTTGGCCTTAGCTGATGCCAGGACGTGCTGACCGGGCCACGGCTCCAAGGGATTCAAAATAATCATGGCCCAATCGAGGACCTCCCCGAAATTCTCGAAGACATGGAGCAGATCGAGGGTGAAGCCATTCGCCGGTCCGGGCGCAATGCCGATCCGGTCCGTGAGGCCTTCCTCCTTGAGCTTGCTCATGGCCTTCCAAACATCCTCGCTGGTGTAACCGATCTCATCGGGATTATGCAGCATGACGAGGTCGAATTTATCAACCCGGCAATCCTTCAAGGAACTCTCGGAAGCACGGCGCAGGAAATCAAGATAGCCAGCCGGCTGACGCAAAGCCGGGCTCGTGAAGCGCGGGTAGCCCTTGCTGCCATCACGCTCACCATCAATGAAATCGTGCCCAATCATCCCCACCAAACAATAGCTATCGCGCGGGTATCCCGAGAGGGCCTCCCCGAGTGCGGCATCGGCCCGACCCGATCCGTAAACATCGGCCGTGACGAAAGTCCGGATTCCGGATTCGTAGGCGACCCGGATACATTGCTGATAGCGATCTTCCTCCAACACTTCGCCGAAGTGCATATATCGTCCACCGCTCCAAGTTCCGTAGGCTGTCCGGGTCAAGTTCATGCGAGGAATAAGCGACAGGATCGCCAATCTTTCAAGCAGCGATCAGCCGCAATCGAAATTCGCAGTATGCCTCTAATTCGAGACACCCGTGACCATCTCAAAATAAGCCTCCCAGAGTTTCCAGCCTCCAAAGACCCACGTCAGGGCTGCCAAAGCCAAGAAGGGCCCAAACGGCAAGGGCTTCCCAAAGCCCACTCGCGCCACCAGCGCCGCGATAATCGCGTAAACTGAGCTCACAAAGACCACGAAAATCACCGACTGCCAGCCAAGAAAGGCCCCGATCATACCCAGCAAATGAGGATCGCCCATTCCCATCGCTTCCCTTGGAATGGAAACTTCGCTCGCCTTTCCAGAAAGCGACTTCAAGGACTCAATGCTCCAACGCGTTTCTCCAATCGAAAAGTCATCACGTCGAATCAGGATCTCCTTCCCCGGCGCCCGTTGGCCGTCAACTTTGAAGCCGTGGCCTTGGATCACCAGCTCATCCGTGTCGCGATAGAAGAGATCATCCCACGAATAAGCTTCGCCATCGATGACCCAATGCAGTTGCTCGTTTTCCTCATGCCCTTCTTGCAACATCCAGTCAATCGCCTCCTCATAGGCCAGCTTCTTGCGCCCCCAAATCAACTTCCCTAACAAAACAACAAACAACAAAACTCCAAAACCAGCCACCCAGCCGATCACCGCCTCGCGAAACCCGACCCAACCCGAATCCATCCACACCTTACCTAAGAGGTCGACCAGCTCAGGCCGAAAAAATCCACCCACCAAAGCGATGACCACCCCGGCCGAAGTCCAGCTAATCGGGATGACCTGATGCTCGGCATCGATAAAGGAAACGGTAACGAGAACCGTGATGAGAACGATCGCAAGAATGGCACTCACCATCGGCAACTGACGCCACGCCGCGTAGAAAAGGAGCCCCGTGATGACCTCGACAATCAGATAGCGCACCGCGATCGGGGCCTTGCAGCTACGGCACTTCCCCCCCTGAAGAATCCACGTGAAAATCGGCAAATTCTGCCACCACGGAAGACTCGCCTTGCACGAGGGACAAAACGAACGCTTGGGGTCATTCACCGAGAACCCTCGCGGAAGCCGGTGAATCGCCACATTTAAAAAGGACCCCACACAGAACCCGATAACGAGGATCCCGATGCCCATGATGTCACTGTTCCATGTTTCGAACACACCGGGACCGTAGAACGGGATTCGCGAAAATTCGACTCAATTCCCAGTTGCCAGAGCCAGCGAACAGGCCAAGCTTTCGGGGCGCCCCATGAGCACTCAAAAAGACCTCGCCCTCAATTCCGCCCGCGTCCTTCGCGATGCCGGACACACGGTCTATTTGGCCGGCGGTGCGGTCAGAGACCAACTCCTTGGCCAGGATCCCAAGGATTACGATCTTGCCACTTCCGCCACCCCCACCGAGGTGCAGGCCCTTTTCAAGAAATCCGACGCCGTCGGCGAGCACTTCGGCGTCATCATTGTTAAAGGCAATCACGAGATGATTGAGGTCGCGACCTTCCGCACCGATGGTTCCTATAAAGACGGACGCCGCCCGGAATCGGTCGAGTTCTCCTCGCCCGAGGAAGACGCCCAGCGTCGTGACTTCACCATCAACGGCCTCTTCCAGGACCCCATCACCGGTGAAGTGATCGACCACGTCGGCGGCCGGGCCGACCTTGAAGCGATGGTCCTTCGAGCCATCGGCGACCCCAAAAAGCGCTTCGAAGAAGACGCCCTCCGCCTCATGCGGGCCATCCGCTTTGCCGTCGTGACCGGATTCGAAATCGAGCCGAATACCCTCGACGCCATCCACCAATGTGCTCCCCTTCTCGCCCAAATTTCCCCGGAACGCATCCGCGATGAATTCTCAAGAATCATGGTCGCTCCCGATCGAGGGCGCGGACTCGAACTCCTCACCGAAACCGGTCTCGCCAAGGAATTCCTCCCCGAACTCTACGACTTACAAGGCTGCGAACAGCCCCCGCAATGGCATCCCGAAGGCGACGTCTTCGTTCACACCCGCATCGCCATTTCCCTCCTCGAATCGCCCACCTTGCCCCTCGCCCTTTCGGTCTTGCTCCACGACATCGGCAAGCCGGCCACGCAAATGTGGGACGACGAAGCCAAACGATTCCGCTTCAACGGCCACGATCGCGTCGGCGCTGAAATGGCCGAAAAGATTCTCAAACGCCTTCGCTACTCCAACCAGATCGTGGACGATGTCACCTTCATGGTTTCACGTCACATGAAATTCATGCACGTGCAGGACATGCGCACCGCCAAGCTCAAACGCTTCATGGCCGCCGAAACCTTCCCGCTCGAACTCGAGCTTCATCGAGTCGACTGTGACAGCAGCAACGGTTTCCGCGACAACTTCACCTTCCTCCATCTTAAGAAGGAGGAATTCGCCCAGACCCCCCTCATTCCCCAGCCCCTCCTCAACGGACGGGACCTCATCGAGGAATTCGCCCTTCCCTCCGGCCCCAAAATGGGCGAAATCCTTCGGGCCGTGCAGACCGAACAACTCGAAGGCCAGCTTGTTGACAGAGCCGGCGCCCTCACTTTCGTAAAAGAACAATTCTCCCTATGAGCAACATCCCAACCGAACACGACGATCCCATTAACACCCAGATTCTGGCTATCTCCGAAGACCTCATCGCCGGATTCCAGCGCGATCCCTTCGGTATTATTTCCAAAGAGTGTGGCCTCCCCGTCGAAACCGTCCTTGAGCGCATCAAGGCCATGGTCGAAGCCGGTGTCATTCGTCGCGTCCGCCAGACCTTGCTCTCTACTAAGCTCGCCCACGGAGCCCTCGTCGCCTGGAAACTTCCCGAGGAAAAGCTCAACGACGCTTTCGACTTCATGTCCCAGAAAGACCCCTTCTCCGGTCACGTCGTCATCCGCTCCACCGACGGCCAAATCTCCGGATCCGGCTACCGTCTCTGGACCACTCTCAAAGTCCCCCAGGGCGAGTCGCTCGAAGAGCACGGCAACGTCCTCAAAAAAATCGTAGGCGCCAATGAGTTCATCCTGATGCCCGCCAATGGCGTCTTCGCCCTCGGAGTCGGCCACGTCCGCCGTAAAGGCCTCGAGCCCGGCGCAAAAATCGAAGCCTCCGCCGAGATGATGACCACCACGGTCGTCGAACTCACCGACGAAGAATGGACCGTCCTTCTCTCTCTCAAGGAAGAGCTTGAGCTGGATGAGATCAAAACAAACTGCTGGGACGCCCGCGCCAAAAATGCCGGAGTGAGCCTTGATCGTTTTTGCGAAGTGGCCGAAGTCCTCGACTCCAAAAAAGTCATTGGCCGTTTCTCCACTTTCCTCGAGCACGTCAAACCGTCCGAAACCGGAACCCGCGTGACCCGTTTCAACGGACTCTTTCACTGGGCCGTCCCCAAAGGTCGCGAGCAGGAAGCCGGCGGCGAAGTGGGTCGCCACCACTGCATGACGCACGCCTACTGGCGCGAAGGCGGACCGCAATTTGGCAATGTCAACATCATGGGCGTCGTCCACGGCACCGAAAAAGACAAGGTTCTCGAGCACAAAGCCGCCATCGATAAACACCTCGAATCCGTTGGCATCCCCGTCAGCTACACCAATGTCTTCTGGGGCGGCCGCTCCGAAATTAAGCCCTCGGAGATCTCCCCCGAGGTCTATCACGAGTGGCACAAGCAATACGGCCAGTAAGCGTCACCCGCCACCCGTCCGGACCAGAGCGATTACCCGGAAATCCTCCAAGGTTTAAGTTCTCCGGCAATTTGAGAAATCGCTAAACATCAGCGCTGATTTTGGCAGTGTAGGCCTGCCATGGCAACACTGATGACCCAGTCCTCGCCCTGATGAGGGGAATCATCCTGCGCCTCCATGACCTTGAAGCCTTCGAGAGCCTCAACGCGAGCCTCCACCGCTACAGTGCCAGACCCTGGGCCGCCTCAAAACTCCCCCGCCACTCATCCATTAGCCAGACAACCGCCCTATGTTTTCACCCTTCACAAGCAATTAACACATGATCTTAGTCAGTAATTGAGACAAACAATGCCCACCTCCCTAGGTAAGACACCGTCCTAAAATGTGGTTATCCAGATTTTTCGACGATGTTCGTCTTTCCCAGCTTGTGGCTGGAAACTTTCAATACCGTGCGTTCTCTTTCGAACCTCCAATTCTTAGCGCCTCACGCCCTTCCGAGGCAATAACTTCCTGATAGGCGCGCATTTATACCACTTTGGGAGGACCGGACTTGAGACCCAAAAATCGCCGATTACCCCGTGCCGGAAGCAGCGCCGAGATTCTGCTCTCTCAAATGGCAACTCTTGCAGCTACAATGTCCGTCCTTGATTTCATCTTCGCTGTCGGCCCCATTCTTCTTCTCATCTTCTAGCAGTCTGTCGGACTTGGTGAGATCGGCGACGAATTTTTTTCCGGAGAGGATCGTGGGGGTTTCTTTTTTGTGGGGTCCTTGGGTTGGTTAAGTCATTTTGGCGATCTCATTGGCCCCCTCAGGTCGGATTTCGGAGGTCTTTACGGGCTCTTTCCGAGTATTGGGAGGCTCTTTTCCAGGTTCAGCTGGCGGAAAAGCGCATCCCAAGGTGATGTTTAAAAGCGGACTTTGGCACGTTCTTCGAGGACTGCCTTGGTCTCCTTGAACTTGGCTGCCATCTGGAAGGCTAACTCAAAGACTTTACCCACTCCATTCCTAAGTCCGACGGACTGCTAGGGAGCAGATTTTAAAACTGGTAGTTCAGATAGAAGTTGAACTGGCCACCGTTGTCGGACTCATCATCCGGAGTCTGAATAGGAATGGCATAATCAACAGCCAGAGGACCAATCGGAAGATCGAGACGGAGACCAAGGCCAACATCGCTGGCCAAGTTACTGCCGCTGAAGTCCCATGAATCCGCATTCACAAAACCCATGTCATAGAATGCCGCACCACGAACACGTTCGGTGATCGGGAAGGTCAGCTCAAGCGAGGCGAAGAAGCTGGTGCCACCACCAAGAACCTCTTCGGTAATTGGATCGCGGGGACCGACATCACGAAACTCGAATCCACGCAGGTCGCGCGATCCGCCCAGGAATTGGCGCTCAAAGATTGGAACAGTGCCATCACCACCAACCTCATCAACGGTCGCGAATGAACCGCGGGCGGTGAGGATCGTATCCCAAATGAGATTCCAGTGTTTGGTTCCCGTCGAGGAGAACGTGTAAGCATCAACATCACCGCCGAGGAATGAACCCGCGAGAGTGAGTCCCACATCGACCTTGTGACCGTTGCGGGGAAGCTTGTTACTATCGCGGCTATCGTAAACGTAATTCAAGGAAAGAGCACTGCGCAGATACTTGCCATCTTCATCAAGAAAGGCCTGTGAGGTGTCGCTCTCAGCCTGAACGTCGATCGATTCGAGGCGATACTCCCCTTTCAAATAGGCTTTGCGGCCGACCGGCTTCCGAAGGAAGACCGCACCGCCAACATTGGTCTGGTCATACTCATCACTCAGGAAAAGCAGATCACGGTAGAAAAGCTCTGTTCCCAGCGAGAGTTTCTGCCCCAGGAACCATGGCTCGACAAATGAAACCCGGAAATCCTTGCGCTCGGCACCGGCCCGGAGACTCATACTGAAACGCTGGCCAGCACCACCGCCGCTGAAGTTAAAAGGATTGCGAATGTCAAAGTTGGTTTGCTCAAAATTCACAAAGCCCACGATGTTATCGACCGAACTGAATCCGAGACCGAAGTTGATCGACCCGGTTCTCTTCTCATTGACCAAAATATTGACGTCGCGATATCCCGACTGCGAGCTACCACCGCTGGTCACCTGGACATCATCGAAGTAGTTCAAGTTAGCGAGACGACGTTTCGTGGTTTCAAGGTCCACCGAGTTAAAGTTCTCACCCGGACGCATCGGCACCTCACGGCGAATGACCCGGTCCTGGCTCTTGGTGTTCCCCTGGATATTCACACGGCCCACTTTGACTCTCTTACCTACAGTGATGCGGTAGAAAATATTGACCTTGGATCCCGCTGCTTCTCGAACGTCAGGCAACACCGTGGCATCAGCATATCCACGCGAGCCATAGTAACTCCGAATCATGCGGATATCGTCACGCACCTTTTTGGAAGAAAAAGGCATGTTCCCGATCAAGCTCATTGCCGGCATCAACTCGTCACGACTAAAGATCTGGATCTTCGGGAAACTCACCGAATTCACGGTATATTTGGGTCCTTCATTGACGGGAATGATCAGGTTCACCTTGTCGCCCTTACCCTTACCCTCCACGCGGCGTGGAACTCCCACCTTGGCGCGCCAGTATCCCTTGCTCCGGTAGAAGTCTTCTACTTTCTCGATATCCTCATCAAGAGCCACCGAGTCAATACGACCTGATTTATCAAACCATGAGAACCAACCCTTTTCCTTGGTGCTCATCTCTTTGCGGAGGTCGGCATCCCGGAAAGCATTGTTCCCCTCAAAAACGATATCCTGAATCTCGCTCTTCTGCCCTTCATCGATCACGAAAACGAGATCGGCATAACCCGGACGCTCGGTGCTTTGAAGGCGATGAGTCACCCCGACATCTGGATATCCGTAGCCAAGGTAGAGCTTCTCGATATTCTTGCGGGCTTTGATGATTTCTTCATCACTCAAAATTTGCCCCACTCCGAGCTTCGATTCATTCGCGAGCTTCTTGTCGCTAAAGGTCGAATTCCCCGCAAATCCAAGTCCGCTGATCAGAGGGCGGGTTACCACCTCCGCGATCACCTTCAAGCCACCGGCAACATCTTCGGCGAAGAACTGAACGTCATCGACCAATCCACTGCTATATAACGTGCGGGTGTCACCATCGAGCACGGTCTGTGAAAACTTCTTCCCCGCAGCCACCGCCATGTGCGTGCGGAGGCGGGCTTCGTTCACCGTCTTGGTTCCGCGATAGCGGATTTGAACTTCTTTGACGATCTTGCCGTCGAACTGTCCCGCTTCGAGCAGGAAGTTTTGTGCCTGTGCCATCCCCACCATCGCGGGGCTGGTCAAAAGGACTCCTCCGAGGGCGAAGAGTCTTACCGAGTGTTTCGTGATCAGGGAATGCCGCATAAGTTAAGAGTGGTCTTTCTTTACGCAAGGATTACGCCCACCGAGACCCGCCTCCGTCAAGGTCAATGACCAGACGTCTCTCCTTTCAGCCCCCCTGAAAATCCCTATTTCCATCCCTTGACCTCGCCGCAGTTCCTCACTAGCGTCTCGCCCCCGCGCAATCCGCAGTTTTTAAAGTCGTCATGAACATCCGCCTGGAGAAAAAAGAAAAGTGCCTCGCTGCCCTCAGCATCGAGGTTCCCGCTGACCAAGTCACCGAAGAGCGTAATAAAGTCCTAAAAGCCTTTATCACCCAGGCTCGCATCCCCGGATTCCGCCCCGGCAAGGCCCCCAAGGCCGTGATCGAGAAGTCCCACGGTGAAAGCATCACCCAGGAACTTGAATCCCGCCTGATCCAAAACAGCTTCCAACAAGCTCTTAAGGAAAACGAGGATCTCAAGGTCCTCAACGCCAAGAATCCTTCCAATGTGACTCATCAGGCTGATGGTTCCTTCACCTTCGAAGCCGAGCTCATCCTCGCCCCTGAGTTTGATCTTCCGGAATACAAGGGCCTCGAAATCGAGATCCCCAAGGCTGAAGTGACCGATGAAATCGTCACTGAAAACCTCAACCAACTTCGCCAGCGCTTTGCTGACTACAGTGACATCGAAGATCGTGCCGCCGAGCAAGGTGACCTCGTCATCATCGACTACACCGCCACCATCGACGGCAAGCCCCTCGACGAAGTCGGCGGCGCGCAGGCCAAGCCTCTCGCTTCAAACGAAGGTTATTGGATCCGCATCGAAGAAGAAGCCTTCTTCCCCGGCTTCACCGACGCCCTCGTCGGCTGCAAAGCAGGTGATGAAAAGGAAATCAACGTCACCCTTCCCACCGACTTCCCCATCGAGTCGATCCGTGACATGGATGCTGTCTTCTCCGTGAAGGTCACCGGTCTCAAAACCGAAGACCTCCCCGAACTCAACGACGATTTCGCCGCAAAAATCGAGCCCGGAAAAACCCTTGAAGACATCAAAGGCCTCATCCGTGGTGACCTTGAAATGCGCATGAAGCGCCAGGTCGAGGAAGTCAAAGTCAACGCCGTCCTCGCCAAGCTCAACGAAGCTGTCGATTTCGACGTCCCCGACGACTTCCTTCAATCCGAAACCCAAGGCCAGGCTGATGCCATGGTTCAGGAAGGAATGCAGGCCGGAATGTCCGAGGAAGACGTCGCCACACGCAAGGCCGAACTCTTCGAAGAAGCCAGTGTCCGCGCCAAAAACAGCCTCAAGACCAACTTCCTCCTCACCGAGATCGCACAGAAAGAAGAACTCTCCGTTCCCAACAGCGAAGTCCTCCAGCGGGTCACCGTTATGGCCAAGCAGGCCAAGAAGCCCGTCAAAGGCTTCATGAAGGAACTCCAGCGCGATGGCCGCCTCGGCACCATCCGTCAAAATATGCTCTTCGGTAAGGCCATTGACTTTTTGATCGAGCACGCGACCGTCTCTGAAGTTGAACCACAACCTGAAGAGAATTAATCATGTTTCCAGTCACCTCGGGAGATTCCACTCCCCAAAATAATTACTACATCCCCACCGTCATCGAATCCGATGGCCGGGGCGAGCGGGCCTTCGATATTTACTCCCGCCTGCTCAAGGACCGCATCATCTTTATCGGAACCGGTATCGATGACGGTGTCGCGAACTCCGTCATCGCCCAGATGCTTTTCCTGCAGATGCAGGATCCTAAAAAGGACATCCACATCTACATCAACTCCCCTGGTGGCTCCGTCACCGCGGGCCTCGCTATCTATGACACCATGCAGTTCCTCACGTGCGACGTGAACACCTACTGCATCGGTATCTGCGCCTCCATGGGCTCGGTCCTTTTGACCGCCGGCACCAAAGGCAAGCGCTTCGCCCTCCCCAACTCGCACGTCATGATCCACCAGGTCTCCGGCGGCGCACAGGGAACGGCAGCCGACGTCGAGCGCACCGTCGAGTTCATGTATAGCCTCAAGCGTCGCCTCAATGAAATCCTCGGTCACCACTCCGGTAAGACAGCCAAGGACATCGAAACCGCTTCAGACCGCGACAACTACATGTCCGCAGAAGAAGCCGTCGCCTTCGGGCTCGTCGACAAGGTCCTCGAGAACAAAAAAGAAGCCGAGGACGACAAGAAGTAGTCCTCACTTCCCAAGAACTTCAAAAGCGGCGGCTCGAAAGACCCGCCGCTTTTTTTATATCCTTAACAACGACTACCCCAATGACGGGTGTATGTATCCCTCACGGTAAGGCCGTGCCAGAAGCTTGTTGGCCGCGTCATCGTTCGCGATTTTCCGGGCCTTCCCATCCCAGGTCAGGGAACGCCCCAGCTCCTGGGAAAGATTCGCTAAAATACACGCGCTGGTGGAAAGGTAACCTTGCTCGATGTCAGCCACCGGTTGCCCGCGATCCTCGATCCTCGAAAGCAAATCGCGCATGTGCACCCGAATTGCCGGAGCAACATGCTTCTCAATCCCCTCCTCGGTCTGATCCTCCGGATATTCCTCCAGCTCAAACTGAACCTGCCCGCTCAACTTTGGACCTTTCCCGCGGGGCGTAAACTCCCACTTGTGGACATCTGCCTTCAGCGTCCCCTTCTCACCGTAGATGAACAAGGCCCAAGGAAACTCCGGATCCGGTGCATCACCCCAGGTCCGGTGATTCCAAACCACCTCAAGATCATCAAAGGTAAAAGTCGCCGTCTGGGTATCGGGAATATTCGCGATACTTTTCTTATCAACGTAAATGCCCCCGCTTGAAGACACCCTGTTCACCTCGCCTAGCCCGAGCATCCAGCGCACCGCATCCAGCATGTGAATGCACATATCACCGACAATCCCGTTCCCGTATTCCTTGAATGACCGCCACCCCCGGGGATGCACCACGGTATTAAATTTCCTCATCGGAGCCGGCCCCGTCCATAAATCCCAATCCAAATAGTCAGGCACCGGAGCCAGGGCCTGCTCCAACGGAGTTCGGGTTCTCATGTGATAATAACAGCAGATTTCCACATGCCCGACCTGCCCCAGAAGTCCTTCATCCACCACCTGCTTCTTGGCATCCATCAGGTGAGGTGTGGAACGTCGCTGCGTCCCAACCTGAACGACACGACCCTTTGCACGAGCAGCATCCAGGATCGCCTGTCCCTCCGCAATATCAGCGGAAATCGGCTTCTGAAGATAAAGATCCGCCCCGGCATTGATCGCTGCAATCGCAGGAAGAGCATGCCAATGATCAGGAGTCGCAATGAGGACAACCTCCGGCTTCTCCTTATCGAGAAGCTCCTGGTAATCCTTAAAAGTGGGCGGACGTTTTTTGGAGATTTGCCGGGTCGCAACCAGATCAGCGGCTTCGCTGAGCATCTTGGAATCAGCATCACAGAGACCCACCACATCGACTGGAGCGGTTTGAATGAGCCGCAGTAGATCCACTTTTCCATACCAACCCGAGCCAATTAAAGCGACACGCTTTTTAACGTCTCCAAACTCGCCATAGTTCGCTCCAAGCGAGCGCGAAGTTGAGAGAAATGGAGTCGCCGCAAAGGCGGCAGCACTGCGGGTAAATGAGCGACGATTCATACTCGTCTATCGTGAACATTTTCGTATTCCTTGTCGAACACTTCGCGAACTTATGAATTGGAAAAAAATCCTAATCGGAAAATGGACCTGGTGGCGCCCGTTCAGGCTTGTTGCGCTCGTCTATCTGGGCCTCCTCATTATTGCCTTGTTCTTTGCCGACTCCCTCATCTTCCAAGCTCCCGGGACGCCCTATTCAAACGAGGAGGAACACTTCGCCTGCATTTCGGACAAGAACGGCCAAAACATTGCCTCCTATTACCGTCCCGCAGATGAAAATATGCCCACCCTGCTCTGGTCCCACGGTAATGCCGAAAACCTCTCCACGGTAAAGTTTGCCATGGATGGCCTCAACGAAATGGGCTTCGGAGTCCTTGCCTACGACTACCCGGGCTACGGCAACAGCCCGGGCCAGCCCAGTGAAGAGGGTTGCCAGGACGCCCTCGCCCTCGCCTATCAACTCCTCGTCGATGGCAAAAAAATCCCCCCTTCGAAAATCATCCTCGCCGGCCAATCCGTTGGCAGCGGACCCACCTGCTGGCTGGCCGAAAATCATGAACATGGTGGAGTCCTTCTCATCTCACCCTTTCTGAGTGCCTTCCGCACCATCACTCATATCCCCCTCTTCCCCCACGATCGTTTTCAAAATCTTCATCGCATCAAAAACTTCTCCACTCCGCTCTTAATCATTCACGGGGAAGACGACGAAGTGATCCCCTTCGCCCATGGAAAAAAACTCTTCGAGCTTTCGCCCTCGGACCAAAAAACATTCCTCCCCATTCCGAATGCCGGGCACAACGATCTCTTCGTCAAAGAGCCACTGCTCATCTTCGAGGTCATTCAAACATTCGGAAAAGAAGTCGGCTCTCAATAGCCCCCTTGCAATCAAATGGCCCTTCCCTAGATTGCTCCCATGAGATCCGTCGCCCTGTTGACAATGACCCTCCTTTCCCTATCCGCCCAGGATTCCAAAATGAGCTACCCCGATTCAAATCCCGGCGATCTCATCGAAGATCTCCACGGCATCCAGGTTCCCGACCCCTACCGTTGGCTGGAAGATCTCAACTCAACAGAAACCGCCACTTGGGTCAAATCACAGGACGACCTGACCCGCAGTTACCTCGGAAAGATCCCCGGCCGAGACGACCTCGAAAGCCATCTCACCAAACTTTGGAATGTCGAACGCTACGGCACACCCTTCAAGGAAGGCGGGCACTATTTCTTCTCAAAGAACGACGGCCTTCAAAATCAATCCGTCCTCTACATCACCGGCTCGCTTGAAGGGGATGCCCGCATCCTGCTCGATCCCAACAAGCTCTCCGAAGACGGCACGGTTGCTTTGAGTGACTATGAGATTTCCCCGGACGGAAAACTCATGACCTATTCGACATCCGCCTCCGGGTCCGATTGGGTGGAGTGGCATGTCCGAGATGTCGCCACCGGCAAGAATCTCTCCGATCATCTCAAGTGGTCCAAGTTCTCCGGCGCAGCGTGGTCAAAAGACAGCAAAGGATTCTATTACGGTCGCTTTCCCACTCCAAAGGATGGTGAAAAGATGATGGCTCAGAACCTTCACAAAAAGATCTACTACCACGCCATCGGCGATCCCCAGGAAAAAGACACTCTCATTTACGAACGTCCCGAACATCCCAAACAAGGGCTCTACGCCTGGCTCAGTGATGATGGAAACTACCTCCTCATCAACATCTCCCAAGGCACCGACACCAAGAACGGCCTCTTCTACAAAGACCTTTCCAAACCGGATTCCAAAGTCGTGGAACTTCTTCCTGACTTTGATGCTTCCTACTCCTTCATCAACAACCTCGGCTCGACCTTCTTGCTCCAAACTGATCTCGACGCTCCCCGCCAAAAGGTTGTCACTATCGATCTCAAAAATCCCGCCCCGGCCAATTGGAAGACCATCATTCCCGAGAGCACGGAAACGCTCCGCTCCGTTTCACACGTCGGCGGAATCCTCATCGCCAACTACCTCAAGGATGCCCGGACCGAAGTCCGCCGCTTCGAAACCTCGGGCAAGCCACTCGCACCCGTCAAACTCCCCGGCCTCGGAACGGCCGGAGGATTCTCGGGGAAAGCGGCCGATCAAGAGACCTTCTTTTACTTCACCTCCTTCACCTCCCCCGGTGCCACCTACCAATACGATATCGCATCGAACAGCTACAAACTCTTCAAGGCACCCAAGACTCTCTTCAACCCCGACGCCTACGAGTCCAGCCAGATCTTCGCAACCTCAAAGGATGGAACCCGCGTCCCCATGTTCATCGTCCACAAAAAGAGCGTGAAGCTCGACGGCAACAACCCCACCCTCCTCTACGCCTATGGCGGCTTTAACATCTCGCTCCTCCCTTCGTATTCACCCGCCACCATCGCCTGGCTCGACATGGGAGGCCTCTACGTCATGGCCAATCTTCGAGGCGGTGGAGAATACGGCGAGGAATGGCACGAGGCTGGCATGAAGCTCAAAAAGCAAAACGTCTTCGATGACTTCATCGCCTGTGCCGAGCACCTCATCGACAAAAAATACACCTCATCAAAACGCCTCGCCATCGCCGGCGGATCCAACGGCGGACTTCTGGTCGGAGCCTGCATGGTTCAGCGCCCGGAACTCTACGCAGCCTGCCTCCCCGCGGTGGGCGTCATGGATATGCTTCGTTTCCACAAGTTCACCATCGGCTGGGCTTGGGAAGCTGAATACGGATCACCTGACAATGCCACCGAGTTCAAAACCCTCCTCAAGTATTCCCCCTATCACAACTTAAAGCCTGCGAACTACCCCGCGACCATGGTCATCACCTCGGACCATGACGACCGCGTCGTTCCCTCTCACTCCTTCAAGTTCGCCGCCGCCCTCCAAGCGGCCCAAAAAGGAGATGCTCCCACCCTTATCCGCATCGAAAGCAAATCTGGTCACGGGGCGGGCACGCCAACCTCCAAGCAAATCGAGGCGAACGTTGATAAGTTTTCCTTCCTGGCCAAATCACTGGGATTCCCAATCAAGCTCTAGCAGAGCGATGAACCAGGGAGCAGTCCTCGTTTAACTCCGCGGCCCTGCAAGACTGCTTGAATCTTCCGCAAACAGCACATCTTCAAAAATATTAATCTTCCCTTCCGCACGAAAGCGCAGGCGGTTGCGACGAAACCACTTCCACGCCTCATCACGTTTCCCAAGCTCCAAAGCATCGATGATTGAGAGCCTGGCATCTTCAAAAGACGCCGATCCAAGATCTTCACGATTGGCATCGAAGAACGCACTGGCTTCTTCCTCGCTCACTTCAAAGCGCAGCGCTTCGCCGAGATAATCTTCCCTTTGAATCCGGGCCGTCACGCGTAATTTTTGCTCCTCCTCGCCCTGCCAGCCTCCCCGCTTGGCAAGTTCCTCGAAGACTTCACGTGTCGGATAGCGCTTTTGCTCGACTTCAACCGCAGCCGTCACCCGGTCATCGGACACCTCGTAAACTTCCCGCTCCGTGACCTTAATCTGTAACTTGATCAACTCTTCGTCGATCAACTCATGGAGCACCAACTCCCGAATCATCATCCTCTCCGGGACCGAAGTCTCCCCGGGAGTGCGGCCACGTCTCCAAAGGTATTCCTTAACCGCCTCATCAATTTGAGTCCGGAAAATTGGCCGATAGTAAACCCGGGCCACCACGCCCTCCGCTTTCGCCTCCACAATCGCGCCTTCGCGATCCAATGCTGGCTCGTTCAGGGCGCGATAAATCGGCCCCCTGAAAACAAACAAATCACCAACGAGATACCCGATGAGCACACAATAGATGCCCATTCGCAGGGCCATGATTTTGGGAACACTCATCGTACAATGACTCTCGCCCCCGGCCGCACATACTCGGGAAAGCGTGCCGCATCCCAATTGGATAAACGGTAGCAACCTGCACTTTGGGAACGCCCGATCGTTCTGGGACTTGCCGTGCCATGAATGCCAATTCCTGATTTCGAAAGCCCGTTCCACATCACTCCAACCGGATTATTGGGCCCGTGGGGAACTTGTGTCGCCTCCTTGCCGCGCTTCCCGGTCTTCAGCAATTGCTTGTCATACCGCCAACTCGGAAACTCAACACTGGTGACGATTTTCCAAACACCACGGTGGATAAATTTCTCTTCTCCGGGAGTAATGGGGAACATCGCGATCATCTGCCCGAGAGGCTCGGCGTCGTCTTCCGAAACCACCATTGCGGTGCCGGGAATCGCAATCACCGGTTTGGTCGGATCGTAGATGAACAACTGCTTATTACGGGTATCAATCACGACATTTCTTTTGCTCAGAGTATCGTCCTCTTTGTTTTGCCTCCCCACCTTCAACCGCTCAATCCGGAAAGGCTCGATATTCGGAACCTTCAATGGCGAACCGAGCTTGAGTCCATAGGAGATCTTGCTCCCATTGAGCTTCAATAGGAACGACTCGGACGTGTGATAACGCTCCGCCATAAATTCGAGATAGCTTCGGTAAGCCATGAGCTTCAAATCCCCAGTCTCTTCGTATTTGGTGGGCAACTTGGGATTGATGAAATCCTCTGCGAAGCTGGGAACGATTGCAGTCGCATACAAGGTGGTCACCTCAGCCAGAGCTTCTTCATGAAGGGCATCCCACGCTCCCGGTGAACGTCCCCGAAAGCGATTGTAGGAATAGACAGCCCCCTTCGTAAAGGTGCCGGGATCTCCATCGAGGAAACCTGGACCAAAACATTTTTGATCGAGGAAAATTTGAACCCTTAGACCCTCATCCCCAACCCGCGGTAGATCAGCCTCCACCGACTCAGCGGGCTCCACTCTGATCACCTTCGCAATATCCGGGTCCATCGGGGGAACTTCCTGGGCAAAGAAAACACTGGGCACACCGGCCAGTAGCAGAAGAAAAGAACGTCTAAAGAATTTCATGATGAGGACGGGCAAAAGTTAACACAAACTGACAAAATCGCCAGCTTTCCAATTGGACGCTTGCGCATTCACTAATATTCCCGACCTTTGCCCCTGCATGGAAAACATCCTCACCAGCCTCGCCCTCCTGCTGGCCATCTCTCCAGTCGATGCCGCGGGCAATGGAGAAGAACTCTTCACCAATAATTGTAGTGCCTGTCACCAGCCCCTCGTTCAATTAGTCGGACCACCTCTCTCCGAAATTGGGAGACTCTATCGAGGCAAGGAAGCCGACTTCTTGAAGTGGTGCCACAACCCCAATCCTCACAAACGCAAGAATCTCGTCCAGATGCCCACCATGACCCACGTGCCCGTGGCAGATCTTAAGGAGATCTACGAGCACATCATGGTCATCAGCAAGGACCTCAAGGAGATCAAACAAAAGACCGGCGATCCCTTCCCGGACACCCTCGCCAAGCGGCCCATGGTCCAGCGCATGTTCCTCGACAAGACAGGTCCCGCATCCATCGCAGTCGCCCTTCCGGGAGACCTCAATTTCTGCTGGGATGCCGGAGAATGCCGCCTCCGCTTCCTCTGGAAAGGCGAATTCCTCGACGCCTACCCCTACTGGCGGGGCAATGGAAATGGACTCGCGAAAGTGAAGGGCCAAGTCTTCCACACTGAAACCACGGGCCCGCTCAACTCGGATCAGCCCGCAAAATTCTTGGGTTACTCGATGAAGGACAGACTCCCGACCTTTAAATACAAACTCGGCACCCTCGAGGTGCACGAAAGAATTGAAGCCACAGACGAAGGCTTTCAACGGATCTTCACCTTCAAGGGCGACCCATCTCAAATCACCCTCAACTTTGAGGAACACGACCAACTCGGCTATTCATCCAAAACCGGATCATGGAATGGCCCCACCCTGACGGCTCCCACCAACGCGCCCGTCGTCGTGAACATCAAACTCACCAAGTAAATGAAGATTCTCCCACTCCTTGTCATCCTCACACTTCACGTTCAAGGCGATGTTTGGACGGACACCTTCTCCCGGGAGCAGATCCCGACCCCCATCGGCGTCGACCCCCAAATTGGCGGCCTCGACACCTTTCCCGACCAACGTATCGCCGCCGCCTTCCATCGCGGACAGGTCATGATCTACAATCCTGAAACCAAGGAGTGGAAGCTCTATGCCGAAGGCCTCCACGAACCCCTTGGCCTCCTGATCGAAGACGAGAAGAACATCCTCGTGATGCAGCGCCCCGAACTCACCCGCCTCACCGATACCGATGGCGATGGCGTCGCCGACGAATACACCACCGTTTACGACGGGTTTGGCATGAGTGGCAACTATCACGAATTCGCTTTCGGCCCCGCCAGAGACAAGAACGGCAACCTCTTCATCTCGCTCGGCGTCGCCTCAAATGGGGCCGGTATGCGCGAGGAAATTCGCGGTGAGTTTCAACCTATCGGCATCCCGCGTGAGCGCATGCTCGCGGGGAAGGATTGGGGGAAAAACAAAAATGCCGCCGGTCGCATGTATTCCCGCGTACCCTATCGCGGTTGGATCATGAAGATCGCCCCCGACGGCACTGCAACGCCCTTTGCTGCCGGAGTCAGATCGCCCAACGGCATTGGCTTCGATGCCGACGGCCGCCTTTTCGTGATGGACAACCAGGGTGACTGGCTCGGCACCAGCAAGATCCACCACATTCGTGAAGGAGCCTTCCACGGACACCCCGCCGCCCTCGTTTGGCGCGAAGGTTGGACGGAGGATCCGCTCAAGACCGATGTCAAAAAACTCAATGAGATGCGCACCCGCGCGGTCGGGCTCATGCCCCAGGGCGAATTCGCCAACTCCCCCACCCAACCCATCGTCGTTCCCGCGGGCATCTTCAAAGGCCTCTCCGGGCACACTCTCATTGGCGAAATGAACCAACCCACCCTCATACGCTTCCTTCCCGATCCAGGTGTCACTGACGCTTCGCAAGGAGCTGCCATTCCCTTCCTGCAGAGCAACGCCTTCGGCAACGGGCGTAATCGCATGACTTTTACCAACGATGGTTCTCTCTGGATTGGCAAAACCCACCTCTCCTGGCCCGGTGCGGAAGGATTCATTCGTATCCGACAAAAGAACCCGGAGGAAACCCTCTTCGCCGTGGAAGCGGTAAAGCTTCAAAAAAACGGATTCATCGTGACCTTCACGAGCCCTGTTGGCAAAGATCTCCCAAAGGGTATCTCGATGAAGCGCCACACCTACAACTACCATCAGGCCTACGGCTCGAAGAAGGAGGATGAAAAAGACGTCCCTATCAAGGTGAACCGGCTCGATGCCGATGGCAGAATCTTTATGTTGGAGTGCGACGAAAACCAACTGATGAAAGACTACCTCTACAGCATCGACCTTCGTGATCTCACCTCCAATGAGGACACACCTCTCCTCGGAGACAAAATCTACTACCACCTCATCTCCACAAAAAAATAGGTCCAAAGGTTGACCGGAACGGCCGCTCCCCCTAGGCCCCGCCTGACTCAATTCAACATGCCTGTTCTCGTAGGAAAAAAAGCCCCGACCTTCACGGCCAAAGCCGTGCAAGGTGAAAACATCATCGATTCTTTCTCACTCGATCAGTACATCGGCAAGAAATACGTCGTTCTCTTCTTCTACCCCAAGGACTTCACTTTCGTTTGTCCCACGGAGCTTCACCGCTTCCAGGAAGAAATTGCTGAGTTCGAGAGCCGCGACGTTGCGGTCGTCGGTTGCTCTACCGACTCCGAGTTTTCACATTGGGCCTGGCTCAACACCCCGAAAAACAAAGGTGGTATCGAAGGCGTGACCTACCCGCTCGTTGCGGACATCAACAAAACGATTTCCGAATCCTACGACGTCCTCGCAGGAAACGAAATCATCGACGAAAATGGTGAATACGCCATCGAAGGTGAGCTCGTGGCGTACCGTGGACTCTTCCTCATCGACAAGGAAGGCACCGTTCGTCACCAGGTCGTCAATGACATGCCCCTTGGGCGCTCCATCAAGGAATGCCTTCGCGTCATCGATGCCCTTCAGCACTTCGAGCAACACGGCGAGGTCTGCCCGATGGACTGGCAAAAAGGTGACACCGCCATGACTGCCGATCATCAAGGCGTTGCCGACTACCTCGGAAGCCACTAACCCGCTCATCCAGATTTCAAGAAAGCTCCGGAGTGCCTTGCCACTCCGGAGCTTCTTTTTTTGACACCACAATCCATATGGGCCAGCTTTGTGAAAATGTTTCGTATCACACTTCTCTCACTCGTTTCTCTTGCTCTGATCTCCTGCGGTGGAGTTTCCACTCCTGCCAGCCCGGACACACCCGAGCCCAAGCCCATCGAATACATCCCGCCCACCGGACTGGATTAATCTCTAACCGGCCTCATCGAGGCACTTCAAAAACCCCATCGCTCCTACCGCCACGAAAACCGAACCCGACAGGAAAGCGGTCAGAAGAAGCAGGCTTTCGCCAAAAACCCAGGCCATACAGCCTCCCAGCATCAGTCCCACGCCGCCGGCCGCCATCGCCACGACGGTCACATATTTCATCACTTGGGTCTTGTTGACGTCCGCCAGTTTAAAGCTGCGGACCTTCGCTTGTTGGGTTTCTGTTTCCATAACGACCGCATCATGCCCTCACTTTGTGAAGCCATGATGAACCAATTGTGAAATGTCGGTGAATTGTCCCGCTCTAAAGTGCGAACTTTACCCCCTGCCACATCATCCCGCGAACTTCAGCCCGGGTCACCTTGACCTTCTTCTCCCATTCTTCCCACGAAGATTCCTGAAGCCTTAATAAAGTCTCGCGACCAATCAGGGCCGGAAGAATCGTCCCAAACCTCATCCGCTTGCCATTCAAAGCCGCTGCGTATTTCCCGGCCGAAGCCAATCCCGCCAGCGCTTCCTCAATCCACGGTCCACGAGCGCTCATGAGTTCTTCACGGCTCATCGCATTCGGCAAATAGATCCGTCCATTCGCCAAATCCTCAGGCACATCGCGTAAGATATTAATGAGCTGAAGACTCCGCCCGTAGGCTTGCCCCAGCTCATTCATTTCACCCTGGGATCGGGTCGCAAAATCATCATCCGTCGCGAACCCGATCTCGGTCCAAAACTCACCCACACAACCCGCCACCTGGTATGTGTAGTGCCGCAACTCGCCATCATTCTTCAATCCCGTTACGCCCGATCCGTCAAAACGAACCAAGTCCCAGGTCTGCCCCTCGGTAATAATCCCCACCACCTTCCGGATCGATTTCTGCTCCGCCTCCGAAAGCCCGGCAAGCGCTCTCATACAATCATCCAAATGATCTAACAAAACCCTCTCTCCATCCGGCAGTCCTTCCGTATTTTCAGGAGCCGTAAAATCACCCCCCTTCAAAACATGCTGACGAAATTCTTGGAGCAGCTCTTTTCTTTCCTCAACCGACCATATCGGCGCATCCGCAAAAGTATCACTGGCTCGCGCCAACAAATATCCCAGACTGGCCGCGGGTCGAAAATTCTTCGGAAGAAACCGCAAGCTGAGATAAAAAGAACGCGAAACGTCCTTTAAAACCTGGGTGTCCAAACCGGAATGCATTGCCACAAGCAAGTCTTCCCCCAAAATCTCCCCAACCACAATCTCAAGTTTCCCTCTCCACTCTCACCCCTCCACTCCTCACTCTTCTAAATTCACTCTTCAACAGTGCATCTCTATCTCCACATCCCCTTCTGCCACCGCATCTGCCCCTACTGCTCGTTCTACAAGCACACCCCGGGCAGCACCGATCTCGGTGCCTTCGTTGACGCCCTTCTCACCGAAGCCCGTTTCCTCGCTCAAAAAGATCTTGCCCCACTCAAAACGATCTACTTCGGCGGAGGAACACCCTCCATGCTCTCGCCCACCCACCTCCGCAAACTTTTCGAAGGCCTGCGCGAGACTTTCGACTTCTCGACAATTGAGGAAATCACCCTCGAAGCCAACCCCGCCACCTTCACCGTCCGCACCGCCCACCTTTACGAAGAACTCGGCGTCACCCGCGTCTCCCTCGGCGTGCAATCCTTCCTCGGACCCCACCTCGAAACCCTCGGCCGCGAACACACCCCCATGCAGGCCATCCAATCAGTCCACCTCCTGCGCGAGGCCGGTTCGCTCGAGGTCAATCTCGACCTCATCTTTTCCGTCCCCGGCCAATCCCTTCTCGACTGGGAAGACACCCTCACCCAGGCCCTCGCCCTCCAACCCGACCACATCTCGGCCTACAATCTCACCTACGAAGAAGACACCGCCTTCTTCGAAAAATTCCAAACCGGTGACTACGTCGACGACCCCGATCTCAACGCCCAAATGTTCTCCCTCGCCCATGAAATGCTCGTCGGCCACGGCTTCGAACACTACGAAACATCCAACTACGCCCTCCCAGCAAAACACTCCCGTCACAACCACGGATACTGGACCGGCAACGACTACCTCGGCCTCGGCCCCTCTGCCGTCTCTACCCTCAATCGTGAACGCTGGCAAAACATCTGCGACACCAACCAGTATCTTAAACGGATCGCCGCCGTCGGACACGCCCAGGAAGAGATTGAAATCCTCGATGACGAAGCCTGGCGCCTCGAACGTCTCGCCCTCCAGCTCCGCACCGTCGAAGGACTCCCCCGCGAATTTCTAATTCCCGAAAACGACTCCTCTCTCGCCCACCTCCAAGCCCAAGGCGTCCTCGAGCTCACCCCCACCCACCTTCGCCTCATCGGCGAAGGGCCCCTCCTCGTCGACGCCATCGCCACCGAGTTGGCCTAACACGAAGCCAACGCCTCGCTATTTCCCTCCCAGCTTTCCTTTCCAATTCAGGAGTTCCGTGTGCGTCGCCCTGAAGAACCGTTCTCGTGTTCCCAGTGAAGCGGGAATCCTGGAACTCTTACCAAACTGCGTGCGCGCCCTCGCTAGACTTCATAAAGCAGTCGGTCCCATCGAGTTGGTGGTGGCGGACTTCCATTCGAATGACTGGCCGCTGGATGAGTGGCTGGAAAAGGAAGCGGGAGCGCTGAAGGTGCATCGGCTTGAAATGGACGAGCCATTTTCAAGAGGGCGCGGAATGAACGCAGCCGTCGAAGTCGCTCGAAGTTCCCAAATCCTCATCTACGATGCTGACATGCGGATGGACGAAACAGCCTTCATCACCGAGGGGAAAGCCATGAGGATTAACGGAAATATCGCGCACAACGGGGAAGCGACACTGGGACAGACTTGCATTGATCTTTCTCTGGTGAGCTTCCTAATCATCCAGGGCTGAACCCTTCTGAATCGGGCCTTCACAGTTGCGCCCCCCCAATCAAGCCTTTAAAAACCTCTCCCCCTCCGCGCCTTAGCGGTTCAAAGCTCCCCTCGACCAAGCTCCCAAACCAATCTGTGAAATTCTGTGCCTTCTGTGGTTCTCCTTCTTGAGCCCCTCAAATCTCCTCTCCCTTGATCGCCCTGCCCCCGTGGCTGGGAAGCTCTCCACCCACCGGTTGATTTTCTAAATTTTCCTATTTATCCCCTTCGTCATCCCTCTAGCTTCCCCCCGACATGCTGAACCATCTCTACCCTGCCGCCCGTGCTGTTCTCTTTCGGATTGATGCCGAGAAGGCTCACCACCTTTCTATGGCAGGTCTCCGGACGACGGAAAAGATCGGCCTGCTCTCCGCTCTCTCCACCACTCCTGACAGAAAGCCCGTCTCCTTCTGCGGACTCACCTTCCCCAATCCCGTCGGCCTCGCTGCCGGACTGGACAAGGAGGCCAACACCATCGACGCCCTCGGCACGCTGGGATTTGGCCACGTCGAAGTCGGCACCCTCACCCCAAAGCCCCAGGACGGGAACGACTCCCCCCGCCTCTTTCGCCTTCCCGAGCACAAAGCCCTCATTAACCGGATGGGATTCAACAATCCCGGTATCGAGCAAGGCCTCGCGAACGCCCGATCCTCGACTTCTTTCAAGGGAATCGTCGGCATCAACATTGGTAAAAACAAGGTCACGCCCAACGAGCAAGCCAACGACGACTACGCCATCGCGTTCGAAAAAGCCTACCCTTGGGCCGACTATATCACTGCCAATTTCTCGTCCCCCAACACCCCCGGACTCCGCGATCTGCAATCCGAGGACGCCGCCGGACGCCTTCTCAAAACACTCAAGGATCTCCAGACCAAACTCCACGCGGAAACTGGGCGCTACGTTCCTTTCGCTCTCAAAGTCGCGCCCGATCTCGACGAAACACAAATCTCCGGGCTCTCGAGAGTCTTCCGCGACGGCGGCCTCGACTTCGTCATCGCCACCAATACCACTCTCGCTCGCGATGCTGTCAAGGGGCACAAGAACGCCGAAGAAGCAGGCGGACTCTCCGGAGCACCGCTGACGCAACACTCGACCGAAGTGATTGCCCAATTTCACGCCGGCCTCGGCAAAGACGTTCCCATCATTGGAGCGGGAGGCATCTTCTCAGCGGAAGACGCCCTCGCCAAGCGCCGTGCTGGCGCTTCGCTGGTGCAACTCTACACCGGATTTGTGTATCGTGGACCAGCCTTGATCCACGAAATCATCCGAGCCTGGTAATCTCTTAGCATTCAACTTCGGATCCCAAAACTGCGACCTCGACGTCTCCGTCGTGGATCTCGCGAAGGGCCTCACAAAGAGCATCCGAGCGCGAAGTTTCGCCGTGGACCAACCAGACCTTTTTCTTGGATCCTTTGATATTGTTGAAGTAATCCAGAAGTTCCGAGTGATCAGCGTGTCCGGAGAACGAGTCCATGATCTCAACATTGGCCTTCAGCTTGTATTCCTTGCCAAAGATTTTCACCTTCTCGTGTTTCTCCCGGATCTTGTAACCCAGAGTGTTTTCCGCGCAATAGCCTACGAAGAGAATGGTATTCCGCGGGTCCTCAATGTTGTTCTTAAGGTGGTGCAGAATCCGTCCTGCTTCGCACATCCCCGATGCCGAAATAATGATGGCCTGACGATGGTCGGCATTGAGTTCCTTGGACCGGACGACCGATCGAATCAGGGTCAGACCTTCAAAGCCGAAGGGATTACTCTTGTCGAAAAGTGTCCGGTAAACTTCATCGTTAAAACATTCCGGATGGAGGCGAAATATCTCCGTCGCATTCACCGCCAGCGGACTATCAACATAGACGGGAACATCTGGGATTAACTTTTCCTGAAAGAGCTGATGCAGCACGTAGAGAAGCTGCTGGGTCCGTTCCACCGCAAACGAAGGAATGATCACCTTACCGCCTCTTTTGAGAGCACGGTTGATAATTTCGGCCACTTTGTCATCGGCTCCCGTTCCCAACTCGTGCTCGCGACCACCATAGGTGCTCTCCATGAGAACAATATCCACGTCCTCGCTCGCGACCGGGTCACGCAGCAAATCGTTATTTCCGCGACCAACGTCACCCGAGAAAAGGAGGCGCTTCTTTTTCCCGTCGGCCTCGTCCTCGATATCGAGAATGATCTGGGCACTCCCAAGAATGTGTCCGGCATCGATAAAGGTCAGCTCGACCCCTTTCGCGATCATCATCTTACGATTGTAGCCCACGTTCACAAACTGGCGAAGGCAGAGCTCGGCATCAATTGGGGTGTAAAGTGGTTCAATTGGAGGAAGACCATCCTTCAGGCGATGCTTGTTCACCCATTCCGCATCGGATTGCTGAATCCTCGCGGAATCTGCGAGCATAATCTGGCAAAGATCGCGCGTTCCGAAAGTGGCATAGATATTTCCTTCAAATCCCTTGCACGAAAGGTTGGGCAGGTTGCCGCTGTGATCGATGTGGGCGTGGGAAAGAACAACATGGTCGATAGACTTGGGATCAAAGTGCGGAAAGCAACAGTTCACCTCGTGGGCATCCTTCCTCCGCCCCTGATAGAGCCCGCAGTCCAAAAGGATGCGCTGACCGTTTACTTCCAAAAGATGCTGCGACCCTGTCGTCGTCCCTGCTGCTCCGCAAAACTTAAGTTTCATAAATTGACGCCTAATTTACGCACGGGATCGGGAGCTGGCCAATGAAAAGTCAAATCCGACCGACTCCGTGAGATTTTATTTTATCCCCATCCCTCCTTGCGCTGGCGGGCTGGTTTTGGAGAATACCGCCCATGAGCAAACTCTCACAAGCCGTCAGCATCAATCCCTACTTCAAAGTCCAACCCGGCAAACTCGACGCCTTCAAGGAAACGATGAAGGAGTTCGTTGCCCGCACGAGCACCGAGGATACCTGTCTTTACTACGATTTTTCGGTCTGTGGCGACCAGGTTTTCTGCCGCGAATCCTACGTCGGGGCCGCCGGGGTCCTCAAGCACCTCGAAAATGTTGGATCCTGTATCGAAGAAGCCCTGACCTTCTCGGAGCTCTACCGTCTTGAGATTCACGGCCCGGCTGAAGAATTGGAACAACTCAAGGGTCCGCTTGCTGATCTCAATCCTGAATTCTACGAACACGTTACCGGCGTTGCGTAGCCCCCTTCTTCGCGCTATTGTCTTCAAATGCCGACGAAGAAGGATATTCAGGACCTCTATTTCATGGACTCGCGTTTCAAGTTACTTGAAATCGCGTCCTTTTTAGATCGAATCGACCGTCATGAAGGCGAAGCGGATTTCCGCCACCCCGCCTTTATGAAGGCACTCCAAGCCATGCAAAACCCACCCGAAGGCACCACCCGGGCCCAAGCCGTTCACCTCGCCCTCTCCGATCACTCCACCGAGCCTGCTGAAGCCGCGACCATCCAGTTTGCCTTCGGAGCCCATAATGAAGGAGGAAAAGCGTGAAATATATCGAACCCCACGCTCATATGGTCAGCCGTACCACCGCCGACTATCAAACGATCGCACAAGTTGGTTGCGAAGCTCTCTGTGAGCCGGCCTTCTGGGCTGGCTTCGACCGCGCCTCGCCGCTGGGATTTTACGACTACTACCGCCAACTCACCGAATACGAACCTGCCCGTGCCGCCAAGTTTGGCATCAAGCATTTTTGTTGGCTCTGCATCAACCCCAAGGAAGCCGAAGACCCCGTCTTTGCCCGCGAGGTCATGTCGATCATTCCTGACTTTATCGACAAACCCAACGTCCTTGGAATTGGCGAAATTGGTCTCAACAAAAACACCAAAAACGAATTGGCCATCTTCGAGGAACACCTCGAACTCGCCAAGAAGTTCGACCGGCCCATCCTCATTCACACTCCCCACCTTGAGGATAAACTGAAAGGCACCCGTCTCATTCTCGACGCCCTCAATAACGCGAACGTCGATCGTGACCGGGTCATCATTGACCACGTCGAAGAACACACCGCACCCCTCGTCCTTGACCAGGGATACTGGGCCGGCCTGACGCTCTATCCAGAGTCCAAATGCTCGCCCGCCCGCGCCATCGACATCCTTGAAACATTCGGCATGGAGCGGATTTGGATGAACTCCGCATGCGACTGGGGCATCTCCGACCCGCTGGCGGTCATCAAAACCGCCCTCGAAATGAAGAAGCGCCACCACTCCCCCGAGATGGTCGAGAAAGTCATCTTCGACAATCCCAAGGCATTCCTGTCACAGTGTCCTAACTTCATTCTCTAGGAGATCCAGCATGAGAAAGACCTTCGCACTGCTGGCTACCCTCACCGGATTGTCATCGGGCGAGCCCGTTCTCTGGACAGCGACTGGTTCGGTCACTTCCACCGCCGGATCATTTGTCGATCCCTCCGTCCCAGCGGGCACTCCGGTGACCTTCAGAATGACCTATAACGACCGGGCCATTGAAGACCTTCCGTTCACCAATTCACTTGGCAGGGTCGAGTCGGATTTCCGAAACGACATCGATCTGTCCATCACCCTCAAGATTGGCGAACTCACCTGGGCCAGTCACGTTTTAACGGGACTCGCGGGATCCCCCTACACTCTGGTCACCAGACTCAAAAGCTATCCAGCCCCGGAGTCCTTTGAACCCGCGATCCGGGGAGACGACGCAGGCACCTTTGAAAGCTTCCCATCCCTGGTCGAAGGACAAGCTCCCGTCCTCGCTCTCAATTTCTCCGGCCCCAATACCTTCCTTGGCGCAGGCATCGAAAGCCTCGAGATTGCCCCCTCTGTGATCACTTCTGCGACCGGATTTTTGCAAAGCTATCAAGTTCCCGTCGCCGGGGAGACCCCGCCGAACAATAAGCTCCAATTCACGCTCGATCCCGCCTCGGTGGCCGTGATTGATCTTGCCGACGAGCCCTTCTCGCCCGCCCTCACCGTTTCAACTCCCGGCTCCGACTTCGAGGTTCGCTGGCGTAGCGATCCCCGGTTCCTCTACCGCTTGGAAAAAAAAACCGCACTTGCTGGAAACGATTGGTCCTTTGTCGAAGAGATCAGTGGGACAGGCGCATTCGTCTCGAGAAGATTGCCGCGGGAATCGACCACAACCTACTATCGGGTCGTGACCGGCTCCAAACCCCGCTAGTGCCACCCGGCCCACTTTCCGCAATTTCCCCGCTTGCGGACTTCTTTTGCTCCGGTATGACTGCCGCGTGAAGTTCCGCGACCACCACCACCTCGCTTATTGCACCAACGTCCACCCTGCCGAAAGCTGGGCTGAGACATTCGAGGTCATCAAAACCGACGTCCTCGCCGTTCGTGACCGGGTCGCTGGGGGCAAAGCATTTGCGATTGGTCTGCGACTTTCCGCTCAAGCGGCCACCGACCTTCTTACTGGAGATCAACTCACTGAGTTCGAAACCTGGCTCGGGAAAAACAAGTGCTACATCTTCACCATCAACGGATTCCCTTACGGAGCCTTCCACGGCACCCGGGTGAAGGAAAAGGTCTATCAACCGGACTGGACCCAGCCCGCCCGCCTCTCATACACCGAGCAACTCTTCACCATCATCGACCGGCTGTGCCCCGCCGAATCCGGCGGCTCCGTCTCCACTCTTCCCGGCTCGTTTAAAGAATTCGAAGCCGACGAGGCACTCATCTTCGCCAACCTCTATTCCTGCGCACTCACCATCCAAGACCTCGCTCAAAAATCAGGCAAGGACCTCCACCTCGGACTTGAACCCGAGCCCCTTGGTCATTTCGAGAACACCGAAGAAACCATCTCCTTCTTCGACCGCTTCTTCGCTTGGTGCGCAAAACAGGATCTCGATACCGAACCGCTCAAAAAGCACGTTGGAATCAACTACGACACCTGCCATTTCGCCCTCGAATTCGAAGACTGTGCCGCTTCGCTCAAAGCCCTCGCCGGGGCCGGCCTGCGCATTTCAAAAATCCACCTCTCGAATGCGCTTTCGTTCGATCCCCGGAACAAAGAAGCTCTCGCTGCCATCCAGGAATTCAACGAGCCGACCTATCTCCACCAGGTCATTCTCAACACCAGCCCCTTGACCCGCTTCAAAGACCTTCCTGAATTCACCGGAGAAACCACAGCGACAGAAGGTCGCATTCACTTCCACGTCCCGCTCTACTCAGAGCCGCTCGCGCCTCTCGGATGCACCCTCGATCACGCCGAAGCTGCCCTCTCCTATCTTAAGGCTCACCCGGAGACCTGCCCGCATCTCGAGATTGAGACCTATACCTGGGGTGTCCTCCCGGAGCACCTGCAAAAGCCACTCACCGATCAAATCACGGCTGAGTATGATTGGGTCATCTCCCGGTAGGAATCACAACCCTTTGTTCAACGAACAGATCTGATCGTAGAGTTCCTGAATCAGCGGAACGGAAGCTCCAGCTTGCCGGGCCCGTCTCAGAGGCTCTCCCCAGATGGCCTCGACCTCGACTTCCCGGCCTTCGACAAAATCGATCATGCTCGAAGGACGATAAGGCCCCATCGGGTAAGTTCGCTTCATCTGAACCTCGGCATATTCGTCTTCGATCTGATAGCCCAAAGCATTGGCTGCCAAAATCACTTCGGCCATCAGTGCCCGGACTTTCGAGTCTCCGTCAGGTCGGCGGAGTAAAACCTCGGTATCAATCCCCCCCTCGGTGATGCAGAGACCATTGAAGGGAATATTCCACACCAACTTCCGCCACTGGGCTTCGCCCAGATTCTCCGCAACCTGGCAACCCACCTTGGCGTTCTCAAAAATTCCTGCCAACTCAACTAGCCTGTCCGTAACGCCGGGGGTGGCTTCGCCCATCGCAATGGGTCCGCCTCCGGTATGCCGAATATCTCCCGGTGCAAGCCGGTTGATACAGACAAAGCAAAGCGCTCCTAAAACGCGGTGGGCACCAAAAATTTCGCTCAACGCTTCGATATTTCCCAAGCCATTCTGCAAAGTCAAAACCACGGAATCCTCCTTCATCATCGGCGTGATCATTTCCTCGTAGAGATGATTGGAGGTCGTCTTCCAGGCCACAATCACCACGTCCACCTTTCCAATCTCTTCCGGCGACCTGGAACACGTGACATTGCTTAACTCAAAATCTCCGTGGATACTTTGAATCTGCATTCCGTGAGCCGAGACATGATCAAAATCGGACCGAAGGAGAAAACGCACATCATTTCCGGACTCGGCAAGCCGCGCACCGTAATAGCAACCAACAGCCCCTGCTCCAACAATCGCAAAACTCTTCATCGCTTCAATTCCCGAGCAACCTTAACCGCGGTCGCGATGGTATTTCGGTGAATTTTGGCCGTGTATTCCTGCTGCCGGTTGGACCCGCCTCCGTAGAGAATGGCGATCGGAATCCGGTTCTTCATAAAGGCCCGCAGGATCACTTCGTCACGTTTCATGAAGTCCTTCAAGTCGAGCAACATCTGCCCGCCCCGATCATTCCGATGATTGTCAGCCCCGGCGATCCAAATCACAAGATCCGGCGAAAAGACATCGAGCGCAGCTGCCAACGTATTGAACAATTGCTTTAAATACATCTCACCTTCGACATACCGGACCGTCTCAACATCCATCGAGCCATTCACCTTACTCGACGAAAAATTACGCCCGACGTGAATGGAGTAGGTGAAAACATTAGGATCGTCTGCGAGAATATTGTTTGTGCCATTGCCCTGGTGGGCCGCCGTATCCACGACCATCACCTTGATCCCCGGACGGCGCACCTGCAGATCGCGGATCGCAACCGCGATGTCATTGAAAACACAGTAACCCTCGCCATGATTTTTGAAGGCATGGTGGGTGCCTCCCGCAAGAACCGCTGCAACCCCGTCAACGAGGGCCGCCTGGCAAGCCTGGCGCGTCGCCTCGACCTCGGTCGCACTCCGGGAATAAAGTTGCGGTGTCACCGGAAACCCCAGCAAAATCTGCTCCTTACGGTCAAGTTGACCGTGATAGACTTTCGAGAGATAATCCCTGTCGTGAACCCGCTGCAGGACATGGGTTTCAGCAGCACGAACTTCAATAATGTCCTCACCTTTGACCACTCCCCCGCTCACGAGCATGTTCTTGGCCACCTCGAATTTCTCCATTGGAAACGGGTGTCCATTGGGGAGCTCGAGGAAAAATTCTGAAGAATAAAAGCAGCGCATTTCGTGACTGCCCCGACTGTCGCGTCCCCAGCCGCATACGGCAAGAAAAGACCGACTGACACTGTGGACTGGAAATCTCAAATTTTTTCCCTATTGTGACGGCGTTGCTTACGAGAACTGTCATCTGCCTCTTCATTGTGTGCCTGCAGGCCGCAGCCCAGAACGGCCCGAAAATCACCGTGGTTACCAAAACCATCGATCCGATCCGGGCTCAAAAAACGCTGTATCCGTGGAAAAAATACATCACCGCGACCGTCTTCTGGATCGGTGAACGACCCACTTCCAACAATCCTACCCCAAACAATAAATCGTCCTGGGATCAAAAATGGATGGAGAATTACGGAGGCTACGACAACCCGGATCCCGGTGCCCGCAATGGCTATATCCCGGCGGCCTTCACTCCGAAGCAAAACCCATTTTACATCGCCCTTCCCTACAACGACTGCCTGAATCATGCCCACCACAAACCGGAGGCGGCCCGGGTCATCCCCTGGTGGCAACGCCACGATCCTGATCCCGGCGACACAGTCTGCAAGGGTCGGTGGGTTCAAATCTACTCCTCCGAGACCACCAAAATCTGCTACGCCCAATGGGAGGATTGCGGTCCATGGGTCACTGACGACTGGGAGTATGTCTTCGGACAAAAACTCCCAAAAAACACGATGAACAAGGGCGCCGGCATCGATATTTCCCCGGCCGTGCGGGATTTTCTTCAAATCGGAAACCGCGCCACCGTTCACTGGCGCTTTACCGAGTTTTCACGAGTCCCTTCCCAGGGACCTTGGGCCAAATGGGGAGACAACAACCCTTTCGTCAATAAAGCCCTCAACCCCGATGTGGCAGAGCGCGCACGCTATTTCCAACTTCTCAGGGAGGGCCGGATCAGCGCTCCCCGAAAATAAAAAGACCATCGCTTTGCTGCGATGGTCATTGGAAGTTGGACCTGAAGCCCTCCCTATCGCCGGCGACGAAGGATTGGCAGAAGCCCAAGAATCGCAAGCAATCCCGTCGAAGGCTCGGGGATCTTGCCCGTGAACTGAATTTCATCGAACTGTAGGAGCCCGCCACCGTTGGTCGCTACGACATCAAAACGGTAGGAGGAATATTCCGCCAGGTTTCCGGAAATCGAATCTCCATAGTCTTCGCCACGTCCAGCGGGAGGAAGCAGAATCCCGCCCTTGATCAAGACCCAGTTCTCCTGGCTGCCATCCGAGTTCTCGACACTGCTAATCGAATCGTTCGTTCCATAGAGGGCATACTCAAGCGGATCACGGTCCGGGGCATCGTTGCCGGTCGTAATGACGAAACCGTCAACAACTGACGCACCCATAGCCGGGGTCACGATAAACCCGGTATTGCTCCCTCCAAAATTGAGATACTTCGATCCCAAGACACCATCAATGGCGGATCCAGGGGCTTCTGCTCCAGGGAAACCACTGGTGGATGTAGAATCAAGATCGATCCCAATGATCGAGTTCCCAGCACCCAGAATAGAAGTTCCAGTCCCGTTGGCGCCATTGAAAAACTGAACTCCGCCAATCTGCATCGAGTTCGCAGCCACGGAATCCCGCAAGGTGTCGAAAGCGACCCGATAGGAAGAGTATGAAACTCCGCTCGCCAGATTCGACGAAGCTCCTGCCGTCAATCGGGTCGTCGGAATATTTGTCGCTGAACTTGTCAAGATCGGCGTCCACGCTTCGCTATTTCCAAGCGAATTATCTAAGCTTGAGATGGCATCGTTGGTTCCCCAAATTGAGAAGGTCGTCGGATCCCGCTCATCGGCATCGTTGGCACTCGTGAAGACGACGCTTTCAACAGTGGAAGGTCCGGGGGTCACGATAAACCCACTGTTTTCCTTCGAAAAATTGAGATACTTTGTATTGGGATCAGCATCAAGCACTGCCGAAGGAGGTTCTCCTCCGGGATAATTACTAAGCGATCCGAACTCACCAATCGCGATAATGGAATCGGACGGTGACAAGATGTTTGCAGCTTGCGCTGATACGGCTGTCGCAAGCAACGCCGTTAGGGTACATGGTATTTTCATAGTATTTTTTGGGTTTGAGAATTGGCGGAAGTGGTTCCTAGTTCAAAACAACCTCCACCCGGACAAATTTTTTAGGGGAATCTTGGCTGATTGGCAGGAGATCTCGAAAAACAAGAGTCTCGGTTCCATCGCCATGATCGGTCGCCGAAACGAGAGCGCCCTCTTGATCCCAATTATCGAGATCTTCCGAGAATCGCACACTGATGTTGATATCGGGAAGGCCCTTCGCTCTCCTGAATGTGAAGGTTGAATAGTCACCTCCTATCGGCACTCCACTTGAGAGCGTGGCCATTCCCGACCTTGGCAAAAGATCGAAATTTGCTGACTTGGGATCTGTCCCAAGCGCCAGCTCGAGCAAATTCTCAAGGCCATCTCTGTCAGGATCGGCATTGGGCCCGCTGATCAGTAGATTGATAAATTCAGCAGGCTCAAAGTTCAACGAAACCCATTCCAAATACAGACTGTCATTTGGAATGCCTGGTGTCCCATTCTGCGCAAGACTGGCCCGCCATGATGACGCCAGACCATGATCAGGTAGAGTCAGTGGCGATTTCAAGACCAACGAGGCACCCTGCCCGTCGGGCTCAACCGGCCAGCCAAGCAGGCCGTCATCATCATAAGAAAAATTCTGAATCAGATTTCCGGAAAGACTGGTCAATGTGAGTGTTTCCCCACCATTCGACAGCTTTTGCCCACCATCAATCTCCCCGGTGTCACCATACATGGCAACCACAGGAAGTCCGCCCCCGTAGCGAAGCTCAAAAGCCTGGGTGTTACGGATGATGAGCACAACTCCACCCGACGGAATCGTAACATCGATCACTGGAAGATCGAACACGCCTGAGAATGTCGCCCCGGAAACCACGATCGAATCACCGGACACATTTTGTAATTCCAGATACTCAAAATCGCTCTCGTCGAGGAAGCCCGCCGTCATCTCCGCTTCTGTTGGCGCAGTCGGGTGATACATGATTTCCGACACCACGAGATTGGCAGCGCTGGCCGGAACACCGACCACGAAAGTCGACTGCACAGGACCACTCCATTCGCCAGCCAGATAGGCCCGGGCGGTCATCGTGGAGCTTCCATTGATGGTGATTCCACCGCTCACAGCCTCGCCAAGCAATTCTGCACTCACCAACATATCCGAACTTCCGCTCCCTGTATTATCCGCATTGGCAGTCCCCGTATTGAGGGCATGAATGGCCAAGACATTGTCACCTTCAATCAATTCGGACAAATAGGCGCTAACATCGAAGTCCTCAAAAACAACCGCTTCAGCATCGAAATGTTCCTGGGTGGCAGCCGCATTCCAAACCAAAGGGTCCGGAGCATTTTGACTCCCAATTTTCACCCCGTTCAAATAGGCCACGAAACCATCGTCGTACTTCACCCTGAGCGTAAGACCGACAAGGTCCGCCACATTCGCGACCTGAAATGGCACCCGGACATAGACACTGGTGGGATGGGGCCCTTCAACACCTGAGACATCAAGATTCAGAGACGGATAGTCATACCCTACCCCAAAGCTACCAGACAGCCAACCTACAGGATCGAAGCCCGGCAAGGTCCAGGCAGCCACTCCAGGAGTTGCGGAATTTGGCTTGAGAACCTGAACCTGCGACGTTGCTTCCGAAACCAAAGTCATTGCGCTTCCGCCACCACTCGCGATGGCAATCGCACTCGGCCGGATCCCCCCTCCCGGAAGACGGGGATCAAGTCCATCAATCGTATAATAGAGTGTCCCTTCCACCGCAGAACCAGTGACAGCTTCGCCACTTTGAACGATAGCACTGCTTTGTAAAATCGGAGGTGCCACAAATTGCCCATCAATCCAATCGGCCCTCATCGTGACCCAGTTTTTAAGATGATCAACCTCCCCGGCCCAGCCGCCCAGACCCGTCAGAGGACCTCCATTGGGAGCGACTTCCGGCCAGCGGGCTGCGTTCCGTGGTTGGGATTCCGCAATCTCCACCGCCATCCCGGCAAGTCGGGCCGACAGAGCTGCATTCGCAAACTCACCTCTCCGCAATTCCTGCCAGCGGTCAATCCACGCCTGCATGAAGTTCTCATCCTGAAACAAACGGCCCCAGTAATCGTATTCAAAAAACTCAGCCCTTTCGGGAGTCGGATTCCAACCCGTTGGATCGGCTGAGCGACCATCACTATCACTTCCCATCGTACGATCGAAGTCCCAGATCGGGCCAAAGCCCAGTTTCCCTCCCCGGGGTTTAAAAAGATACGAGCTCAGTCGCAAGCCATCAGGATCCTTGGAAAAGGTCGTCAGAATATGATGGTCAATCGAGGCGTCGACATCGAACCACGGCTCATAACCAAGCCCGGAATCCTTGAAGTTCCCGCCATATAGAGCCGATTCAAAATCATCAATGTATCCCCGGATATACGTTTCCTGTTCGGGCAGGAGGTTTTGTTCCTTCGGGTATACGTAAGTGAACCACGGTTGCGGCGATCCATTGGGCGGGTCAAAGGGATGCCCTAGGCTGGATCGAAAACCCTGGTCCGTGGAATCCAGACGGTCGATACTGAGAATATATCCACCCGTCACGGATTCACCGAAGGTGTCATTCTTATCGAGCCTCTCAACATCAATACGATCATTGCCCCTGGAGATCCGCTCTTGCAGAACGTAAACGCCTTGATAGTCGAGCGACGCGGGACTCCCGCCGGTATTAAGATACAGCTCCACAAATTTCGTCCTTGGAGCGTAGGTTCCCATGTCATTACTCAAGGAATGGAGGAAAGGAATCCTCATCAGCGAACGGTCAAAATTGTAGGGCGCAAAGAGGACCCACTCATCGTGATCAGACATCCCGAGAAGATTAAGACTCCGATCCTCCTCACTATCATCCTGCCAAAATTCAATGCGGTAGTTTCCCTTGGGGTCATTCAAGGTTGAAGATCCCCGGCGCTTAATGCCGGCCCGATTGGCTTTCGTAGGCAGACTTGTCAGATTCGTCCTGCCGGTGACAGGATCGGGTTCGAAAAGCGAAAAGTAGGATGGCTGAAGATCAATGTTGTTCGGAATGGCTCCGGCTCCAAAATTGTCGATGACCACAATTGGGAGATCAGAGGTCTGGTTCGCAGCCGTTCCACTGATTCGGAGATAGGCCTCTCCCTTAACTTTTCCCGGCGTAAAACCAGCTTGGAACGCCCGGGCTCGCACCAGGGCGGAATTGGTCAGAGAAATCGGCCCGGAATACAACAAGCCCGCCTCGGTGGGCAACGAACCATCCGTCGTGTATCGAATCTCGGCAGATGGCGAGAGCGTCGAAAGAGTCACGATCATGGAATTTAGAAACGTCCCGGCCGGGATTTCAAAAACCACCTTGGGACCAAGCGCACCCGCCGGGGTATCGTTGATCGCCCCGGGAGTGGGGCCCGTAAAATAATCAAACCCATTGGCAGTTCGACCATATGACACGTCCTCGTCCTGGACCGGATAGGACGGAGAAAACTCTTCCAAAACCGTGACGCCGTCGTCCGCAAGAATCGCCAGGTATTCCCCGCCGCTTGCGAGGCTAAATGAACTGTGTTTCTCAGCGCCCGCCCTGTCCTTGCCGGATGCAAAAATCACGAGGTAGCCTTCCGGCTCCATGACGCTTCCATCTGGAATTTGCCACCTCGTCAGGAGCGAAGAATTGTCAGTAAGATAGAATCCACCGGCATCGATCGCGAAGGGATTGGGGTTGTAGAGTTCAATCCAGTCCGACGGATCACCATCCTCATCACAAAGAACCCCGTCACGACTTTGCACGGCCGCCAGCTCATTGATCACCGGTGGCGAGATTGAATTCCCTAAATAAACCGTGATCATGGCGGATTCCGTTCCAAAGCTGTTCGTAGCAGTCAACTCATACGCCGTCGTAGCGGTTGGTGAAACCACCAGATTTCCGCTGGCACCGGTAAGCTCCCCACTCAGTGTCACCGTATCAGCCCCTTCCACTTGCCAGTTCAAGGTCGTTGACTGACCGCTCAGAATTCCGACCGCAGTGACAGAGGTAACCCCGCCTTCCGTAGTCACGTCAAAATTAATGACCGGAGTGTCGGGAACTTGATTCAAATCCGAAGCCGGCGCCATGGCATTCCGATCTGTCGAAACCGCTTGATCCGCGGATGTGCGGTCATCCAAAAGCGTCCAGCTTGTTCCATTTGAACTCCCTTCCAAGGTCCAGCGAATCGGATCCCGCTCGGCGGCATCGTTCGCGGTAGCCCAGCGGTAGGAATCAACCTCAACCGGTCCCCCATAATTGAAGACGACAGGATTAACGTTGAAATCCAACCATTTGCTCCCCGTGTTATTGTCGCTCAAATTTGCAGGCCCCTCATTCCCCGGATTGTTGCCACCTTGATTACTCACCATCGCACCGGTCCGCTGCATCGCGCCCAAAAAGAACTGTAACTCGGACATTTGCACACTATTTGCGGCAGCACCGTTCCGGAGTTTCGTCGGTGTAAAACGATAAAACTGGTAAGTTACCGATCCGGCAAAAGTGGACTGCAGAACCAGGGTAAAGACTGCGATCGCGATAATGAAACGGGGCACGCCTTAGAAGGTCGGAGTTGGAATAATCCGGAAGAAGCTCTTCGGATCCGCAGATTCAAAGATGTAACTGCTATCGTCTTCGAAGGTTAAATCTGAAGCAACAACCCCGCTCCAATCATCCAGATCAATTGACGATTGAAGAGTATAAAGACCATTCGCAGGTGCCTCCCACTCGATCTGAACCTCGTTTGTGACAGGATCCTTGGAGATCGACATGATCCTGATTTGCCCACTACCACCATCCGAAAAGAGTTGAAACTCCGAGTATTGGGTCGAATCAACCCCGTCCGCAAGTGGATCTCTCACAGATCTGACCAGCCACTTATAAGAGGTGTAGAGAGCTGTATTGGTAAAGGAAACCTCGGGACCAGCGGTGAAGCGATCGACCGGAAGATTCATCCCACCACTTGCGATCGAAACCCAATTCTCATTCTTGCCATCACTATCAGGCTCCGAGGAAATGACATCGTTGGTTCCGAAAAACTCCCAAGTTGCCGGGTCTCTCGCCTCAAAATCATTTGCGGTTGAAACCATAAATGACGTTACCACCGATGGCCCTGATGACGGAGTCACGATAAAGCCACTGTTATCACGCCCGAAATTGAGATACTTGGTCGCCGTATCTCCGTCGAAGAGGCTCGCGACAGATTCCGCCAGAGGCGATGAACTCTGAAGCGATGCCTCATGGACTGCCAGAATAGGAGCTCCGATAGTTAAAATGGCAAGCCCCGCGCCATCAGACTGCTCCCACATTTGCATCTCAGCAACCTGCATCGAGTTGGGCGTTGGCAAGCCGTTGTCCGGGCCCTTGAGTTTGCTAAACAATACTTTGTAGGAGGTGAAAGCCCCGCTATTGACAACATTAATCGGCAAGGTCGTGACACTACGATTAAAAGGAAGAGTGAGTTCCACCGTCGAAATCCGAGTCCAGGTCTCTAGATCTCCTGCACTGTTATCAGCGGACGTGATGACGTCGTTCGTTCCATAAATTTCAATCTGGGCAGGATCCCTTTCCTCCGAATCATTCGCAGTCGTCAGTGTGAAACTCTGCACCGTGGAACCTCCGCCAACCGGAGTGACAATAAATCCCGAATTGACCCTTCCAAAGTTCAAATACTTCGTCGCGGTGTCCCCATCGATGACGAAAGCAGGGCTTTCACCTGCCGGATAGCTACTGTTCGACACCAGATCTTCGTCGATTCCGATCGCAAAATCTCCGTTAGTGATCAATGGCGCTGCAACACATGGAAGAATTAATGCTACAAACCCACCTCCTACCAGGGCTTTGGATACCAAGATCTTAAGGAACTTCATCATGAGATCGGGGAACCTAGCCCCTCCCCCTTTGATCACAAGCTATAAGAATTCAGTTTGTCGCATAAACAGAATCGCAAAACCTTCCACTCACCTTAAAGCTTATTACTTGAATACCTCTAGGGAACCTGCATGACAAATCCCTGGCGCAAAACAACTCAAAAAAGAAAAGGGCAGGTCCGAAGACCCACCCTTTTCGCACACACAATCGACAAACCTTTGAGCAACAAACAAAAACTCTCAGGTTACCCGTAGAGATGCAGCTCACATGCCAAGTGCTGATGATTCCAATCAATTTAGATAATGAATCTCATTCCTAGTGACAAAACCTCTCAACGTCTCCGTTACTAATCGCATGAAGTTTCTTCTGCTCACTCTTCTCTTGCCAGTAACCCTCTATGCTCAAGCCCCCGGAGTGGCCATCGTTGACCAATCCCAGCCCGGCTTGAAAAAAGAGGAACAGAGTATCAGCGATCAGGTCGAACGCCTCATGGAAGAAGGCAAGATGCTCTCCCTCGATCAAACAAAGGCATCACTTAAGACCCCCACCTCCGCATCATTTGATCTTCCCCCTCGAAATACCGTCCACCTTTCCCCTCCCGAGATTGTAGAGGTCGTTCGCAAGAGCTCCTTTCAAGTAGGCTGGGGTTACCTCTGCGAAAACTGTGATCACTGGCACGTCGCCCTCGCAGGCGGATACGCCGTGAGCAACGATGGCGTCATCGCGACCTGCGCTCATGTCATTGATACCGATGGGATGAAGATCCGCAAAGGTGGTCTCATCGCGGTCGACCAAGCAGGGAAAGTCTTCCCTGTTCAGGCAATTCTGGCAAACCATGACCAGATGGACGCCGCCTTTGTGAAAATTGACTGTCAAAGCACTCCGCTCCCTCTCAATGATCAAATTCGCCCCGGCGATCTTGCCTTCTGCCTCAGTCGCCCCCTGGGTCAACGGGACTATTTTTCACAAGGACTGGTAAATCGATTCTACTGGGATAGCCACCAACGCGGAGGCGACGATTCTTCCCTTCAAGCTCTGGGACATCTCAAACTCAACGTCAGCAGCCGCTGGGCCCAGGGGAGCAGCGGTTCCCCTGTTGTCGATAGCTTTGGCAACGCCATCGGCCATGTCGCGTTGATCCACCCTCTCGCCAAGGGGTCGCCTGCAGATCTCAAGGGAAAAGCGAAAGGAAACCAGACCACGATGATTACCCTCCACACGGCCACCCCGGCACGCGCTCTCATGGCACTTGCCAGGAGTATGCCATAACAGAAGTCCGGATATCTTAGAGATACGAAAGGACGACTTGTCACTTTCGTTCCGCGCGATACGATGCAAATTCAGAGGGCTACATCCTATGAACGATTGGTCAGACATCGGTGAAAAACTCAAAGAATGCAGGGAGGCCCAGGACCTCTCTCTTGAGGATGTTGCCCACAAGACCCGCATCCCGGTCCCCTCGCTCAAAGCGATCGAGGCCAACTACTATGACATCTTCCCCAGTCCGGCATATACCAAGAGCTTCGTGCAACAGTATGCCGAGTATCTCGACTTTGACGCGGATGAATGGCTCGACAACTTCCAAACCGGAAACGTCCTCGCGAACTCCGAAGGCATCGAATATCTCGACGAGCCCGACAAAAAAACCGCAAAGGTTCCGGCCGCCCCCAAGCGGCAATCAGCGACTCAAAGTATTCCCAGCGAGTCACTGGTTCAGCCACTTCTCATTCTCTTAATCACGGGTGGACTGATCGCAGCAGGATTTTGGGGATTTTTGGTCATTGAGAAACGGTTAAATTCCGAAAAACCTCCGCCGCCCCTTAAGCCAGAGAGCGGGACATCCCTCGTTCCTGAAGCCGGGGACACGCCCCGTCCTCCTATTGATTTCTCGCCAGACTCCGATCTGAATCAACCTGAACCAGAGCCAGAGCCACCCTCCATCATCCCGCCGGAGGAGCCTCCTCCTCCTCCTCCACGGGCCATCATTGTAGAAGATGACGAAGAAGTGCCCACGCCCTTGACTCCCAATCCAATCACCGGAGACTAGGGCAACGCCATGACGCAACCACTGGTCATCACCCAGGGCGACCCTGCCGGGGTCGGCCCCGAGCTCGCTCTTAAAATCCTCGCCCAGCCACCGCACCCGAATCTCAAGGTGCTGGGCTGTCAAAAATTCCTCCGTGAGATCGCGGAGAAACTTTCGCTCCCCTTTTCGCCAACGCAAATCATCGACCTGCCATTGCAAGGTGAGGTCGCTCAGGGGAAAATATCGGCCATCGCCGGCAGGCATTCCTTCCAGTGTCTCGAAGCAGCTGTCGACGGTGCGCTTGCCGGAAAATATACCGGAGTCGTGACCAATCCCATTCACAAAGAAGCCTGGCACCTTGCAGGACTTCCCTACCCCGGGCACACCGAATATCTCGTCGAGAAAACGAACTCTCCCCGGCACGCCATGATGCTCACGTCGGAGGAAATCACCTGCTCGCTCATCACCACGCATGTCGCGCTTGCCGACGTCCCGGGACTCCTTGAGGCCGAACGGATGCTGGAAGTGATCGTCCTCACCCACGAAGCCATGTCTGCCATTCTTGGCCGACCAGCCCGCCTCGCCATGCCCGGGCTCAATCCTCACGCTGGAGAAGGTGGCCTTTTCGGTCGCGAAGAGATCGAACTCATCATTCCGGTCCTCGAAAAAGCCCGCGCCATGGGCATCGATATCCGGGGCCCCCTTTCACCGGACACCTCCTTCCTTCCTTCCCTGCGGAAGGAGATCGACGCCTACGTTTGCACCTACCATGACCAGGGCCTGATCCCGCTCAAGACCCTCGCCTTTGATCTCGGAGTCAATATCACCCTCGGTCTGCCAATTGTCCGAACATCTGTCGATCACGGCACTGCTTTTGACATTGCCGGACAAGGGATTGCCCGCACGACTTCGCTGATCGAAGCCGTCAAACTGGCCTGCCGCCTCATCGAAGCTCGTCCACCGGTTCGGAAATAGCAGTTCGGCTTACTAGCCCTTCCACGACTGCTCCAACAACGCCTTAAGCCTGGCCGGCTCGCTGGCAGAAGTCTTGGCAATAAATCCCTTATTGTGTGCAAAGTGCACATCCGACTCCTCACCCACCTGGGTGAATTCCATCCGCTGATCGTCATTGAACCGGGACATGCCATAGCCTTCACCCCGTCGATCAGGATAGACCATCGCCACCACTTCTTCACCAAGTCCCAGATCTTCAATATAGCGACCCATTCCCATCGAAGTCTCTTCAGGAAGTGGTTCGGTCCGCGGCATGAAAAGCGCTTTCAATCCGAAGCCCATCTCCCAAACTTCCGCATGTTCGGCAATATACGCCAAACGGGCTTTCATTCCGCGAACGAAGCTTACGAGATCTTCCCCAATCATTTTCATCACTTCATAAATTGGCTCATCAGGGTGATGTTCGCTTGCCGAAGCAAAGCGTCGCAGCAAGGTGATGTCCACCGGTGAATTGAGCTTCGACATCGCGTCCCGATCAATTTCAAGCCACTTGGCCGTGTCATTGGGACCGCGCGTATCAATATATTCCGCGACCTCCAGCCAGTCGCAAAATTTACGGGTCTCATCGTAGATCCCAAGATGCTTCAACACCAGACTGAGCGCACACAGCGGCTCGGCATCACGGGGAAACTGGTGGTGATCAAAGTTCATTTTGCTTTCGTCCCATTCCAAGCCAACATCGACGACTGCGATTTGAGGATCCCAGAGATCAGCATCCACAGGTTCACGCCGAAAAATGGGCACATTGTGCTCTGCAATCAGAAGGGCGCAGGCGAGAAAATCATCCTTATGAGCCCCGCCGGGGTGAACTACGATTTGTCGAATCATGAAGGCGGGCATAGTGTCCAAACGGGCAATGCTCAATCACGAATGAAAATCTCCGTCATCATCCCTGCTCACAACGAGGAGGAATATCTTCCCGGAGGACTCGCCGCGGTGGCTGCCGCAACCGAAATCTGCCCTTGTGACGTTGAAACCGTGGTCGTTCTCAATCGTTGCACTGACCGCACAGAAGAGATTGCTCGAGAGTTCGGCGCCGTGATCGCGCGCGAAGAAGCGAAGAACCTTGCTAAAATCCGCAATGCTGGATTCGCGGCCTCCTCGGGAGAAGTCATCGTCACCGTCGATGCTGATAGTCAACTCCACCCGCAATTTCTCCGCATCGTTCTCGAAAAACTCAAAGGTCCGGTCATTGGCGGAGGCGCATTCGTTGTCCCGGAACGATGGTCGCTCGGCATCGTGGCCAGCGCCATGATGGTCGTCCCCTACCTCGCCAAACACCGCGTGTCCTATGGCTCCTTTTGGACGACCCGGGAAAGCTTCGAAGCAATCGGCGGTTTCAATCCCGAATTCGTCACGATCGAAGATGTCGATTTTGCGGTGAGACTCCGTGACTACGGACTCACGCAGCGAAAAAAGTGGGGAACGGTCTGGACCGCTTCCCTTAAAACTTCCTGCCGGAAATTTGATCAATACGGCGACTGGCACCTCGTTCGCGACCGTCAATTTCTCAAGCGCGCCTTTCACGGCACCGACGAAGATGTCGCAAACGAGTATTGGTATGACCAGCGCCCGTCTTAATTGCTACGCCTCAATCTTGCGTAACTCCTTCTGAAAGTCTGCATAAGATCCTTAGCGACACAGGACCACGACCACCTTCAATTTTCTCCAATTCAATCAGCGACTCAAAGATTGGCAAAAAACTCCAAGCTCCATCCCCCTATTGATCAAAGTTCAACAATGTCTCACCAAGATGGTCCATCACTTCTTTTGGGGATTCTCCAATATCCAATTGATCCACCATGAGCACATGAGCGAAAAAATTATCTGGTTCACTCTGGAGAAAACGTTGGGACCATTTCAGAAGTTCCTCAGAGGACCACTTGGGCGGCGGCCCAGAGGTCGTTAAAAGGAGTGGTGGTTCGTTCGGCTGCATGCGTTAGCATGCGGGCGCTAAACCAATCCAAAACCAACCACCGTGGATTATCAAAAACTAGCAGAGGGCTTTTTGCAAGACGGGGAAAAAGAAGCCAGGGCACTGTTCAACGAGCTTCTGCGTGTCACAGTGCACAAGGGATTGCTTGGCGCCATGCCGCAAGAATACCTGGTGCCGGGACACCAAAATCTGAAGAAGAAGCTCCGCAAGCGCGATCTCGCGGACTTGGATCGACTGATGACTCGGCTTCGGGAGGCACAAGGCAGAGTTGCCGGCGAGGAGGCCTTTGATGAAGTTCTCGACTATCTCAGCGAACGCAACGCGGCAGCCGGTTTGACTCTAAAGGACCGCCGGGATGCGCTACTCTGCTTCCCTCGTCTTAATGTCGTATCGACTTTGAACATGGCCTTCCTGAGCACCAACTTGATTGAAAATGTTTTCCGCAACTGGCGTCAGGCCACCGACAATGTGAAAGTCTGGAAAGAGGGCGGAGACATGGCGCCAAGATGGGTGGCCTCCGGGTTACTGTAGACGGAGGCTGGCTTCCGTGAAATCAGCCACTATGGAGACCGCCCCCGGCTGGCGACCGCGGGGTCAAAGGAGTCTTGCAAACCGAAGGACTAACCATCACATCTATCAAATTCAACCACTGCTGCTTTAACGATCTGTGGGACACCCCCACCACTTGGAATCCAAGGACCCCTTTCCAATTTATCATTGATCAGTCCTATTGGAGAAAATGAAACCGTCCACCACGAAGAGAAGCCCCCTTCCTGGATTCGCAGACACCCTCGTCCATTCGCGGACAAAAAATAGCCCCGCCCAGAAACTGAGTGGGGCTTCTGAAAATGAATCTCTACGCGTCGATCTTGCGATAGGATCCGAGCAACGCATCCAGACCTTCCTGGCCATTCTTGCTGGCACCGTGCTCCATGCCGATGACGCCATCGTATTTTTTCTCGCGAAGGAATTTTGTGACGACGCCCAGATCAAGCGTGCCTGTTCCCGGCTCTTTACGGCCCGGTGAATCACCATACTGGATGTAGCAAACCTGGTCCCAAACCTTCTCCGCATTTTCGACCAGCTTGTCGCCATTGCCGATCTGACCTTCGTGGAAGAAGTCAGCGAGAAGCTTGCAGGATTTACGATTCACCAGCTTGCAAAGAAGGTGGCCGTCTTCAAAAGAACGAATCAGCGGCTGCCCCCCTCCGATCGGGTGGGAGAGAGGTTCCTGCGCAAGAACGATTCCGGCTTCCTCAACGAGATCACAACACATTTTCATCGTGTCGACAGAGGCGGCGATCTGTTCCTCGCGGGTCATCGATTCATCCCGGATTCCAGGAAGCATAGTCATGAAGGTCTGGCCGCTGCGCTTGGCAACTTCCACTCCTCGAAGGAGATCTTTCTTAATGCTCGCGAGTTGCTCAGGTGTCGGCTTGTTGAACATCGCATTGGCTCCACTCGTGATCACAGAAACTCCGAAAGCCATCTTCTTCTCCTTCATGAAGGCTCCCACTTCTTCCTGCACTTCAGGCTTCTGGCCATTGAAGCCATTGTCCTCCCACCCTCGGAAGCCGAGGTCGTAGGCAAACTGAAGCTGGGCGATGTAACCATCCTTCTCCCCGGGACCCACAGGGAGAAGACCCGGATGTGGTCCAAATTTGGCAAGGAAGGCTTTTCCTTTTTCTTCGTGATGATTGGCAAAGGCGGAACCTCCAGCAAGGGCTGCGAAGGAAGTAGTCAACTGGCTAAAATGGCGTCTGTTCATGATTTAATAGAGAAGGTTTCATACGTAACCACCCTATCCCACTTGTCAGCAAGACGGAAATATAGTTCTCCGAATTTTCAACAGGGCGATTGTTTGGCAGGAGCTTGAAAGCGCGCCATTAGGGCGTTCTCCCGTTTCCGCTAAACATTCGCCCTAAAATGGCCAGGAATCTACGAGACCGAGGTCGATGAAGGCTACCCCGTTCTCTGCGCCGTTCTCTGCTGGTCGGGCGCGGTCCTCAGGCTCAAGGAACGCGATGAATGGATCGACTGGGATCCGCTCACCGGAGGGAGCCGCCTGCCCCTCGTCACCCAGCTCAGGAGATTCCTCGCCCTCGTGGCCGTGGACACCAAGGTCAGCCCATTTCCGCACATCGCGCAGGTCGTCAAAGGCACGAACCTCTCCCGCTCCACCAGAGGCAGAACGGGAGAAATAATTTTTTCGAAGCTTAGTGATCTTTTGCCGATTTTTTGGAGGCCTGCTTTGCCACCTTTTTCGGAGTCTTATCCGCAGTTGGCGGCGGAGGCGGAGCGAGTTCATCTTCATCTCCCCCGCCGTGGCTGAGGATGAATTGGAGATCGTCCACGCACAGATTACTGGCGAAGCCTTCATCACCCAGGATATTGGTCACGAGGGCCGTCTTCTGGTGCTGCAAAATACGAATCTTCTCCTCCACCGAGTCACGGGTCAGGAGTCGGTAAGCGATGACCTTATTCTTCTGTCCAATTCGGTGCGTCCGGTCGATTGCCTGGTTCTCCACAGCGGGGTTCCACCATGGATCGTAGAGAATGACGTAAGAAGCAGAAGTCAGGTTCAGACCGGCACCACCCGCCTTAAGCGAGAGAAGGAACACGGAAGGATCCTTGGTCGTCTGGAACTTCTCGATCTCCCCTTTCCGGTCCTTGGTCTGACCAGTGAGGTAGTTGAAGGGACGGCTTTCGACTTCCAAGCGGGTCTTGATGATATCGAGCATCGAGACGAACTGGGAGAACACGAGCACCTTGTGATTTTCATCACGCAGCTGATCGAGGAGATAAAAGAGCGCACTCATCTTGGCGCTCTCTTCCTTGATCCACTTCGGATCGATCAGACCCGGGTGACAGCAAATCTGACGGAGACGCATGAGCCCCTGAAGGATCGCAAAACTGTTCTTCTTGACCGCTTCGTCGGAGTCGAGTCCCAGAAGGGCCTTTTGAATGCGCTTGAGTTCTGCCTTGTAGAGTTCCTCTTGGATTCCCTCCATTCCGGCGAATACCTCTTCCTCCGTTCTTGGCGGAAGATCCTTGGCCACCTGCCCCTTGGTCCGGCGCAGAAGGAAAGGACGAAGTCTCGCGGCAAGGCGGTTCTGGCTACTTGGATCCTTCCGCTTGTCAAAGCGACGCTTAAAGTAAGCTCGGGTTCCCAAAACACCGGGCATGGCGAAGGCCATGAGGGACCACATGTCCATCAAGCGGTTCTCAATCGGAGTACCTGTGAGGACCAAACGGTTCTCAGCGTCCAACTCACGGGCGCACTTGGCGGCTTTGGAATCAGGGTTTTTGATCTGTTGTCCTTCGTCAAGAATCACGGTCAACCAACGCACGCTATTGAGAGCGTCACCGCAAACACGAAGCTGGGCGTAGTTCAGCACGAGAATATCGAGAACGTTGTTCACCTCGTCAATATCGAGATCATCGCGGGTGCGAAGAACCTTGAGCTTCAAATGAGGAGCGAACTTGCTGGCTTCCGTGGCCCAAACATCGAGAACGGACTTGGGACACACCACGAGCGCCGGTCCAAGTTTGCGCTTGGACATCCTCTCCAGGTTGGCGTAGTCGCGTAACCATAGGATGTAGGTGATACTCTGAATCGTCTTACCAAGACCCATGTCATCCGCAAGAATACCGCCGAATCCATTGGTCGCGAGGTAAGCTAGGAACTGATAACCTTCGACCTGATAAGGTCGCAAGGTGGCATTGAGCTCCTTGGGGACATCCGGCTTAATATCGATCTGAATATCGCGGGCGCGGTCTTTGATCCGCTTCCACGCCTTGGGGTCGAAAACCTCGGCCGCTTTGGGATCGGCCAACTGCATGGCGTGCATGCGGTGGGTTTCTCCAGAGAGGTCAAAGGGATCAAGTCCCAGGCGGGTCACGGCATCGCGCTGATCAGGATCAAGCTTGATCTCCAGTCGCATCCACGAACCATCATCCATACGCACATAGCCACCGCGGGCGGCAACCAACTGACGGATCTGGATTTTCGAAAGATTGACGCCTTCGACATCAATAACGACGCGGAGATCGAACCAGTCGATCTCTTGATTGACGACCTCGAAGCGAATCGCGGCAGTAACAGGGTCGGAGAGAATGGTCTTCAGCTTGGCCTCGATATCGAGTTCGAGGTAGTCCGGCATCGACTCCACCCATTCGGCAAATTTCTCTGGAAACTGCTTGGTGATCCGGCCTTTGAAAGCTTCCAGCTTTTCATCGTAGGTCAAGCCCATCTCAAGGAGGAGCTCAGGAACAACATACAGTTTTTCACGGGCAAACCGCAGAAGGGCTTTCCCCTTCACAGGCTGCTGTTCTACAAGATCCCAGCCAGCTTTAATGAGCTTTTCAGTGCGACGACCTTTGCCCTCAAAGGCCTTCACGTCGATCACAAGATGCTCTGTTTCAGCGGCGGTCAACCCTTGCTCAACCCACATCTTAAAGTGTGGGAAGAGATCGAGGTCAGTCACCCGCTTCTTCATCGAAGGCGGAAGACTCGCGCCAATTTTGCGCAGAAATTCGACACCTTCCAGTGAATCAATCACCGATTTCGGGATCGAGTAACGAGGCATGATTTCGGTATCCTCCAGCCAACGCGGAGGTCCGGGGAAGATCGTTTCATCGGATTGATAGAGTTCGGTCCGTCCCGGAAGGAGACGCACCGAGTGGGAAACGTTTTCGTTCGACTTGGTCACCAGCTGCAAAACGAAGGAATTGGGATCGGCCGGATCGTCCTGGCAAATCCAACGCAGAGCCTCATTGACAACCCGGAATGGGCGTTCATCGAGGTTCACCATGTATCCCTTAAGTTCCTTCTGGTGGAAGAGCAGATTCACGAAGCAGCAGGCTTCTTCATTTTCAAGATCGAGGTAGGTCTCGCCGGTCTTCTCATAGTAGCGCAAAAAGTGCTCCCAAAGAATCTGGCTGGCAGCATCCATTCGCAGGGCCGAGGCTTCGAAGGGTTTCAGAATCCGGTCGATCTCACCTTTTTCACGAAGTGACACCCAGTCTTCCTGCCCTTCCTCACGGGCTTCAACACGGGCTTCGTTAATAGTGGCAACCAAGCGAAACTCAATCTTGTGAGGAACGTCAAGCGGCGGGCGTTCGTTGACGCTTTCAATACGTTCATACCAAGCTGCAACTTCACGCTCCCGCTCCCAGTCCCGCATACGGCGCTGAACGCCTTCGAGATCCGTCACCGCATCCATGAATTCCGGATAAGGCAGCTTCTTTTTGTAGAAGGCATAGGCGAGATAATTCCAGAATTCGAGGATATCCCCCGGAGGAACGGGCCAAAGCTCAAGTGGCTCATAACTCGCAATATCCCAGCGGGGATTCAGACGAACCATGTCGTGATCATGAATTTCTCCCTCGATGACGTATCGACGGTAGCGCTTCTCAACTCTGGATACGAAATCAGCTTCCTTATCATCGAGTTCGCGGTCGATCTTCTCTTCGATCAGATCAACAATCGGCGTATCGTCGAATTCATTGGGAGATTCAGGAAGATCCTCGCCACGGTGAAGTCGTTCTAACATGGCCGCGAACATTACGGCACCGGCGATTTCTTGGTCCTCGGTCGAACAACTTCCAAACCAGCGGTTACCCTGCAGTCGCAAGGTGGTGCGATGAGTTCCGGACTTGTGCTCCACCCTTCCTTGAATGAAGAGGTGGTTACCAAAGATTTGGGTCACAGCTCCTTCTTCCTGTAAGTGCTCCCCGAGCTTGCGGGAGACTTCAGGGAAGCTGTTTAGAAAGTTAAGAGTCGCCCTATCGGGGTTGAGTGCTGACATGCTGCTGGCCATTTTCTCGGGAATGTGGATGCAAAAAGGACCGTGACTTAAACCCATTGATTGGCAAAAGCGACGGTGAGGAACTCATTCTAAGCCCGACTCTTGAAATGATGCAATGAAAAGCGTCTTCGTTTTTCTTGTTGCCATCTTTCACACACCTGAAAGATTCGTTGCCGTTTATAAGTTAGAGAAAGATCACCAGCGAATCCTCTCTCTTATGAAACCGACCTTGCGCGGCACGCTCGTCCCCGGATCCTGCCTGATCGCACTCGGTCTCGGACTCATCATCGGTCGCAGAACTGCCCCTGACATCCCGACCACGAACACCGAAGTCCCCCCGGTGACAAGGAGATCACTCGAGGCCCGTGATACCCGGTCTCCAGATAATGCCCCGCCAAATTCACAAAATGAACGGAGGGAAACCACCGGAGGGTCATTTTCAGGAACTGCTGACGAAAGGAAAGACGAAGCTCTCACCGCACTTTCCGACATCCTCAACACCAGCAACCGGATCGAGCGCTCCCGCCTGCTCCTCGGCTTCCTGGACAAACTGGAAAACGAGGACATGGAAAGCGTCATCACCGGATTTCGCGAAGCAGGCTGGGTCGATTATAACCGGGGCGAATACTCCATGCTCATCTCGGCATGGATGGATCGCGACCCCTACACCGCCATTGCCTTCCTCGATGCCAACGAAACCGACGGCTGGACCCGTAAAACGGCGATCTCAGCGTGGGCTTCCGAAAATCCCACCGCAGCAGCCGAAGCCATTCAAGAACTTGAAGACGATGGCCGGGTCAACGACTGGGTCGTAGGTCTTATTGAAGGAATGGCTCGTAACGACCCCGATGGAGCCCTCCTGACTCTTCAAAAGCTCCCACCTGGCGACACTCGAAAACAAGCTGTTCGCGAAATGCTCCCTGAAGTGGTCATTCGAGGCCCCGAATTTGCCGGGGATTGGATCGAGCAAATTGATGAACCCAAACTCCAAAGCGACACTGCCCGCAACCTCGCCCACTCCCTCGCCCGTCGTGACCCTGAATCGGCATCCGACTGGATTAAGGGCCTTTCCGCCACCGAAACACGGAGAAATGCCTCTGAAGTTGTCTCGGAGATTTACGCCTCACAAGATCTTGACGGTGCCAAAATTTGGGCCGAAAGCCTTCCCATGGATACCCTGTCAGAAGCTGCCGAGGGCATCGCGAAGCACATGACCCGCCGTGATCCCATCGAGGCAGCTCAATGGTTGCAGGATCTGGGAAGCGATCCGGACCTCGACGGAGCCCGGATAGAATTCCTACGGGAAGCCGGAAAAAAAGACCCTCAAGTCGCCTTGGAAAACATTCACAACCTTTCCCAACCAGCCCTGCAGGAACGCTACTATCGTGACATTCTTAAGAACTGGAGCAAAAACGACAAGCAAGCGGCCATCACCTGGGCCATTGCAAACTCCGAAAGTCTTCCTGAGAACGTCCTCAAATCGATCGTCCCGAAAGACAAGCGCCCGATGTAAACAAAGAAGGCGGTCCTCAGACCGCCTTCTTTGTTTTAAAATAGGGTCGGCAAACTGCCGACGTGATTTAGCAGCCTCATCCGCCGCCGCTTTCTTCGCCGCCGCCGCCACCACAGCAACCACCACCGGATGCTTGCGCGATATCTTCAGCAGTCGGCACGCGGCCCAGCTCAAGAGTCATTCCCACCAGACGGCTAACCGTCGTTTGAATGCCTTCAAGCCCCTGCTGGGCCTTCATGAAGTTAGACGCAACCGGGTTAGTGAGAAGATTCCCCCGGGCTTCTTCGAATGCTGCGATTTCATTCTCGGAAAGCTCGAGACCGGATTGCTGTTTTTGATTCAGCTGCTGGCCGGCTTCGTGTACCGCTTGATAGGAAAGTCGGGCTTCGTCATCTCCAAGGAATTCCTCAACCTGGCCGAGGAGCTCCTGAAATTCCGAATCCCCGGCGATTGCCGCGCAAAGCTCGCGGGTCTTGGACATGACTACTGAATCGTCTTCAAGAAGGTTCATGTGGGTGACATACGCCTGTGAAGGCGCAGCCGCAACCGCAGATTACCTATCTTTCTTAAAAAATCCCCGCTGTATATTTCGTTTTCTCTGCTAGAATTACCTTTAGATGAACAAACGATCCGCCTTAATTGCAGGAACCTGGGCGTTGAGCTGTGGTGCAGCATTCCTTGCCGGGCGCACTTCTTTGAAATCTGCGCCTTCTAACGAAATCGCCAATACCTCCCAGCAATCCCTGAGTTCCCAAAGCACAGATTCCCGGACGGGACGTCTGTCGGAAGCCGGGCGCTCAAATGGCGCACCCGGCCATCGCTTCCGCGCCTCAACAAATCCCGGCGGTGAAGAAACAGAACTCAAGGATGCCGTCCTCGCGCTCACCCGGATGACGGATCCCATCGCCCGCGCCGAGGGATTTCTGCAATTGGTCAAAGACCTGAGCCCGGATCAATTTCTGACCGTAGTCGATACCTATCGCAGCGAGGGCATCAATGAAGAAGACTTTGGCGAATACCGTATCCTCCTCACCGCCTGGGCCCAAGTAGCCCCACTGGAAGCCCTCACTTATGCCCAGGATAATACGGGATCTCCCTTTGCCCGCCAGACCATCCTGGCAACCTGGGCAAAGACCGACCCCTCCAGCGCCATCTCTTGGGCCAAGGATAATTTCGACAACGGGGGCGACGACAGCCAGGCGAACCCCTGGCTGATCGGCGTCATCGAAGGCCTCGCCTCCTCCGACCTTTCCCAGGCAACCCGGCTTTTGGAAGAACTGCCTTTTTCCCGGGGCCGCGGTGAGGCACTCGGAGCCATTTTTGAAGAAATTTCTCAACTCGGGACCGACACCGGAAAAGACTGGGTCGCCGGCTTAAAGGATGAACAACTCAAAGCGGGAGCGGCTGCCCGTCTCGCCGGCATCCTCGCCGAGAGCGATCCCCAAGGAGCGGCCGACTGGGCATCCAGCCTGGGAACCGAAGCCATGAAACGGGCCGCGCAATCCATCGTCGAACGCTGGGTCGACGACGATCTTGATGCCGCCCAGACCTGGGTCAATTCCCAACCCGAGGACGTCGTCGCCTCGGCTGGATCAGCGATGGTCGAGGGTATCCTCAAAAAAAAGGATCCCGCCGCCGCTTCAGAATGGCTCTCCACTTACGAAGGTAACCCCGCCTTCGACGACTCTGTCCGCACCCTCGTCTGGCGCTCCATGACCGACACTCCCGAACTGGCCGCGGACTGGATTATGAAACTCTCCAGTGAGCGCGATCAAGAGCGAACCTTTCACCGGGTCCTCGGCGGCTGGATGGGTAAAGACTCCGTCCGGGCCATGGAGTATATTCAAAACAACCCTGTCCCGGACAGCATTAGCCGCCGCGCTGAAATGCAACTGCAGCAAGATCAAAAATAACCAGCCACCATGAAACTCAGAATCCCTTTCCTTGTATTGTTCAGCCTTTTCTTCGCCTCCTGCGACCGTAAAGCTGATCCCGTAAACATTAAACCCGACGAAAAAACTGTGCCCGGAAAACACGAAACAATTACCCTCGGTGGTGGATGCTACTGGTGTGTCGAAGCCGTCTTTCAACAGCTTGACGGCGTCATCTCCTCTACCTCCGGCTTTATGGGCGGACATATCCCCGACCCAAGCTACGAAGAAGTTTGCGAGGGCACCACGGGCCACATCGAGGTCATTCAAGTCGTTTACGATCCTGCCATCATTTCGACGGAAACAATCGTCGAATGGTTTTGGAATGCCCATGACCCCACCAATCCATTGGGTCAGGGAGCCGATATCGGAGAGCGCTACACCAGCAACATCTTCTACCATCACGAGGAACAGAAAAAAATCGCCGAAGCCTCCAAAGCGGCCGCTCAAAAGCAGTTCGGCAAACCCATTGCAACGACAATTCGAGAAGCTGAAACCTTCTACAAGGCCATGGAAAGTCACCAGGACTACTACTCTCTGAACAAGGATAAGAATCCCTACTGCCAGATCATCACGAAAAAGCTCAAGAAGCTCGAACTCGAGTATTAGGGCACAAAAAAACCGGGATTCATTCCCGGCTCTGAATTCAAAACCCGGTTCGGAAATCTTCCGAAGCCGGGATTGTTTTTGCGAGGACTAAACCGTCATCACTTCCTTCTCCTTCGATTCGGTAAGAGCATCAATGTCCTTCACAAACTGATCGGTCAGCTCCTGAATTTCGGACTCAAAGTCGCGATGACCATCTTCCGTGAGAAGCTTGTCGGCTTTCAATTTCTTACCTGCATCCATGCCGTCCTTACGCACGCCACGGACCCTAATACGTCCCTCTTCAGCCATCGTCTTGACCGACTTCACCATTTCGATACGACGCTCTTCTGAAAGTTCGGGGATGGGAAGACGAAGGCGATTGCCTTCGTTCACGGGATTGAGACCCAATTTACTTTCGCGAATCGCTCTGTCGATATCACCTACTGTTGAAGGGTCAAAGGGCTGAACGACCAACATCCGGGGCTCGGGGGCAGTAATCACAGCAAGACCGTTGAGTTTCATGACGCTTCCATAGGCGGCGACGCTCACATCGAGGTTTTCGACAAGTGCAGGCGAGGCTTTGCCTGTCCGAATCGAGGTGAATTCCTGGCTGGTATGCTCGATGGCCTTCTTCATATCGGCCTTGATTTGTTTGATGATTTCCTGTGCTTCCATAGGTCTGGTGATGAGAGATTAATGAACGATTGTGCCAATGTCGTGACGATTTAAAGCGAGTTGAATATTCCCCTCGGCCCCGAGATCAAAGACGATAATCGGAATATTGTTGTCCATGCAGAGACTAAAGGCCGTGGTATCCATGACCGCAAGCTGGCTGCTGATACACTCCTGAAAGCTCACCGAATCGTAGCGAACGGCATCCGGGTTTTTCTTGGGATCGGAGTCGTAAACTCCATCCACCATGGTGGCTTTGAAAATGACATCGGCATCCATCTCGCTCGCGCGGAGAGCTGCGGTGGTATCAGTTGAGAAAAACGGGCTTCCGGTTCCGGCTGCAAAAATGACGATCGCTCCCCGCGACAATTGGCGGGAAGCCTTCCGGCGAATGAACGGTTCCGCAACGTTCTGCATGTGAATGGCGGAATGGACGATGCACTCCTCCCCTTCCTTTTCGAGCGCAGCTTGCAGCGCGAGGGCATTCATGACCGTCGCGAGCATTCCGACATAGTCCGCCGTGGCACGATCCATGCCACGGGCGCTAGCACTCGCACCCCGCCAAAAATTTCCACCGCCGACGACGATCGCGAGCTCTACTTTGGAAGTCTGCCGGGCTTCGTGAATTTCATGGGCGATCCGGCCGACGATTTCAGGAGAAATATTGTCGTGACTCCCGGGGGCGCGGAGAGCCTCGCCACTGAGTTTCAGGACAACTCGGTCAAAATTGCGGATCGCTGCTAAGTCGCTCATGTGCTGCGCGGGATAGTGGCAGGCAGGAGCGTCAGCGAAAAGGGAAAAGCCTAGGGCTTTGAGCTAAATCTTTCTGAGAGCGTCTTCAGCGAAGCCGTCCCCTCCTTGGTGCCCCGGATTTCGACGCGTATTATCACGGCGTCGTTCTCCGGGTCCTGGTAGGCCCTCAGAGTTTTTTTGAGAGCTTCAATCGAAAGCTTGAGCACGGTGTGAACCGACAATTCAACCTCCTCGGGCATAGCCAGCTTGGTCAGATCAAACACCGCCACGATTTCTCCTTCCGATTCATCCGCCGTCAGAGAAATCCCGCACAGGACGAGGAGGTTACTTTCCGGAATTTTAAAATGCTCGGACGGGGCAAAGCGATAGGGCGCGGCAACCGCACTGATCAACGATTCCGGCATGGCGCCGGATAGCACCGCAGGACTTGAAAAAATCCCGGCCTGAATTTGATCACCTTGGAATTGGGTGTCGACATCGGTCCCGTGCAACGAAAGAGGTTGGTGAATTTCGCACACTTCCAGCGTGATTCCGAATGTCATCCCACAGAGAATGGAGAGAAGGAGAAAAACCTTTCGCATAGCCCGATAAGAATAAGATCCGTTTGATTGAAATACCAGTTATTTCAAGCCCCTTGCGAGAGCCTCGCCGTGCCCCCTCGCCAGCTCGGAAGCAGCCATCCGACGACTGCCCTCCAGTTGGATCTCAGTCACGATGAGACTTCCCTGACCGCAGGCAATTTCAATCCCGTCTTCATGAGTCGCAATGAGCGTCCCCGGAACTCCGGAACCTTCTCCGCACCGAGTCTGCGGGAAGATTTTCAACCGCTTACTTCCGAGTCGGGAGTATGTCCCCGGCCAGGGATCAAAGGCCCGGATCAATCGCTCCAATTTGACGGCCGGTTGCGACCAATCAAGTAAACCATGGTCCCGCAAAAGCTTCGGGGCGTAGGTCTGCAAGGATTCATCCTGGGGCTCGCCCGGAACCTCACCCGCCTCCAAAAGCTCAAGAGCGGCGCGACACGCTGCCGGTCCGGCAAGAGCAAGCCGGTCATGCAATTCCCTTCCCGTTTCCTGCCTCTCGATCGGGAACGGCTGCTGGAGCAGAACATTCCCCGCATCCAAGCGCTTGACCACATGGATGACGCTCCAGCCTGTTTCGGCATCACCGTTCTTCAGGGCCGCCTGGATGCAGGAAGCACCCCGGTAATTGGGCAGCAGAGACGCGTGGAGGTTGATGATGGCCCGGCCCGGGATATCGATCAACGATTGTGGTAAAATTTGGCCATACGCCATGACCACAATGACATCGGGAGCCCATGCTCGAATTTGAACCAAAGCCTCATCTTCGCGGACCGATTCGGGTTGGATCACGGGAACGCCGGCTGCCAAGGCGAGGTCCTTCACCTTTGGCGCCGTCAGCACCTGCTTTCGACCCACCGGCCGGTCAGGCTGAGTCACCAGGCCGACCACGTCATGCGGCCCGGAGAGGGAGTCCGCAAAGGTCAGCTCGGAGATCTCTCCGGTCACCATGAAAACAAGGCGCATCAGACTGTTTGACTGGCGATGCTCTTATACGCGTCAAGCGTCTGAAGACGGGCTAAAATATCATAAAGAACCTTGGCTGGCGACTGGGTGGCATCAATATCACAGCGAATTTCATCGCCGTAAAAATCGAGAATCGGCTTAGTCTCCTCCTCGTAGGTCCGGATGCGATTCTGAATCACCGTTTCGGAGGCGTCGTCTAGTCGCTGCTCCTTGAGCGCTCTTTTTCGCATCCGGCGGGCAAGTTCGTCCCGGTTAGGACAGCTGAGATGAAAGACATGATGAATCTCGACATGAGCCGAGAGAATCTCAGCCTGACGCACATTCCGGGGAATGCCATCCAGCACCAGAATATCAATGTCCGGCTTGTATTGGTGCATCGTGACCAGGTCATTCATGTAGCTCACCCAAAGCTTGATCGTGAATTCATCAGGAACTAACTCGCCGCGCTTCGAATACTCCACAAACTGACGCCCCACTTCCGTGCGGGTATCCATTTGGCGAAAGACGTCTCCGCTCGAGTAGTGGTAAAACCGTGGAATTTGTCCAAGGATTGCCCCTTGGGTCCCCTTTCCCGATCCCGGAGCCCCGAGAATCAAAACTGCCGGCTTAATCCCGGTATTCGCAACAGTAGTCATATTTTTGGAAGAGCGGAGTCTCTGTTAGAGATGCCGTTCGCTCAACCCCAAATCAGGTCGAACTGTTCCCATCGAAGGAAATCCAGACCCAATAGGTGAAAACTGGCAGCAAAATCACCAAATCCACTAGGAGTCGACGGGAATCCCGATTGAGCGGCTCTCTCATCCGGTTCAAAATATTCAGTCCGGCAGCCCCGACCAATACGGAATAAAACAGGGGTTTGTTGAAATCATCTCCGTTGAGTGAGAAATACATCGCAGCACCTCCAATCAGAAGAGTCGCAGTTCCGAGAAGGGCGGCAGCATCTTCCTCGTCCTCCCCTTCCAACTCCCAAAAATCGATCGCCGTCATATTGATGGCACAAAGCCCCGCAAAGAGGAGAACCTCCCACGAGAAGAGCATCTGGCTGAAACTAAAGACCGGCGAGTAAGCGTGGACACCCGCCGCAGTTCCGTAGGCGAAGGTGAGCCCAGCCACAAAATTTTTGGTGATCCCAGTATGCTCCCCACCGGAACGGGTCAGGGAAATCACAAAATAAGCCACTGTCATCAGGAGGACAAAGCCGCCGTAAAACAAAACATTTTGAGACAAGGCCCAGAGCACGGAATAAAGGACCCACCCCAGCCCGGCGGCGATCCCCGCGAAAAACACCCCCTGATATCGCCGGTGAAATTCATGCCGCTTGTCCAGGCTGCCGACATTCTCCTTTTTACGAACATCCACCAGGCGGTCCATCGCGTAAATCATCCACACCGAAACTCCCAGGGTCATCCATAATTCCCAAGGCAAACTGACCACACCCCAGGCTCTCGAAAACATCCAAGCCCACGCGACCGCAACCAGCGGAGCATCCAAGCTCAACAGGTTTGGCCAAAGCCACCAAGGCACGCGTTCACGATCCATTCTTATTTCGGTGCTGGAAATTCGTCCGGCACCCGATGAAAAGCAAGTCTTGGGCCACCTAAATTGCTGTTTCCTCCAGACCAGCCACAAAGCGGGGGATCGGACAGCCAATCGCATCCGCGATCGATCGCAACAATTCAGCCTCGTGGTTGGCGAGATCGCCGTCCGCTGCGGCAGCCTTGGCACAAGCTATCAAGAGGTCCTTCTTCACCAAGGGCGAAGCCTGATCAAAGCGGTCCAACACCTTGCCCAACTCACTCAGGGAATGCTTCCCGCTTCGCTTCAGATTGCCTGGCCACCCCTTCGTGGCGGTCTCGTAGGCCGCCACCGCCTCGGCCTCACTCTCTGCTCCAATCTCAGCCATCGTGGAAACGAGCAGGTTCGCTTCATTCATCAACTGACTCAAGCGGGTATAGCGAATTTTCGCAAAGCCGCCCCCTTCGAAATGACTTACCAGATGGCGCTCAATGACCCGCTGGATCATAAATTCGAAGAGATCCACCTTGGCATCACTGGCAATAAGCCACTGGGTAATCTCAAGAAAACGACGGTATTCTGACTCACTGAGCCCCCGGAGAGCCGGCAACGACAAGTCAATCAGAGCAATCTTGCGGGCCGAATGAAGCTCACGCACCTCCTCCTGCCATTTTAAGGAAAGCTCCATGGCGTCTCGACCCACGGACTTCTCAAGAAAGGAAACCTCCCCTTCCCTCAGCTCATCGTCCCCGGCCAGTAAGAGTCCAAAAATCAGGGCCTGCGCCCCTTCCCGGTCTCTCGCGGCACGCTTCCAATCCTCATTCAGCCCCCTCACCAACTGCTCGCCAGACGAGAGTTGGCGACGTTCCTCCGCACCGATTCTCTCCGACGCACTCATCATGGAAACTCCGGGCAGAATATCCAAGGGTGACTTGTGGGATTTTTTGTCCTTCGTCTTACGACCTTCGGCCAGCGGCCTGAGATCCGACTCTTGAAACTTGCCATCCCAGCCCTTCTCAATCGCCTTGATCCGGACATCGAGAGGCGGATGAGTTGCCAATCCAAAACTGAGCATTCCACCTGAAGAGAAAAACATATGACTCGCTTCGCTGGCTTTCGAAGATTTCATCTTGGAGCCCAGACCCGCGCCCCCGATTTTCTTTAAAGCTCCTGAAATTCCATCCGGATTCCGCGTGAACTGCACCGCCGAAGCATCGGCCAGATACTCCCGCTGCCGGGAAACGGCCGCCTGAATCAGCCGACCAAACAAAACGCCCAGGGAGCCAATCACCAAAAGTCCGACTCCCACCGCAAAAAGCGCGATGATCACCCCGCCTCCTTCCTTGTTATCGCTACGGCGGCTCGAAAAGCTCTGATATTTCAGTAACTCCACGAGGCCCCGTCCGATGATTGAAATCACGAGCAGCCCGAACACCAGGCCCATCAGCCTCATGTTCAACCTCATGTCGCCATTCAATACATGGCTAAATTCATGCGCGATCACCCCTGCCAACTCGTCTCGGGACAATCTCTGCAGACAGCCGCGGGTGACTCCGATCACGGCATTCGATGGCTCGGTCCCTGCCGCGAAGGCATTAATTCCCTCTTCATCGTCCATCAGGTAAACCTGCGGCACGGGCATTCCCGAGGCGATCGCCATTTCCTCAACGATGTTCAGCAATCGTTTTTCATCAAAATCAGTCGAGCCCGGCATCACCAGACGTCCCCCAAGATCCTTGGCCACGACCGAGCCACCGCCGCTCAACTGCATCGACTTAAACCCACTCGCCGCCAGAATCACGCCTGCAGTCAGGACGGACACCGGAATGAGAATTTCCACGTCCTGCCCCGCCACAAAGAAGATCAAGACATCCACTGCCACGACGACAGCAAGAACCGCCAAAATAAACCAAAGGACGAGCCATTTGGTCTTTTTGCGTGCTTGGTCCTGGGCTTCAAAAAAGTCCATGGCGTTCAGTCTTCAGCGGGATCCATGATCGCAGATACTTGGTTAACTTTAGGCATACCACCCACAAACCTAGAACTTCACCACGACGGCTTCGCGCTCGGACTCATCAGAGACCTCGAAGAGAACAGCAGCATTGAAGCTAAACATTCCGGCGATAATATTGCTGGGGAAAGCCTCGCGCTTGTTGTTGTAAACCATCACCGCGTCATTGTATCCCTGACGGGCAAAGGCGACCTTGTTCTCGGTGCTGGTGAGCTCTTCGCTCAACTGTTTCATGTTCTCGTTCGAACGTAGATCGGGGTAGGCTTCGGACAGCGCAAAAAGCCGTCCCATCGCCGAACCCAGCCCACCTTCGGCCTGCATCAGCTGCTGCATCCCTTCGGGATTATCGGGAGAAACCCCTTTCCGGGCTGACTCCGCAGTATTCCGGGCCTGGATCACCGCTTCAAGCGTCTCACGCTCATGGGAGAGATACGCCTTGGCCGTTTCGACCAGATTCGGAATCAAGTCGTGGCGACGCTTGAGCTGCACATCGATCTGCGCAAAGGCGTTGCGGAAGCGATTCCGTAGCTTCACGAGACCATTGTATTGACCAATGACAAAAAGGGCCGCGAGAACGGCCACGCCGATAATGGCGGCGATCCCCATTCCAGCGGCACTCAGGACGGAGGCAGAGACATGATAACTTTGCATAACGTTTTGAAAGTTCGGTGAGAGCTTAATTGGAAGCCACTATAAAATACGGGCCATTTTCTACTTCAACTTCGAGAAATCAGTCGGGGTAAGATACTGGCTGATCACCTTCTTCACCAGGCCACCATTCACCTCGGAGGCTTCCTTCGCGCTCTTCCATTTGGGATCAGCACTAAAGGCCTTCCAGTTCTTCTTGGCCGTTTCCTGATCCTTATGCGTGATCAAATAAACCAATTTGGGCTCATCCTCTTCGGTCACCCAATATCCCACATTCCCCATCCCGTGGGTTTCAAAGATCTTGGTCGTATGATCGCGGAACCTCGTGAGAAGGGCCTCCATCTTCCCTTCGTTGGGAATATAGGTCCGGAGTTCATAAACTTCCGCAGCCAGCGGAGAAACAAGGAGGGTCAGGAGAGCGAGGATTTTTTTCATGGTATGTTGATCGTTAGAATCGACCTCTAACTTACTTTCCTGATTTCCGATGTCAACGTAAGCACCGACAATCTGCACCCCTTCGCCTCACTTCACAAAAAGAGGACACTCCTACGGCTTGCAGTCCTCCGCTCGATAGGTATCGTCCCGCCATGTTCTCAAATCTCGCTGACAGCCTCGACAAAACCTTCCGGAATCTCCGGGGTGTCGGAAAAATCTCCGAAAAAAACATCGCGGATGCCCTTCGCGAAGTTCGCCTCTCGCTCCTCGAGGCCGATGTCGAACTCGGTGTCGTAAAGGAATTTCTGGCTAATGTCAGCGTGAAAGCCCTGGGAGCCGAGGTTCTCAAGTCCGTCAAACCGGGCGAACAAATCGTCAAAATCTTCCAGGACGAGCTCACCGAACTCCTCGGCGGCGACCAGTCCCCCATCAATCTCAACCCTCCGGGTTACATCCTTCTTTGTGGCCTCAACGGTGCCGGTAAAACAACCACCGCCGCCAAACTCGCCCTGCGACTCAAGAAAGAAGGACGTCGCCCCCTCCTCGTCGCACTTGACCTTTACCGTCCTGCGGCCATCGACCAACTCGCCAAACTTGCCGAACAAGTCGGCGTCCCCTGCTTCCTCCCAAATCCCGGCGACACAAACCTCGTCAAAGTCGCGAAGGAAGCCGTCAAGTGGACCAAGGACCATGATCACACCATCGTCATCTTCGACACCGCAGGTCGTCAGGAGCTCGACAACGCCCTCCTTTCGGAACTCAAGGACCTTCACAAATTCCTCAAACCCGGCGAGACCCTTCTCGTCGCCGACTCCGCCACCGGACAACAGGCCGTTTCCGTTGCCCAGACCTTCGACAAGGAAATTGGCATCGATGGCCTGATCCTCACCAAGCTCGATGGTGACGCCCGCGGTGGTGCCGCCCTCTCCATGCGAGCCGTCACCGGCAAGCCCATCAAATACATTGGTGAAGGTGAGAAGATGGAAAACCTCGCCGAATTCCACCCCAACCGCATGGCCGACCGCATCCTCGGGATGGGCGACGTCGTCAGCATGGTGGAACAGGTCGCCGATAAGATCGACGAAAAGAAAGCGATGTCTGCGGCCAAGCGGATGCAGTCCGGCAAGTTCGACTTCAACGACTTCCTCGACCAGATGAAAATGATCCAGAGCCTTGGCCCGCTCGAAGGCCTCCTCGGCATGCTCCCCGGATTTCGTCAGATCAAAAAGCAACTTCCCTCCGGCGCCCTCGACGGTGGCCGCATCAAGCAAATGGAAGCCATCGTGCTCTCCATGACCAAGAAGGAACGTCTCAAACCCATCATCATCAAAGCCCCACGCCGCAAGCGCATCGCCGCCGGTTCGGGAACCTCCATCCTGAAAGTCAACCAACTCCTCAAACAGTTCGGCCAAATGCAGAAAATGATGAAGTCCAAAGGAAAAATGAAGGACATGATGAAGCAACTCGGCGGCATGGGTGACATGGGCGGCGGTGGAGGCATGGGCGGACTCGGTGGCCTCATGGGAAAAATGGGCGGCGGCAAAGGCGGCATGCCCGACATGAATGACATGGGCGGCCTCGAAGACCTCCTCGGAAGCGGAAAAGGAAAAAGCGGCCCGAAAGGCCGTCGCTAGAACCCCTCTTCCCCAAAAGGATCGTCAACATTGGACTCCCTCTTCGGGGAATCCTTGAATTTTGGGATATCGGATCACATAGCCAAATCCACCTCCCGTCGGAGAAAAATCGGATGACCTGATCACAAGAGTCTCAATCGCCTCTACCAAGGTCAAATTTTCCAACACCAATTCCGGGATTCGGATTTCATTCAACTTGTCCCGCATCCCTGCCTGAAAGAGATCAAGCTCATCACCTGATGAATCAGGCCCCTCTCTAGGAGAAAAAACGACAGCCCTGTTTGCACCCCCCCGGACATCCCGATTTGGTCACCAATCGCGTTGAGCACTTCATGAACAGGAATATCCTCTTTTTTTAGGGTAATCAAAGATTCACTCTCAGCATCGACTGTTTCAATTTCAACCGGCGCGAAGTTTTTCCTGATGAAATCAAGCGCCTCCAACAATTCCAAGTTCTCCCAGTCAATTCGGGGGACCTTCTCCTTCCCTGGGCGTTCTCACCACAAAACCGAAACTGACCCCGTCATTGATCTCAGAAGACTGTTCTTGAAGCACATTGATCGCCTCTCCGATGGGCAACCCTTCCAATCTCACCTTAGGAAAGACCAAACTCTGGAGCTTGATATAGATCTCCCGCTTGAATTTTTCTGGATCATCAACTTCCACAGCCTCCTCCTGATCAGCGGTGATTGGAGATGTCCCATCATCCCTGGCATCATACGAAAACACCCCGAAGCTTCCGCCCAGGATCATTGCGACAGCTAAAACGATCATCAAAAATCCAAAGATGAAAACAGGCAGAAACCTCCGGAGCATCACGAAGGCTAACAGCTCACAATCCCTGGCACCAACCGATCTTTCCGCCTCTTGCAAAACGAAAAATCGCCACGACGCTTCTCTCATATGATGCGCTTCTTTCTTGCCCTCACACTCCCAATCACCCTCCTCTCCGCCGAACCCGATTGGACCCAGTGGCGCGGCCCCACCCGAGATGGCACCATTCACAAAGGCGCTCCCGCCTGGCCCACCTCCATCACCAAGGAGAATCTCACCAAACTTTGGGCGGTCGATCTTGACCCCGGATACTCAAGCCCCATCGTCGCCGGAAACCGCATCTTCACCGTCGAAACGAAGGCCAAGAAAGACGAAGTGGTCCGCGCTTTTGATCGATCCACCGGCAAGCCCCTCTGGGATGCCTCATGGGAAGGCTCGATGAAAGTCCCCTTCTATGCGGCCAAAAACGGCTCCTGGGTCCGCTCCACTCCCGTCACCGATGGCAAAACGCTCTTCATCGGCGGAATGCGCGACGTCCTCGTCGCCCTCGATGTCACCGACGGCAAGGAACGTTGGCGGCGTGACTACCCCGCCGAAGAAAAAACGCCCACTCCGTCCTTCGGCTTCGTCTCCTCCCCGCTTCTCGATGACGACCACATTTACGTTCAGGTCGGCACATCCCTGCGCAAAATTAAAAAGTCCGACGGTGCCACCGTTTGGCAGGCTCTTGCCGACGAACGCGCCATGTTTGGCAGCGCTTTTTCCTCGCCTTTCCGCGCCGAAATCCACGGCAAAGACCAAATCCTCGTCCAAACCCGCTCCATCCTCGCCGGCATTTCACCAACCACCGGAAAAACTGACTGGAGCACCGAAGTCGAAGCCTTTCGCGGCATGAACATCCTCCCACCCACTCCCATCGGCAACACCCTCTTCACCGCCACCTACGGAGGAGGATCTTTCCTCTTCAATGTTGCCAAAAAAGGGAATACCCAATCCGTCAGCAAAGTCTGGCAGGATCAAAAACTCGAGGGCTACATGTCCTCACCCCTCGTGATCGATGGCAAGGTCTACCTCCACGGCCGCGACAAACGCTTCCACTGCGTCGAACCCTCCACCGGAGAAGTCCTCTGGACCTCGAAAGACAAGTTTGGCGAATACTGCTCCCTCATCGCCAACGGCAACCGCATCCTCGCCCTCGACCAACGCGGAATCCTCCTCTTGATCGAAGCCAATCCCAAGGAGTTCAAATTGATCTCCTCCCACAATCTCGACCTCCCATCCACCTGGGCTCACCTCGCCGTCACCGGAGACAAACTCTACGTTCGCCACCTCAACGGCCTCAACGCCTACCAGTGGAAATAAGTCCGGAGGAAATATTCCTGTTCATTCCCCGTCTGACCTTTCACACTCCTACAAAACATTTCGCTATGGAAAAGATCACCGCTCAAATCAAGGACTTCATCCAATATATCGCCCTTCAGTTCATCAAGGATCCCAAGCTCGCCGAGCTTCGCATCGGGCACTCCGGTGAGAACAAGGTGAACTTCCGCCTCGTCCTCAGCCAGCCGGACGTCGCCACTCTGATCGGTCGACAAGGCTTCACCGCCTCAACCATCCGTAGCCTCGTGAAAGCCGCGGCCGAACGCGAAGGCGTGCAAGTCAATCTGCGCATTCACTCCCACGAAGAAGAGCGCCAATACACAGCCGCTCTTGAAGCAAAAGCGATGGAGTAAAGCTCCCCGTCAAACCACTCTACATAAACCCGCGAAGGCTTGCCTTCATCGGGTTTTTTTTCTAACATTTTCTTAAGTTCATCGTCCCACCTCCATGATATGCTTAAACTTGCTCTCCTTCTACCACTTTCCCTGACCGCACAAGAAGTCCTTCCCGAACTGATAGTGACGGCAAACCGCACGGCTGAAAGCGCCACCGGAACTCCCTACTCAACCGAGGTCCTGACCGCCGAAGATCTTCAAAAAAACGCCGCACGCTCACTTCCCGATGCCTTCGCCGACACCCCCGGCGTCCTCGTTCAAAAAACCTCCCCCGGCCACGGCTCGCCCTACATTCGCGGGTTCACCGGTCGCCAAAACCTCCTCCTGCAAGACGGTGTCCGGCTCAACAACTCCACCTGGCGCAGCGGCCCCGTCCAGTATTGGAATACCCTCGATTCCCAAGCCATCGAGCAGCTCGAACTCATCAAATCCCAGGGCTCCGTCATCTACGGCTCCGACGCCATCGGCGGGACCGTCAATACTCTCAGTAAATCCAGCGGCTTCCGCGATGAAGAAGGCTTCTTCACCCGAGGTGCTGCCTACTACCGCTTCGACACCAATTCCAAGTCACACCTCGGCCGCCTCGAGCAAGCCATCGGCCAGGGGGACGACTGGGGACTCATGCTCGGAGTCTCCGGCAAGGACGTTGGTGACATCAAGGATTCCGCCGTGGGACGTATGAAAAACACGGGCTACTCCGAGCAATCCTTCGACTTCAAATTCGAATACGCCCTCTCGGAATACCGCACCCTGACCCTGGCCCATTCCTACCTCGACCAGGGCGACATCAGCCGCTGGCACAGCACCATCTTCAACCCCGGCTGGACCCATGGCCGCTATTTCGCCACCCCGGGCAGCGACCTCGAACGCTCCTACGATCAAGAGCGCTCCCTCACCTACCTCCGGCTCGAGGACAGCGAATCCTCTCTCTCCTGGATCGAGCGCTGGCAAGCCACCCTTTCCTTCCAAAAATCACAAGACTCCGAGTTCCGCCTTCGCAACTCCGGCCGCAGCGATCTCCGTATCCTCGACGTCAACACCTATGGGGTCAGCTTCCAAGCCGAGTCCGGTAATCTCCTCTGGGGAGTCGACTACTACCATGACGATGTCGCCTCCTCCGGCTTCCGTAACGGTGCCCTCCGCCCCTCTAACAGACCCATCGCCGACGATGCCAGCTACGACTCCACCGGCCTCTTCGCAAACTACTCCCGACAACTCACCGACAGACTCAGCTACGATCTTGGTGCCCGCTTCACCTATGCCCGCGCCGATTGGGACGGCTATCAACCTGCCGGAACCACCGTCGATCAATCCGGAAGCTCCTCCTGGGAAAACGTCTCCCTCTCCGCCCGCGCTCTCTATGACCTCGATGATTTCTGGTCGCTCTTCGGCAGTGTCTCACAAGCCTTCCGCGCCCCCAACCTCGATGACCTCACCGGCAGTCAATTCGCCCTCAATGGGCTCGACTCCAACGGGTCCCCCAACGTCGATCCTGAAACCTACCTCACGTCCGAGCTTGGTTCGCGATTTGAGAATGACACCCTCACCTTTCAACTCGGCGGATACTACACCTTCATCAACGATGGCATCATCGTCATCGACGACGGAGCGGGAGGCCTCGTGACAACCAACGGCAGCGAAGGATACATCTACGGATTCGAAGCCATCGGTGCCTGGAAGTTCCAACCCCAGTGGGAGCTCGCCGCGCAAATCGCTTGGCAGGACGGCAAACAAAAGGAAGGCGGCATTGAAGACACCATTCGTCGCATGCACCCGCTCATGGGATCAGTCTCCCTCACCTGGACCCATCCCTCCGATGACTTCTGGGTCACCGCCCGCGTCGCCGCCACCACCCATCAGAACAACCTCTCCAGCCTCGCCGCCAGCGATACCCAGCGCATTCCCATCAACGGAACTCCGGGTTCTCTCATCCCTTCCATCTATGCTGGATGGCAGGTTCGCGAAAACCTCCAACTCGGACTCGCTCTCGAAAACCTCACCGACGAAGACTACCGCATTCACGGCTCCGGACAAAATGCCGCCGGGCTCAATGCTACTTTATCCGCAAAGTTAGAGTGGTGAGATCAGTCGCGACGCTTATTGTCCGCGTGGCGATGAAGCAACTGAAACGGATCTTCTTTCTCCTCCTGCTCGGAGGAGCCATCGCGCTGGGCTGGCATTTCAGAGATCCTATCTATGTCTTCTACCAAAAACTCACCCGGCAAGAGGAAGTCGTCGACCCAAAAGGAACGCCCAATCCAGAGCTCTATCAGCAACTCATCGAGGAGTTAAAAGTCAAACGCATCACCCTTGCGGAGCGATACAGCAAAGCCCGCACCGCACCTGAAATCTCCCAAGTCATCAAGGAATCAAGAGCGACACTCCATCGTGACCTTCCTGCTCTCATGCAATGCTGGCTCGGCACCGATTGGGATTTCAATGGCACAAGCTCCACCCCCGGTTCCGGGGAAATCGCGTGCGGATACTTCGTCTCCACCATTCTCCGCGATGCCGGATTCAAGGTGGAGCGAATCCGGCTCGCCCAGCAACCTTCGCAAAATATCATCGCCACCTTCCTTCCGCGCAAAGAAATGCACGTCAGGGCCGGCCAATCTTACGATGATTTCCTGAGCGAAGTCGTTTCACGGGGACCGGGTATCCGCATCGTCGGGCTCGACAAACACGTCGCCTTTATCGTCGTTGACGACGATAAATCGATCCGCTTTATCCACTCATCCGGTGGATATCCCTACTGCGTGGTCGATGAAGATCGCGACAAAGCCACCGCTCTGCAAAACTCAAAATACCGCGTCACGGGTGATTTCACCCACAGTGACGAAGTGATTCACCGCTGGCTCGTCAACGAAAAATGGCCCACCAAGCGCTAGTGCTCCGGAAATCTTAAAATGAGGGGGAGATGCGCCGGAGCTTTTTGTGAGTGCAAGGCAAAACCACTTTGCTGAATCGGAATTCCGCCAAGGGTTTCAACGTAGCAATCGCGAAAAAATACCAGCAAATGCCTATCAGCTTAAGGTTGATGGAGTGCTAGATCAGGAAGCCCCCGATGCGGGCGTCAAGCTGCATCAAGCCCTTGCGATCCTCCACTGACTCCAGAACATCGCGGAAATTCGCGACAATCGTCTCGTAGTCCTCCTTGTAGTTCTCGCGATCCTGCTCAAGACCATCGAGCGCCTTGTTGAAATGATTTTTCGCAGCGTTCAGCTCGTTGCTCCGAACAAAGACCAGCGCAAGATTTCCGTGGGATTGAGCCGTTTCAGGGTGAATCGCGCCAAAAATCGAAGTCCTCACCCCCAACGACAGCATATGCATCTCCTGGGCCCGCTCATCATGACCCGCTTTAAAATAAAGCGTGCCCACGTTGTTATAAAGGAGCGCTGTCTGTTCGTGCTCCGAACCCAAAACCTGATAACACGTGCTCAACGAGGACAGAAGCAGGGTCTCGGCTTTGTTATAATTCCCGGAGGCTTCATAAATGAAGGCGAGATTGTTGCTGAGATCGGCAATATCAAGGGCGGCGGGAGGATTCATGCGCTCAAACGCCGCAATCGCCCGCTCGTAATAGGACTTTGCCTGCCCCTCATCGCCAGAACTGTCATGAATCACCGCCAACCCGGTGCTAACCCGACCGATCGCCTCATCGGCATCACGGGCATCACGGGCAGACATTAACAGGCTCAGCGCCTCAAAGTAATCATTCTGCGCTTCTTCAAAATCACCCGTTAAACGGAAGAAATCTCCCCGTAATTCCAAGCCTCGGGCGAGGTCCTGCGCGGAGAGTAAATCAGTCTCCTTATTGGCCCGGGCTCCCTGGACAGCCTGGTCTGCCAGACCTCGGGCCTCGACGACATTGGCGGCCGTCATTGGCTCGGCGAGTAGCATCGCGAGCTTCGTTAGGGCAGATTCTGGTGCAGTAGCTGACATGAAATAGTTGTTAGTAGAAGAGGACTTTTAACTTTTTCTGCTATTATTGCAAGAGCGCAAGACAGTGCTCTCGCGAAGCCGGCAATTTTCCGTAGGCTTGCTGAATTCTCGCCATTCCACCGGTCCCCAGCCCAAGGAGACGAACGACCTCCTTTTCGAAAAACGCCAGCGCCCGACGATCGGCCCCCGACTCCCCCAAATATCCCAACCCTCTCTTCAAAAGGTCAAACATCTCGGGCTCCGGGTGGTCCAGCTCCAACACCAACTCCAGCAACTGCCCGAAATATGCCGCCATCGACGAATCCCGATAGGTCTTCCGGAGGTTCTCCCGGTAGTCACTAACCACGATTTCCCGCAACCCGTGAAGTTCACTCTTGGAGCTCCGGCTCCACTGAAACTCGGCCTCCACAAAAAGATCCACCCGGCCTGCAAAGGCACTCTTCGGACGTCTGGCTCCCTTCGCCACCGTCTTAATCAATCCCGATTTTTCCGTCATCCAGTGCACAATCAAACTGGTGTCCGTCAATCTCGTCAGGCGAATAATTATACCGCAACCACTTTCCACGCCCCGAAAACTAAAGCGCTCCGCAAAAGAAACGAGACAATCCTGCCCCCCCGAATCCACCACCCCCCGCGCAGCCAAAACAACCGTCTCCAAATCCCATTGACCTTTCCCCTTCCCTCACTTACCCCTCACCCCCTAATGGAAATCGAATCTATCGCTGACCTTCTGGCGATCGACACCAGCTCTTTCGAAGAGCGTTTGTCGGAACTCAGGAGGTATCTTTGACGTCCCGACTCTCACCACAAGAATCGAGGAACTCGAGGCCCAAGCTGCCGAACCTTCCTTCTGGAACAACCAGGAGGCAGCCCGCGAAGTCCTGTCTGAAACAAACCTCTGCAAAGGACGTCTGGACCCTTTTCTCAAACTGGAATCAGACTACCAGGATCTCCTTTCCGGGATCGAACTGGCCAAGGAATTTGATGACCTCGACTCCGCCCGCGAAGCCCGTAAGACCTTCGACCGCATCACCAACGAGCTGAAAGCCTTCGAGCTCCTCACGCTCCTCAACGCCCCCTCAGATAACAATAACGCCTACGTCACCATCCAGGCCGGTGCGGGTGGCACCGAGGCCTGTGACTGGGCCGGCATGCTCTACCGCATGTACACCCGCTGGTCTGAAAATCATCATTTCAAGATCACCGTCACCGACTACCAGGAAGCCGATGAGGCCGGAATCGCCTCGGCGTCGCTGAAGATCGAAGGACCCTACGCATACGGATATCTCAAGGTTGAACGCGGCGTCCACCGGCTCGTCCGGATTTCACCCTTCGACAGCGCCGGCAAACGTCACACCTCGTTTGCTTCCATCGACGTCACCCCGGAAATCGACGACAACATCGTCATCGATATCCCGGACTCCGACGTCGAAGTCTCCACCACCCGCTCCGGCGGAAAAGGAGGCCAGAACGTCAACAAAGTCGAAACTGCCGTCATTATTAAACACCTTCCGACCGGTATTGTCATTCGCTCGACCCAGGAACGAACCCAGCTCCGTAACCGTGAACTCGCTTGGGCAAACCTGAAAGCCAAGCTCTACCAAATCGAAGAGGACAAGCAGAAGGCCGAGGCCGACCGCACCTACTCCGAGAAGGGGGAAATTGGCTGGGGCAGCCAGATCCGTTCCTACGTTTTCCAGCCCTACCAAATGGTCAAGGACCTCCGCACCGGCTGCGAAACCGGGAACATCCAAAACGTAATGGACGGAGCCCTCGATCCCTTCATCGAAGCCATGCTTCGGGGCCAGACGCGGGATTAATCTACTTCGCAAAATTAATGCACATCGCGGCGGGAACCTCGGCGCGGTGTCCGCTGAAGGTCAGCTTTCCAGTCTTCTTGTCGACCTTGTGACTGGTCACCTCATTGGAATTCTGTCCCGCGACTAGTAACCAGTCGCCTGATGGCGATAAATTGATATTCCGGGGAATCCAAACCTCGGCATAGACCGACTGCACATGAGTAGGCACTCCCTTGTCACCAATCGCGAGAACCGACACCGAATCACGTTTCGCCTTCGTCGAATCCCGGTTAGCCGTATAAAGAAACTTCCCGTCATTTGAAACCCGGATTTCGGAACAGCTCATCTCGGCAGCGTCACCATCCGCAGCTAAAACACTCACCGTCTCAAGGAGAGCCAGCTTTCCGTTTTTAGGATTTCTCGAAAATGTCGAAATCGTCAAAGTCAGCTCGTTGAGAACATACGCAAAATTCCCGTCTTTCCCGAACTTCATGTGACGGCAACCCGATCCCGGCGGGACCGCGAACCCCCCTTGATCTTCCATCTTTCCGCTCTCTGATTCGAAAGCGTAAAATTTCACCTGATCGATGCCCAGGTCGGGTGCGTAGGCGAAGTAATTGCCAGGTCCCGCATAGACCGAATGCGCATGAGCCTTCTCCTGCCGCTGCTTATTCACGCTCGATCCCTCATGTTGGAAAAGTGAAGCCACTGGCCCGATTGCTCCTCCGGAAGTTACCGGAAAGGAAACCACTTTTCCGCCACCATAATCAGCCCCAAAAAGCACACTCTCCTTAGCGCCGCCCAAGCTCACATGACAAAGCCCCCGGCCATTGTATTTCTGGGTTGAAAAAGGCTGAAGCTCATCCCCCACCACCTTAAACGAAACCACACTCCCTTTGCCTTCTGCATCTATGGTCGAATAGAGCACCGTTCCATCAGCCCGAAGGACTTGAAAACCCATGCCATTGCCTTTAAATGCGTGCTTCCGATCAGTCAAAGCACCCGTATCCTCATCGAGCTTCATCGTGAAAATCCCTTCGCCTCCAGTCCCGACATAAACGAGCGACGTTCCGGCAAAGACAAATCCCGTGAGGGCCAACGAAATAAAGAGGGTTTTCTTCATGCCCCTGATTAGCAAAATCAGAAGGCGATTAAAAGACCCATCCTTGCCTCCCGCAAGATTCCACATCATTCTTTGACGGAATGTCTGACGCCATTAAGAACGATCGTTATTTCGAAGAAGGATTTCGCGAACTCGACACGAGTCTCGCCGACACCACCGCCATGCTCGCGGGCGCACTCCCACTTGATGAAGGCCTGCGCGCCCTCGTCCCCTGGCAGGAGGGCAAAACTTTTCCTGATTCCATTCCCGTCGGACACGAACGCGAAGGAGCCCAGCTTCTTTCCATCTGCTTCGAACTCCTGAATATCGTCGAAGAACGCGTCGCCTGGAAGTTCCGCAGCTCCCGTCGTGCCACCCATGGGGCTGTCGCCATCAAGGGACTCTGGCCCTCCGTCATCAACCGCTTCAAAGAGGCTGGTCTGAGCGAAGACGATGTCATCGCAGCCCTCAAAAAGGTCCGCGTCGAGCCCGTCCTCACCGCCCACCCCACCGAGGCCAAACGCCCCTCGGTTCGCCAACGTCACAAGGCGATCTACGAAGAACTCCGGAACTACGAAGCAGCCCGGCAGGATCCGCACTACTGCCGCCGCATTGCGGACTCACTCCGCGCCGAACTTCAAACCCTCTGGTATACCGGCGAAATTTTCGTGCAGCGCCCAGACATTCAGGAGGAACTTCGCAACGCCCTCCCCTACCTCACCGAAATTTTTCCGGAAGTCGTCCTGCGACTCGACCGCTCCCTCGAACTCGCCTGGGAAGATGCCGGGTGGGATATCGACAACCTCCGACTCAACGAGGCCTATCCCAAGCTCCGCTTCTCGAGTTGGATCGGCGGCGACCGTGATGGTCACCCATTCGTCACTCCTGAAGTCACCAAGAACACCCTCGCAGAACTGCACGAAAACGCAGTCCTGATGCACCAGCGTCACCTTGACAAAACAGCCGACAAACTCACGCTCGCCCCGCCCTTTGTCAAAGTCCCCGAACGGCTGAACCAGGCCGTCAAAGAAGCCGCCGCCCTGCTCGGAGAAGCCGGGTCACGCATTGCCTTCCGCTATCGTCAGGAACCATGGCAGGCCTTCATCCGACTCCTCAGCGAGAAATTCTCCCAAGAAAAATACCAACACAACTGTGAGTATGTTGCCGATCTCAACCTCGCCTTCGAGACCCTTTACGAAGCCAACGCCGAACTTACCGCCCACGAGTGGATCTTCCCGCTTCAGCGTCTCGCTGAAGTCTTCGGACTCCACCTTGCCTCGCTTGATATCCGCAACAACTCCGAAGCCCATGATCAAGCGGCCTCCGAACTCTTTGCGACAATCGGAATCCCCGATGGCGAGAACTTCGGCACTTGGAGCGAGGAAAAGCGCCGCGAATTTCTCGTCGCCGAACTTAAGAACCCGCGCCCTTTCCTTTCCCGCTACGAAAAAGCCGGAGAACATGCCGATCGCATCTTAGAATACTTCCGTCTTCTTGCCACGCATCTTCGCAAGCGCGGATCCGGTGGACTCGGTCAACTCGTGATCAGCATGACCCGCTCGGTCTCTGACATTCTCCTCGTCCAGGTTCTCGCCCGCGAAGCCGGACTTGCCGAGCGTCATCCCAACGGCCTCTGGCGCTCCCGCCTCCCCGTCAGCCCCCTCTTCGAAACCGGAGAAGACCTCGCCAACTCCCACATCATTTTGGGCGAATACCTTGCCATCATGGGACCGCACCCCTCGGGAATGCAGCCAGCCATGGTCGGCTACTCGGACTCCAACAAAGATGCCGGAGTTTTCGCATCCCAATGGGGTATTTTTAAAGGCCAGGAAGCGATGACCGCCGCCTGCCGCAAGGAAGGTGTCGTTCCCCAATTCTTCCACGGACGTGGTGGCACCATCGGTCGGGGCGCCGGCCCCACCCGCTGGTTCCTCCGGGCCCTTCCCGAAGGTGCCCTCGCCGGCCCCGTCCGCGTCACCGAGCAAGGCGAGGTCCTTCCCCGGAAATACGGCCACGAAGGAAACGCTCATTTCCACCTCGAACTCCTCACCGCCGGAGTCACCCGCGTCGTTGGTCTCAGTAAGCAACATTCCTCGCCCGTTAATGAATGCCGCGAAAGCCTCAATGCCCTCTCAAGGGAATCGGACAAGGCCTACCGCCGTCTTCTCGATGCCGATGGCTTCATCGACTTCTACCGCACCGTGACTCCCATCGACGCCCTCGAAACCGGCGTCTTCGGCTCGCGGCCATCGAGACGAACCGGCAAAAAAGCCTCCCTCAAAGACCTCCGGGCCATCCCTTGGGTCTTCTCCTGGACCCAGGCCCGCTTCTACCTTCCTGGCTGGTTTGGAGTGGGATCCGGACTCGAAGCCATCGGCACCGAAGCCTACGAAAACATTAAGGAGAACCTCCCGAACTTTGACTTCCTCCGCTACGTCTTTACCAACATCGAGTCCTCCCTCGCCTCCGCGAATCAGGAAACGATGAAGCAATACGCCGCGCTCTGCCCGGATGTCGAACTGCGCGAAAAACTTCTAGGGGTTATTCTTACCGAGTACGAGAAAACCCGTACTATGGTTCACGACCTCTTCGGTCGCAACTTTGACTCACGTCGTCCACGCATGGAAAAGACCCTCGCGGTCCGCGAAGTGCCTCTCCGCGTTCTTCACGATCAACAAGTCTCGCTGCTTCGCAATTGGCGGGAAGCTGGAAGCCCTATCGAAGCCGAAGACGGCCGCTTCAATCGCGACTTTCTTGCACTGCAATTGACGATCAATGCCATCGCATCAGGCCTTCGTGAAACCGGCTAATCCCGATTCACGGTGAAGACCGAAAAGGTCCCGTCACTGTTCACGGTCGCAAGGTTCTTTCCATCGGGTGAAAATGACATTTCGCCCGGACCATGATCCGACTCAAGCGTGTCCAACACCCGAAACTTCTCATCGGTCACATCACCGATGGTCAGCTTCGAAGCTCCACCCCAGCCCACCGTCGCCGCCCAAAAGCGGCCCTGTGGTCCTCCTTTGAGATTTCCGAAGGTCGCATCAAACTTGTGAATCTCCTCGAGTCCCTCACCTGACGCCGAACCGCGAATAACGTTTTTCACTCCGTCCAATCGGGAGTTCACTTCAGGATCAGCCACTTCTAATTCATCAAGAACAGGCAGCACCCCGGGCCCCATCGACGCCAGCTCCATCATGGCAGCTTGCCTGACATTGTAATCATGATCAGCGAGGTTACCGGCCAGACTTTTAATCTTCACGGAATCGATCACGACGTCTTTTTTCAACATCGGCAGAAGGCGCCCAAAGACCTGGCTCTCACTGATACTCACGATCAATGATCTCCCCCCGTTCAGATATGCCACTCCGTAGGGATCGTTTTCCCCGAGATTAAAGAAAGCTTCCTCTCCCCCGCTCGCCATCGACCAAATACGCACCGTCTGATCGTCTCCGGCTGTTACGATGACCTCACCGTCTTCAGACATTGCCAGATCCGAAAGATTCCCCGTTGACCCTGTAAAGACTCTCACCTTCTTGCCGGAATCCAGATGCCAATGGGTGGCCCGATTGTCATCTCCGGCGCTGACCAGCCCGGTTCCGTCCGGAGTGAAAACGAGTCCATTCACCCGCTTCCCGGTGCTCAAAGATTTTACAATTCCGAAGTCCGTGGTGTTACGAACCGTAATGTCACCGCCTTCCCCTCCCAGGGCAAGAAACTGACCATCGTGCGAGAGCACCATTACGGAGATTTCACGGGGCTCGTTAAACTTACGGCTCTGATCCGGTTCATCAGTATTCCAAACATGTAACTCCTCGCCTCCGCCCGTCATGATTAGCTTACCCCCGTTGCCAACGATCGCATACTCAAAGCCATCGGGATTCACCGGGAGGCCCAGGGTCGGGACGATTCTCTCTCCCGTTTTCACGTCGTGAACGTGAAGCAGTTTATCGCCGCCTGAGATAATCTTCGTGCCATTAGTTGTGAAAGTAATCGGGGTGTGGCCATAGCGGGCCACCGGGATCTTGCGCTCGATCTTCCCATCCCCGGAGTTGAAAATATAAATATTCTTATCATCGGACGCCGTCGCCAAAAGTTTCCCATCGGGTGACCAATCAACAACTTGCCCAACGTCCGGAAGCTTCACTTTCCAGATCTCCGCTATCGTTTTTGAGTCGTACACCCGCACGCGATTATCATCGCTGACCATCGCAAATTTCGAACCATCGGGAGATGCCGACAGCGTGAAAATATCGCCAAACTTACTCTTCTTTTCCCCTTGATGAGTCTCGATCATTTTTCCGGTTTCCAAATCCCACTTCTTAAAACTCTCGTCTGACGATCCTGTAATCAAAGTCTTCCCGCCCTCCACAATAATCGCGGTATAAACATCGCCCGTATGCTCGCTGTAGGTGTGAATTTTCTCTCCGGTTTCGAGATCCCAAAGGATGGCGGTATTCTTGCCGTCCGTTCCCACAAAGCGCTTCCCGTCCGGGTGAATCGCGATCCGGTAAGCCGTATCGGAATGTTGATAGGTCTTCACCACCTCACCAGTCGCCAGGTTATAGCGAATAATCTCACCGGAACCACCGGCTGCCAAAAACTCAGTCTCTCCGGGCAACATTCGAATGCCCCACATATCTCCGCTCCCCGCCTTCGTGAAAATGCGGACCAACTTCCCCGTTTCAATCTCCCAAAGTCGGACACACCTGTCCCGCGACGAGCTCAGCACATGCTTACCATCCGAGAGACAAACAATTTCCGAAAGCGATCCGGCATGTTGAAATCCGGCAATCCCAAAGGTCCCCACTTCCTCGAGAACCCGTCCTCCCGCAGGCAAAGCCAGGATCAACGCTCCACAGAGTCCAGATAACAATTGCATGCCTCTCAAATACCGTGATTTCAACCTCGGGACCAGCATTCATTGCCTGACCATCAAGCGGACTTTGTCAGCGCCACCCTTGTCACCGCGTCTTCTAAAGACCTCGTTCTCTCCCATGATCCGAATCATTTCAGTCCACCTCGTGCTCGCATCGCTCGCACTCGCTGACGACGTTCTCCTCGCAGACTTTGAATCAGACAACTTCGGCGATTTGAAGGTCGAGAGATCCGCCTTCGGAAAAAGACCCGCGACCGGAAAAGTGGGCGGACAACAAGATGTTACGGGATTCTTGGGCAAAGGCCTCGCCCACAGCTTCCACCCTAACGACGACAGCACCGGCACCCTCACTTCACCCGGGTTCACCATCAATCGGAAGTGGCTCACCTTCTACATCGGCGGCGGTGGCTGGGGTGGTGAAACCTGCCTCAACCTCATCATCGATGGCGAGATTGTCCTCACCGCAGCTGGCGCAAACATCGCCTCCGGCGGAAACGAAAAACTCAGCCCGATGGCGTGGGCTCAGGCCCCTTACGAGGGCAAGGAGGCGGTCCTTCAAGCTGTCGACAAACGTAAAGGCGGCTGGGGCCATCTCAATTTAGATCACCTTGTCCTCACCGACGACCGGGGAAACATCCCACTCCCGCCCCAACCAACAGCCGAACTCACCCGTAAGGTCACCGTCCCTAATTCCACTTCAGCCCGCGTCTTGGTTGGATGAACGACGTTAACGGATCCTACTACCAGGACGGACTCTATCACCTCTTCCACCAGGCCAACCCCACCACCGCCGTCCAATCGACAGGTTTCGAGATGCACTGGGGACACTCCGTGAGCAAAGACCTCGTCCACTGAGAAGAATGGCCCCTTGCCCTCTTTCCTGACTCCACCGGAAACTGCTTCTCCGGAACTGCCGTCATGATTCAAGAACACATTCCCGGCGTGACCGAGGGAGCCCATCTCCCCACACCCGCTCTGTTCTTTTCCGGAACCACGCCCTTCGCTCATCACTTCGCGACCACTCGCGACGGAGGGAAATCCTGGCAACGCTCATCCGGCATTCCTGTCCTCAACAAAATTCTCAGTTCGGATCGGGATCTCAAAATCATCTGGAAAAAGTAAAGCCCGCCCCAAGAGATATGATAGACACCCCTGCCTCACCACGTTTTCTCACAATGATGCTCAAGACCCTCCTTCTCACCACCCTTTCACTCTCGCCTCTGATTGCTGCGGAAAAGTCAAACAACGCCACCTGGACGGTTTTCGAAAAGGCTCTCAAAGAGGATCCTGACTTCTCCATTCAGGGCGAGTATTTTAAAGAAGGCAGCGCCTACGGCATTCAAGTCGTCGCTCTTGGAGATGGCAAATTCGATGCCTATATCCTAGAAGGAGGCCTCCCCGGACTGGGATGGACCAAAGACAAATCCCGGGTCAAACTGAGCGGACAACGGGAAGGTGAGCTTGTTACCTTCGCCCGGAATGGCGACTTCAATCTGATCATCACCGGACAAACCGCCAAGCTTTCCGGGAAAGACGTCGCCGAACTCCCCCGAATCGCTCGTCAAAGCCCGACTCTCGGGGCGAAAGCGCCCGAAGGTGCCTCCGTCCTTTTCGATGGCACCAGCACCGACGGATGGACCAACGCAAAGATGGAAAACGGCCTCCTCCTCTCCACCGGCACCACCAGCAAGGAGACCTTCAAGGACTACTCCCTCCACCTTGAGTTCCTCACCCCTTACAAACCCCACGCCCGCGGGCAGGGTCGCGGAAACAGCGGGGTCTATTTTGGTGGCCGATGGGAAACCCAGGTCCTCGATTCCTTCGGCCTCGATGGACTCATGAACGAAGCCGGTGGCATCTACTCCATCGCCGCTCCCTCGGTCAACATGTGCCTCCCACCCCTCACCTGGCAAACCTACGACGTCGATTTCACGGATGCCAAATTCGATGCCGACGACAAGCGCACCGCCTGGCCCCGCATGACGGTCAAACTCAACGGCGTCCTCATTCACGACAATCAGGAACTCGGTAAAGACCTTACTACCGCCGCCCCCATGGAAGGACCACTCAAGGACGAAGGCCGCCCCGTCTTCCTGCAAAATCACAGCAACCCCGTCTTCTTCCGCAACATCTGGGTGCTTCCGAAGAAATAGGGCCCGACCAAAACAACTGTAGCCAAAAGCTCCAGCTTTTGCCCCCCCAACCAAGCCACTTCCCCCCTCAGTGCCCTCTGTGGTCAAAAAATTTCCCCCTGCCCAAGCTTCTGCTCCTTCCACTCATTTTGTGGTCAAAATCCCCCATCCTCCCGGCACCTTCTCCTCCTTCTCCTCCTTCTCCTTCTCCTCCTTCTCCTCCTTCTCCTCCTCTTCCTTCTTATAATTCCCAATCTGTGTTAAAAGCTACACCATTTAAAACTGGATATATTAAGAATAATTCTACTTCAGATATTCCTTATACAGCAGATTTATGTAGAAATAATATTCATCATCAGTCTCATCACTCTCGTAAACACCCTAGTAAACATCATCGTTCTAATTATCCGCCTTGTTCTAATTCTTTACCTCATCCTCCTCATCCTCCTCATCC
>CAWUTG010000072.1:0-17060 GCA_963925135.1 uncultured Verrucomicrobiales bacterium | reverse complement strand
AACTTCCAACTGACAAACTTAGCCCGCAGGGCGGCTAGAGATCATCATCGGAGCAGCTTCCTTCGAGGGCGGAGGCTTTTTGGTATTCGGTGACTTTGCCTTCGAAGAAGTTTTGCTCCTTCTTGAGGTCGATGGCTTCGGAGAGCCATGGGAAGGGGTTTTCCATATTACCACCGGAGAGGGGCTCGAGGTGGCAATTGACGAGGCGGCGATCGGCGATGTAGTCGATGTATTTCTCGAATTCGGCGATGGAGAGGCCGACGGAAGCAACTGGAAGACAGTCGCGGATGAAGGCCTTCTCGAGGCGGACGCCTTCGGCCATGGTCTCGCGGAGGTCTTCCTTGAACTCGGGCGTCATGATGTCGGGGTTTTCGACGACGAGGGAGTTGAGGAGCTGGCGGAAGACGTCGATGTGGTTGGACTCGTCGCGCAGGGTGTAGCGGAACATCTGGCCGATGCCGGGAAACTTATTCTGACGTGAAAGACTCAGAATCATGCCGAAGAGGCCGTAGAACTGGGTGCCTTCCATAACCTGGCCGAAGATGAAAATGTTTTTGGCGAGGGCCTGCTTGTTCTCGACCTTGGTGAGGTCGACATCGCGGCGGAGGGCGCGGGAATTGGAAACGACGAAGTTGTTCTTAGCCTTGATGGTGGGGATGTCCTCGAACATGGCCTCGCATTCGTGCGGGTTGATGCCGAGTGAGGAGATCATGTAAACGAGGCTGTCCGCGTGGATGTTTTCCTCGTGAGCGTGGCGACCGAGGACGAGCTTGAGCTCAGGGGCGGTGACAAGCTCGCGGACGACGTGGAGGATGTTGTCACCGACGATGCCTTCGGCGGCGGAGAAGTAGCCGATGCCCATTTTGATAATCCAGCGCTCGACATCGGAGATTTCACTCCCCTGCCATTGCTGGATATCGGTCTGCATTTGGATGTCCTCGGGCTCCCAGTGGTTGCCCTTCATTGTCTTGTAGAGATCGTAGGCCCACTGGTATTTCAGGGGCAAAATATTGAAGAACATTGTGTCCCGTCCATTGATGACGGATTTGGCGGCGATGGCGGCGTCGGCCTTGGCTTTATCGAGGACAAATTGACGGTCTCCGAGGGTAATTGTGGTAGTACCAGACATTGGATTGGAGGGTGGTGGTTGTGATGTGATTAACCGCAGTTTACTTTTAGGAAATGTGGAGCGAAGCGGTGCTTAGACTAGGCTCCAGATGACGATTTTCGCAAGGTGATTTTGCTCATATGGTGTGAACAAATTATTAACAATACCACATGTAGTGGGTCTGTGGATTCTTCGGCATTTCACAAAAGTGAGCTAAATCGGCTGAATCATTGTATTTTCAAGCGAATTCGGACCGTGGGGAGGGCCATCACGTGGAGGGCAGAAGACCTCTCTTGGGGCTCAAAAAAAATGCAATCTGTTAGACAATCGGGTCTTTGGTGAAATTCTTCAAAAAAGTCACATTGAGAAAGTGACGGGGAGAAAATCAAAGGCCCAATCGACTGATTTCTAGGGCATAAAATTTTTATTTTGTTAGAAATGTGAAAGGAATCAGGGTGCTGGAACGGCGCAAGATGGTTCAGCATTCATCACAGCCCTGAGTCAGGCTCATGTTCACCCGATTATCAGAGGGCATTGGGGAGGAATGAAGAGTCAGCCCATCAGGCTTTGAAGCATCCCTCGAGGTGGTCGTTGACCAAGCCCATCGCCTGCATGGAGGCGTGGCAGGTGGTGGGACCAACGAAGGACCATCCGCGTTTTTTGAGGTCCTTACTGAGGGCCTTGGACTCATCGGTGGTGGTGAAGGTCATGGCGGTGGCGTAGTCGAGCTTCCCCTTTCGCTGCGCGGGCTGGAACTGGAGGAAGTAGGGGTGGAGGTATTCCTCATCGGTGCCCGGCCACCAGCAACGACATTTCCCGGCGGCTCCTTTGATAATCCCTTCCTTCATGAAAAGCTGAGTTTGCGGTCGAGGGAGCGGTATTGGATGGCTTCGAGGACGTGCTCGGGAGCCAAGTCCCCTGCCCCGTCGAGGTCGGCGATGGTGCGGGCGACCTTGAGGATGCGGTCGTGGGCGCGGGCCGAGAAGTTAAGTTGCTCCATCGCTTGCTCGAGGAGCATGGAGCATTCGGCGGAGACGACGCAGTTTTGGCGCATCGTTTTGGGGCCCATGTCGGAGTTGGTGCGGACGCCGGGAAGGTCGGTGAAACGGTCTTTTTGGACCTGGCGGCAGGCCATGACGCGGCTACGGACGGTGGCGGAGGACTCACTTTCTTCGTCGGAAGTGAGCTGCTTGTATTTCACGAGCGGGACTTCGACATGGAGATCAATGCGGTCGAGGAGCGGGCCGGAGATCTTGGCGCGGTAGGATTCGACTTGGCGGGGGCTGCAGCGGCACTGGCGGACGGGGTCGCCGAAGAATCCGCAGGGGCATGGATTGAGGGCGCAGACCAAGAGGAAGCGGGAGGAGAAATTGTAGGTGCCGGCGGCACGGGAGATGGTGACTTTGCCATCCTCGAGCGGTTGGCGGAGGACTTCGAGGGTGGAGCGGCGGTATTCCGGGAGTTCGTCGAGGAAGAGGACTCCATTATGAGCAAGGGATATTTCGCCGGGTCCGGGGTTGGTGCCGCCGCCGAGGAGGCCGACATCGGAAATGGTGTGGTGCGGAGAGCGGAAGGGACGACCGGAGACGAGGCCTTGTCGGGCATCGAGGAGGCCGGCGACGGAGTGAATGCGGGTCGTTTCGATGGCTTCCTCCTCGGTCATATCCGGCATGATGGTGGCCATGCGCTTGGCGAGCATGGACTTTCCGGTACCCGGAGGGCCGACCATGAGGATGTTGTGGCCCCCGGCGGCTGCGATTTCGAGGGCACGTTTGACGTTTTGCTGACCTTTGACCTCGTCAAAATCGGCGGCGTGCTCGCGGTTGTTGGATTGGACGAGAACGGGCCGGGGCTCGGGAGCGCGGGGATCCTGGCCGGTGATGAATTGCCAGGCTTCGTGGAGAGAGCTGAGGCCGTAAACTTCGAGATCGCTGACCATGGCAGCTTCACGGGCATTGGCGGCGGGAAGAAGAAGGCGTTTGCGGCCTGCCGATTTTGCGCCGAGGGCGATGGAGAGGGCTCCTTTGACCGGGCGGAGGGAGCCATCGAGGGCGAGCTCGCCGACGATCATGAGGTCATTGACGAGCGGAAGGTCTTCCTCCTGCTTGCAAGCGATCATGGCGAGGGCGATGGGGAGATCGAAGGAGGGCCCCTCTTTTCGCAAATCCGCGGGGGCGAGGTTCACGGTGTGAACGCCGTAAGTGTAGTCCAGGGCGGAAGCGAGAATGGCGGTAGTGACTCGCTCGCCGGATTCACGGACGGCGGCGTCCGGGAGGCCCACGATGTTGATGCGGCCGGCATTGGCACCATCGGCTTCCCGGGCCGAGACCTCGACTTCGACCTCAACGGCTTCGACGCCACGAAGGGCCGCACTGTAAACTTTGGCGATCACAAAAAGGTTTTTACTGTTCAAAGAAACATCTGTCAGGTCTTAATTTTTTGCGGTGGGTTTCTGTCCACTGGTAGATTACCATTAAGGGGTGCTTCAGATCGTCTTCAATGAAATTAGTGCCGCCGAAATTTCCCAGTTGGGGACTTTGGACCAATTGGAACTCCTGGATGAGTTCAAGGTGACCGAGAATGATTTGGAGAATCTCGACGATGAGCGCTTTGGCAAGATCGAGCGCGACGGGAAGACCCTCTACCGCTTTCGGACGCAGGACTGGCGATTCTACTTCGGGGTCAGCGATGACCGGGTGATCGTACACCGCGTGCTGCACAAGGGGACGCTTTCCGACTTTCTCTTCCGGTCGAAGCTACCACTGGGAGAAGATGAAGCCCTGGCGGATTCGAAGCACTTTTGGAAGCTCATTGACGAGGGCAGAAAGGCCAAAAGCGGCTAATGTCAGAGCCACGGGATGAGTGGTGCGGATTGTTAAAACTCGTCGTAGGCGATTTGTCCGGGGGCGACGCCGAGGGCGGTGAGCATTTTCTTGCACGCTTCGATCATCATGGGCGGGCCGCAGAGGTAGAACTCGATCGATTCCGGGGCGGGATGATTTTCAAGATACCTGGCGGCGACGACTTCGTGGATGAAGCCGGTTTCCCCTTCCCAATGGTCTTCGGGGAGCGGCCATGACAGGGCGAGCTGGAAGGAAAAATTCCCGTGTTCCTTTTCAAGCCGTTCGAAGATGTCGGCATGGTAAATCTCCTGGCGTGAGCGGGCACCGTACCAAAAACCGATCTTACGCGCGCTGCCTTCGTTCTCGAGGAGGTGACTGATGTGGGCACGCAGTGGACCCATCCCGGCACCGCCGCCGATATAGATCATTTCCTTCCGCGTGGGCTTGATGTGGAAGTCGCAAAAGGGGCCGATGGCTTCGACGATGTCGCCCGGCTTCAGAGAGAAGAGATAACTGGAACCAACACCCGGCGGACAATCCTGGCCCGCTGGTGGGGTGGCGATGCGCACGTTGAGTTTAATGACGCCGTCTTGCGAGGGGTTGTTGGCGAGGGAGTAGTTGTTGCGACGCCCGGCTTCGGTGTTTGTGGCGACGAGGTCGAAGAGGTGGTGATTTTTCCAAACTGCGGCGTAGGGCTCGGCGATCTCAAAGTCCCGGAAGGCGATCTTGTCGAAAGCCGGAATATTGAATTGGAGGTAGTCCCCAGGAGTAAAATCGATCTCGTCGCCGATGGTTTCGAGCGTAATTTCGCGGATGAAGGTCGAGACGTTGCGGCTGTCGACGACGCGGAGTTGATAGCTCTTTTGATTGCGGGCCCCTGCCCCTCCGGCACGTTCGACATTGAGAAAAATGCGGCCCTCGCGTTCTTCGACCGGATAGGTGGTGAGGGCGCGGCAGATGGGAGCGCGCGCCGGTGAACCGTCGGCTAGGTGGAAACGGCCGTTGTGTTTGGGACACTCGATGATGCCGTCTTTGACGAGGCCGCCCGCGAGGTGGGTATTGCCGTGGGTGCAGACGCCGTCGCTGGCGAAGAGTTGGCCCGAGGCGTCGCGCGCGATCACAAAGGTGCGGTTGCCATGGTCGAATCGGAGGACGTCCTCGAGTCCCAAATCAGCAGCGGCAAACGCTTCCACCCAGCCCCCGGAATCGGGCGCTGCAGCTGAGGTGTAGGGTTTTTGCTCCGCCCTTTTCGGCGGGTCGGGAAGGATTCGCCTCACATGATACGCGGGGTCTTGGACCTGCTTCAGAAGGGTCGGCGGGATCTCCTTCCAGCACGACCAAAGAGAGGGATAGGGCTCCGGGCAATCGTCTTTGACGAGTTCGTGAAGACGCGGCAAGGCGTGGTAAGGGACCAAGGGGAACATGTGATGCTCGACGTGGTAGTTCATGTTCCAGTAGAGGAAGCGATTGATGATATTGGTGAGAAAGGTGCGGCTGTTGAGGCGATGATCGAGCACGTTCTCCGCCATACCGGTGTGCTGGGTGAGGCCATAGATCAACATCAACCAGGTCCCAAAAAGCTGGGGCAAGCCCACGAAGAGCAGAGGCAAAACACTTCCCGTTGCGGGCGCCAAACCAAGCACCGCAAGATAGATCACGATGGAGATCCGGGCCCGGCGAAAGATTCCGGGGTGTTCCGAAGCGGGAATGAATTCCAATTCGTCTTCCGCCATTTTGCCAAAGGAATGCATGACGATGCGGCGGAAGTATTTGGGGTAACCCTTGATGTTCAACGCCGCGAGGAAGAGTCCGCCAATGTCGGGTGGGCGGGGCACCGCAATCTCGGGATCACGTCCGAGAATGATGGTATCGCTGTGATGACGATTATGCGACCAACGCCAGACGATGGACTCGCGCATCACCATGAAGGAGGCGACCTCGTAGAGCGCGTTGTTCATCCAGTCAGTTTTGAAAGCAGTGCCGTGACCTGATTCGTGCCAACGTGAATCGGAGGTCGAAGCGTAAAGCGCGGCGTAAGCGAGGTAAGGCAGGACCGCCCACCAACTTCCCCAAAGCGCGCAGGTAAGAAAGGCAAAGCCGAAGATGAGGCCAAACCAGATGATGGTATCGCGGATCGCAGGGCCATCGCGTCGCACCAGGAGCTTGCGCATCTCGGCACGCGGCACGGAACATTGATACCAATCCGCTTCGGCCAGGCCGAGTTCGATTGCGCGGTCAGAGCTTTTCCGATTCAAGCGGTAGTCACGCACGGGCAGGACTGTTTTACTTTCAGAAGCACTCATGGATTTTAGATTTACCCGCGCAGACCCACCTGACGCATGAGCCGGTCGGTCGCGTGGTAGGCTTCCTCGACCCATTCGACGATGCGCGAGGGCTCGGGCGAGTATTCGAGTTCGATGGAGACCACACCGTCGATTTTCAATTCTTTAATGGCTTGAAGATAGGGCGCGAACTTGACGATACCACGTCCCGGCGGGAGATCGCCGTGGACCTTGCCATCGCAATCGCTGATATGAACGTGGATGGCCTGCCCCTGTAATTTAGAAAGTTCTTCCGGCCCATTGTCGGCAAGCACGAGATGGGAGATATCGATGTTGGCCCTGACCTGAGGGTGGTCGCATTCGGTAATGAATCGCGACATTTCATCGATGTTATTGAGCAAGCTCAGACGGAAAGGTTCCAGCTCGAGCGCGATCTCGACGCCCTTGCCGGCGGCGTAGTCGCCGAGGATGCGGCAGGACTCAATGGCCCAGCGCCACTGTTCCGCCGGCGGGATGACTTCGCGCTGCCAAAGGTATTCACCAAGCACCAAGAGGATGTTGCCTGCGCCCCACTCGGCGGCGAGGTCGATGAAGCCCTTGCAACGTTCGATATGAAATTCGCGGACGGGATCGTTGAAGTCGATGAGCCCGATTGCCACCACCGGAAGCGAGGAGATCGGGAGATTGTTAGATGCGCAGAAGCTCCCGATCTCGCGACGTTCGTCAGCATCAAGAGTGCCGGGCTCGGTAAAAATATCCACGCAATCGAAGCCGATGCGCGCGATGTGCCCAAGTCCGGCGAGAGTATCGACTCCGGCCTGACCGAAGGCGCTGTTGATGATTCCTAGTTTCATAATTGGATTTGCTAAATAAAATGTTCGATTTCGGCCAAGGCAACCGGTCGCCGTTCTTTCGAACTGAGAACGGCCGCTTCGAGAAGAGCCATGGTGTGGAGATTGTCGCGCCCACTGATTGTTGGTTCACGGCCGTCACGTAGCGACCCCAGCAACTCCCCCATCGTGGCACCAAAGGCATCCGGGAACCAGCTTCCAACCAATTCAGGGACGATAAAATCCGGATCCCCCTTGCTGGCGTAGCGTAATTTTGACGGGCTGGTGTAGGGATCCTGACACCAGCCGATTTCGCCAATCGCGAGACCATCCAGTCCCTCAATGCGATACTCGATGCGGATGTCGCCCGGGCAACCTTCGCGCGCCGGACCGGTCCAGACGTCATCAATAACAACCGCCCGCAATCCCGAGGCATATTCCAGGATGGAGGTGCAAATGCCGTCCTCGTGCTCGAACTCCGTCCGTGGATCGGGGCGCGTGCTGCAATAAATCGACTCCGGATCGCCGAGCCAATTCCTCATGCAATCGAGGTGATGAATGGACATGATTTTCAAGGTCGCACTCCCCAGTTCAGCCTGCCACGGCTGCCAGTGCGGAATCCCCCGCATGTCGATGGTGGCAAAAACGGGATTGCCCAATTTTCCGGCGTTCAGAAGTTCACCCGTGGCGGCGACCGAGGGATCGAAGCGCATGTTTTGATTCACCGCGAGCACGATGCCTGCGGCTTCACAGGCCTCGACCAAGGACTTGGCTTCGGCGTAATCAAGAGCGAGGGGCTTCTGTGCTAGGATCGCCTTGGCGGTGCCACGGGCGCAGGCTTGCCTGATAAGACCGGGCTGCTGTTGGGGGGGCACTGCGATGTCGAGGACCTCAATGGTTGAGTCGTCCAACAGTTCATCGTAAGTATCGTAAACGGTCTCGATCTCATGCGTCTTCGCAACCTTGCGCGCATTCGCGGGTGTCCTGGAAGTAATCGCGACCGGATTGAAACCTCTCTTGCGATAGGCCACGAGGTGGCAATCGTTCACGATGAATCCGCTACCAAGGATCCCGATGCGGGTACTGTTCGTGAGTTTCATCGGGAGTTAGGTCGCAGTTGAGAATTGGTAGATCGTCGCATGCCGTTGCGGAGTTTCGGGGCGAACCACGATGTCACCAAACCCCCGTCCGGCGCCATCTCCAATTGCGTTCGGGGATCCCTGGCACTCCAAACACAAGCCGCCAAAAGTTGGATATGGCTTCCCGGACTTCCCAATCAAGCTCCCGTCGAGCCCGCCACCGGCATACATTTGCATGCACGGGTTCGAGGTCGCGACGCTGAGAATGCGACCGCTGCCGGGGTGGCGCAGTTGTGCCACCGGGCGGCATTCTTTGCTCTCCCGTAGCCAGTAGAGATCTCCGTGTTGTTGCCAAATCCCGGAGATGGCGGTGCCCAATCGCTGCTCATTTCGGAAGTCCGCAGCCTGACCGTCAAGCGATCGCAACTCATCCAAAAGCGTCATTTTTTCATCTGCCGAAAAAATGTGATCACTGTCAATTTGGAGATGATGATCAAGCACGTTCCCCGCCCCTTCCCCGGCGAGGTTGAAGTAAGAATGATGGGTCAAATTGACCGGCGTGGCACAGGTGGAGCGGGCCTCGGTTTCGAAGATGAAGGCATTGTCCCCGGTTACGGTGTAGGTCACCGCGAGATCAACCGATCCCGGGTAGCCATTTTCGCCTTCGGGACTGGTAATGCTCAGCCGCAGCGATGGGTGGCCATCAGCACGCTCGACCGGTTCGGCAGTCCATAATTGCTTATCGATGGAATCGCGACCGCCGTGAAGGTGGTTGGGAGGGTCGTTGATCAGGAGCTGGTAATTGCGGCCCTCGAGCGAAAATTTGCCGCGAGAGATCCGACCCGCAACCCGCCCGACGGTTGCTCCAAAGTAAGGATGGCCGGCGAAGTAGCCTTCCAGATGATGGAAGCCGAGGACGACATCGGCCATACACCCGTCGCGAGCCGGTACCAGAAGACGGGAGACAATGCCACCGTAGCTGAGCACCTCCAATTCAAGTCCGCCCGCTCCCCTGAGCGTCCAGGCCTCGACCTCCCGCCCATCGGGCAAGATGCCGAAGAGCCGGGAACATGGGGCAAGCGGACTGGAAAGAGATTCACTCATCGATCTGATTACGGCTTGTCCGATGAAAACCGTTTCGCGGCCCTGGTGGCTTTGCGTTTTTCACAGATTTCGTATTGGGTAATATCTGCGACCATGTCCCAATTGGTCACCTTTTGCGTAAAGGGCCAGAAGCGGGCTTGCATCGCAATGATCTTCAGATTTCTCATAAACGATCCGAGAACCAAGCCCGAGGCTAGGAAGAGCCATCGGTCATATTCCGGAGAAGGGCCCCACAGGATCATGGCGACGAGATAGATCACACAGAGGTAATTGAGCGCAGTAAATCTCGTCGTCGGTTTCAAGGAAGCCCATGGATTGGGACTTTTGTGGCGAAACTTCAACAGGTGGTTCGCCAGTTTACGTTCGGAATTCATGGCCTGCTTTTATTTGACCGGCGGCGTTTCAACCAGCCAATCCGGCGGGGAAACAGCTCAAATCTTGAGCCGCCGCAGTGGCACGGGATGACGGACTCGGGCCGATTAATTCACTTCTGGCCGTATCCGGTAGAAGCGCCGGAGATTTTCGGGGTCGGGGAGGGTGATTCCACTGTGAATGACGGTGGTTTCGATGTCGTCGGCAAGGATCGAGTCTCTGATTTCAGACCATTCCGCAGCCGACAGGTCGGTGGTGGAGTCGAGAGCGTAGGATCGGCCTGGGACCGAAGTAAAGGTGAGGCGGATCTCGCTGGCAGCACCATCGTAGGTGATGGCGGTGATGGTCAGGCCGCCCCCTTGACCTGAGATGGCCTCATACTCGGACGCGACCTGTGAGTCATTCAGGATGCGGGCGCCGTAGTAGTTGAAGAGAGCGATGTCGCCGGTGAAGGGGTCGAAGGGAAAGGTCGTACTGGTGGGGATGTTCGCGCCTTTGCCGAGTTCAGCGAGATCGCCGCCATCCCAATCGTCGATGGGGCTGGCGCTGGAGGCTGAGGCCACGAGTTCCCCATTCACGTAGAGCGTTGCGGTGCCCGGGGTCCCTGCATCGACATCGGCGGTCGCCACAATGTGGAAGAAATCAGTGGCACTGCCGAGGGCGGAGAGGTCGGAGGAAATGATGAGGCGTTCGGCGTCGGTGTCGGCAGTCTGGACGCGGAAGTCGAGGGTGCTGTCGGCTAGGACGATGGCGGTGCCGTCGCCATTGCCGCCGGTATTGAAGAGCACATGGGTCCCGCTGAAGTCGCCGGGGCGCAACACCATCTCCCAGCTGACGTCCTGTTTGGTCACGATATCGCCAAAGCCGTCCTGCCAGGAGTCGAGGGGGTTGGAGGAGAGGTTATAACCGGGGCTGTTGACCCAAGTGCTGACAGACGTGAAGTTACTCAAGCCACTCTGGACCTCGCCGCCCGTTGTATTAATGAAGGTGATCCCTTCATTCCCGGTGGCGTTGATGGCAGGGTCCCACTGGCTGAGTGGGCCGTCGGGCAGACCGGTCGCCGTCCATCCGAGATCGGGGGAGTCCACATCGAGGACGGTGATGACAAATTCCGAGATCAAGGTGCCGAAGGAATTGGTGGCGGAGAAGGTGTAGGTGGTGGTCGCGGTTGGAGACAGGACAATCTCGTCCAGCCCGGAAACGTCGGTGCCGTTCAGGCTGAGACTTGTCTCGCCCAAGACCTCCCATCGGATGGTTGTCGATTGCCCCTCAAGCAGGGTCGCGGAGCCGAGGTTGATCACCCCTTCGATGAGAGGAGCGCTATCGACGAGCACGGTCACTTGGCGTTGAGTCGAATTGGGCCCGCGGGTCCCGGTGAGGGTGTAGGTGGTCGTGGTGGTTGGGGTGACCGAGATCATACTCTGCCCCAAAACATCTCCGACTCCGTTGTCGATCGACAGGGAATCGTTGCTTAGACCACTGATCCAGCTGAGGTTCACAGAGGAGCCACTGGCGATGACTTCCTCAGAGGCTTCGAAGGAGGTGAGAATCGGGTCGTCGATAGCGAGAAGCGAGATCGCATCGGCGTCGAGGGCCTCGTCGTAGATGCGCACCTCGTCCATTCCTCCCTCCCAATTATGTGTCAGTTGGAAGTCGTCTCCGATACGCACGTCGGCACCCACGGCAGTATTGATGGCGACACTCTGGCTGGCGCTCGGGGGGGTGCCTAAATTTCCAAATTCAGCATCGAGAACGCCATCGACGTAAAGCTTGGCGTCAAGGATATCCGGAGAGCCGTCATTGGCCCAAGTGACGGCGACGTGGTGCCATTGGGTATCGGTGACGATGGTATTGCCGACCATATAACCTCCGTTGGCTTCAATACGAATGGCTCCGGGAGTGCCGTTTCCGGTCTGGATTCGGAAAGTCCACTTCTGGGTGCCAGCATTGGTGCCCCATGAGGCAATGGCCATATCCTGGGTGGTGCTGTCGATCGAGGTTTTGATCCAAGCGGAAATGGTGCGGTCGCCGGTGCCGGAGATACCTTTGTAGCCGACGATATCGATCTGGTCGTCAATGCCGTCCATTTGGAGCGCCGCGGAGGTTCCGCTAGGCACCGGGGGGAGGTCGGTCGTGCTCCAGAGAGTGCTCCCGGCGATGGTTCCGATGTTGTTGTTCGCAGTGCTATCTGCTGCGACGCTACCGGTGCCTTCTTCGAGGGACCAGTGGGCCACCAGCTCGGCTTGACTTGGAAGTGCTAAGAGGAGCAAGAACAAGAGGTTGTGTGTGCATGTTTTCATACATCGATTAGCTCACCAAAAGAGAGTTCTTGTGACAAGAAAAAGTGACCCGGGTTTTCCTGGCTCGGCATTGCACCAGGTTTTGTGAGCCAGCAATTCATTGCGGCCTGGCAGTGAGCACCAACCGTGCATAGCGCAAGGGCGGCTCTGAGGTGACGGACGTCGGCGCGCGCCAGTGACGCTTGCTGATTCCATCAGGTCCCTCGTCAGAGCCCAAATAAACTGCGGTTCCGCTTTGCCAATTTTCGAGGTCGGATGAAAATTCGATCGAAAACTGGGCGTCGTCGGCAGCGGCTTTTGCGGAGATCGTCGCCACGAGGTAATCATCGAAGGTGTTGTTATTTTCGAGGTTTTGGATCGAGGGCAAGATTGCTGTCAGAGGGTCTGCGAGGGCGTATTCGAGCAGTTCATCGGGTGTCGAGCCGCCGAAGGTCAATGCGTCGGATCGGCCCGGGCTGCCGCCAAGGGCAAGGCTCGGCCGCCAGTTCACGGCGTCGCTCTGGTCCGGGTTTGAGGTAGGCGCGATCAGAGTGAGCGAGTAACCCTCACCATCGGCAAGCCGCGGCCAAGGGGCGCGGTCTTGGTAGCGAAAGCTTTCGATGGGAGTTCCGTCTGCGGCGGTGAGTAGCAGGTTCTCGCCGCCGTTGTCGAGTTGCCCCGTGTAGGTGCCGGCCACCGGGAGATCGCTGCCGAAGGCAGCCTCGAAAGCCGCAATGTCGGCAACCAATAGCAGGCGTTCGCCGGGGGCAAGGGTCGCGTCGTTCGGGAAGGCAAAGCTGATGCCGCCGTTGAAGACGATCCCGGCGAGGCTGATGGGAACCCCGGCGATGTTCATGAGTTCGAGATACTCCGTGCTCTCGAGCGACCCGGACGGATTGTAGAAGATCTCGGAAATGACGAGGTTGGCAGCGGAGGCAGGGAGTGCGGTAATGAAAGACGCCTGGTTGAGGGCGCTCCACTCGCTGCCGTCGAAGCTTCGCGCGAGGACGGTGGTGGCAGCGTTGATCGGGACCGCGTCGCTTGGGGTGTTAAGCGCCGTGATCTCGATCTGAAGGTCCATACCCATATCGGAGCTCCCAACGGTGCCGTTGTGGACTTCGACCGCGATGATATTGGCGCCCTCGACAAAAGCGGACGGCGGGAAGGTGAAGCTGTCGATGTGACCCTCGGTGACGTTGCTGTCGCTGAGGGCGAGAGTTGGGAAGGTCACGGGATCGGAGGGCATGTTATCGCGGGCAATTTCGATGCCGTTGAGATAAACGATGGCACCACCGTCGGACATGACGTGGGCGGTGGCGTCAGTGATCAGGTTCGCGCCGGTGACCTCGAACTCCTTGCGGAAATAGATTGTCACGTGACCGTCCGGGTTGATCCAGGGTCCGCTGAAGGGGTGGTCATTGATGGTGCCGAAACCCAGGGGGGCGTCTCCGGTGGCCCAGCCCGGCTCATCGTAGGCGGGTTCCTTCCAGGCACTGCCCTGATCGCTGCCATCGTCGAGGTAACTCCAGTTCGGTGACCTGGCGGCCAAAAGCGTGGAATCGCTGACTGCGCCATCGATCTTGATGGCGCCCGGGTTGATCCCCCCGCCTGGGAGCCGTGGGTCGCTGCCGTCGGTGGTGTAATAGATATCTCCAGTTTCGTTGGTGATGATCAGGCCAGAACCGGCGGGCAGGTTGCCGCCGTGTTGGCTGAAGATGGGCGGTTCGATGTCCGGGTAGAGACCTGCAGCGCGTAGTTGGCTGATTGTGATCGGCGTGCGCAAGGGGAACCACGTGTTATATTCCCGGTTCAGTCCGATCTCAAAATCGGCCACCGTCCGCGGCGACGCGTCCACGTGGTCGCCCCAGCGTGCACTCTCTGCTTTGAGTGCAACACGAATCCCGTTGGCTCGCGCGTCCCACTGCGCCATGCCGTTTTCAGGGGTGAGTGCACCGTCGTTGAACAGGTGCTTGTAGGCCCGGTCGGCGAAACGCAAGGCATACTCCGGATTGCTTCGCAGCCACGCGTTGACGGATGTCGGGCGGTGTTCGGTTCCGGATCTAGGATGAGTGATGGAATTGATGTTCAGGTTTCCAGTAGTCAGGCCGTTGAGTCCGGCCCGTTCTGCATCATGACAGAAGAACATGAATTTTCCCGGGGGATTCAATTGGCGCATCGCGCGCACGTTGTTTTGATCCCAGTCGGTATTTCCGGCGTGGAAGTTGAGGATTATATAGTCGATAAAACTATCGAGATCAAGATACTGCTCCACCGTGGCGAGGTCACCCGCTCTGGCGGCGTCGAGCACGACGCGCCAGCTGTCGAGCATGCGTGCGCTGACCTCCGCCGGAGTTCCTTTGATCACTTCGATGTTATTTCCGCCGACGATTCTGAAGCCTTCCCAATCCTCCTCCGTGCCGCCGAAGCGCTCGGCGGTCCACTCTTCCTCAATGCGTTCGAAAAGGTGGTGCACGCCGAAGTAGAGCCCATTGAAATACACGTGCACTTCGCGCTGCAGCGCCTCCGGGTAGCCCATGGCGGTATGGGCGTCGCGGAACCACTGGTCGCGGATATACATGGCATATTGTCGCACCGCAGCGGTCGGGTGGATCCATGAGTTTCCGTTGCCACCTCGCAGGATGATTTGGTTGAAGGTCTCGGTCGGAGCTGCCGAACCGAACAGAGGAAATTGCAGCTTGCCGGTGCCATATTCGTTGCGGAAAGCGAGGCGGAAGTTGTGTTTGCCACGATCGGCATTGCGCGAGGCGTTGCCGTTCATACGCATCCCGGCGTCGAGTTGGACCGGGGCACCATCTTCAAAGTCCATCATTTCCACCGAAACGCGCCGCTCCGAGGCTTCGCCCGCGTCGGTCGGATTGACCTGAATACCAGTCTGTTGATCGAATAGGTTTGCGATGTCGGTAACGATGGACATTGTCGGAATATCCCGCAGCGCTTCTTTGAGTTCATCGCGCGTGTAAATTGTCCCAACCACGTCCGGGTCCATCTGAAAATCGCCGGGGATAGCGCCGCCGCTGCGTTGTCTCCAGGGGAGCGGATAGCCGGGTGGTTGCGCAGGCTGGTCGAGCACGTCGTCGAGGAATAGGTAGGTCTGGGTATCGACGTTGGCCGGGTGCAATCCGGTTTTGAAAGCGGCGGCGCGCAGGGCGGTGCTGGTGGTAATATTGACTAGGGCCGAGGGCCGCGTTGTGTCGTCGGGTGCGGCGACCTGGGTCCCGTTGCTCATCGTCGGGGTGCTGCCATTGGTGGTGTAGACAATGGTGGCACCCGGTGTGGCGCAGCCGATGGTCACGGCGAAAGGGGTGTCGAAAAATCCCCGATCGATGTCAAAGCTGGTGTCGCCCACAAGGCCGGTGAACTCGATGCCCGCGTTCGGGTTTCCGGGGGTGGGCACAGTGAGATAGCCGTCGATGATCCCGCCGGAGAGGTCGCGGGTCTCGCCGCTGAGCCGGGGAACGAGAACGACGTCGGAACTGGCTTTGCTGCTGTTGAGAATCTGAAAGGCGATCACGTTTCCGCCACTTAGGAGTTTACCTTGGAAGTCGAGTGCAAAGCTCTCCATGGCTTCTCCCTCACGGACCTCGCCGGAGGAAGTGGCGGCGGAGTCGTGGGCCAGGGGGGCAGGTAAATTGGACGAGGCGACGAGGTTGCCGTTCAGGTAAGCGGCGAAGCCGTCCTCGAAGAATAGGTCAAGGTCCATGCTGACGATCTCTGCCGGGTTGTCGATCTCGAAGGGAATTCGGAGATAGGCACTGGCGTTGATGTCGAGCATCGCGGCTCCGGTATTTCCGCCGGCCCCGATGAAGCCCGGGAAATTATAACCGTAACCGATCCCGGTTTGCGCGGAGTTCCAAGTGGAGTCGTCGAAATTGACCAACTGCCAGGAGTCCCCGATATCAGCGAGCGGTGAGATCCAGGTCCCGGAGGTCGGCCACGGGACAAAGCTCGCCGGCTTGGTGGCCGAGTTGGTGCCCTTGCCGTAAGCGACGCCCAAAAACTGAGTGGGGTAGGTGGGAGCGAACTGGCTCAGCGCGGTGAAACCATCGGAGTTGATCAGTGCTAAATATTCGCCACTGCCCGCCAGCGAGAAATTGGTGTGTAACTCCTGCAACGGGTCCCGGCGATCCTTTCCCGAGGCGAAGACGGTGATGTATCCGCCTGCGGGAATCGAGACGTCGGGAAGCAACCATTTCGTCAGGTTGGTGGCACTGTCGGTCAAGTAGAGCCCATCGGTCGAAGCGGGAGCCGCGTCCGGATTATGCAGTTCGATCCAATCGGAAGGCTCCCCGTCACTGTCGAGAAAGGAACCATTGTTTTCGGCGACGAATTCGGTGATACGGAGCTCCGCAGCGGCGATCGCAGTCATTAGAAAAAGGAATGACAACGCTGATGTGAGGGACTGGATGAAGATTCTACACATAGAAGAATAGAAGAAGAGTAGGTAGCTTGGCTATCCCTCGCGGAGCAAGCGTAAACTCCGCTCACGGTATGTTACAGGGCGATTGCCCGGAAATCCTCCAAGGTTTAAGTTCTCCGGCGATTTGAGAAATCGCTAAACATCAGCGCTGGTTTTGGCAGTCCTCTGGCAGGGGATCTCCCGCACTGCTAGAATTTGCTTTTGGCGGGAGGGCTCTGAAGCCACCTTTGGACCGGAGCAGAGGGGGTGATGTCGATGCCGCGAGCTTCGAGGTGCTGAGCAATGACAGTCAGGCCATGCGCGCTTTTCTCGGGATCAACCTCGCCAGCGACCCCGTGCCTGATGCCACGACCTTACTCAAATTCCGTCATCTGTTAGAAAAGCACGATCTCTGTGCCACCATTTTTGAAACGATCAACGCCCACCTTGAAGAGCGAGGTTTGCTTATGCGCGAAGGAACCCTCGTCGATGCCACCATCATCAATGCGCCCTCTTCCACGAAGAACAAGGACAGGGCCCGTGACCCAGAGATGCCTCAGACCAAGAAGGGCAACCCATGGTATTTCGGGATGAAAGCGCACATCGGAACGGACCGTGACAGCGGGATTGTTCACACCGTGATCTCTACTGCGGCCAACATTTCAGACATCTCCCAAACCGATAAACTTCTGCATGGGCAAGAGACTCAGGTGCATGCTGATGCTGGATATACGGGCGTTGAGAAG
>CAWUTG010000071.1:0-22706 GCA_963925135.1 uncultured Verrucomicrobiales bacterium | reverse complement strand
GCCGGATTCGGCGCACTCGCTTTCGCATCTTGTTGTGACAGTGGTGCACAGTCCGCTCCGGACCCAGCTCCGATCGAGGTTCCGCAGAAGTGAGTTCTTCAAACAACCCAAAACCAACATTAAGAAATACTATGAAACTTGTCACCGTCCTCGGCCTTATCGCAGCTCTTGCTGGCTTCTCTCTCACTTCTTGCGGAAGTGCTCCTGATGAAGCACCAGCAGCACCTGGTCCTAGCGAAATTCCTTCCAAGTAATTTTGGCTGGCCTTTTATAAGGTTTCGCCCGGAGCGTGTAGTTTACCTGCCGCTCCGGGCCTCTTTTTTCAAACATACAATTAACAATCCCAATCTGATGAAATTTCTCAAATTCCTTTCTATCGGGGCCATCGCGCTAGCTTCGCTTGGCCTGAGCTCCTGCGGATGCTGCACCGGCGAAGAGCCTGTTCCACCTCTCCGTCCTCTTCCTGCCATGAACGACATCGCTCCTGCCCTGAACGATATCGCTCCTGCAGAGATCCCGGTTGTTTACGAAAAGTAAACCTGGTTGATCCAAAAATTTTCAGAGAACCGCAACCGAGGTTGCGGTTCTTTTTTTGGACATTTTTCTCTTTTTAGGAGCGAAGTAGGGAGGTTTTAGGCATATGTTGAGGCATGAATAAGAAGTTAATTGTACAACTGGCGATTCTCGGGATGCTGATTCTCTACACGATGATTGCCTGGTCCAGCAGTAAGCGGGATCAACGGGATGCGGAAAAGGCGACCGAGGAAAATTTGGAAGAGGAATACATTACCGGTATTTCATCGGAAGATGGGCAGACTGCGGATTCGATGATGAAGGTGGGCGTGCCTCTGATGATCACGGTGATTTACGGAGGTGTCCTGGCCGTGATTTACGTTCTGCCAATGTTTGTCGACCGGATGTCTGAGGAGCTGATGGGATCGACTGAAGAGGTTGGAGATGATCCCCTTGTGGAAGCCCGGGCGGCGGTGTCCGAGGAGAATTATCCGGAAGCGATTCGAATCTATCGTGAGATTTGGAGGGAGGATTCGTCGGGTCGTTTTCCGATGGTGGAGATTGCCCGGATTCAACGTGACAAATTGGAGAGTCCGGCCGTGGCCGTGATGACGCTTGAGGAGGCGCTGGAGGAACACGAATGGGAGGAAGAAGATGCGTCCTTTTTGATCTTCAGGATGATTGAGATTTACGACAAGGATCTCGATGACAAGGAGAGTGTGGTGAGAATGTTGAAACGTGCGGTGGAAGAACTACCGGGAACTCGTCATGCGGCCAATGCAACCCACCAATTGCGCGAATTGGGAGCCATTTAATCACAGCCGGTGGAGGTCGTTCGAAAGGCTTGGCGGTATGTTACGGCGGTTGCACCATTGGTTGCGATCGCCTTGGCCTGTCTCGCGGGAGCAGTTTGGTCATCGTCACCGGCTGCGGCCGTAACGTGTCACATGGCGGCCTTTTCTTTCTGCCGTTTCTCTTGGCGATGGTGGTTGGCGATTCCTGTGATCGCAATTGCAATCGCGACGAGAGCCGAGTTGCTAGAGAAACCGGTCCGTGAGAGCCTCGCCCAACCGGGGAGTCATTTTGTCGAAGGTTCGGTCATTGTCGGTTCGCTTACGGGGACATTCGGGGATGATCGGTTCGGCTGGTTTCGCGATGAAGAAGGCGAGGTGAAAGTCATCATTCCCCGTGCCGTTGATTACAGGACGGGAGAAGCACTTGAAGTGAGTGGGAAATTTTTCGTTCCACCAAGTGAGCGGAATCCCGGGAACTATTCGCAGTTGGATCAGTGGCGCCGAAGCGGGGTGCATGGTGGTCTGGCGATTCGGGAGGCTGAATCGAAGGGGCTGCGCTGGCAGTGGGGACCGTTTCGATTGGCAGAACGATTGAGAGCTCAGCTCCGGGAAAGTATTACAAGGGGATTGCCGGAAGAATCTAAAGGGAGGGAAGTGATCCTGGCAATGATGTTGGGTGAAAAGCCACCACGGGATTCCGAAGTGAGCCGGGCTTTTCGAGAGAGTGGGGCGATGCATGTTTTTGCGGTGAGCGGACTGCATGTGACCCTGGTGGGAACGCTGTGTTGGTTTGTCTTGATGGGGCTGCCCATCCCCCGGCGGGTGGGTGTGCTTTTGGTGATCCTATCCATGGTCACGTATGCCATGGTCACCGGGGCAAGGCCATCAGCTGTGCGCGCAACGGTGATGGCGATTTGTTTTCTTGGGGCATTTCTGGTCAGACGGCGACCTTCGCTTTTCAATGCTCTGGCCTTGAGTTTCATCCTCGTGGTTTCGTGGGCTCCGGCACAGGTTTTCGATATTGGTTTTCAGCTGTCCTACGGGGTGCTGGCCTCGATTGGTTTGGGGGTGGGGCTGGCCTATCGATTTACCGGGAAGATTGCCGAGTTGGATTCTTTCTTTCCAGCCCGACTCATGAGTGATTGGGGTCGGCGGTGGATGACCGTGAGGCGCTATTTTGCGAGTCTGGCGGCGAGTTCGCTGGCAGCTTGGCTGGGCTCATTACCCTTGATGATAGGGCATTTCGGGATCGTGACTCCGGTCGCAGTATTAACCAGTATGGTGTTGATTCCTTTGACCATGGTCATTCTCGGGTGCGCTTTTCTCGCAGCCTTTCTAGGGGTGTTTGCCATCGCTGTTGGTGAGTGGACAAATCGAGTGAATGCCGGGGTCGCAGCCTCGGCCTATTATTCTGCGGAAGCATTTTCCAAAGTGCCCGGTGGTCATTGGAATGCCCGAAAACTGATCGCGGCGGACTGGGTGATGTTCGATACGGCCGACGGTGGTGCCGCTTCGTATTTAAATGTGGGAGGCGGGGCCATGATTGACGTCGGTGGGCGTCAGTTTTTTTATAACGAACTCAGGTCAATTCTTGGGAAATGGAATGCCAATCTCGAGACGGTCGTGGTGAGTCATCCGGATGGCGATCATTGCGGGGCCCTGCCGTATCTTTTGAACCGAGGTGGGCTTAAGCGGGCCATTCTTCCGGTAGAGAATGCTCTGAGCCCGAGCTATCGCGAGTTCTTAGATCGATCGGAAGCGGGTGGGTGTGACGTTGAATTTGGCAAAGTGGGAGAGCGATATGCGTTGGACGACGAAGTTTGGGTGGAGGTGATTCGTGAAGGGCAGCCGCGGAGCCGGGGAATTGCGGACAACCGGATGATGGTGGTGCGTGTGCACTGGAAGGGATGGAAAATTCTCGTGACCAGTGATTTGGGGATGGTCGATGAGTTGGCAATTCTTGAAAGCGGGGTCGATCTGGCGGCGGATGTCATTCTGATGGGGCGGCATGGATGGGGTGTTTCGGGGCAAAAGCAGTTTCTTGACGCCACCGGTGCGAGGGTGGTGATCACCAGTTCGGGACAACATTTACCCGAAGAGATGCCCAAGCCCGAGTGGGTTCATATGGTGAGGGGCGCAGGTTATTTCCTCTTCAACCAAGCTGAAACAGGAGCGGTGCTGATGGATTTTTCAGAGGACGCACTCTCGGTAAGGTCCTTTCTTGATCCTGATCAGAACATCGAGCTTCAGAGATAGACCCGGTCGACCCGGGGGGTGATTTGGGTCAGAAGTTCCCACGCGATTGTGTCGGCTTTTTTGGCCAGGTCAGAGGCGAGAATTTCGGGACCAAAGAGGGTGGCGATATCGCCGGGTTCACAATGTGGGAGTTCTGTGACGTCGACGATGATTTGGTCCATGGTCACACGACCTAAAATGGGACAAAGAGTCTCACGAATGATCACCTTGGCATTCTTCCCTGACAGCGATCGCGGATAGCCATCGCCATAGCCGATACCGAGCACGGCGGCTTTGGTGTCACGCTCGAGAATGGTGCGTCCGTAAGAAACCCCGTGTCCTTTTGGAAGATGGTTGATGAGTGAGACTCGGGTTTTCAGCGACATCACGGGGCGGAAGATTGGCTGTTCGGCCGGAAGTGGTGAGATCCCGTAAAGAGCGAGCCCGGGGCGGACGAGGTTGGTAGTTCGGCTATGGAAGCCGAGGAGTCCCGCAGAGTTACTGAGGTGAATGTGAAAGGTGCCGGAGGGTTTTGGGATGGCTTCGACGAGGGAGTCGAAGAGTTCAAACTGACTCCTCGTGAACTCGCTGTCTTCATCGGCGACGGGAAGGTGGGATCCGATGCCCGTCAATTGGATTCCTCGGCAGGATTTGAGTTTTTCAAGAGCGCCACCGAGTTGGTGGGGAAGGAAGCCGCCGCGGCCCATTCCGGTATCGAGGGCGAGGTGGGCCTGCACCGCTTGATTCCTTCCCAGGGAGTTGAAGTGCTCCATTTCTTCAATGGAACAAAGGCAGGGCGTCCAATCACGGGCTGCGATCTCCTCCCTCTCGGCGGGCAGGGTGGCTCCAAGAATGTAGGGGCGGGTTTTGATGCCGGCATTGAAGAGTCTGCGGGCTTCTCCGGCATTGGCCACGCCGAGGAAGGGGAGGCCTGCGCTATCGAGTTCCCGGGCCACTTCCACCAATCCGTGACCGTAAGCGCCTGCTTTGATGACCGCCATCACTTCTTTGTCGGAACGTTGATAAATCATCGAAAGATTGTGGCGAAGGGCACTGAAGTCGATTTCAGCCCAGGCACGTGGAGGAGAGGCGGTCACGGAATGACCATAAGTAGAATTATCCATTTAGAAATTCCGAATTCATCCGCTATGAATTCCGTCATGAACAACGTTTTGAGCGATTACGAAAAACTAGGGTCATTTCACCTCGGTAAAGAATACGATGTGAAGACCCGGGAGGTGACCGAGGGCCTCCTGCTCTATGATTCCAAGGTCGATATCAACGTCTTCACCCCGGGAAGTAATTCCGGAATCCCCGTTTCAATCTTGAGTTCACTCGACGCCCCGCCTTTTGAGGTGATCGATGATGGCGAACTTTTTAGTGAGCGGATTGAGTCGACAGTGTCATCGTTGCTATCCCTTGTGGGCGTCGATGCAGATCCCATTCAGTCACCCGAGGCCGTCCTGTTAGGTTCGGTTTTTGGCCATTGCTGGTCGGTAGGGCAGAGCCTCTCGCTTGAAACGCTCATTCGACACATCCAAAAGCCCCCTTTTGGTAAGGTTGGCGTGATCGATCTCGAGTCTTTTATGGATCAGGGGGATCGTCAGAAGTTGGCCCTCAGATTCAACTCGCTCCTCGCGAGCCCCGGTTTCTCGACCTGGCTGGAAGGTCCTCCTCTCGATATTCAACGGATGATGTATACCAAGGAGGGTAAGCCGCGGATCTCGATTTTTTCAATTTCACACCTAAGTGATACCGAGCGGATGTTCTTTGTCTCCCTGCTCTTAAACCAGATGTTGGGGTGGATGCGGGCTCAGTCAGGCGACGAGTCTCAGAGCACTGCTCTACATGGATGAAATCTACGGGTATCTTCCTCCAACGGCCAATCCGCCGAGCAAGAAACCCTTGATGACGATGCTCAAGCAAGCCCGGGCTTTTGGTCTCGGAGTTTTGGTGGCGACGCAGAACCCGGTGGACCTCGACTACAAGGCCCTGGCCAACATGGGAACCTGGTTCCTTGGCCGGATGCAAACCGAGCGGGATATCGCCCGTGTTCTGGATGGTCTCTCCGGTGCGGCTGATGCACAGGGCGGGGGATTCAATCGAAAGCAAATGGAGAGTCTCAGCGCAGGTTTGGATTCGAGGGTCTTCCTGATGAATAATGTTCACGAAGACGGGCCCTCCGTTTTTCATGCTCGCTGGGTGATGAGTTACCTCCGGGGACCGTTGCCCCGGAGACAAATCAAGACGCTCATGGATCCAAAGCGGGATCAATTCCTTCCCGCTTTCAAGACCACGGCTCCCGCCAATCCGATGGGGATGAGCATGGCCACTCCCGAAGCTCCCAAGGGCGAGCGCCCCGTGGTGGGACAGGGCGTCATGGAATACTTTGTGCCCTTTGCCGGTGAGGCGGACGATGTCACCTACCGGCCCAGTTTACTGCGCGAAGCTCAGGTGCATTTTTCCTCCAGTAAAGCAGGTCTCGACGGTTCCCGCCTGGTTCGCTTTGTGAATGACATTGAAGCGGATGCGATCAATTGGGCAGACGACTGCGCTTGCACCATTCCGCTGAAGAATTTTGATAACTCGGCGAGGAAGAACACGGGCTTCGCTGAGTGGCCCGGCTATGCCATGAATGCCGATAACTACAATTACCGCTCGCCAGCCAGACTGGGTGACCAACTGGAAATCCATGGGAAGGTGAGTGAGCTGAAGCGGGCGAAATTTTGGTGCGAATTTACGATGGTTCGAAAAGGCACGGACAAGTCCCTGATTACCTGCCGACAGGCTTTGGCCTTGGTGCAAATGCCTGAAGGTCGTCCCCGGCGACTCCCGCAGGAGTGGTTTGACTGATTGTTCATGGCTTCCGGCCTCGAATGAAGAGAAGACTCCAATCAATCTGAAGGCTTTCCGGATCAGTATCGCTTTTGCCTGCCAAAAGATTCGGTCGTGGTTCCTGGTGAGCTTGAGGATGCCCTCCGTCGATGTCGCGTGGTGTCCCCCGAGATGGGGCTTGAAGATCTCGAGGAGGTTTTTGGAACAGAGCATGGGACGGATCCCGGGCGGGTCGAGAGATTGAAGGTGGCGCTGGCATCGATTCAAAGCGTGCACGCGGCGGCGCTCGTTCTGATGGACAACGTGGAGTGGGATGTCTGTGCGGTTGGTTTGGATGGCTTGCGAAGGATGTTTGAAGTGAGTTGTCTAATCTTCCTGCAAAACTCACGAAGCTCCCTCATTCCGCTGCGAACGAGGTGGAATTGGATCTCCTGCAGTGTTCTTTGCTGCAACGCCAGGGTCGGCATGAGGAACTCGGCAGTCGTCTGGCCCTGTTGGGAAAAGAGCACAATCTCCAATCGGAGCAGTGGATTCAGGTCGCGGCATTTTATCGTAAAATGAAAATGTTTGATGAGGCTCTGGTGATTTACCGCGGGCTCACCAAGAGGGACCCTTCCAGGCCACTTCCCTGGCTCATGATGGCCGCGACCTCGGTGCGTCAGGGGAACCTTCCTGGGGCAGAAACAGGAGGCGGCAGAGGTCATGAAAGGCTTTCACCGGTCGGGGAGAGAGAGTCGGGAATCGAGGCGGATGGCGCAATTCTATGAGGCATCTTTCCATGGAGGTTTTTAACTGTCAGGGATTTAGCTTTTCCGCGATCCCAAGACCCCTTAACAAAGAGTCGCAATGGCCCACAAACCTGTCGTTTTGATCATCCGTGATGGCTGGGGTGTTAACCCTGGTGGAAAGAAGACCGCTAAGAAAGATGGCAACGCCGTCGAACTCGCGGCAACGCCTTTTCACGACGAAATGGAGAAGAAGTATCCCAAGGGATCACTTTCCGCTTCCGGTCTGGATGTAGGCCTTCCGGAGGGGCAAATGGGCAACTCGGAAGTCGGGCACTTGAATCTCGGTGCCGGTCGTGTCGTTTACCAGGATCTCACCCGGATCAACAAAGCGATTGCCGAGGACACCTTGAAGGATGTCAAAACGCTCAAGACTGCCTTCAAGAAGGCCAAGGGGAAGCGACTTCACTTTATCGGACTTGTTTCCGACGGGGGAGTGCACAGTCACCAGGAGCAACTTATCGCGCTCGTCAAGGCGGCCCGCGAAAGTGGTTGCGAGGATATGATGGTGCACGCCATCACCGATGGTCGCGATACCTCGCCGACCGGTGGAAAGGGCTACATGAGTTATGTCGAAGACGAATTGGCCAAATACAATGCCCGTGTCGCGACCGTGATCGGACGTTATTACGCCATGGATCGCGATAAGCGATGGGAGCGAACCAAGCTCGCTTGGGATGCCATCGTCTGGGGTAAAGGCACCAAGCACGACATTCTAGCCAGCGAGGCCATCGCCCAGCAATACGGAGCGGAGAAAACTGATGAGTTTCTCATGCCCATGATTTTCTTCAGCCACGAGCAGAAGCGGATTCGTGATGAGGACGTCGTCATCTTTTTCAACTTTCGCGCCGACCGCGCCCGCCAGCTTTGTGAGGCCTTTCTCACCCGTCCCGTATTCAAGGGATTTAAAGCGGGACGTCGTCCCAAGGTTCATTTCCTCACGCTCACCGAGTATGACGAGACTTATAAAGTCCCCGTCGTTTTCCCGCCCCAGACTCTCAAGATGACGCTTGGCGAGACGGTGTCGAAAGCTGGCAAGAAGCAACTCCGCATCGCGGAGACTGAGAAGTATCCGCACGTGTCCTACTTCTTCAACGGGGGCGAAGAAAAGCCCTACAAAGGTGAGGATCGCAAAGTCGTTCCTTCACCGAAGGATGTCGCGACTTATGACCTGAAGCCCGAGATGAGTTCGGAGGAAGTTGAGGAATACGTCGTGAGTCACCTTAAGGACTACGACCTCGTCATTATCAACTTCGCCAACCCTGACATGGTCGGGCACACTGGCGTCGTCGAAGCGGCCAAGAAAGCGGTGACTCGCATCGATGAGGCTGTCAAAGCTGTCACCGTAGAAACCCTTCGACTGGGAGGTAAGCTTCTTATTACAGCGGATCACGGCAACTGCGAATTCATGCGAAATGCCGATGGCTCACCGCACACCGCGCACACCACGAACCTCGTGCATCTTTGGTATGTCTCTGACGAAGGCAAGAAGCGCAAAGTTGCCGATGGAATTCTCGCCGATGTTGCACCGACCTTGCTCGACATGCTCGGCGTGAAACAGCCGAAGGAGATGACCGGGAAGAGCCTCTTGAAATAGGGGGCCTACTTCCCTTAACGGGATCTTGGAGGCATTTTCCTTTAGTGTTGTGGGACCGTGTGACGGAACTCAGGATTCAAGGGTGAAGGTTTTTCTGGCTTCCCTTGGCGCGTTGCTCTGCGGCATTTTGCTGGGTTGGCGACCGGTTCTCCCTGCGGAGGGATGGGGGAGAAGTGATTTCCAGGAGTGACCGCACTCTGAAGCTTGCGGGAGCGCCGATCTTGCAAGTCGATGAAGAGGCGTGGGTTTCCTGGCGGGAGCGAATTGCGAAGGCTGGATCGACGGAAGAGCTTCAGGCGCTCTATGACGAAATTCTCCAATTGGAAGGTGGTCGGGAGAGGGCCGGGGTTTCGATTATCTTACAGGGACGTTGGGCCGAGGTGGATCCGGTCGGGGCGATGGAGTTTTTTAAACATCGAGACCAGTGGGAGTGGCGGGGTGGGATTTTGTGTGAATGGATACGAAGGGATTTCGAGGCGGGTTTGGCGGGCTTGGAGTTGGTCGATGGGACGCAGGTAGAATGGACGGAGAAAGTGGTCATGGCCGAGCTTCTCAAGCGGGGAGAGCCAGATTTAGGTTTGCGTTTCCTGAAAGTGACGGGATCTTTCATCGGCAATTATTCGATCTGGGATACGGTTTGGCGAAAGTTGGCCGAGGATCGAACTGAGGAACTGGCGGAGGTGTTTGAAGAATTTTTGGACAACGTGGAAGCAGCATCTTTGGAGAGGGTGGTGGGGGTGATGGCAGGGGTGATGGCCGGGGATGATCCGGCGGCGGCCATTGCGTGGTGTCGTGAATTGCCGGAAGAAATTCAATACAAGGCTCTCGATGGAGCCCTGTCTTCGTGGGGTCGAAGTGATCCCAAGGCGGTGATTTCGCAGTTGGTGGAGTGGGCGAAGAAAGGCTTGGGGCCGGAGGAGAAGGTGCGGTTGAGATTGGAGCAGAGTTTAAAGAATGGCTGGATCGACTCTCTGGTGAACCATGACTTTGCGGCGGCGGTGAAATGGCAGTCGGAAGTGGGAGGATACGGTGTGCGACTGGGTGAAACTGCGGCGGGGAGATGGCGTGCGGGGGAGCTTTCCCTGGCAGAGATTTATGGTGAGGTTGTAGGAGCGGAAGGCGCTTTTAAATATCAATTGGGAGGATTATTCTTTGACGAGCTATGGAAAGGGGCAGGGCGGAGGAGCTTGGATGAGGCTTGGACGTTTTTAAGAGGACAGCCAGAGGGCCAGGTGAGGTCGTACGCGATGGCGAAATTGTGGGAGAATGCCTTGCGCCACAGGTCGATGGAGGCGGCTCGAATCATTTCTGCGATGGCAGCGGGGCCAGAAAGGGATGAGATCACAAAGACGCTTACGGGACTAGTGGATGGGCAGTGGTTTCATGGTGATTTTTTAGAGGCGCTGCCTCTGGAAGTTCGGGCGGCGGGGGTGTCGGCTCTTTAAGCCAAGTCGGAGAGAGAGATCGAAGGGAGATTATTATTATCCGATTTATCCGGGTGCGGTGCTAGAAGGACTTTCGAAGGTTTGGGGCCGTCCGAAGGAACCGAATCCGGAAATGGTGACTTCTTGAATGTTCATCTCATGCCGCTGCTTGAGCGGTCTGCAGAAGTGACCGCTCGCAGGCACGCTGCGCGATGACGGAATTGGGCTTAAAGTCCAACGCGGACCTGGAGATCGGAGAGGGCGTTCATGAAGGTAAGGTATGCGTCGTAGGGGCTGGCGTAGGGGCTGAAGTGTTCGTGGACCTCGCCGTCGGTGCCGCCTTTGGTGCACATGTAGTAGAAGTGATCGGAAGTCTGCATCTTGGACCATTGGTGAAGGAGTTCGGGGTTGTCGTGGGCCTTCACCGCTTTTTCGAGGGAGAGAATTTTGGCCTTGGCTTCCTCCTGCATGGGATTGGAGCGCCAGGCAGAAATGTCCTTGGCGGTGTCGGCCCAACTCGTGATTTCGTGGCAGTCGTATTCGCCGGCGGAGTCATATTTTGCGAGTGCTTCCGAAGGAGTGGTCATGGAGATTTTGCGGGCAGCAAGGGCAGCGGGAAGGTCCTTCCAGAATTTAAAGATCCCGGTGGAGCGCTCGATGTGTTCGCCGATCGTTTCGTAGTCGAGGAAGATGCCGGCGAGGTCTCCTCCGGAGGCTTTGACCCACTGGGCGTAGGTTTCTGAAGTGAGGGGATAGCCTTCCCAGTGGGGGTCGGCGAAGCGGAAGGCAACATCGTCCGAAAGGGTATTGTTTCGAAGAATGGTCTTCATCGATTTCACATTCGGAGCCTGGTAGAGGTGGTTGGGGGAGCGGCCATCGAGGATGTGGTCGAGGCCTTCGGCGAGTTGTGCTTTGAAGCCGAGGTCTTCGACGAAGGCCGCAAGTTCGTTGAAGTAAATGAGTTCGGTGTGTCGAAAGACGGTCGGTGTTTTGTTGAAGAGCCGCTTGATGGTTTCCATCTGCTTTTCGACCTGGCGGGTGAATTCATCACCGGAGGCGCGGTAGCAAAGCGAGTGGTAATAGGTTTCACAGAGGAGTTCGACAGCGCCGGTGGCGACGAGATCCTGGAAGGAGGCGAGGACGTCGGGGCGGTGGTGTTCGAGCTGTTCGAGGACCACTCCGCTCAGGGACATCGTTAACTTCACCTTGCCGGGATTGGCCTCGATAAGATCGGTGAAGAGCTTGTTTGCGGGAAGGTAGCAACGATCAGAAACGGTGGAGAGAATTTCGCGGTTGAGTTCGTCATTTTCGTAGAAGGGATCCTTGCCGATGTCGAAGAAGGTGTAGTTCTTGAGGCGGTTCGGCTGGTGGACCTGGAAGTAGAGGCAAAGCTCGGGCATGAAAGTGGGAGTTGGAAATCAAGCTCCGGCGGGGAGTTGACTGGCGTAAAGCTCAGTGACTTTGAGGGCGGCATGTTCCCAGGTGCAGTTTTGTTGATCTTCCCGTGAGGCCGCGACCGCCTCGGCGTGGGCTTCGTCATCGGAGATGAGTTCAATAATGTGTTGGGCCATTTTATCGACATCCCAATAGTCGGCTTTACGGGCTTTGGTGAGGACTTCGGCCACGCCGGATTGTTTGGAAATGACGGCTGGAATATCGAATTGGACCGCTTCGAGAGCAGAGAGGCCAAAGGGTTCCGAGACCGAGGGCATGCAGTAGACGTCGGTCATGGAGAGAAGATCGTTGACCTTGTCGCGGTTCAGAAATCCGGTGAAGTGAAGTCGGTCACCGACATCGCGGAAAGCCCCGTATTCGATGAGTTCACGAAGTCGTTCGCCAGTGCCTGCCATGACGAAGCGGACGTTTCGATTTTGTTCGAGAACCTTGGCGGCGATTTCAAGAAAGTAGCGGGGACCTTTTTGGCCGGTAACACGACCGAGGAAGAGAACGAGTTTTTCGGGAAAGGGTTTTTCGGCGCGGAACGCTTTGACCGGATCAGCGCCATTGTGGACGGGATGAATCTTTGATTCATCAATGCCGTAGTGACCGGCGCAAATGGTGCCGGTGTAGCTGCTGACGGGGATGATGAGGTCAGCGGCTTCCATTGCTTTTTTCTCGATCTCAAAGACCCAACCGCGCGCATCCGGCCCAGCCCGGTCGTAGCTGAGGGAGTGGACATGCAGGACGAGAGGCTTTCCGGTCCGGGCCTTGATTTCCATGCCGGCAAGGAAGGTCATCCAGTCATGAGCATGGATGATATCAAAATCCCGAATTTCAGCGAGTGCCGCGACCGCCCGGGCATAGGCGACGACGCGGGCGTTGACATCCTCCCCGTAGAGGGAACCTTTGTCGGCAAAGAGAGCAAGTCCGGTCTCTTCTTTGAATTTCTCGTATTTGGTAGCCGTTTTACTTTCCGTGATGATGTGCTCGCAGGTTTCGGAGGCCGCATCGATATAGGGTTGGAGGTTGGCGGCAATGAGTTCAACTTCCGAAAAACTCCGCAGTTCTTCGGTTTGAGACAAGGTCTCAAGGTCTTGCTCGGTGAGGTGGTTCAGCCCGACAAGGTTGACCTGGTCCACCAGATAGCTTGGGTCGGTTTGCGGTAAGATGAAGGTGAGATCGACATGTTTTGCAATCGCCCGTCCCAGTCCCAGACAGGCGATTCCCAATCCTCCATTAATTAGTGGAGGAAACTCCCATCCCAGCATTAATACTCGCTTTTTCATTATGTTTTGGCGTGAAGGTCAACTGCAGATCCCGTGCCATCTCACCGCTACATCGACCTAGGTGCAGCATTTTTTCATGAACGTCGATCAAAAGTAGCATGAGGGCACGGGGTGTGCTTAATGTCCGGCGCATGGACGCAGAGTTTGAGAAAGACAATTACATTAAAACCGGAATGCCCGCTGATGCCGGTGAGCTTTCTGCCGGATTGATCGCTCATTGGTCGAATGAGGGTGGGGAATTACGCTTTTTCTGTGACAATGGGTGCGCACTTCGGGTCACCGGGATCGATGAGAAGACGGTCCGCTTTCGGTTCGACCCTGACGGTCGCTTTGAGGCCGATTTTTCCTATGCCACGCTTCCCGAGGTGAAGGCGGCACGCCATGCCTTGGTCGCACATGAGGAAGAGGGCGGGTTTTTAATCGAGACGGGGGCCTTGAAAATCTACCTCAGCAGTGAAGGTCTGAGGCTACGGATCGAGGATCTCGAAGGAAATGTCCTGAGTCAGGATGAGAAAGGATTCCATTGGTATGAGAACCAGGATTTCGGCGGATATGTCGTCATGACCAGCCGGGTCATCCAATCCCGTGAGCATTTTTATGGCCTGGGTGATATCCCGGGTCACAAGAACCTCCGCGGGGATCGCCGCATGCTCTGGGGGAGTGATGTTTACGGATACGTGGCTTCCACGGATCCGCTTTATAAGAACATTCCTTTCTTCATCGGGTTGCACCACGGTCAGGCTTACGGCATTTTTTTCGACAACTCGTTTCGGTCGGTTTTTGACTTCGGAAAAGAGCGACCAAGTGTGAGTAGTTTCTGGTCCCACGGTGGGGAGATGGATTTCTATTTCATGTTCGGCCCGACCACTCCCGATGTGGTGGAGTCCTACAGCAAGCTGACAGGCAAGCCCGAGATGCCGCCTCTCTGGGCGCTGGGATTCCACCAGTGCAAGTGGTCGTATAAAAGCGAAGGTGAGGTTCTGGAGGTCGCGAATGGTTTTCACTCTCGCGAGATTCCTTGCGATGCGATCTATGTCGACATCGACCACATGGACGGCTTCCGTTGCTTTACTTGGAACAATGCCGAGAACGCCTATCCCGATCCTGCCCGCTTGACGAACAAACTCAACGGGATGGGAATTAAGACCGTCGCGATTATTGATCCAGGTATTAAGATTGATCCCGAGTATTCGGTCTATCAGTCGGGAGTCGAGAAGGGCGCCTTCTGTCAGCGGATGGATGGTCCGCTGATGACCGGAAACGTCTGGCCCGGACCGTGTCACTTTCCTGATTTCACGGATCCTGCGGCGCGGGATTGGTGGGCCGATCTTTTCCCGGCTTTCATGAACGAGAGTGGCCTTGCCGGCATCTGGACTGACATGAACGAGCCCGCCGTCTTCAACGAAGACAAGACCTTCCCGCGTGATGTTCGTCACGACTACGACGGGCATCCGTGCTCCCATCGCAAGGGTCACAATGTTTATGGCATGCAGATGTCGAGGGCGACCCAGGAGGGGCTCAAGCGAGCCTTCCCTGACAAGCGTCCTTTCGTGATCACCCGGTCCGCTTTTGCAGGCACGCAACGTTATAGCTCGGCCTGGACTGGTGATATTCAGTCGACTTGGGAGCATCTAAAAATCGGCAACCATCAGTGCCAGCGTTTGGCGCTCTCCGGCTATTCGTTTGTCGGCACCGATATTGGCGGTTTCTCCGGTCGTTCCGACGGGGAGCTCTTCGTTCGTTGGTTGCAGATGGGTATCTTCCATCCCTTCTGCCGGGTTCATAGTTCCGGTGACGAAAATGAGCAGGAGCCCTGGTCATTTGGCGATCCTTATACTGCGATTGCTAAAAAGTTCATCGAGCTTCGCTACCGAATCCTGCCTTACATCTATACCGTCTTTGAAGAGCATACCCGCTCGGGTGCTCCGATGCTGCGTTCATTAATCTACCTCGATGATCAGGATTCCGAGTGTCACAACCGGGCCGATGAGTTTGCGCTGGGAGGCGATCTTTTGACCTGTCCGGTTTCCAAGCCCAAAGTCGAGGGGCGCTGGATGTATTTGCCCAATGGGAATTGGTTTAATTTTTGGACGGGGGAAATGGTCCAAGGTGGCGAAGAGCGCTGGGTGGATGTTCCCCTAAATTTGACTCCTCTCTTTATTCGCGGAGGAAGTATTCTTCCCCTTGCTCCCATCAGGATGAGCAGTGCGGCACCGCTGACTCATATGGATCTCAATGTCTATGCTGACGATGGCGCTGCCGAAGGCACCCTGTATGAAGATGCCGGTGATGGCTTTGGTGACAGTATCCTCAAGTCGTTTTTCTTTGAGGGGAATACTCTCAGGCAAACCCGTAAAGGTGACTTTGCCCCGGTTTACGGGCTTTACCGGGTTCGCTTTGCCGGGCTGGACCATGAGCCAAAGTCGGTCTCGATTGATGGCGGTGCCAAGGTGAAGCTGAAGCGCGGTCTTCGGATCGAACTTCCCGAGAATTTTACCGAGGCAATCTTTGAGTAAGTTTCTCAACCCACTTTTTTAACGCTTCCTGGAGAAGGGCACTGGTCGAGCCGTTGAAAGGCTCGTGCCGGGCATTTTCGATTTCCGAGTAGGTGATCTGGTTTTCGGGAAGCTTGACCAATCGGGCTCGAAGAATCGAAGGCGGGCAGACCTTGTCGATCTCACCTTGGGTGAAGAGGACGGGAATGCCAGCGGGGAAACCTTGAAGCTGTTGCTTAATACGCTCAGCAGCGTCGCGTAGATCGCGTCCCCACCCGATGGAGATCTTGCTGTGGTAGAGCGGGGTGTCTTCTTCGCCGGGGCGGCCTTCGCGGTCGTCGGTGCAGTCTTCCGTCCGGACCCCGGTGCCAACGATGATCCATGGGAAAAGGTTGGCGAGAACAGGAAGGGTCCTGCGCATCCAAGGCTTGGCCTGACCCATCGGATCGAGGAGTGGCGAGCTGAACCATGCCGCCGCAAAGCGACGGGGTTCGTTCAGGAAAAACCGGAGCGCGACGAGCCCGCCCATGGAGTGGCCTGCGATGAGATAAGGCGTGGGTTGGTCCAGGAGCGAGGAGTTAAGAAGTGCGTCGAGGAAGGCCATTCCGGGGACACTTCCGCGTCGTCCCTGGGATCGACCGTGTCCGGGAAGGTCGGTGAGGATGCAGCGGAAGTCCTGCTCTACAAAAATCGAAAGAAGGGGAGGATAGCGGTCGATGTAGTCGCCTTGGCCGTGGAAGAATACTAGGGTCCCTCGAGGGGCGGAATCCGGGTGGAGGACCAGCCGGTGAAGGTGACGGCCCTCAAGGACGATCTTCTGTTCTTCAATCTGCATGGCTCAAGGTTTTCATGAGGTCCTGAACGAGTCCGGCATCCTCCGTTCGTCCGACCTTGTTGAAGGCGAGATTCATGTTGGCGAGGACACGGAGAAGGATTTCGGAAAGGTTGGAGGGGTGCTTCACTGCTTTGACCGCTTGTTTCGAGAGCTCCGGGTGGTCCTTGATGAGCTTACGGACAAGAATGGGGCGGCCCCGGTGAAAGCAATCGATGAGAAGGGGGCCTGCCGGAGAATCGATCAAGTTGAGAAAGTGTCCGGGGTAGTTGACGCCGAAGACTTCCAATCCGAGTCGCTGGGCAACCAGCATGTAGATCAATCCCAGGCCCAGCGGGTTGCTTTGCCCTTCTTCCAGACACCAGGCAAGGTCGGAGTTGCGCGGGTCGAAGGGGTTGGATTTGTTACCCTTAAAGCGGCCGGTTCCGAAGAGCCAGGCTGAGAGGTGCAGAGCATTGGTGACTCCTGGCTGGGCCTCGCGAGCCAGTAAATCGAGTTCATCCGAGATGCTGGGGCGCAGGGTGACGCCGTCGTGGAGGAAGTCCGAGAGCAAGCGGAGGAGGGATTCAAAAGCTTCCCAGTCACCGGAGGGGTGGTCGAGCACCTGCTTTGGAAAGGCCCACTGTTCGCGGAGGGCAAGCTGCCGGCCGGGGTGGAGAGAGCGGGAGAGGAGGCGGGCTTCTTTGGATTTAAGATGAATGCCCAATGCTACCAGGTCATCGCTGGCGTCGCCATGGTAGTCGAGAAGGGCACGTTGAACTCCCTCGCGGACGACTTCGTTTTCGTCATCGAGAAGTTTGAGAAGAGAGCCGAAATGAGCCTCGTTGGACATACCGCTAAGATGGCTCGTTCCGGGCAGTCTGCCAAAGAAAAAGGGAGGATGAGTAATTGAATGGATTCGGTTGAGCTTCTCGTTCTTCCACTCTAAGAAGGCGCTACAAATGAGCGATTCTTCAAACAAAGACCAGAGTGGTGATTGGGCAGTCCCATCGTCGGGAAAGACGCAGGGGGCTCTGAACAAGAGCCTCGCGACCAATCTGATTGCCCTCCTTTGTGTCTTGGTGGGCTGGTTTCTGGAGGATCCGATTCGCGGGGTCGTCTTAAATGTGGGCCTCTTTGCATTTTCGGGTGCCCTGACGAACTGGCTCGCGATCCACATGCTGTTTGAGAAGGTTCCGGGCTTTTATGGATCGGGCGTGATCCCGGCGCGCTTTGAGGATTTTAAGGGCGGGATTCATCAGCTCATCATGCAGCAATTCTTCACGCACGAGAATATCGCGCGATTTTTCGAAGGTGACTCCGGGGAGGCTGCGGAAGGGGTCGATCTCGATCCTGTCATTCTGTCGATGAATCTCGATCCGGCCTTTGAAGCGTTGAAGGTAGCGGTGTTAGAGTCAAAATTCGGAGCAACGCTGGCGATGTTTGGTGGGGCCGCTGCGCTTGAGCCGATGAAGCCGGGCTTTGAGGAAAAGATGCGCGTCGCGATTTCCGAGATTGCCGGAACTCCGGATTTCCAAGCGAAACTCAAATCGCTCATGACGGGAGGGGAGAGCGATCATTCAGAACTCCTCACGAGAGTGAGCGTCATCGTCGATAAGCGGCTCGATGAGCTGACTCCGACCATGGTGAAGGAGATCATCCAGCAAATGATCCGCGACCACCTGGGATGGCTCGTGGTCTGGGGTGGTGTCTGTGGCGGCCTGATCGGGCTGGTGGCAGGCTTTGTGTCGTGAATTGAAAGCCAAGGAATCCCGGATTCTGAGAAAACGTATGCCGTTGGGGGCTCGAAAATGGGTGACAGCCGCGCTCGTTCGCGGCAGCGTATGGTTAGGCGCTTGGGCGGTTGAATGGTTTTGCGAGGTCATGTTGTTCAAAATGCTTCTGCCATTTAGCTTCATCGCCCCGCTTGCCCGTAATGATGAGCTGCGGGCGTTTCTTGGTATCCCGTGCCAGGCGGCGCACACACTCCAAGGCGGCTTCTGCGATGTCGGTGACATCCTCGCTCGTGGTGAGAATGGGCTGATAGACGATGGTAACAGTCGAACTGCCTGCGCGGCAAGGGCTGCAACTAAGCAACACGGTGAGGACTGCGTAAAAGCGTAGCTTTAAGGTGATCACTTTGGGATGCGCTCGAATGCGCCTAAAACCCTTGTTATCCGACCATCCGGATATTGCGTCGAGAGAAAAAGACCGTGTGGGGCCGCGCCCCAGGGCGATTGGCTCAAACGCTGATTCAGGGAAGGATTTTGCTTTGGTGAGCAGTTTGAGCGCCTTGAAGCCGCCTATGGACCGGAGCGGAGGGGGCTGAGTTGCAGACGGTGAGGAGTCACAGAAGCTGCTACTTCGACCATGTCACCTTTCTTGCTGCCCCTTTTTTTGCTGTTAGGCCTTTGATGCAACAGGAAAGAAGGGTTGATTACTGTCCTCCTGATGTTCTCCAGTCGTCAGCTCCTTCAGTGCCGCTAACTTCATGAGTCCAAGTGATTGTCGAATAGCTCAATTGATACTCGACGAGTTGTCGTTTCTCCGGGTCGCTTGCCGGCACCCACATTCGGCTCATCATGACCACCACGCCCTGAAGTTCGATGGTGTAGTAGTGCTCCGGTGGCGCCGTTGGCTCCTCCGAATTTGTTCGATAGAACTTAATTTCAGCCGCGAGGGACTCTCCTGTGACCAGCGCCTGCTGCATCAAGGGCGTCGCTTTATCCAGGTAGCAGGTGACCTTGAGAGGTTGGTGAAGTCTGGAGCCACTGGGTTGCCCGCTTTGTGCATCGCGGGGAATGACTATCGTGTGTTCCGCCGACAAGACGACCATCTCGTTGTCATGCCCCTCCACTGCCTTATCACCGAGAGAAGCCTCACTCGACGCCCCTGCGGATATCATTCCCTGAGTCACCCCCTCGACCTCCATAAAGATCTCCTGTCCCTGGCTAAACGAGGAAGCAAGAAGCATGATTCCGAAGAAGAGACTCGCTGGAAGGAAAGTAGAAGTATTGTAATTTGATGATTTCATAAGTGAATAATTGGGAGGTTTTAAGGATGAGCAGGTGCTAGGGTGAGCCAAGTTGGCATCCCAGAATGTAGAAGCCGCTTGGTCCATCTTCCGTCAGCGTTACATTGTAGAGCTGATTCGTCGGAACGGTGATGGGAGAACGAATGGAAACCGGTTGTATCACCAAATCCGGGGTGTAGAGGATCGAGTAGATTCTTCCGGTGGCAGCTTGCCACGAGAGGCTGACATCATCCGTCTCGGGAATCTCAGTGACTGACATTGAGAACCGGGAACTAGCGTCATTCGCGACGGTCTGCCAAAGAAACTCCTCGAAGTTGCTCTGACCATCCGAGTCCTTGTCGAGACCCGCATCGTCAATTAATCGCTGTAAGCCATTGGCAAGTTCATAGTCGTCGCTCATGCCGTCCCCATCGTCATCATGATCTTCCGAATCCGGTGTGCCATCTTGATCCGTGTCAACCGGGAGCGGCGGGGCTGGGTTACCCGATCCGCCAAATTCAGAGAATCGGCCTGGATCGAAAATGATGGACAAGCCTTCAGGGGCTGTAGCCGTGGAAGGATGCCGCTTGATGATCACGAATCTGTCGGGAGTGACGACGTAATCAGTAAGCCTCTCAGCAGTGACTCTCACGTAGTCAAAATGACTGGCACCGACCTCATAATAGGGGTCTTCCAAATATGCTTGGATCTCACCACCAGGATCTGCTCGTAGAATCAAGGGGTAGCTGGCATCCGTGCCGTCGATTTCCAACCAACCTTCCAAGACCACCCGTTGCTGGGCTTTCGCCGTCACTGGCGTGAGAACCGCCGCAAGCAGCAATAGAATAAAACTTGCACGGAGATGACGTGCGGCCCGCGCCGTAAGGGAAGCAGTAGGTGCAACCCACGAGAACGAAAGCCGAAGCCGAGTCTTCGGGCTCTTTGTCGCCGAGCGATGGTGTTTGACTGCTACTGCTGGGAATTCGCTTTTGGTAGGTGGGCCTTGAAGCGGCCTTTGGATCGGAGCGAAGGGGGGAGAAAGGGGGGAGAAAGGGGGTTGGTTGGTATGAGGTATGAGGGTTTGCCGATGTGCGGCGATCAGGGTTCGTGTCAACCAGATGGGCGGCTCGCGGCATCACAATTCCCGCCGGTGATGAAGCCGGTCGTACTGCTGGCTCCAGGAGTCGTCGGCCAGTTCCGTGAAGCTCAACCGCCAGCAGGAGGACTCGATCGACATCGGCGCGCCGCCACCGCTCGACCCAGCTGCAGGAACTCCAGTCCGAAAGGCTGCTGGAGTCTACCTACTTTGCCGGTTTCATCAGTTTCACCATTGATGTCGCCAAGGCGTCACCGAAGCGGGTGAAGAACTTTCCGCTGCCCATGTAGTGATAGGGGCGCTCGCTTCCGACCAACGAAAACTCGAGGAGATGTTCGGCCCAACCCTTATTGAAAATCTCCAGGGCGTCCAGGCCATAGAACGGGTAGCTGTCGACGGAAGCGACGTTGCCTGCGAATTCGGGAGCCGCAGCTGCGGCGCGCTGGGCCACGGAAACCTCGTTCTTGTCAACCTCCTCCTGGGTGACGCCGGTTCCCATCACCCCGATGACAAACGGCATGGCAGGGGTTTCGTAATCCTTGCGCACGTCCTTCACAAAGGCGACCATGTTGGTCTTGTAGTTCTCGCGAAAGGCTGGCGAAAACTGGTCGTTGAAGCCCTGGAACCAGACAAAGCCAGCCATCTCATAGCCGACCGCGGGGTCGTATTGCGGGTGATACTTCTTTAGGTCGGCCAGCACCTCACGCACCGCTTCGTTCATCATGCGATAATTGAGTCCCGCGTTGGCTGCGATTTGCGCGGCATTGTCGCCCGCCTTTTCGGCTTCGCTCAACTCGTAGGGGCCGGCTGCGGGGGGGCGGAAGTCGTAGTGCAGCGACTTGCCGCCCCACGAGGTTTTGATCAGGAGAATCGGAGCGTCGAGCTTCTGCTCTAGGCTGAGGCCGAAGCCGAACTCGGGCCCGATCTTTTCGTCACTGCCACCGAAGCCGAAGGTGAGCGGACCCGCGCGGCGATGACCGTCGGCGATGGAGGTGATGTAGACCCGCTCCGCAACCGCGAAGGCCGCTTTGATCTTGTTGGTCCTGGCATCGTAATCCTCCTCGAGTTTCTTCAGTTCCGCCTCGGCCGCAGCAACCTGGTCGTCCCCGGTGATCTTCTTCGCGCTCAGTGCCGCCTTGAGTTCGTCGCGTTTGATGCGGATCTCGAGTTGCTCTCTGGCCGCAGCAGGAGCGATCGCGCCTTCCTTGAAAGCCAGTTTCGCGAGCCTTGCATCCTTCGGTTCTTCAGAGGTGAGGAGGGCCGGGATGGTGATGGAGTGGGCATGGCCAACCATGTTCGACTGGCCGGCCAGGATGAAAACCTGGAGCTTCTGCTTTTCCAATTCGGCGGCCTCAGCAGTGAGCAGACCGAGTCCTGTTAGCAGCGCCGCAATTAAGGGGAATAATCGAGTATTCTTCATTTTCGGGATGAAAGCGGAACGGGGATCGATGCACAAGCACACATTCCGTATGCGTTGAGCCGCGGTGTCGGTTTAAGTCAACGGCTTTACGCCTTGCGGCTGGAACAAATTCGATCTTCGGAAGAATGCCGGAAGATATTGAAGGGCTTGGATGAGGAAGGATTGCTGGAAGGCGAAGGCCGGGAAAATGCCCTGGAAGTCGTTGGCGATGACGAGGAGCTTCTTGCCGCCCTGGGAGTAGGGACCGATGACGAATCCGACATTACGAAGCTGACCCACGTCAAAACCAGAACTGAAATCAGGGCAGCGGAAGAAGTCGAAACGATGATAGGGAATCCGGAGTGCAACGAATGGTGTCGCAACGGCTATTGCTCGCTGGAATGCTTCGACTTTCCGGAGTTCGGGGGATGGGGCTCGCTAGGCATGGAGTGGAGTGGGGTGGTGCGGTGGCGCGGTGGAGTCCGTAGGGCGGTGCTTTGTTGCGATGCCAGGTGATGATTTGTTTGAGCTGGTCGTGGCAGTGGGGGCAGCATGGGACTTTGGAGCTGGGGCATCGGTGTCCAAAAGTCCTGATTTCACGGTCCCTTGTTGAGGCGAATTGCGGTCCCTAGGGCTCGCTGTGAGCTTTGGTTTCGCGGGGTCTCCCGACTTCGTTTTTTATGCGAAAATCCATTGGAATGAGCGAGATTTCCCTTGACGGGATGGCTGCCATTTCTTCGAAAAAATTCATGACCCAACCGTTGTCCGATTCGTTCGCCAGCCCGACTTTCAACCAATTCATCGCTCCTCTTTACGAACTCCAACAGGCTGCCAAAAATCAATATCACTCCCAACCCGCCCTCGAAAACCGCAGCATCTTCGAAGGGCAATTCCAGATCAATGAGGCACTCAAAGCGGGACGATGGTCCGACGGATCACCTTCCGGATTCCTGAAACCGGGGAGGTGATGGCGTTTTTGACCA
>CAWUTG010000070.1:0-43959 GCA_963925135.1 uncultured Verrucomicrobiales bacterium | reverse complement strand
AGGGCAATGGCTCATTGAGTTCCGAGTTACACAGAAGTTACACGGATTTAACGCAAATGAGCGCGAATTTACACAAATACGAGCGAATCAGGCTTGGCTCTTATTCTTCCAATAATCCTCCTAACTCTTTGAATGTAAGGGATTTAAGGTGGCGCTCCAACCGGGAATCGAACCCAGATCTAAGGTTTAGGAAACCCTTGTTCTATCCGTTGAACTACCGGAGCAACGGGCCGGTTTTAGGGGGAAGTTCGGTGGTTGGCAAGAATTCTGAGTGATCCGTCCGGAACTGGTGGGGTGCGGTGAGATTGCAAAATGACTCTTCAGGGGGCTCTAGGGGGCATTTTGCAATTTTCAGGCTGACCCGGGTCATAGGGGCCGTGAGGCATTAAAGATGTATCAATTTCGGTAGTTTGGGCGTTTCAAGGGTTAAGGATGACCTTTCAGGGGATGGTCTTCTTCGTGCTGAAATATAAAAGAATGAATACCTCGATTACAGATAGCAGCGTTCGACTCTACATGCGTGAGATTGCCCAAATTGAGTTGGTCTCGGCAGAAGAAGAGATCGAACTGGCTGCTTTGATTCGCCAAGGCGATGAAAAAGCCCGTACGCGCTTGGTCAACGCCAACCTCAGACTGGTTGTGAAAATTGCCCGCGATTATTCAAATTACGGCGTCCCGCTTGTTGATTTGATTTCCGAGGGAAACATCGGCCTCATGAGGGCGGTGGAAAAATACGATCCTACCAAGGGAGGAAAACTGTCCACTTACGCCTCTTGGTGGATCAAGCAGGCGATCAAGCGAGCCTTGGCGAATCAAGGGAAGACCGTTCGTTTGCCGATTCATCTGATCGATAAGATTGCCCGGCTTCGCCGAATCACGGGGATGCTAACCGAGGAGTTTGGACGCGAGCCAACGAACGAGGAGATCTCCGAGGTTCTCGGTATTCCGCGCAAGAAGCTGGCCCTTTTGAAGCAAGCTGCGAATCGGCCCAGATCATTGGATGCTCCGCTGAGTGATGACAGCCAATCGTCACTGGGTGAGACGCTCGGCGATGAATCTGCAGAAAATCCCTTCGAAGCATTAGAGCAGAAGGGCATGCAAGGAGCTCTTGAAGAGGTGCTTGCAATCCTGAACCCTAGGGAGAACGAAATCATCCATTCCCGCTTTGGCCTTAATGGCAAGAAGCCAATGACCTTGGATGAGATCGGTCGTGATTTTGGGGTGACTCGTGAGAGAATTCGGCAGCTGCAGAATATGGCGTTGGCAAAGATGAAGAAGGCCATGGTGCGCAGGGAATCCGTTCCTGCTCTTTCGTAAATCACCTGGTCACCGAGTGAGTTCGTCGAAGGATGGGGACGTTTGCGATCGGAATTCAGTCTGCCCTCAATCGCTTCGATCGCCTTTGCGATCCTGAGCTTTCAGTTCGGTGCGATCCTGGGAATGCTCTTCGCAATTCTCGCGATTATTGCAGGATTACTGGGAGTGGTGTTGGCCCTGTCTCCACGGGTTCGTGGCGGGGTCATCAGCTCAACAGCTCTCGTGATGGGCTTCGTAGGTGTCATCGCGGCAATTGTGAAAGTCTTTATCTAAGCGAGACCCGCAATGTTCCAAAGCGCGCGCTCGGCATCCCGGGCGCGCGTTTTCTTTGGTCGGGTGCCACAAAAAACCCTGCTGCTGGGGGGCGGGAGGGTTGTATCGGGTGGAGTATGCGGGTGACTATTCGAGTTGTCCGCGGCGCTTTCGCTGGGCGGGTTCGTCGGCCATGAGGAGAGAGCGCAAAACTCCGGAGAGCGTGGTAGGCTCGTCGTGACGAATCGTGGAAGCATCACGGGGATCCAGAGGCTCGGCATCATCAGAATTTGAGTCATTCAATTCGGTCGGGGGGGGCGTCTGAGGGACGAGCTTCTTAGCAGCTGAGTAGCTGTCGACGAGGTGGCGTCGAATTTGCGAAAGGCTCTCGTGGAGTTCCGTGATACTTTGTGACAGGAGTGTGATTTGCTCCTGGGTTGGGGTGTCACGATTCTCGACGAGTTCTTTAAGGTTTTGGCTTTCGATGTCCAAGTCCTTGCCGATTCGCTCAGCTTGAGCATCGATGAGGTTGAGCGCGGAGCGCAGGTGACTGGTGAGTTCATTCATGGGTTTTAGGAGTGTGAAGTGGTGTCAAGGTAGCTGCGGAGCATCCACGCAGTCATTTCATGTTTTTGTAGGAGTTCGCCTGCGGGTTCTTTCAAGGTTGCGAGCGTTAGAAATTCCGCCATCGACCCAGGGGCGCCATCCTCACGGGCGCCATCAGAGAGGCCGATCGCCAGGGGTATTGTCGTATTTTTTGCCATGGATGGTCAGTCGCAGGGAGCATTCCACCTTCTCATTGTTAGGGCCTTCGGGAATGACGGCGAAATCGCTCTGGAGAACGGGTGTCGATTTGCAATCTTTAGGAGGAGGCATCGTGCAGAATGCTACCGTTTGGGGGATTCAATGATGATTTTTGGCGCTACTTCCGTTCGGTATGAATCTAGCTAATTCCCCGAGGGATGAAGGCTACTCCTGAAAAAAAGAAGCACCACCGTCTGTTGATCGTTGATGATGATCAGGCGTTGCGTCTTCTTTTTTCGATAGCTCTGGAATCAGCGGATTTTCAAAGCGATTGTGCTTCAGGGGGCGAGGAGGCGCTCGAGCTCTTGGCTCAGAACCGTTATGATCTTGTCTTGCTAGACTTGAGAATGCCCAATGTGAGTGGATTGGATGTTCTGGCGCGAATGCGGGAGCGTGGGGATTTCACCAAGGTGATTGTCGTCAGTGCGTTCGTGCCTGGGGCGGCAGTCTTACGGGCGGCATCGCTGGGGGTGACGATATTTTTAGGGAAGCCGGTGACGGCTCAGTTTCTACGAGATACGGTTCATCAGATGTTGAATCCTGAGGTTTGCTCAGATTTTGATCGTGCCCGGCAGTATGCAGGGAGGCTTGATTTTGAGTCGGCCTACCAAGCGCTTGCAGGAGATAAAGACACTGGAGACCCTAAGAAAAGCCTGTGGGTCGAGCTGTTTCGGGCACTTGCCACGAACGGAGGGAGGGAGGGTCTCCGGCGATTGGAAGGACCGTCCGAACGCTTGGTTACTTTTCAGTTTTAAGAGGTGCAGGCTGCAATGGGAGACCGTGCACCGGATACCATCTTCAAGCCGGACCCTCTCCCAGGGGATCGGTTTTTTTGCAGTGGCATAAGCTAACTTACAGTCGCTCGTTTTTGAATGTTACCGACGACTTTTCGGAGTTGATCGGGAGTGGGCGGCTTGGCGAGGTGGTCGTCGAAACCAGCTTCTTTACTTCTTTCTCGATCATGGGGCTGGGTGTGCCCGGAGAGGGCGACGAGGTAGGGTCTTTCGGGAGCGGGAGTTGTTTTACAAAGTTGGGTCGCCACATCCCAGCCACTGAGAGAGCCCGGAAGGTTGAGATCCGAGAGGAGGAGGTCCGGCTTTTCGTAAGCGCAAATCTTCAGGGTGGTTTCCCCATCGTGAGCGACCATGACGTGGTGACCTTCCAGCTCGAAAAACATTTTCAGGGTTTGTGCGACGCTCTCGTTATCCTCTAGAATGAGAATTTTATAAGCATTGATTTGTTCGTCGTTTACTTCTTTTGCGTGGAGCTTGATGGTTGGGGTAGGGACCGATTTGATGGTGAGCGAGAAGGTTGTCCCGTGTCCCTTGCCGCGACTCCGGGCCGTGATTTTTCCACCGTGCAGGTTGATCAACTTTTCGACCACGGCAAGACCGAGACCCAAGCCCGCAGTGCTGAGTTGCTGGGCACCTAATCCCTGTTCGAAGGGTTCGAAGATCCGGCAGATTTCCTCGGAAGTCATGCCCACTCCTGAGTCGGTGACTTCGATGCGTGCAATGGTTGCCCTAAGCGAGGTGCTGACATGGATGGACCCACCTGGAGCGGTGAACTTGATTGCGTTATCAAGGAGGTTGGTGAGGCACTGGGTCAGTCTGACTTCGTCACCGTTCACCCAGATTGGTTCCGGGTGGAGCCGGCATTCCAAAGTGATGTCTTTTGAAAGAGTGTCAGCGCGGTTGAGCTCGATGCTATCTTGAATCATTTTATTTAATTCAACCGGGACGCGGGAAAGGCGGAGCTTTCCCGAGGAAATCCGCGAGACGTCCAAGGTGTCGTCAACCAGCCGGGTGAGGTGTCTGATTTGTTGTCCAAGAAGCTCGAAGGCAGTTGCCCTTTGTTGCTCGTTCGTTTTCTCGTTCGAAAGGAGTTCGTAACCGGTCGTGATGGCCGCAAGGGGGTTGCGGAGTTCGTGGCCCAGCATGGCCAGGAAGGTGTCCTTTTGTATCGCGATTTCGCGCAGGCGGAACTCCATCTTTTTTTGCTGATCGACGTTCACGGTAACGCCGTACCATTTTAGAATTTCCCGGTTCTCGTCGAGCACAGGGATGGCTCTCCCCCAGAACCAAAAGTAGTCCCCGCAAGCTGACTTGACTTGAAATTCATGTTCGTAGATTTCGCCGGTCTTGAGTGAGTGACCCCACTTTTTGTGAACTTCGTCGATGTGGTCCGGGTGAATTCTGAGAGCCCAGTTGAGATAGTCGGGATCGGATTCGTCCAAGCCTGAAAAATGCCCCCATTGAGAGCTGATAAAGTCCAAGACGCCATCAGGGTTTGAGGTCCAGACGATCTCCGGGAGTGCCTCGGCCAGGTGACGCAAATTGTCACTTCCGGTGTGCTGGTTCGCATCGGGAGTCATGGCATAAGCTGGAGTGGGAGGGTCTTGCGAATTCGCGTCCGTGGTCATGGGGAAACTGAAGGTTAGCGAGGGTACTTCGGGATCGCAATCTCAGAGGGCAGCATTTCAATCATTCTGTGGGTGCTTTTTGCCCGAAGGGAGGGCGTTTTGCACGATTTGGGCCGGGTGGGGTCGTACGAAACCCCGCTCCGGCAATGATTCGGCTTTGGAATGTTTCGGGTGCTACTTGTGGGAATGAATCCAGAAACCAATCGATGCAAAACCAGTGTCACTGAAAAGCTGGCGCACCTCGCCGATGACGTGAAGCGCTCCGCAACCGAGGTTGTCGATGAAGCTGGAAGCAAAATTGGGGGAGCTCTTGAGAACGCGAATGAAAGAGCGGCCGACCTCAAACATCGCGTCGAACATACCTATGATGAGACGGTGTCTCCGAAGATCGATGCTGCCCAAGTGCAAATCTCAGGTCTCTTTATTTTGGTCCTCATCGCCTTTCTCTATGTGAGTAAGCCGGTCTTGCTCCCGGTGATCCTCGCATTGATCTTGATGCTGATCTTCAGGCCTTTGCACGTGGTCCTGACGCAGCGGTGCAAGATGCCCAGTAGTCTTTCCGCATTGTTGATCGTGCTGGTGGTTTCTGCGGGGATGTTCAGTGCGGGTTATTTTCTCGCAGATCCGGCCTCAAGCTATCTTAGCCGCTTGCAGGAGAAGGGCGTTCAGGATCGTTTGCTGAAAGTCTTTGCGCCTATTAAACAGGCTCACGAAGGGATAACCAAAGTTACGGAGAAAGTTGAAACGATTACCGACGCGCCTTCCAAAGAAGAAGCGGAGACGGAAGGTGAATTTGGAAAAGTAGACTCAGGGGAGGAGGGTGCGATTGTGAAAAAGGGAGGGATGAATGATCAATCCTATCCTGTGGGGGGTGATCACGGTGAGATCTTTTGCCTCCTGATGCTTTGCCGGATGTCCGATTTCATGATTGATGGCACTGCGTGATACCAAGCGAAAAAGAAAAAATGTTGTCAGGCAGGCCTATCAGGCGTCCGATCCTGAACTGGTTGAGGAGAGGGCGAGAGCGGGAAAGGTTTCCGCGAGTATGACCGGAAGCCGGATGTCGCTTCTCTGAAGGGATTATTAGGGTCTTGCCCTGGATCCTTTTCCATCGAGCCGGACTTTAAGTGTCACGATGGATACAACATTCACTTGGGAGAGAACTTTTACGCGAATTTCGATCTCGTCATCCTTGATGTTTGCGAGGTGCGCATTGGCAAGAATTGTCTCATCGGCCCCCAGGTGGGGATTTACACTGCAAGCCATCCTCTAGACCTTGAAGAGCGACGTGCAGGTTGGTCATAGAGTTTTTAATATTGCAGTAATCGGGCCATATTATCAGGAGTTTTTTGACTCGAAATGTCGTTGGATCATTTCGACGAGGCGGTCGCAGTCGTTTTTGGCTTGGGTGACCATCATGGTCTGGCGCTCGTTCAGTGGGCCGATTTTTTGTTCGGCGAGGAGGTGCAACATCATCTGAATGCCGGTGAGGGGCGTTTTAAGATCGTGAGCAATCGATGATAAGCTAGGGTCGTTACGTTCGTCTGATGTCATGGCTTCGGTGTTAGTCGATCTGTAGCTTCTTGCGTTTTCGGTAGAGGGTTGCCTTGTCAATTCCGAGCAACTTGGCCGCATCTTGCAAGTTGTCAAAACGCTCAACGGTGAGGCGAATGTGTTCTGCTTCGAGTTCCTCGAGCGAGACCTCACCACCCGGTGAAATGTGGGATCCGGCCGGTCCATGCTCACCATCTCCGCTCGGTAGGTCGCGGGGTTCAATGGCAGGGGTCGTGCTTAGAATCGTGGCTCTCTCGATGGCATTGCGGAGTTCCCGGAGATTGCCAGGCCACTGGTAGGTCTTGATGTGTTCGATGGCCTTCTGGGAGAAGTTCTTGAGTTCCCTGCCAATTTGTTTCGAGAAGTAAGTGAGGTAGTCGTTCGCGAAATGAAGGAGGTCGCTGGCCCTGGCGCGGAGAGGAGGTAGCTCAACCGAAATGACATTGATGCGGTAGTAAAGGTCTTCGCGGAAGTCTCCTTCGGCAATCATGTGTTTCAGATCGCGGTTCGTCGCGGCGATGATGCGCACGTTGGCAGAGCGGGTTTTATTTTCGCCGAGGCGCTCGTATTCTTTTTCCTGAAGAAGGCGGAGAAGCTTCGGCTGGATTTCGAGAGGGAGTTCGCCGATTTCGTCGAGGAAAAGAGTGCCGCCATCGGCAGCGTGGACTTTGCCCCAGGCATCCTTAATGGCGCCGGTGAAGGCTCCGCGGACGTGGCCGAAGAGTTCACTTTCGAGAAGCTCCTTGGAAAGACTGGGACAGCTGACGGTCACAAAGGGCTTGTCCTTGAGGTGGCTGTTTTCGTGAATGGTTTTGGCAATGACACTTTTTCCGGTTCCGCTTTCTCCGAGGAGCAAGATAGAGGCCGGAGTGGATGCTGCCCGGAAGAGGGTCTCGAGTGCCCCTTGCATCATCACATCCTCAGATTCGAAGCGGGTGGGGGGCGCTGAGGTATCGACCTGCGTTTTGAGCTCGGTGACGGTGGTCTCCAGGGTGTGAATGTGCTCCTTGTTCTGGAGCGCTTTTTTCGCCTTAAGAAGAATGCCGCGGAGGTGGTCCGGCGTGAAGGGCTTGGCGAGATAGTCGAAGGCGCCGAGTCGCGTCGCCTCGATGGCGGTCTCGACCGAGGCGTAGGCCGTGAAAATGACGACCAATTGGGTGGGATCTTTTTTGAGCACCTCTTCCAAAAGTTCCAGCCCATCCTCGTCACCCAGACGCAGGTCTAAAAAGATCAGGTCGAATTTCTCTTCCTTAATTCGCAGGCGGGCCGATGTCAGACTGTCTGCGGTTTCGGCGTAATGATCCTCAGCTTCGACCGCGAGTTGGGTCGATTGCCGAATCGTGTGTTCGTCGTCAATGATGAGGATATCCATAGAGATGCGTTGATGAAAGGGATCGTCGCGGGAATTTAAATTACTTCAGGGCGCATGGGCATCGAACCGTTCCGCTATGGTTTGCAGAAGGAATGCCAAGCGTGCAGGCGGTGAAGGTGCAAGGAATCCACGAGAGGTCATGATGTTTTGCATCGGGCAAATTGCAAATTAAATTGCACAATGCACGGTGCATGAATGCAGTGACCGGGATGTGTGGTGAGCAATTTCCCCATGAGGATTTTGATGCGGTCTCTGCTGGTTTTGGTTCTTCCCGGTGTCTCCGGAGCGGAAAAAGCCGACCCCCGACCGGCCTCGCTTGCGGTTGGTCAGTTGAAGGAATATAAGGCTCTTTGGGATGATCGTCAGGCTTTGGTCAAGGCTGCACTGAAGCTGGCCTCGGGAAAGCAATGGTTGAAATACCCCTTTGGAGGTGCAGATCCCGCACGGGTAGGATTCGATTGCTCGGGGGCAACCTATTTCCTCCTGAAGGGGTTGTCATATGAGCCGGTTTTTAAGAAGCTAAAACCCGGAGATTTGGGGTTCTGGTCCGGGACTTAGGTGCCAACCGATGGACGGGAGGTGAAGATCACGTACGTTGGAATTTATCTCGGAACGGAGAAGACGGACGGACCTCCGGTGATGGCCTGCTCGACGAATGGGCCATAATCTAAAAGAACCGGGAAGTTACGCGGAGGTGCTATCCAATTTATTTCTTGTTAGGAATATTTTTCCATCTACAGTCCTTATTTGATTAATGTCCCGATGCCGGTAATTGCATCGGGGTTTTATGCTAGATGCGAGTTATTCACCGCCTTTCAGTCCGATGGTGGGGAGGAGCACGCTTGAATACACATTAATAATATGAAACATCTAATAGATCCTTATTATAAGCTTCTCGCTTCGGGCCTCGCGGTCTTTTCGGCGATGTCGCTCACGGCCTTCGGCCAGGCGCTCCCCGAGCCTCTGCTGTACTTCGCTCTCGACGAAGTCGCCGGTGCCACCGTCGCCGTCGATAGCACTGGCAAAGGCTACGATGGCACCGTCGTCAACTCCGTCACCTTCGGCGAAAGTGGTGCCCCGGGGGGCTCTACTCCCTCGGGTGCGGCGCGATTCACCAATGGCATCCTCAACGTGCCCACTTTCGATGTCCCGGCGCTCCTGGGCAACCGCGACGGCGCGGGACTGGGGGATGCGGGGAGTTACACCATGGTGGCCTGGATCAAGCCGGACGCCGCCTCGTTAACCGGTGACCGCTTCTTTTTTGGGCAGTCGGCTCAGGGAATCCACAACGGGTTGCGCGAAAATGGACGTCTCCACCAGGCGCACTGGGGCAACGACCACTACGCCAACACGATTTTGAACGACACCGACTGGGTGCACGCGACCTTTGTCTATGACGGCGTCGCCGACCTCGGAACGATCTACTTGAACGGCACGGCCGACAGCGATCCCACGGCAAAGTTGAGCCCGAACGGCTCCGGCAACCTCATCATCGGTGGCCGCCAAGGCAATTCTAACGGCGGCGGAGGAGAAGCCTATTACAACGGTTTGATCGATGACCTCGCGGTCTGGGACTCGATCCTCACTGATGAGCAGATCCAGGCCCTCGCCGATGGGGCGAATCCATTCTCTCCGGACACTGGCGAGGACGATGATCGCGATGGCATGGACGACGGTTGGGAGCTAGCGAATGGCCTCGATCCCGCCGTCGATGACTCCGCGGGGAATCCGGACAACGATGGACTTACCAATCTCGAGGAGTGGAACGGCGGTGATAATTCCACGGACCCCATGGATGCCGACAGCGATAACGATGATCTGACCGACGGTGATGAGGTGAACACCCACCGCACGGACCCGAATGACGCAGACTCCGATGACGACGGCCTCAATGACGGAGCGGAAATCACCGCAAATACGCTCCCGCTCGATCCTGACACCGACGGCGATGAGATGGTCGACGGGTATGAGGTCGATAACGGCCACGATCCGCTCCTCGCTGCTGACGCGGCTGAGGACGCAGATAACGATGGATCCTTGAATTTGGAAGAATACCAGCGCGGGACGGATCCGAACGAGCAGGATACGGACATGGATGGTCTCTCCGACGCTGTCGAGGACGGCGGCGGCACTTTCGTCAGTGCGACAATGACGGGAACCGATCCACTCGATGCCGACACTGATAACGACCTCCTGAACGACGGCGACGAACTCGTTGTCGCCACAGATCCATTCAATCCAGACACAGACGGCGACACCGTTCCTGATGGCGTTGACGACGATCCATTATCCGGCGGTGAAGGCATTGCCTTCCGCCTGGTTTCTTACTGGCCGCTTGACGCCGATTTGCTGGACGCGGCCGATGACAACCACGGAACCGCAGACGGGGGTGTGATCCCATTTGAAGCAGGCAAGTTCGATAACGCGATCAGCCTCAATGGGGCGCAGAACGTCCTCATCACCGGTGGCGATGAGGAGGAGTTCGACTTCACCGGGGGCAGTATGACCGTCTCAGTGTGGTGCACTGCTGCGACGATCGACAAGAGCTGGCAGTGCCTGATCGCCAAGGGCGAGGGCAATGGCTGGCGCATACATCGCCGCGGTGAAGATAGCCCGGCAGAATTTTCCTGGTCAGGCGGTGTCGGTGATACCCCGCGCAACAACGTCCCGATCATGATCGGCACCGATCCGGAGACCTGGCACCACGTAGTGGGCGTCACCAATGGTGCCACCGGGATCGAAAGCCTGTATATCGACAACGTCGAAGTCGCCACCTCGGAAGGGGCGGTTCTCGAAAATCGAGTCAACCGGATGCGCATCGGTGAAAATCCAGATGCCCTCGGTCGTGGCTGGAATGGCAAGATCGACGATGTTGCGATCTGGGCGCGCGCCTTGTCAGCCGATGAGATCGCCGAAATTTGGGCCGATGGCGATGGGGCCAGTATCGAGGAATTGCTCGGCGGCGGTGGACTGGGACTGACGATTACCGACATCTCGATCGCGGAAAATGGTAACGTCTCACTGACTTGGATCTCGAGAAGTTCTCCAGGAACAAGCTATGCCGTTTTTTCGACTAATGATCTTTCGCTTCCGCTGGGAGACTGGTCGGAGATCAATGATGAAGTCTCTACTGAGGGCGAGAGCACGACCTACATCATTCCATCGGCCTTTCTGGATGGTGAAGAAAAACTCTTTTTCCACGTTCGTAAAAACTAGAAAAAGCTCGTTCCGGGTCGCGTGATTTCCCGGATCGGAAAGGAGCGCTCGCTCGCGCCAGACAAGCATTTCAGCGGAGTCGTCCTCAGGGCGGCTCCGCTTTTTTTTGATGCCTTGGGTCACACTACACGAGGAAAAAGAAAAACTTAACTAATTGATTAACAGTGAATTGAAATCTTAAAGATCCTGGAAAACTCATCAAAAAAGCTTGGCGAAGTCGAGGTCTCTTAAAAATCGGGGTGCTAAATACCAAACTCTTCCAGGCCCTCGCCCCGACTTCAAAGTGCAACGCTGCCCGACTCCAGACTCTTTGTTTCATCCTTAGCGCGATCAAAGCCCTCACCATGGACCGGGAGTTTATTGGGAAAAAGTGGCGGCAATGGTAATCCACTCGCCATCGTCCTTATCCCAAGGAGAAACATTGGCCGGGTTCACCGCGGTCGGGACAGGGTTTCCAGACTGAGGGGGATCATCAGGCTGGTGAATCCGGCAAATAGAATTTGTTTTGTTTTCATAGCAGACGACAGCTTGCAGGGGACGTGCCATGGAAAATCAACGTGTTTATCGGGAGCGCGGGCGATTGTGGAATGCGATGCGGGGCTTCATGCACGCTCCCTGTTGCAATTCGCGCCTTCAGACCGGGAGTTCCGAGAAGGTGGCCTCATCGCGTAAGAGCAGGGCGCAATCGATCAAGGCCAAGTGACTGTATGCCTGTGGGAAGTTGCCAAGGTGGCGCAAGGTCTCGAAGTCGAGATCTTCGCCATAGAGTCCGTGCGGGTTAGCGGCTTTGACAAGTCGTTCGAACATGATCCGGGCATCATCCCGGCGGCGAGCATGCACGAGTGCCTTTACCATCCAGAACGAGCACACCGTGAAGGCACTCGAAGGCTCGCCAAAGTCATCGCTGTTCCGATAGCGATACATGAGGCCGTTCCGGCAAAGTTCGCGCTCGGTGACGGCGACGGTGCTTTGAAAGCGGGGATCCTGTCCGGAGATGAATCCAAGGTCGGCGATGAGAAGGTTCGAGGCGTCGAGAAAGTTCGTTTCATAGGACTGGGTAAAGGCTCCAAGTTCCTCATTCCAGCCATCCCGGCAGATCGTTTCGTGAATGTGATCCCGAAGTTCGACGTGGGCGGTGGCCCATTCTTCTTTGCCAAGTAAGTGGGCGATTTTGATCGCGCGATCAAGGGCAACCCAGCAGAGAACTTTTGAGAAGACGAAGTGTTGCTTGTCGCCACGAATTTCCCAGATTCCACGGTCGGGCTCTTCCCAGTTTGCTTCGACGGTCTTGACGATAGAGCGGACGGTGGTCCAGATTCGTTCCATGGCCTCCGGCGTTCGTTTACGTTCCTGAATGTCCTGCCAGATGACATCTAAGAGAACTCCGTAAATGTCGTGCTGCTCCTGATAGTATGCCGCATTTCCAATGCGAACAGGCTTGGAGTCATGGTAGCCATCGAGGTGATCGAGGGTTTCTTCTGTTAGGATTTTTTCGCCCCGCAGCCCGTACATGATTTGAAGGCTGTCATCCTTCGTTCGGACGGTGTGCAGGACCCAGTCGACAAAGCGTGAGGCCATGAAGGGATGACCGATCCGGTGGAGTGTTGAAACGGTCATGGAAGCATCGCGAATCCAACAGAAGCGGTAGTCCCAGTTTCGTTCTTCGCCGATGGTCTCGGGCAGGGAAGTCGTGGCGGCCGCGACGAAGGCCCCGCTGGGGCTGAATTGCAGCATTTTGAGGGTGATGGCACTACGAATGACCTGGTCACCATAGTCTTCGGTGCGCTGGGTTCGGGCTGACCAGAGGAGCCAGTAGGAACGGGTTCGCTGCAGCATGAGGTTGATGGAATCACGGTCAGGTTCGGCAAGTTTGTCATGATAGCTCATGAGTAAAAATTGCGAATCGGAGAGAGTAACTTCCCGTCGGGAGAGAATCGCGTCGTTGGAGATGCTTGAGTAGAGATAGAGCGATTCGTAAATGCCCTCTCCTTGCGTCGTGCTCTTGAGCCGGGATGCTCCGTTTTCGACGGTGACAGTGGGGTGGCGGGCGTACTCCAGCTTGGGGTCGTAGTGCAGCCGGATCTTGGGTGATCCGCTGAGTGGCTTGAGAACTCGAATAATATCGGGCGCGACGTCTTCGTAGTTCGGTCCGGTGTGTCCGTCGTGATAACGGGGCATGAAGTCGATGAGCTCGAAGCTTCCGTCCGGGCCCTCAAAGCGGCTGACAAAGATCGCGGTGTTTTGATCGTAGCTCTGATGGACGACCCGGCCTCCCCTCATTTCAATTCGAAAGGATCCACCTTTTTTGGGGTCAAGAATAGAAGCCATGACTGTCCCCGAGTCGAAGTCGGGAAGGCAGCAAAAAGAGATTGAGGAGTCGGGCTCGATGAGCGCGGCGGTACGTCCATTTCCAATGACGCCCTGGTAGTAGTTGTCGTCCATAATTATTTAGGCGTGGAGGCTTTCGGCGAGGTTCTCAAGAAAGGTCCGGAAGCCGTCGAAGGTGGTCACGTGTGAGGCCCGGGTGTTGGGGTCTCCAATGTGAATGGTATGAAATTGGTCGATGGTTGGCTCGGCTGAGAACATGCTTTCGTCGGTCTGATCATCACCGGCGGTAAGGGCGACTTCCGATCCGAGCGAGTGGATAAGAGCCTGCACTGCGCGGCCTTTGTTGACCTGTTGGCTGGCGATTTCGACGATCATTTTTCCATGGTGAACCGAGACCGGGAGGCTGGCGGTAAGTTCGGTGAGTTCGACGAGCAGCCGCTGTGCCTGCCAGAGTCCGAATTCGGGATCCGCCGAACGATAGTGCCACACAAGCGCTGATTGTTTTTCTTCGATGTGGCTTCCCGGGGTCAGGGCCGCGATCTGTTCGAGCTGGGGAAGGATGAGCTCCTTCCATGAGATATCGACGTGAGGGTTGGTGAGAGCCCAGGTCGGGTGCTCAACCCGCGACCATCGATAGCCGTGCTCGGCAACGAGGTTGAATCCTTGACCTCCGAAGTGTTGATCGAGGAATTCCATGGGGCGTCCGCTGACGATGGAAATGTCTGCTTTTTCGCGAAGTCGATGAAGGAGGGGAAGGAGCCCAGCATCAGGAATAGCATCCTGGGGGCGCTTCGTAAATTCGCGCAAGGTGCCGTCGTAGTCGAGGAAGAGAGAGAGCCTCTTTCCGCAAAGGTGGGATTCCTTCAGGCTGCGCTCGACCCGCCCCAGTCCGCGGGTGGGCCCGTTGGAAATTGCGGGGTCGTTGAAGAAGTTGAGGAAGCGGTTGGCCCAGTTTCCGGCATCATTTTTAGCGAGGTGATTTTGCATCGCTTCGGTGCGGGACCACATTTCCTCCGGGGGAAGCTTGAGGGATTCGGAGAGGGCCTCCGAGACCTCTTGGATGGCGTAAGGGTTCACCAAAGTCGCGTGCGACATCTCGGCGGCGGCTCCGGCGAACTCACTCAAGATGAGGACGCCCGGGCGGGTATTGATGGTCTTCTGTTTACAGTCGATGAATTCCTTCGCGACCAGGTTCATGCCATCGATCAAGGGTGTCACGAGACAGACATCAGCGAGGGAGTAGAAGGCGGCCAGCTCCTCGGGTGGGAACCCGCGGTGCAGAAAGTGGACGGGGACATTTCCGACAGTGCCAAAGTCACCGTTGATCGCTCCGACTTCGCGTTGCACTTCTTCGGTGAGGTCGGCGTATTCTTCGACATTCTGGCGGGAAGGAACTGCGATGATGAGGAACATGACGCGTTCCCGTTGTTCGGGATTTGTTTCGAGAAAGTGACGAATGGCAGCGAGCTTTTGGGGAAGTCCTTTGGTGTAATCGAGACGCTCGACGTTGAGGACGAGCTTGCGTTCGCGGAGGTTCCCTGCGAGGTCGGTCTGCGCCCGGAGGAAGGTGTCGGTGGCCATCGCTTCATGAAATCCTTTCCGATTGTGGCCGATGGGGAAGACGCCGAGTTGGTGCTTACGACCGAGGTGGTAGAGGGAATCATGTTCCGTTTCGATACCGAGGATCCGGAGGAGCGATGAGCGGAAGTGGCGCAGGTAGTTGTAGGTGTGGAATCCGATGAGATCAGCGCCGAGAAGACCGAGGAGAAGCTCCCGCCTGGCAGGGAGGGTGCGGAGGATATCGCTGCTGGGGAAAGGGGTGTGGAGGAAAAAGCCGATACGAAGACCGGGCTTTTTTCGGCGCAGCATCGCGGGCAGGAGGAAGAGATGGTAGTCGTGAATCCAGACGATGTCGTCATCTTCTGCGACTGCGACGATGGCGTCGGCAAATTTTTCGTTGGCCTGCTGATAGAGAAGTTGTGATTTGTGGTCAAACTGGGCGCGCTCGAGCATTCCGTGGAGAAGCGGCCAGAGGGTGGAGTTGGAATACCCTTCGTAAAAACCATCGACTTCCGATTTCGAGAGAAAGACCGGCTCGATGTCCAGTGACCTGAGTTGTTTGCTGAGGGCGGGGCGATCTTCGATTTCTTCTTCGGGTCCTCCGGTCCAGCCGACCCAAAGTTTGGGTCCGTCTGTTTCGGCAGCCTCGAGGGCCGAGGCGAGTCCTCCGGTGGTTCGTTCAGGGATTCCGTGGGCGTTAATGCGGACGGGGAGTCGGTTGGAAACGAGGATGGTTTTAGGCATTATGGGATGGATTAATGAGATGACAGGTCTTGGTGAAAGCGGCTACCAATGGCTTCGCAGTCGTGGTCGTTGAAAAGAGCGGGGGCGGCATGTGCGAAGAAGGTCTTTATGAATGGCAGCGGGGTCCGCTAGCCTGGAGCGAGCATCCGGGATGTCCCGATTGCACATCCCGGTAACGTGGTTTTTAGTAGCGTCGCTTGTCCTTTTCGTTGCCAAACATGTAGCCACCGACAGCACCGGCACCGGCACCAATGGCAGCACCTTTGCCAGCGTTGCCAGATTGGTTACCAATGACAGTTCCGGCAACGCCTCCGAGGAGGGCCCCTGTGGCGGCATCATTTTTGGCGGCTGAGTCGTAGTTTGCGCAGCTGGCTCCCAGAGAGAGGACGGCGATGGCTACGGGGAGGACGACAAGTTTCTTGACAGTTTGTTGAATCATATAGTTTCTTCATATGCTCAGAGTGTGCCGTCGGTCAAATTTATTGCCTGATCCTCGATTTATCAGGAGTGGGCGCGGCCCATGGAAACTGAGAACGGTCTTTTTGCATGGTCTCTCAATTTGAATTCGTGCAATTTGCATTAATAAGTCGGGAGGAGGAGGGCGCTCACGGGGATTTCGCGCTGGAACAGCACGTGCTATTTTCCCGTCGACGAAGATTCTCGTCATTCTGTTCATGTTTTGGCCTTTGGCCGCCCAGGAGTCGGCGGCCTCAGTAATCCCGGTGGAGGATCCCCGGGGGGCCCAGGATCAAGCGATTCAAGAGCGGTTGATAACAATCTTTTCCGCGATCTTCTGCATCACGATGGCGTGGAGACTGGGCTCGTGGGTAGGGAATCGTGAGAGTTGGTTTAAGAATTGGGGCTGAATGAGCTATCGGCCTCGGTAGCCATCGGCCTGGCCTTCAAGGACATTTTCCAAAACTTCGTTGCCGGGGTCACTTCTGTTGTGGAAATTCCCCTTTGAGCCGGGCGGCTTTGTCGAATGTGGTGAGATCCGGGGAACGGTGATCTCGACCGAGCTACGCCTCACCACCATCCGCTCTACCACCGGTGAACTCATTGTTGTGCCCAATGCCTTTCTGGTGGGCAATCCCCTCGAAGTTCTCACGGATCGAGACCTCCGCCGGGTCGAGATCACGACCGGGGTGGCTTACGGGGAGGACGTTGAGGAAGGGATCATCGCTCTCAAGTCGGCGCTCGCCAAAGCTGGAATGAAAATTCCGTTTCCATACCGCACGATAACCTCTGCGGATCGAATCGATGGAGAGAAGTTCATCGTGAACCGGGAAGATCCGCACTTTGCGACCGTGAATAATGCAATGAAGGGGTTGAGAAATGCCCCCTTTTTGGACTTCTTTCAGACTCCGTGATCTGGCCAAGCCACCGAAGTGCAAGGGTTGGGGGTTTTTCAGGGAGGTGGCACGGTTCCAGCGAATTTGAGACGTGTTATGAAAGAACTCAAAGAAGCCCCAACCGAACCTGTCCTCCGCAGTGTGGAATCAATCATGAGTTACCCCATTCAGTGTGTTGACGGGGAATTAGGAAGCGCCCAAGATCTTCTTTTCGACGACGAAAACTGGCGGATCCGGTATCTTGTCGCCCGCCCGGGCGGATGGTTCTCCAGTCGGAAGGTTCTTGTAAGCCCAACCCATCTCGTCAAACCCGTGGGTCAGGCCGAGGGCGGTCTGCTTCCCGTCATTTTAACCAAAGAGCAGCTCAAAGATAGTCCCATGCTGGAAAGTGATGCCCCCGTTTCCCGACTTTATGAGGCCGAATTTGCGAGGTTTCACCAGATAATACCCTACTGGGGGGCCGTGCCCATGCCCCGCGACCGAGTGGACATTTCCGTCCACGAATTAACAATGAAGGAGATCGAGGAATGCCACGTCCGCTCTTGTGATGAGGTGGTAGGCTACCAGGTCTCGGCGACCGACGGAGAAATCGGGAAAATTAGCGACGTCATTGTGGACGTAACGACGTGGAAGGTTCGCTTTTTCGTCGTTGATACCGGCAAGTGGTTGCCCGGTCGCAAGGTCCTCATCGACACCGAGTGGCTTCTCAATTTCAGTGTCAAAAACAAAACGGTCGACGTCTCACTGGCCAAGGACCAAGTAAAAGACTCCCCGGAATTCGATCCAAAAAGTCCCGTGAATCGATTTTACGAAGTCGCCCTCTACGATTACTACGGGAAACCCCGTTACTGGGAATAGAACCCACGTCCCATTGGGGCATCCGGGCTCGTAGCGTAACGCTGCGGGGCGGAATTTTCCTTGAGAGTTACTCTCCGCGACGCGGGAGGGTGCTCCACTTGGGATCGGGATCGCTGCGGAAGAGTTCACCGGCTTTTCCGGTGAGCCAGAGGTAGTGATCGTTCGGGATGTCGGGCTCACTGACGAAATTACTTTTGCCAGCAGGCGGGTCAGTGCGCGTTTTGAAAATTGCGGTGGCTTCGTCGAGTTCGTCGAACATGGCGACGTAGAGCATTTCAGCCCCAACCTTGCGGGCATTCCAGGCCTGGGACCAAAGGAATTCACCACCGCGGCGGGGGATGTCGTTGAGCTTGGTTTCCTTCCCGCGGATTCTCATCATGTTCTGCCAGCTGAAACCGGGGAAGGCGACGGGGAGGAGATCGATTTTTCGCTCACGACACCACGCGATGTCTTCGGCGAGGGTTTCCTGGGCATATCCCTCGGCGGCTTGCGGCGAGTTGTAGCGGCCCACGCTCCACGGGCTGATGACATCGACCGTTGAGAGGAGTTGGTGGAGCGCGGGGTCTTCGATGGTATCGCGTCGGAGGGTGCGCCAATAGGTGGGGACTCCCACCATGACCGAGCATCCTCCGTAGGTCGGATCGTTCTTAAAGAATTCAATGAGGGTTTGCCATTCATCGAGCATGGCGGGGCGGTCGTTAAAACCGAGGCCCCAAAGGGACACGAGCGGCTTCTTATTGTGTGTCAGGTAGGCTTCTTTTTTGAGCCCGATGTGGTCGTTGATGTGCTTCCAGTCATCGATAAGGGCCTGGGTTTGCCCGGGCCTCAGTCCGCTGAGGTCATACATGAGAACCCAGGAACGACCGTGGGCTGGGGCGGCGTTCTGGCAGTTGATAAGGACCTGATCGAGGCTGGCCCTGCTCTTGGGGTTACGGGTGGAGACGACGAAGCGCTGGAGGAAGGCTCCATCGATCCCGTAGTCCTTCATCCACTCGAAGTGGAGGTTTGTGGTGGAGGCACGCACCGAGCTGAAGACCTCGGCGACCGACCCGTCGGGGTGTTTAAATCCGGTGGGAATGCGATCTGCCTTGGGCAGTTCGCGAACGTCGGGCCAGAGATCGATGGTGCAATGTCCCGGTTCAAAAGGGCCGCGTTCAGTGTAGTGCTGCCATCCACTTCCGGTGCCATCGGCGGGTGCTCGGAACCAACCTTGATACCCGCACATGACCTTGCCCTTGAGCCCTTCGCCGGAAAGTGACGGGCAAAAGGCGAGGCCTAACAGAAAGCCGGGTAGAAATTTTGGAAGCCTAAACATAGCGGGCATCGTCGAAAACAATGGGAAGCTCACCGCTGGGACGGGGATTTGGGAGGAAATTCGTCCTCCGTCCCCGCAAGTGGTGACAGGCCGGGATTCATGGAGAATGTCGTGTTAACGGCTTTGTGGCTGAAACGGCTTACCTTTACCTTTGCCATGCGGGAAATTTTGCATAGTTTCGCCGTCCCTCGTGGCAGGAGATTGTTTCTCCAAGGCCGCGACTGGCACTCCGACTTTACAGAACATGAGCGAGCAAGCGAAAGTCCGCATCTATGATACGACCCTGCGCGATGGCACCCAGGGCGAAGGTTTCTCACTTTCAGGTTTGGATAAGATTCGAATTGCGAAGCAGCTGGATGCCTTCGGAGTCGATTATATCGAGGGAGGTTGGCCTGGTTCCAACCCCAAGGATATTGAGTTTTTCAAAGCCGCGGCGAAGGAGACCTGGAATCATGCGAAAATTGCCGCCTTTGGCTCGACCCGCCGTGCTGATCTCGCCGTCGAGGATGATCCGCAGGTGCAGTTGCTGATTGATGCCGGCACGCCTGTGATTACGATTTTCGGGAAAAGCTGGGAGCTCCAGGTGACCGAGGTTCTCAGGACGACGCCTGAGGAGAATCAGGACATGATTCGCGATACCTGCCGTTATCTTAAGGCAGCGGGACGCGAGGTCGTTTACGATGCCGAGCATTTTTTCGATGGCTACAAGGATGGCGCGGAGCATGCCATGGCGACATTGCGTGCCGCTGTTGAAGGGGGGGCCGACTGGTTGGTTCTTTGCGATACCAATGGCGGATGTCTTCCGGCAGAAGTGGCCGAGATGAGTCGGGTGGTGCGCGAAGCATTTCCTGAGGTCCCTTTGGGAATTCATACCCACAACGATTGTGAGCTGGCAGTGGCCAATGCCATTGCCTCCGTGGACGCGGGCGCGACCCAGGTTCAGGGTACAATCAATGGATACGGTGAGCGCACTGGAAACTGTAACCTGACGTCCGTGATCCCGATTTTGGAACTCAAGATGGGGCTCAAAGTCGTCGCTGATGTCTCCAAGATGCGCGATCTTTCCTTCTTCGTGGACGACGTTTCCAACAATCCACACTTTGCCCGCGCCGCCTTTGTCGGTCGCACCGCCTTTGCCCACAAGGGTGGGATGCACGTCAATGCCGTGCAGAAGCTGGCACGGACCTACGAGCACATCCGTCCGGAGCAGGTGGGCAACGAGCAACAGATTCTTGTCAGCGAACTTTCCGGTCAGTCCAATATTCTCATGAAGGCCGAGCAGCTGGGCCTTCCGCTTGAGAAGGGGAGCACCGAAGCCATCGCAATTCTGGGCAGCATTAAAGAGCTGGAGCAGGCCGGCTATTCCTTCGAGGCCGCCGGTGGTTCTCTCGAGCTCTTGATTCGCCGCCAACTTGGGAAAGGGGAACGTCCCTGGAACCTCAGCGAGTATCATTGCTCATTCCGCCAGTATCGTGACGGACACCGACCCGTTTGTGAAGCGACGGTGAAACTCGATGTGCAAGGTGTTCCCACTCATACCGTTTCTGAAGGGCACGGTGTCGTGAACGCTCTTGATGCGGCCTTGCGGAAGGCTCTCGTAAGCTTCTTCCCGGAGATCGAAAAAGTGCAGCTCATTGACTACAAAGTGCGCATTATTGATGGAGGAGAGGCCACTGCGGCCAAGACCCGTGTCCTCATTGTCCATACCGATGGCGCGAACACCTGGGGCACGGTGGGTGTCTCGGATAGTATCATCGAAGCCAGCTGGATTGCCCTCACAGATGGCATCGACCTCTTCCTCCAGCACCAAAAATAAGAATCCGTTCTTCTTTTCTTCTTGTTCTATTGGGGGACTTCTCTAGTTCTAACAGAAGGTTCATATAAAACACCTGCGAACCGAATCATCCTGCAAGGGATAAACCTCTCCGAAAGGGGAGAAACATATAAAAGGATGCCCGTCATCCCGGTCAGGCTCGTAGAGCCTGGCCAAATTTTAACACCGTCTGATTCTCATAATCATCACCATCAGGCGGTGGGATTTCCGAAAGTAAAAGGCAGGGTCGAAAGAGACCCTGCCTTTTTTATTTTGGTGAAAGTTCGTCCGAAGACTTGGATTTGTAAATTGGAGAAACCGGCTTACCGGAGAGGGTCCAAAATAGTTGGAATTGAGTAAATCCTAGACTTGTGTTGTGGGAATCAACCGCCAGAATTCGCCTTCTCCCAGTTGGAGATCACAACGATTAATAAACAACATGAGTAACATAGAAAAACCAAGTATGGCTCTTTTTTGGGGCTGTTTTATTGCCCTAATCACCACGGCATTCGGCTTCATCACCCGGATGTTCCTGCTTGATGATCATACCATTACCCAAGGATTACTCGGTCTCGACGAGGCAGAGGTGGGGATCTTTAAAGGGATTCAGATTTGGCCCTTTGCTATCAGTATTATTCTTTTCAGTCTGATCATCGACAAGGTTGGCTACAAGTTCGCGATGATCTTTGCGGCCTCGAGTCAAATTATCTGGGGAGTGATGGGGATCTACGGCCTTTCCGTGGCAGACACCAATCCTGAGCTGGCCAAGGACCTTCTTTTTTGGGGCGGATTGATTCTAGCTCTCGGTAATGGAACGGTAGAGGCCTTCATTAACCCGGTCGTTGCGACTCTTTTCGATAAGGAGAAGACGAAATGGCTTAATATCCTCCACGCAGGTTGGCCCGGTGGTTTGGTCATTGCTGGAGTCGCGGTGATTCTGATGGGTGGTTTTTCATGGGAAGCCAAGTTGGGTTTGATCTTCATTCCGGCTATTATCTACCTTCTGGTTCTCATTCGTTGCCAATTCCCCGTTCAGGAACGTGTTGCAGCCGGGGTCAGCTATCGTGACATGCTTGGTGAGTTCGGGTTTGGTGGAGCGGCAGTCGTTGCCATTTTGATGTTCCTTCAATTGGATCAGGCTATTCCTGGCTATACGACAATATGGATGGTCCTTTGTGCGGCCATGGCGATTGGTCTTGGTGTTTACACCAAGAGCCTCGGGCGTCCTCTGATGTTCATCCTGATTTTGCTGATGACTCCATTGGCAACGACCGAGATTGGAACAGACGGATGGATTTCTGGAATTATGTCCAATGCCGTGACTTTCCACGCAGGTTGGATTCTGGTCTACACCTCGCTGATCATGATGGTGCTCCGATTTTTTGCGGGGCCAATTGTTCATTGCTTCAAGCCGCTCCCTCTCTTGATTCTGAGCTCAATTTTGGCAATTGCCGGGCTCTTTGCTCTTTCTGGCGTTTCTGGCGTCTTCCTCATTTTTGCCGCAGCTACTCTCTACGCACTTGGTAAGACCTTCTTTTGGCCAACCATGCTGGGTATTGTTTCCGAGCAAACTCCCCGCGGAGGAGCATTGACTCTGAACTCCGTTTCCGGAATCGGAATGCTCGCCGTGGGTGTTCTTGGATTCCCTTACATTGGAGCACTTCAAGAGAAGAAGGCGGTGAGCGAATTGGCTGCCCTCGAGGCAGCCAAGGATGTTCCTGGTCTGGTGGTGGATGGGAAAATTTCCACGGAGGCCCTCGAAGACGGAAGCATTTACTACGGAACCATCCAGTATCAGAGCCTCAAAGCTGACAAGGTGGAAGCCCTTCTCGAAAGCCAGAGTGATGAGGTCAAGGATGCGGTGACCGCTTCCAAAAAGGGAAGCGGTCAAAAGGCTCTCGCCAACATGACGATCTTCCCGTTTATAATGCTGATCGCTTACATAGGTCTCTACCTCTACTTCAAGAGCAAGGGTGGATACAAGCCTCTCGATGTCTCGGGTGGTGTCTACGAAGACCCTCAAGAGCACACTGCTTTGTAGGGATCCAAGCCTTCCGGTTCAGGGAGCAAATTTCAATCAAAACGGCGACCTTCGGGTCGCCGTTTTTTGTGCGTTTGAATATCTGAAAATTGCGTGAATAAAACGCGAAGTGATTACAAATTTAGATTGAAACGGTTTTAAAAACCTCTAGACAACCCCTTCAACGCGAGGCAAACAGCCGCCTCGCAAGGGGATGACCCCCATGTCGACACTATGAAAAAACTTCCAATGATCATCAGCCTCGCATGCAGCGTCCTTTTCTCCAGCTGCGGAGACTTAGGTTCATCTGCCTTCAATTCGAAGTCGCAGGGAATTCACGACCTCGGAAATTCGAGAGCCGGTTCAACAGGAAATGCTTACAGATTTGCCAGGCTGTCAATCTTCAGATCAAGCGGAAGCCCCAATGGTTTCCACCCGGCTCCTGTTTCAGAATCATCTGCCAAAGTCGCGATGTCCTACTCCAAGGATAAGCACGGAATGCCGACCTATCCACAAACTGCGCGTAATCGCGTCGTCCGCACCACCGCCTACTCACACGAAGAGAATGAAGTAGGTGCACCGTGGAGAAAGAATGCCGTCGGAACCTACCTGAAGTATGGCTCTGTCCGGAGCGCTGCTGCTGACTGGTCTCTTTACCCTGTCGGAACCAAGTTCAGGATCAAAGGGCTTCCACACACCTACATCGTTGATGATTACGGTTCCGCTCTTGCTGGCACCAACACCATCGACATCTATCACCCGAATCTCTCCCTCATGAATACATGGGGAACCCGCAATGCGGAAATCACCGTGATTCAGTGGGGTTCATGGGATCGCACTTTGGCGATTCTCAAAGGCCGCACCGCTTACCCTCACACCCGCAAGATGTACTACGCGGCCAAGGCGAAGGTCGAGTCGGGTAAGGTCGCGATGAACTAATTGTTCAAGGTTCTCACTTTCTGAAAGCAGCTTCACGTCAAGTGACGCTGTTTTTTTGTTTTCCGGAAAGCCGTCTTCCGTCAGCACTGGGCATGCTTAAAAAGGAACGCGCCTTGTTCATTCAAACACGATTGGAAGAGCTTTATCCTGAAACGCCCATTCCCCTGGATCATACCAATCCATTTACGCTCCTCGTGGCGGTCTTGCTTTCTGCCCAGTGCACCGATGTCCGGGTGAATCTCGTGACGCCAGCGTTGTTTCAGTTGGCAGAGACAGCCGCGAAGATGAGGCATCTCTCGGTGGATCAAATCAATGCTATTGTGCGCCCTTGTGGGCTGGCACCGCGCAAGGCGACTGCCATTCAAGGTTTGTCTCAAATCCTGGCCGATCAATATGGCGGGGAAGTGCCTGCCGATCTGGAGGCGCTCGAAACACTGCCTGGAGTGGGCCATAAAACGGCCTCGGTTGTCATGGCCCAGGCCTTCGGAGTTCCGGCCTTTCCAGTCGATACCCACATCCACCGATTGGCCCAAAGATGGAAATTAACGAACGGTCGGAGCGTCACCCAGACCGAATCGGATCTCAAAAAACTCTTTCCCAAAGAATTGTGGAACAAACTCCACCTTCAGATCATTTTTTATGGTCGGGAATATTGTCGTGCCCGCGGATGCGATGGAACCGTCTGCGAAATCTGCCAAACCCTCTTCCCTACGAGGAAAACACCCGTGAAAACGAGAAAGTGAGAACTCGATCTAAGCTTGGCAATCGCAGGGGAGTTCCTATCTCAAACTGACGGTCTTTCATGGAATTGTGAAATTCTGTAAAACTTCCTTTACTCGTTCACTCCACTTTCGAGAATGTCAGCCAGTTTCACACCAAACGTATCTCAAAAATCATGACCCCAACTTCAAAGTTCCACACCGCTAAAGGATGGCTTGTCGGCTCCGCTCTTACTCTTCTCGCAGCAGCTCCAGCTCTTGCCCAGGAAACCGCTAAGAAAGACAAAAGCGCTCTCGATAGCTACCTCCTCGATGGTGGTCCGCTCACGATCTTCATCGTTGCGGTGGGACTTCTGTCCCTGATCAGCCTCACGGTGTTTAACTTCATGAACCTCACCAGGGCCAAGTTTGCTCCTGATGATCTCAAAGGGGCCCTCCTTGAGCACATGACGAGTTGCCGTGTGCGCTCCGCTATTGAGCTTTCCGCTTCCCACCCCAGCTACCTCGGTCGCATGATGGCATACTCCCTTCCCAACATCGACGCGACCCGTCCCGAGGATCTCGGCCGCGACCACGTGGAAGACGCTATCGCTGACTTCTCCATCAACGAGACCCGGAAGCAAATGACTTTCATCACCCTTCTGTCCTTGGTTGCCCAGGCGGCTCCCATGCTCGGGCTCTTCGGAACCGTTTTCGGTATGATTGGCGCCTTCGCCACCTTGGGTGATAATGCCGGCGCTGACCCGCAGGACCTTGCGAAAGACATCTCGGTTGCTCTTCTCACCACGATGTGGGGTCTGATCGTCGCGATTCTTTCCCTCTTCGCCTACTTCTTCTTCAAGAACCGCTTCAACTCACTGGTGGCAGATTGCCATGGCACCGCTGAGAATCTTCTCAACGCTTCGATCCAGACCGTCAACGCTGACGCACATCTTGCTAAGATTCCTGAGGGGATTGCCGTTTAACCCATCGGAGGGGAGGGCTTCCGCTCTCCCCAACTTTGTTAAACTCAACCATCTACCTCTTATAATCCCATGGCATCCAATAGACTTCGCGCGGTAATGGCGGATCAAGGCGAGGGCTCGGAAATGGACATGTCGCCAATGATCGACATGGTCTTCCTCCTCCTTCTCTTCTTCCTCGTTGTTTCCAATCCCAAGACAATCAAAATCGATACCCGTCTTGTGCCTCCTGTCGCCGATGGCGCCCAAGCCACCAAGTCGGTCCACGGTAAGATTGTCATGAACATCCATGATGATGGCACCTTTTACGCTGAGGATATGAAGACTCAGTTCCCTGATAAAGAGGGCATGATCGACTATATCACCAAGGAGAAGGATAGGATCAAAGCGATTGGTAACACTCCCGTGATCCACATTCGTGCGGACAAGGGAGTCGACTTCAGCTACTGCCGTCAGGTGATTCGTTCAGCTGCTGCCGCTGGTGTTGACCAGGTCGCATACGGTGCCTTCAACAAATAATTCATCCTCAACTTAAAAGAATCCCATGGCCCGCCATAAAAAAATGCAGCCTCCCGAGGAGGATGAACCAGGTTTGGACATCTCGTCATTGATTGACGTTTGTTTCCTCCTCCTCATCTACTTCCTGGTGACTACCCAGATCGTAAAGAAGGAGCAGGAACTCAATACTGCGCTTCCTGCCAACACTCCTTCCGAGGCCCTTCCCAAGCTTTCTCCGATGCTCATTCTCCTCGAGGAGAGTGGAAACGTCTCGGTGCAAGGTGAGAGCGGGGTCCCCGAACTTCTGGAGTCGGATCCTGATGCACGATTGCTTCCCAATCTTTCCCAGCGTCTTGAACTTTATAAGAGTATCGCCGAGCAATCGGAGACCGAAGCTCTCGTTCAGTTGAAGGTCGACGGAAAGGCTGTCCAGCAGCGGGTGATTGACGTTCTTAATGCCCTCGCCAAAGCCGGGGTGACCAAAATCACCTTCACGGATCTTCTCGATCTCACTGATAAATAAGGCGACCGTATTCTCCGAAATCCTGCTAAGGAATCGCTGACCTACATCGTTCAAAATCTTGCCGGAAGGCTGATGAGCCGCCCAAGCTCTCAGCCTTTCTTTTCTGAAAAAATCACACTCCCACAATCACACTATGAATTCCATCCAATCGCTTCGTCGCCACCTCGGCGTGCTCTTGCTCGCCTTTGGTGCCTTTTGCGCTCCGGTGAAAGGGCAGGCTATCGCCAACCTTCACGCCGAGGCCCTCACCGAAATGAAAGCCGGCAACTGGCCCGGCGCCTATGCTCTGCTCGTAAGAGCTACCGATAACTTTGACGGTCGTGCTCCCCAGCTCTTCGGCCCTCGCTTCGGCTGGTTCTGGTATCACCGTGGATATGCGGAGATCAAACTGAACAAGTTTGAGGATGCCATGAAATCCTTCGAGGTCTGCTACACCAAATACCAGAACGTCGCTCCCAAAGAAGGCCAGGCACCGAGCTTGAACCTCTACAATAAGAAGGCTCTGCTCCTCTGGGGACACGCCGCAAAGGGTGCTGAAGAATGGGATACCTCGATTCGCATGTATGAAAAATTCCTGAAGGAGCGTGATCCAGCCCGTGATTCCTACGAGAAGGGTGTTTTCTACATCAACATGGCGATTAACCACTTCAAGTTGAAGAAGATCAAAGAGGGCTCCGACTACCTTGAGACCGCGATCAAAGGGAAGGTCAGCTTTCCAACTCCCAATAAGGGGATCATGGCCGCCTTCAACGACATGGTTGCTGCCGTGATTGAGAAGAAAGACGAAGCTTCATTGCTCGACTTCATCGCCAAGAACCGGGCCCACATCAAGCTCGAGCCATTCGAAGCTCATGAGTTCTCCCAGCTCTTTATGAAGCTGGCCCAGGATGCCAAGGCCTCTGAAATGTTCCGTTCGACCTTTGAACTCTACGCTTTGGTTCCCAGCACAATTGCTGCGATCGATGACATCAAGTCCCGCCTCTCCATGGTCGGAAGCTATACCCGCACCATCAAGGACGGTTCCATGATTGTGAAGAAGGAGGATCTTGACGCCAGCCTGTTGGACCTCCAAAACGCTGATAAAGACGGAAAGATCAACGAGGTTTACGCCTTCCTGAACACCGCCGTGATGCACGAAGAGGATGGAAACGTCCGCGGAGCGTTTGCCGTTTATGAGCAACTTGAGCTCTACCTTCCCAAGGCCAAGATCTTCCGCGACAAGAAGCTCATGGCAGCCCGTGAAGGGAACCTCTACAATCTCGTCCGCACCTCGGCGGTCATTGGCGAGGTTCTGACGACCGAATACTATGGCTCGATCTTCCTGAAGGACTTTCCGAAGAGCAGCCACGTTGACGAAGTTCGGCGCATGATGCTGACGAGCCTCTTTTTCAATGGGGTATACGACAAGTGTATCGAAGTTGCCGAGCGCATGATTGGCAATCTCACCAAGCCTTCCAAGCCTCACGATATCTGTCTCTTCGTTCTCGGCGGGAGTAAGCACTACACCGCTGCCTTTGTAGAAGCCCAGCCGCTCTTGGATGAGTATGTTGAGACCTACGATGGCAAAGATGCCGACAAGATCCGGATGCAAGCGGCGCTCTACTTCCAGGCCGCCAACTACTCCCGCATGCAGGAGTGGACCAAGTCCGCGGGCCTCTTGGATACTTTCCTGAAGAAATACCCCGATCCCAAGTCGAACCTCTATCTTCCATTTGCTCTCTACGACCGGGCAAACTGCTACTATGCAGAAAGCGAGAACGAGCCAGCCCTTGCGAATGTGACCCGCATCGAGGATGAGTTCCCGGGTGTCGCCATCATGGAGAGCAACTTTGCCCTGAAAGGTAATATCCTTGAGAGTTTGACCAAGCCCGCTGAAGCCGAGGCCTACTACAAGAAGGCTCTTGAGCTTGCCGAGACCAAGAAGAACGACCTCGTTGCCGGTGAGTGTCTTTTCTACCTCACTGCTCTGATTGGTAAGGAGAAGATTGGTAAGTCCGAGAACCCACGGGTTGCTGAAGCCGTTCCATACTACAACAAGTTTTGGGACCAATACGGTGCTGATTCTCCCTTCAAGGCCAAGGTTGCCGTCGCCGGTATTCCCGGAATGGCCAAGATCGGCAAACTCGATGAAGCGCTTGAGCGTCTTCAAGGGGTCATCGCGGATATCGCAAAGAGCCCCGGCACTCCCGGACTCGAGGAAGCCATTGGTTCATATACGGATGCCTACCTGAAATCCCACACTCCAACCGAGTTGAAGGAGCACTACTACTCCTTCCCCCGGATTGACTCCCGCGACAAGGCCACCCGTGCTCTTCTTCGCATTGCGATCATCGACGTCTTCGAAGGCGTTCTTGAATCTGCCGACAAGGAGAAGGACGAGAAGCTGGCCGTGGATGCCAAGGCCATGATTGAAGTTCTCTTCAACGAGCTTCGCACCGACTTTGATCCCAAGGATCTCTCCAACTTCATCCTCGTGAAAGTGGGCGACTTCATCCGCAAGAAGACCTCCAGTCCTGTCGCGGCCCAGCCATACTACGAGGAGGCTCTCGCTCGCACTGATGACCAGTCTCACAAGTATCGTGCCATCTTTGGCCTCGCCGATGTTTTTGGACACGGTTCCAGTGCCCAGAAGAAGGAAGCCATTACCCTCCTTGGCCGCGTCATTGCTGATTCTGACGATGAAGGCGATAAAGAAGAAGCCCTCTACCTCATCGCATCGCTTCATCGCGACAGTGGTGACTACGACAAGGCCATCGAGACCGCCAACAAGTACATCAACACTCCTTCCTATCGCCGTAAGAAGCTGGAAGCCCGCATGTTGCTGGGTGCGACTTACGACAAGGCCGGTAAGAAAGAAGATGCCATGGGAGTTTATGCCCAAATCTGGGGAACCAGTATGGGTGCCATCCGCTACTCTGCTCCAGCGATCAAACGCTGGATGGAAATTGTTTGGGACCGCAATGGCAACAACTCCAACGGCAAGAGTGATCGCCAGTTCGCTTACGAAAAGGGGACCGAGTATATCCAACTCACTGTCAACGCGATCAAGAAGGCCACCCAGGATGAAATGATCGTTTACAACCAGGTCAAGGAACTGGTTGCCGACTACGAGTCACGCTCCGACACCACCAAGGTTGAGGAAAAGAAGTAAAGAGACATTTAAAACAGGAACCTTACATTGAACAAAAAGATGAAAACCATTTTAACTGCCGCCTTTGCTCTCACAGCCTCTCTTGGATCTGCCCTCGCACAGGATGAGCCCCAGGTTCTCTTGATGACCGACAAAGAAACCTACTCTGGTTACATGGTCTCAGCGGATAAGACGAAGATTCTCTGGAAAGAGACTGAAGCCTCAACGGTCCGCCGCCAGCTGAGCCTGGCCACGACCACGGTTTACTTCATCGAGCCAGCTCAGTTCACCGAAGCGATGGAGCTCTTCAAGAGTCGGAACTATAAGGACGCCCGGACCAAGTTCGCGGAATGCTCCACTCTTTTCGAGAAGGTCCGTGAGGTGAAGGGAAACTTTTCCACCCTCGCGAAATTCTACGAGATGGAATGTGCCCGTAAGCTTGAAGACCTCGATGGTCTTGCCGCACTCTACGAGAAGTTCGATCCTGAAAATCTCCTCCACGAGTATCATAAGATGCAGGTGAAGATCTACGGGATCTTCTGGGATGCGGTCCGGACCAAGAGCTGGATTCGTCTTGATGGATTGGTCATGGACAATGAGTGGCGTAACACCCGCTTGCCAGGAAATCTCCGGGCCCAGATTGCCTACTGCCACGGCCTCGCTCTTGAAGGGATGGAGAAGCCCATTAAGGCTCTCAATGCCTACAATGGGGCGTTCGTTGCTGACTTCGGTGCTTCTGAAGAAATTACCAAAAAGGCGGCCCTGAACTGCCTCCGGATTCTTTCCGAGCATCCCGATGTCAAGTTGACGATGTCACTCTACAAGACTGAAGACTACAGCGATGACTCCAGTGGAGCCTTCCTGATCAAAGAGGGCACCGCACTGATCAAACTTTGGGATAAGACCCTCGGTTCCGGCGAAAAGCTTCCGGAGAACTTCAAGGTCTTCTTGAAGTTCCCGCCGAAAAACTAAAGGCAGGAGTTTACTTTTTTTATTTTCACAAGGGGCGGGAAGCGATTGCTTTCCGCCCTTTTTCTTTGCGTGGTTACATCCGAATTCGAGAGGGGTCGTCCAAAAATCTTCCCCATTGTCGTTCCTGCGGTAGTCTTCCCTTGTGGACGAAACGACTTCTACTCTCATTAATCTCGCCCTCGCCGAGGACATTGGTCCCGGGGATGTCACTTCCGAATATTTTGTGCCCGAGGATCGCGAAGCCCGGGGCTTGATCGTTGCCAAGGCCGATGGGGTGATCGCAGGGGTGGAGATCGTGGCGGAGGTTTTTCGCCGTGTTGACCCGTCGACGAAGGTCAAGATTCTCCTCGAAGACGGCAGCTGGGTTTCATCCCGGGCTTATGTCCTCGAGGTGATTGGCAAGGCTCGCTCATTACTGACCGCCGAGCGGGTGGCGCTGAATTTTCTACAGCGGATGTCCGGGGTCGCGACAAAGACCAGGCAGTTTGTCGAACTCACTGCCGGGACTTCGGCGCAGATTCTTGATACCCGGAAAACAACACCCGGATGGCGTGCTTTGGAAAAAGCTGCGGTCGTTGCGGGAGGCGGGAAAAATCACCGCATGGGGCTCTACGACCGGGCGATGGTGAAAGATAATCATCTCGTCGCGGAAGGTGGTATCGTTGCGCTGCAGGATGCCATTTACCGGCTCAAAAAAGAAAAAGCGGGAGTGGAGGTCGAGCTTGAAGCCGACCGGCTTGATCAGGTCGAAGCCTTTTTAACACTCGAAGGGGTCGACTACATTCTCCTCGATAACATGGACAACGAATCACTGGCCAAAGCCGTTGCGATGCGTGCGGGCAGTGGTCCGCTGCTGGAAGCGAGCGGGGGAGTCAACCTCTCGACAGTTGCTGGCATTGCGCAAACGGGTGTCGATTTTATTTCCGTCGGAGCCATTACCCATTCGGCGGTGGCGCTCGATCTTTCGTTGGAGTTTGTCGACCATGAATCCTGAGCAGGAGTGGGACGGCGAGATTCTTGGTGAACTCTCGCCTGAGTGGGCCGGGAAGATCATTTTTCTTCCCGAGTGTGGTTCTACCAATGATGAAGCCCGTCGTCTGGCTCTCAAGGGGGCGGCGCATTACTCGCTCGTCTTAACGGAGTTGCAAACTTCAGGCCGGGGCCGCCGGGGGCAAGCCTGGACCTGCCCTCAAGGAGAAGGCCTGGCTTTCTCGATGATCATGAGGCCGAAGGCTGCTCCGGCGCTCTGGTCGCGACATGCTCTCGCGGCAGGTTTGGCGCTCGCTGAATCACTGGATGGCTTGGGACTCTCAGCAGGTGTCAAGTGGCCCAATGATGTCTGGGTCGACGGGAAAAAGATCTGCGGGATTCTCGTCGAGGCGGGCGCAGATTTCGTAATCGTGGGGGTCGGCCTCAATATTAATGTTCCTGCGTTCCCTGAGGGCCTTGCTCATCCCGCGACCTCGATTGCGCTGGAGACAGGGGGGCCTGTTTCGCGAGAGGAGGTCTTGATTTCAGTTCTTCAGCGGCTCCGGGTTCGACTGGACCAAATTGATACGGGATTTCCGGAACTCATGAAGGCGTGGTCAACCCGTTGTGTGCTCACTGGAAATGATATCGAGTTGGAGAGTAATGGGCAGATCATGACGGGGCGAATGGAAGGACTCTCTGCCAATGGTGAGCTCCTCTTGCGGACTCCGGCAGGCTTGAAGAAGTTCCTGCAAGCCAACACCATCCGACTTCGGTAGCATCATGCGTTTGGATCGGCTGATCGCAAAGTGGGGAGAGACCGGCAAGCGACGAACCCGTGAAGTGTTCGAGGCAGGTGAGGTGCTCGTCAATGGTGAGGTGGTTTTGGAGGGTGCCGTTTTAATTGGTAAATTCGACCGGGTGGAGTGCCGGGGCGAGATTGTTCGGAATCCGACCCGGCGGGCTTTGATGCTGCACAAGCCGTCCGGAGTGGTCAGTGCCACTTCGGACGATGAACATGAGACCGTGATTGATCTGATCAAGGAAGAGTGGGCCGGTGAGCTTCACCTGGCCGGGCGGCTGGATCGCTTCACGACGGGCTTGATGATTCTCACCAACGATAGTCATTTTTCCGAATCACTCACTGAGCCCGGGGAACGGGTGGGGAAGCGATACCTTGTCGAGCTTGATGGGGTTATTGGCGAGGAGGCGATTGCAGAGTTCCAAAAGGGCATGTGGTTCGCTAAAGAACAGGTAATGACCAGCCCGGCAATGGTGAACCTGTTAGCTTCAAATCGATGCCAGCTTACCATTTACGAAGGCAAGCATCACCAGGTGAAGCGCATGTTCGCTCGATACGATCTCAAGGTGATTGGCCTTCACCGGGAAGCGATCGGGACCATCGAGCTCCCCGATGATCTCGCTCCTGGTGAGTGGCGCTCCCTGATTTAGACTATCTCCGGCGACGGCGTCGTTGCTGACCTCCGCTGGGCGCTTCAGAGCTGCGGCCCTGTCCGCGACCACCCCCTGAATTTGCAGTAGCTCCTTGACGACCCCGGCCGCCGCCACCACCACCGCCTCCTTTGCTCCCGCCGTTGTCGCGGGTGGAGAGTTTGGACTTAATGCCGCGGGCATGGAGGGAGGCAAGTTCTTCGTCGTGATGATCGTGGTTGGAATCGACAGGAATGTCCTGCTTGATGAGCTTCTCGATATCCATCAGGAATTCGTGTTCCTCCGGGCTGCAGTAGGATACGGCAGATCCGGTGGCTCCGGCACGGCCGGTGCGGCCAATTCGGTGAACGTAGGCCTCAGCTTCGTTGGGGAGGTCGAAGTTGACGACGAGGGTGACGTCTTTCACATCGACTCCGCGTGCCGCCACGTCGGTCGCGACGAGGATGGGGAGCGCGCCCTTCTTGAATTTTTCAAGGGTGCGTTCACGTTGCGGTTGCGAACGGTTTCCGTGAATCGCTTCGGCCGTAAACCCGGCTGCGTTGATCCAGCGGCAAAGTTTGTCGGAACCGTGTTTCGTCTTGGAGAAGATGATGGTGAGTCCCTTGTCCCGCTCTTCTTCGAGGTGCTTGGCAAGGAGTTCCTTTTTGTTTTCCCGGTCCACGAAGCAGACGCGTTGGTCGACTTTTTCCGCGGTGGTTGTTTTGGGGGCGATGGAAACCGAGGCCGGCTTGTAGAGGATGCTCCGGGCGAGCTCATCGATCGTTGGCGAAAGAGTCGCTGAGAAGAAGAGGGACTGACGTTTGCGGGGAAGCGCTGCGATGATGCGTTTGACATCGCGCAGGAATCCCATGTCGAGCATGCGGTCGACTTCATCGAGGACAAAGAATTCGACGCCGGAGAGATCGACATCCCCCTGGTCCATGTGGTCAAGAAGGCGGCCTGGACAGGCCACGAGGACATCGACACCGGAGCGTATCGCTCTGATCTGTGGATTCTTTCCTACGCCACCAAAGATCAGAGTTTTGCTGAAATTGATATGGCGGCCGTAGGTCTCGAAGCTAGCGGAAATCTGGGTCGCGAGTTCGCGGGTGGGAGTGAGGACGAGGACACGTGCCGAGCGGCTTTTGAGGCGGGTGGGATTTTCGTGAAGGGCATTGAGAATGGGGAGCGAGAATGCTGCCGTTTTTCCGGTGCCGGTTTGGGCGATGCCGATGAGATCCTGCCCTTTGAGCAAGGTGGGAATTGATTGTGCCTGAATGGGGGAGGGCGAAACGTAGTTTTGCTCCTTGAGGGCACGCTGAATGGGAGCCGCGAGTGCGATCTCCTCGAATGAGGTAGGGGTCATGTTTTTCTGAGAGGCGGAGTAGCGTAAATGGGCCACCCGGCCGGGGTTCGACAAGGGATTTGAAAACCCGGAACCAGTCTCTCATCGAAGTAGATTGGAAATGGGGAGGGCTGAAGCCCTCAAAGAAGTTCTCCATTTAAAGGCGTTTACAAGGATAGCAAGGATGAATCGTGCTTGGACTCGGATGCAAATCCCTTTGAAGGGGCCCAGAAATCTGCTACCAGTGCCTTGCACACTATGTCCCAATCTGAAAAACCTGCGGGCCACTTTGCGGTTCCGCTGATCATTTTCGGCTTTGTTTCCCTCCTGCTTGGAGTGGCGATTGAGTTGATGGGGATCTTTGGCGGTTTCACTGAATCGCTGCGTGAGACCTGTCTCAACGGCGGGCTGATTTTCAATTCAGAGATGGGCTTGCCGGACACGGTGGGGATTTTGGTAACCGCTGCAGGTGTCTTTGGGGTGGTCGCTGCGATTTTGGGCACGCCCGGTGGATCCCGACGTACGATCGTGGGAGTGTCGGCCTTGTTTTTGACGTTCACTTTAATTCCGGTCTTTGCGGTGTGGGGAATTTTTTGGAAACCGTTTGGAATGATTATCGCGGTTCTCTGGGGCTGGTTGTCGGCAACGATTTATGCGCGCTCGCACCTCATGCCTTGTGAGGAAGTCGTGGGACGGCCTGCTGAAAATGTCATCGATCTTGATGGGGGGCTCGGAGCTGAAAACTATAAGCGTCATTCCGATGGCCAGAGTTGAATACCCGGAAGAAGTCAGAGCGCTTGTTGCTGAGTTGAAGCGGTTGCCCGGTGTGGGACCGCGCAGCGCGGAACGGATTGCGGTGCATCTTTTGCAAAGTCCCAAGGCCTCGCCGGGTGATCTGGCAAGGGTTTTGGATGCTTGTGTGGCAACCGTGAAAGCCTGTCCAACTTGTGGTTTTTTCGCGGGCGTGACTGGTTGTGCGGTGTGTCGCGAGCAGGGTCGGGAAATTGATATTCTCTGCGTGGTTGAGCAACCGACGGATGTTTTGCCAATCGAGCGATCCGGGGTTTTTCGTGGGCTTTACCATTGTTTGGGTGGCCGGCTTTCGCCCTTGGATGATGTGCGTCCTGAAGATTTAAGAATCGGAGGTTTGGTGAGGCGGGTGCGTGATACGCCCGGGGTGGAGGTGATTTTAGCAACCGGTTCGGATGTCGAAGGTGAAGCGACGGCCAACTATTTGGCTGAGGCCTTGTCCGGGCTGGATTGTAAAGTGACCCGGCTTGCGCAGGGGTTGCCGGCAGGCGGGGGATTGGAATATGCGGATGAGCTGACTCTCTCCCGGGCTTTTCAAGGGCGTCGATAGGTCTGCTGCTCGAGCAGGATGCCGTCTTTGGTTTTTGCCTTATTGGGAGCGCTGTTTAATTGTGCGCAACAATGATTGCGCTGAGAACATCTTTAAACGGTCGTCAACTGACGCTTGCTGGAGCCGGGGATCTCGCTGTTTTACACACGATCGTCAATGCGCTTGGGAAATTAGGCCCGCAGACCAAGCCGCAGCGAGAGGAGGAGGTGGGAGTTACTTTGTTGCTTTCGGTGGGTGGATTGACCAACCGGCTTGAGGGCGACGATGAGCATTTACGCTGGGTGGAACAACAAGAGCTGTCGCTTGGCGATGAGGTGTTGATCGAGCTGGTGGATGTTCCCGAGGTTGATCCTCCAGTTTCCAGAGCTTCAGCAGCGTCCAGTCAGGCGGATCGTGAGCGCTCCCGGTTTGAGGAGGCGAAGCGGATTTATCTCGAGCTGAGGGAGAAATACGAAGAAGGCTAAAGCGAAGGGTTTCGCGCTTGGATTTCGTCGATAGCCCAAAGGGCATGCTCGGTGACGAGTTCGCATTCCCGGGATGCGGTTTCCCGGAGGAGGGAGAGGTCGTCCGGTGTGCCGGTGTTGCCGAGGGCGACGCAGACGTTTCGGAGGAAGCGGTCGCGTTTGATGCGCTTGATGGGCGACTTGGCAAAGGTTTCGCGGAAGTCTTCGACCGTCATGGTGAGGAAGTCGCGGAGGCGGTGTTTAAAAATGGCAGGGCGGGCGTGGAAGCTGGCTTCGCGTGAGACCTGGGCAAAGCGATTCCAGGGGCAGGCGTCGAGGCAGTCATCGCATCCGTAAATGCGGTCGCCAATGGCGGTGCGAAATTCCATGGGGATGGCACCTTTATGCTCGATGGTGAGATAGGAAATGCAGCGCTTTGCGGCGAGCTTGCGCGGGGCGACGATGGCCTGGGTGGGGCAGGCGGTGATGCAGGCGGTGCATTTTCCGCAGTGATCGCTGGAGGGTTCGTCAGCCGGGATTTCGAGGGTGGTCAGGAGTTCGCAGAGGAAAAACCAGGTGCCGAGTTTTCGATGAATCTGGACCGTGGATTTGCCATTCCAGCCAAGGCCGGCGGCGCTGGCGAAGTCGCGTTCTAACACCGGGCCGGTGTCGACGTAGTAGCGTTGTTGGCCGCCCATGTCCTGCATCGCGAGGTCAAGGTCCTTGAGCTTGTCGTCGATGAGGTCGTGGTAGTCGTCGTTCCAAGAATAGCGGGCGATGCGGTAGTCGGTCTCGCTTTGCTCTTTCGAGGGGAGGTAGTTGAGGGCCAGGGTGACGATCGATTTGCAACCGGACAGGACTTCGCGCGGGTCGCAACGGCGTTCGATGTTCCGCTCCAGCCAACCCATATCCCCGGCGTTTCCTTGCTCGACCCATTCCAGATAGTCGTCGGCATGCGGGGCGCGGGAGGCGGCGGCGATCCGGCAGTCATCGAAGCCCAGTTGGCGGGCGACGAACTTGATATTCGCTTTCACCGTTTCCGGGTTCATGACGGTGCGGAGAAAAAGTAGCGTGCGGATTCGATGATGCCGGTCGTGACTTCATCGAAGTTGAGTTGGTCGGTCTCGATACAGAGGTGGGCCGTCTCTTGATAAAGCGGGTTTCTGATCTCGAGAAGCCGGCGGATGGTGCCTTCGGGGTCGTCGTTGTTCAAAAGGGGCCGGTTGGTGTTTCGCGAGGTTCGCTTGAGAATTTCCCCCGGACTGGCGCGGAGCCACACGACGTAGCCCAGGTCTTGAAGTAGTCTGCGGTTTTCTTCCGAGCCGATGATTCCGCCGCCGGTCGAAATAATGTGCCCGCTATGCTTGAAGAGGGAGCGGAGGAGTTCGGTTTCCAGGATGCGGAAGGCTGGCTCGCCGTCTTTTCCGAAGATTTCCGGAATACTGCAACCCTGCTGCTCGACGATCATCTGGTCGGTGTCGATGAGTGGATACCCAAAGGTCTGGGAAAGGTTTCGTCCAATGGTGGACTTGCCCGTTCCCATGAAGCCGATGAGAATAATGTTCCGCTGCATGTTGACGTGCAAAAGAGTAGCTTCTGAATTCGATCTATGAAGCTGTATTTGCTAAAGATCTCCCGTGGACACAAAACAAGTCGTAGCAGATTTCGAGGATTGGCGTGAAGTCGTCGCCCAGGCGGTGGAGCTTTTGCAGCAGGGAGAGGTCGTAGCATTGCCGACTGAGACGGTGTACGGGCTCGCAGCGGATGCTTTCAATGCGGAGGCTGTGGCCAAAATTTTTGAGGTGAAAGAGCGGCCCAGCTTTGATCCGCTGATTGTTCATATTGGCCACAAGCGGGATCTTGACACCATTGTGGATGTCCCCGAGGAGCTAGACGAAGTGGTGGATGCCTTGGTGGAAGCCTTTTGGCCCGGGCCTTTGACCCTAGTGCTGCCCAAGCGGCCTGAGATTCCCGACATCGTGACCAGCGGCTTGCCAAACGTGGCGGTGCGGATGAGTTCTCACGAAGTGATGCGGGCGGTGGCGAAGGAAATGCCCATCGCGGCTCCCAGTGCCAACCGGTATGGGCGGATTAGTCCGACCTCGGCCGATGCGGTGATGGAGGAGCTGGGTGGTAAGATTCCTCTCATTGTGGACGGCGGGGCCTGCAGGGATGGTGTGGAAAGCACGATTGTGGCTCCCGAGATGACTGAAAAAGGTCCGGTGTTGAGACTTCTGCGCCCTGGCCCGATTGCCCGTGAGGATCTGCGTAAGATTGCCAAGGTCATCAAACCGAAGCGTAAGAAGGAAGACCACATTGAAGCTCCTGGTCAGACGGAGAGTCATTATGCACCGGCGACGCCCTTGCTGCTGGTCGAGAAAGCGGGCGATTTTGTGCCTGAAGAGGGAAAACGATACGGACTTTTAAGTTATCGGGGAGAGGGGAATACTTCGCTCGTCGATCTGATCGATTGGGAAGAGATTGAAATGATGAGCCCTGGAAAGGGGAAGCTCGCTGAAGGTGCGGTGCGCTTGTTTTATTGTCTCCGAAAGCTTGATGCCGCGGGATTGGATCTTATTGTTGCTGAATCGGTCAGTGAGACTGGAATCGGGGTCGCGATTATGGACCGGCTCCGTCGAGCGGCCGCTGCTACTTCCAAATGATGGTGACGACCTTTCGACTCTTCATCGCGCTCCTGGCGACGGGGCTGCCTTGTGCCGGATCGCTCCGGATGCAACTCGCCGACGGCTTCGATTATCCGGTCGGAAAGCCGGAGGCTGCGGGTTACTACAATGCGCGCGGGTTGCGGTTGAAGTCTCCGGTGCATTTCGGTGAAGATTGGAATGGCACAGGCGGCGGGGATTCGGATCTCAATGATCCCATTTATTCCTGTGGTGACGGGGTCGTGACCTTTGCCGCTGACGTGAAGGTAGGTTGGGGAAGGGTGGTCTTGCTTCGTCATGCCTATCGCGAGCCCAAGACGGGACAGATAAAATATGTCGATTCCCAGTATGGGCACCTTCGCACGATCCTGGTGAAGAAGGGCGATCTCGTGAAGCGAGGGCAAAAAATCGGGACCATGGGCAACAACCGGGGGATGTATGCGGCCCATCTTCATTTTGAAATCCGTCACAACTTAGCGATCGGGATGCGGCGCGAGAGTGTGGGTCGATCCACCGAGAACTGGGCTGATCCCACCGCGTTCATCAAAGCCCACCGCAGGCTCAAGAATGAGTGGCGTCCGGTCACGGTCCCGACGGGCACTTACGAAATTTACCGTGGCTTTGAAGGCCTCTGATTTTTTCCTATGACTAAGAATAAAGTGAAGGGGCCCTTGAGTCAGAAGACGAGTGGTTGGAGCTTTTTCGTTCCGCGGATGCCGGAGATCTCGAGGCTTATCGTGAGTGCCTGCATAATGCAGGGATTGAAATGAGGACAGGAATCGCCGGGACTCCAAGTAATCTGGGGGAGGCTTATGGAGCTTGGAACAACAATCCCGATGAGGGAGTCATCAAGGTGAAACGGAGGGACTTCCAGAAAGCCCGTCTCGTTCTTGAGGAAGAATTGGCGCTTTCGGCTTTACCCGTGGATCACTATTTGAACGATTTTTCGGATGTTGAATTGCTTGATCTCCTCGTCGATCAGCATTCATGGAGCGCCTTTGATGTGGCGCATGCCAAGCGAATGGCGAAGGAGCGTCAGCTGGACATAAAGCAGGTGGAGGAGGAGAGTGAAAATCTGGAAGAGCGGCGACGAAATGGCAAGCCGGCTCCCGAGTGGCTCATTGCAGGAGGATGGTTGGCTGTCTTGGCAGGGGGATTGCTTGGAGTCGGGATTGGTTGGTCCGTGGTCGATATGGAGGAGAAGACTCCGGGTGGAACCTGCCCTACCTACAACGATAGATCCCGTGAGACCGGAAAGAAGATGCTCTCTTGGGGTGTGGTGATGATGGTGTTCTGGTACCATTTCGATTTCTTCGCCAAGGTCTTGAACCTAAACTAGGGGGGGGAGGATCGTCGCTTTGCCAAGACGAGTTGGTAAGGAGCAGGCATCATCCTTGCCTCGGACGATGCGGACCGCTACATCTCGCCCATGCTCGCCAAGCGGATTATTCCATGTCTCGACGTTACGAACGGTCGGGTTGTGAAGGGAACGAACTTTGTGGACCTGCGTGATGCGGGGGATCCGGTGGAATGCGCCGTGGCTTACAACGAGCAGCAGGCGGATGAGATCGTCTTTCTCGATATCACCGCGTCGTCCGATGGCCGTGATACCATGGTGGATGTCGTTCGCCAAACTGCAGAGAAATGCTTTGTGCCGCTCACGGTGGGTGGGGGGATTCGGACGGTGGAAGATATGAGCCGGATGCTTCTGGCGGGAGCGGACAAGGTAGGGGTGAATACCGCTGCAATTTTTCGACCCGAGGTGGTGGACGAAGGTGCGAAGGCTTTTGGGAACCAGTGTATCGTGGTGGCAATTGATGCGAAGTATCTCGGTAACGGGAAGTGGGGCGTTTACACCCACGGAGGGCGGAAGCCTGTCGAGGGCTTGGATGCGATCGAGTGGGCGAAAGAGGTTTACAATCGCGGGGCCGGAGAGATTTTACTGACCAGTATGGATGCTGATGGCACCAAGGACGGTTACGATATTGAACTCACCCGTCTGGTGAGCGAAGCGGTGGGCATTCCCGTCATCGCCAGTGGCGGAGCGGGAACTCTGGAGCACATGGTGGACGTTCTCGAACACGGGAAGGCGGACGCTGTTCTCGCCGCGAGCATCTTCCACTTTGGCCAACACACGGTTCCGGAAGCCAAAGAGTATTTCAGAAGTCGCGGGGTGCCGGTCCGTCCGATGGTGCATTAGGGGTGGGCTAGTCTTTGCTCGTCGAACTAAGAATGATGATTTTCTGGAGTTTGGCCAGATCCTCAGGGTTGATTTTGTCGGCCTTTGGCGTGGGCTTTTTCTTGAAGTCCTTGTGCTTAAAGACAACCCCGAGAGGCTCGACCGAATAGGTGAAGTCAGATCCCTTGGTGATCTGATCCAGGAAGGATTTAAAGGTGATGTCTTTCGCTGAAAACTTTTTGATGAAGGCTGGTTCTTCCAAAGGGTTCTCATAAGGCTTGGCGGGATCAACTTTCGTGGGCTTAGTCAGGATGTTGAAAGAAAGGCCTTGTTTTTTTGGGTCCAGCTCAACAGATCGGAGCGCAAGGAATTCCGCGATTTCCTCAAGGGTCGTGTTTTCCAATTCTGCGGCCGGGAGGATGGTGTCTTCGAGAAAATTTGGACTGCTTTCCGCATGAAGAATGGCCAGGGAAAAGAGAAGGATGAGAGAGCTTTTGAATGAGTGAAGTTTCATTTTTGCAGAGTGAGACGAGGTGGATTGGTTGGCAATGGGAAAGGATCGGGGCCTATTTTTCAGATTTCAGTTTGAAGCTTGGGTGTAGTGAAGGGGTGCGGGCTTGGTTCATTTGCGAGATGAGGGCGCTCACTTTTTCGGGGTGCTTGGCGGCGAGGTTGTTTTTTTCGGCAAGGTCTTTTTCGATGTTGTAGAGCTCGGCTTTGGGGTTGTTGTCCTTGTTGGTGTTGAAGAGAACCAGTTTCCAGGAGTCTTGGAGGATAGCGCGTTTTCCTCCGCCTTCGAAAAATTCCCAGTAGAAGGAGTCGTGTTTCTTCTGCTCACCTTTGCCCAGGAGGGTAGGGACGAGGGAGAGTCCGTCGGTGTCTTCCTGGGTTGCGGCTCCGGCGAGTTCACGGACGGTGGGGGAGATGTCCCAGAAGGCCGAAGGGTGATCGGTGATTTGACCGGGTTGGATTTTTCCAGGCCACCAGGCGATCATGGGAACACGGATACCGCCCTCGTAAAGGTCGCGTTTTCCTCCGCGGAGGGGACCGCTGGAATTGAAGCTTTCCATCTTATGTCCTCCTTCGCGCATCGCGCCATTATCACTGGCGAACATGACGAGGGTGTTGTCGGCGATACCGAGGTCTTCAAGTTTTTTAAGGAGGAGGCCCATGTTGTGATCCATGTAAGAGATCATGGCGGCGAAGGTGGTTTTGGGTTCCCGCTCGTAGGAGTAGTGCGGGTGGCCTTCTCGCTCAGGGAGTGGCTTCTCGTTAAGAATGGGTCGGTATTTTGCCTTCCATTCTTCTTTGGCGCGGAGGCTGGCGTGGGGGATTTGCAGGGCGAGGTGGAGGAAGAAGGGGCCGTCTTTTTGTTGCTCAAGATAGTTGAGCGCTTCGGCGGTGACGACGGTGGAGCTGTAGTTGTCGCCTTCGTGAAGGGTGTTGTTGGGATAGAGAACTTTCTGGCCATTACGCCACAGGTAGTCGGGATAGTAGAAGTGAGCGGCGGTGTGGGAGGTGTAGCCGAAGAAGTAGTCGAAGCCCTTTTCGGTCACGAGGGAGGCGTCGTCGGTGTTGCAACCAAGTCCGGATTTTCCGATGAGGGCGGTGTGGTAGCCCGCGTTTTTGAGAGCGCGGGGGAAGATGGGGTCGAGCGGGTCGGGTCGCATCTGGAGACTGCCGTTACCACGAACGTAGGTATGGCCGGTATGCTTGCCTTCGAGCAGGCAGCTGCGGGAGGGCGCGCAAACGGTGCTGCCGGAGTAGTGCTGGGTGAAGCGGATGCCCTCGGCTGCCATGCGGTCGAGGTTGGGGGTCTTGATGATTTCTTGGCCGTAGCAGCCCAGGTCACCATAGCCGAGGTCATCGGCGAGGATGTAGATGATGTTGGGCTGCTTTGCCGAGGCCGGGAGAAGGCCGAGGACTGAGATGACGAGTAGGGTGTAGAATCGGGACATGGGCGTCTAGGATGATGCCCATCCTAGACTGAGGCCCCGATGCAGGACAAGCCTGTGTCACTGTTTGATGGCGAAGCGGAAGTAGGCGGCGGCTGCCTTGACGGGCATGGAGTAGGTGACAATTTCGAGGTCCGGGTTGGCGGGTGATCGTTGATTTGAGATGACGCTGGCGGTCTCGTCGGGGTCCCAGTCGATCAAGTCGGCACTGGTTTCGATCGTCAACTTGGCAGAAAGCCCGGCACGCCGGGTGATGCTGGATGTGATGGTCTGGCTGCTGGAGTTGAATTGGTAGCTGGGAGCGAGATTGTCGCGGGCGGTAGGAGTGCCGCCAAAGACGAACTCTTCGAGTACGGTCCAGCCATCACCATCGGGGTCTGCGTCATCGGCAGGATTTCCGTAGTCTGCTTTCCAGGCAAGGTAGTCGGGGGCATCGTCAGTGCCAGGTGAGCCACCCTGTTGCAGGCTGGCCTGCCAGTTGATGGCGAGGTTGTGGTCCGGGGCGCATTCGGGGACTACGAGAACGAGGGAGTAGCCATCGCCATCGGCTTCGACCGGCCACGGAGCGATATCGTCATAGGTAAAGGATTGGATGATGGCTCCGCCGGGCTGAATGAGGGTGATGAGTTCGCCACCATTATCGAGGGTGCCGGTGAAGGTCCCCGCAACGTTGGGTCCATTTCCGAATTGGGCGCGGAAGGCGGTGAGGTCTCTTACGATCACGATGCGTTGACCGGGAGCGAGGGCGCTGCCGGCGGGGAAGGTGAAGGTCACGCCCGCGGTGAAACTGGTGCCGGCGAGGTCGAGCTGACTGGTGCCAATGTTCATGAGCTCGAGATATTCGGTGAGTTCATCTTGTCCGGGAGGGTTGTAGGAGATTTCGGAAACGACGAGGCTGGAGGAGTCTGGAAGAGTGATGCCGCCGGTTTGGGTGATGGTGATGG
>CAWUTG010000069.1:0-56677 GCA_963925135.1 uncultured Verrucomicrobiales bacterium | reverse complement strand
GCCCACTGCCACAGCCAATCGCTTGTTTGGTGAGGTGGAGTGATCGATAATCTTTGAAAACTGGCTGGCTGGCAACTTCCCCAGCTTCTCCAGCTTCTCCATTCTAGTGTCAATTTCGGGCTTTGTCTCGGACTCCGCATTGCCGTTCGTGACCACGGTTGCAAGAAAGAAACACACCGCTAATCCAATGGGCGCTGGGGGTTTGTTTGGCTTCATAGGAGTATCATAGTTCAACGTTATAGGAATGGCGGCGCCGGTGTAAACTCCCAATTTGATTGGACGGACGGCTTCCTCGGCGTCGCCATCTCCGACTTGTTAGCCTTGTTGATTAGTCAAACAAACGAAGATGCCCTTACCTTCCTGAAGGAGAGCAAAGACAAGCCCTTCTTCCTCTACTACGCCACCTGGCTGGTCCACGCCCCCATCCACACCCGCTCAAAAGCGCGTCTGGAAAAGTATGCCAAACGCATGGGCATCGATCCCGCCAAAACACCCACCAAGGATATCCCCGGCCAGCAGAACCCCTTCTTCGCTTCCATGGTTGAGGAGCTCGACTACTACCTTGGCACCGTCATCGCGTATCTCGAAAACACCGATGACCCACGCTGTCCCGGCCACAAGCTCAGCGAAAACACCTACCTCATTTTCACCTCCGACAACGGCGGCATGGAAGGCGGCCCAAAAGAGCGCTACACCGACAACAATCCACTCGATCGCGGAAAAATATCCGCAAAAGAAGGCGGCACCCGCGTCCCCCTCATCATCACCGGCCCCGGTATTCCCGCAGGTGTGCAGACCGAAGTCATGGTCAACGGTCTCGACTTCTACCCCACCATTCTCGCCATGACCGGCACCCCGACTCCGGACAAAAAGAACCTCGATGGTGCCAACATCCTCCCTCTCCTCAAAGGAAACCCGCGTGATCCGAAGCTCGTCAAAAACCCTGACGGCTCCGCTCGCGACACCATGTGTCTGGCACTTCCCACACGGCGGCGCATTGGAAAACACCATCCGCATCGGCGATTTCAAGCTCATCCGAAACTACGACTACCTCCTGAATCCCAACTCTCCCGAACTGGAACTCTTTCGCCTCTGCGAGACCACGGGAGACGGGCAAAAACGGGTCGACTTCGAGGAAGCCAAAAATCTCGCCGAAGCCCTCCCCGAAAAGACCGCAGAAATGAACCAACATCTCACCGAAATCCTGGAAGAAATGGAGGCCAGCTACCCCTCTTACAACCCCAACACCGGAGTAGCCCTGCCGAACAAAGAGAAGGCTTCCACCGTGCTCACCCACCGGCGCACCGGGCCAACCGTTGAATTCACCGACAAAGGGCATGGCGCTAAAGTCGTCCACGCCGACCTCATCTACCCCCTCAATGGCGGCACCCGCTACGAGGAATGGTTCCGCACGCCAGCGACTCTCAAAGAGAACAACAAGGTCACCGCAGAGCTTCCAAAAGGCACCACTCACTTCTACCTGAATCTCATCGACGAAAACAACTTCCTCCGTAGCTACCCCGAGGTTCAAAAAGAGAAAAAGTCAAAATCCTTCAACGAGTCCGCCCTGGCGATCTCGGCCGTAAAAAAGGTGGAGGGCCCCAAGAAAAAGAAAGGTGACCGGAATGCCCCCTTCAACCGCTGGGACACCAACGAAGATGACATTCTCACTTTAAAGGAATATCTTCAGGGACAGACAGGGCCGGATCTTGAGGCCCGCTACAAGAGATTTGACAAGAATAAGGATGGCGAAGTGACCCGCGAGGAATACGTCGTTCTTTCCGCGCGATAGAGAGATCGCGGAAGAAGTATTGAAAGCCACCGGAACCACGCTATTTCAGATCTTCTTTGAGCAAGAAATACTGATTCGCGGCAAGATTTTCGTAAACCTGTGTTTTTCCTGACGGCCAACGAACTTCGAGGCGATCGATTGCCGTGGCGTCCCCGAGTCCGAGGGTGATTTCTGCAGGACCTTGTCCCATAAAACCGTTTTGTGGGAATAAGTCGCGAACCAGTTTTCGCGCTCCCACGGTGGCCGTGAGCCGCGCGCCAATCCCCGCACGGTTGCTCCCGGAACCCTCAAGGCGGATGCGGGAGTAATTGGCCTTCGGGAAACGGTTGAGGAACAGCCGCAACGAGCCCCCTCCGACCGAGCCGACCAGCAGGTCGGTGGCTCCATCGCGGTCGAAATCCGCAGCCACGACGCTGCGGGAATCGGAGTCAATATCCGCCCCCGAGGCGAATGAGACATCGATGAAGGATTTGCCGTCGAGGTTGAGGAAGGTGCGGTTGCGCTCGTAGGAACTCAGGTTTTCCCGTTCGTTTGGCATTTGAAAGGGGTTTTTGGTCCAGAACTCGCCGGCTTCTTCATCGATCTCACCGATCGCATCAAGCTGACTGAGCCGGTCATGGGGCTGTGACACGACAGCCCTCCATAAGCAGGTTCATCCGTCTGGTTTGCTGCGATCGAAGCTGAGGAATCCGGTTGTCGCGTGGAGGTCGAGCAGGCCATCGTTATTGAGATCTGCAATTGCGGGCGCGTAGGCCCATCCGATGTCGTTGATGCCCCAGGGCTCGCTCCATTCCTTGTATTGTCCGCCATCAGGACCGCGTTTGTAGAGCCGGTTTCCCGCGCAGGCACCCTTGATTTGCTTGTAAACTCCCGGCCCGTAATCGTCCTCGGAAACCTGCCCGATGATGCGCCGCCCCATCTTGGAATACATGTTGGCGACATAGATTTCAGGTGAGCCATCATTGTCCAAATCGCCGCTGGCAACGCCCATGCTGGTCGCAAAGTCCGCAGCACCGTTCTCTTGGGCGATCTCCTCAAAGCTGCCATCGCCCTTGTTTCGTAGCAGGTTGTTCGCCCCGAAGTCGTTGGCCACGTAGAGATCGGGGAGAGCGTCGCCATCGGCATAGAGCCAGGTCGCGGCGAAGGAATTTCGCTTGCCCGTGCTTGCCTTGCTCTCCGCAGTGACATCCTTGAACCGCCCACCGCCGAGATTTTTCCACAACACATTCGGCGCGCCAGAGATGTCATCGCCGACCCAGGGCAGTGGCTCATCACCGGCGACAGTCCCCTGATAGAGCACGTAGAGGTCGCAGAGGCCGTCGCCATCGTAGTCCGCGACGCTACAGCCCATCGGAGCGAGTGGAAATTCGAGACCCGATTCGGTCGTGATCTCTACGAACTTTTTCCCTCCGACATTCCGATAGACGCGGTCGCCAAGGATTAAGTCGGGGAAACCATCGTTATCAAAGTCCAACCAACAGGCCAGCGCGCGTTCCGCCTTGGTCGCCATCATCGGAAGCCCGAAGGCTTGGTTCGCGACCGCGAAGCGCTGACCCCCGAGCGACTTGAGGAGCGCCGTCGGTCCGCGCACCGATGCGATCGCGATGTCGAGGTATCCATCTCGGTCAAAATCCTCGACCGCGAACTGAAAGCTGTAGCGCAGGGCTGTCTCCTCTTTGGGCATTTTCCAGTTGTCGGTGAGAGGCAGGCGATGCAGCTGGCTGGCTTCGGTGACCTCTTCCATCAGCATTTGCGGGGAGGTGCGCCTGATTTCCGACAGGATCTTCCAAGAGGAAACCACTGCTCCGCTGTTAAAATCCGCGTTTGTCTTGGTCTGGAAGCCGACGGTGTGCTGCGATTCGAGAGCCGTCACCGCTCCCCTGGCACCTCGCCCGGTGGCTGTCAGTAAAAGTCGTGTCTCCCACTTTCCCTCCCCGGCGGCCGCGATTTGTAGAACGCGTAAGCTCAGGTTCTCGATTTTATCCACTGATCGCAACTGGGTCAGCAAGGCCGCAGCCACTTCGCCTGCGTTCGCCGGTCGATCTTCCGCACTACGCCGGACTTCTTCGACATGACTCTTACTGAGTTTTTCCAATGGAGCCTTATCCGCGATCACTGAGCCCGAGAATTCCTTGTGAAAGGCCGCTGCCAGGATCTCCGCATTTCGTTTGCGCAAGCCGTCCAAAAACCACTTCCCAAATCGCTTCTCGAGTTTGAAGGTGACATGCTCGGCATCCCAGATCTCCTTCTGCCGTGCCGGATCGAGGCTCTGCTTGTCCTGATCGGAATTCTGCGCCGCCGCCGCGACCATCAATACCGAGATGAGGGTGAGAATGTGCATGGGCGCTTTCATACTGTCGTTTAAACGGTCGCGATGATACCTGATCGCTCCGGCCAAAACCAGCCCGAACTACAGTCTCCAACTACCAGGCAAAGGGAAGGAGGCAAGTTCACCTCCGCCGAAATGCCACCGATCCGTGCCGGCATGATTTCGAAAATAAAAAAGCGGAGCCGCCCCGAGGACGACTCCGCTGAAATGCTTGCTAGCTCGAGCTACTTTTCAATCCGGAAGAACACGCGACCCGGATCCGCATCCACGATCAGCGAGACCGGGAAGGTATCGGTGGTCGAATCGCCGGCATCCGCAGGGTAACTGTCGTTGAGATCGGTGTCCCAATCGACAAGATCCTTGGAGTAGAAGACGCCGTAGGATTTACCTTCCTTCGACGGCCAGGTCAGCGAAATCATGTCGTCGGAAGGGTCTTCCGTCCCCATGCCGTCGCAGGTGATATCCGTAATCGCAAACGGGGCGCTGCCACCGCCGAGCAATACCTCGATACTGGTTCCCTCGCCATCGGCCCAGATCTCGGCGATCTCAACCCCCTGGCACCCCCCCTCCGCTCCAAAGGCGGCTTCAAAGCCCTCCCGCCCAAAGCAAATTCCTAGCAGTAGCAGTCGATGCTAGCGCACTTCAACGCCCGCCTCGATCACGTTGTTGAAACGATCGACGGGCTCGTGTGCCGTCCATGCGATACCTCGCAATAAGAGGGCGCGGAAGAGGGGATCATCAAAGGTCCAGGAATAGTGGCCTGGGATGGAGACAAAAATTCGGCCAGGCAGATGATCGCCGCTTGGTGAGGATTCGCGAACCCAGAAAAGAGGATAGGCTTCTCCTTCTTCGATACCGGTGGCCAGAGAATGGAGTTGAGTCTGGTCGCCTATCAGTTTCCAATAACTTTCATCGTGGAAGGTCGTTTTTTCGTAACCTCGAGTGATCGGATGGGCGTCTTTGCTACTGAACGTGAGATCGATGATCCCGTGACGGTAACGCGTCTGCTTGGAGTTGGAGGCTAACCCAATCACATCTGCGAGCGTCTCTGCGTGGTCCCCGGCCTCGCATCCCCAATGGATGAAAACAGCTCCGCCGCCTCGGCTGACAAATTGCGTCAGCTCTGCCGTGCGCTCGGGCGTCCAGTTCCCGCGTTTGAAGAAGACGAGCACATCGGCCTCGTCCCATTGCCGTCGCGATGGCCATTCCCAGGCGGTCGAGATCTCGGTCTTGTCTGCCATGGCGAGCAGATGACTCCACACACGCTGCCAGCGGGGGTAATCGTGTTCGCCGTCGCCATGATCTTTCTTTCCGGCGACGAGGACGACGCTGATGTCGCGCGTTGGAGCAGGTGGATGGGGAGCGCCTTTCAGCACAGCGTCGAGTTCGACGCGCGTGCGTGGGTGGGGCGCGTGATCCACTTCGTCACGTGGCAAAGACGCATAGTCCCGCATGACCGGCCGTTCATGAAGGAGGAAGGTCATGAGATCACGCCGTTCTTCCGTGCTTAGGGTTTCTGTGAGTCCTGCCGGCATGAGAGAATGAGCGAGCGGGCGTGACTGGGCAATGTCCGTCTTGCGCACGATCTTCGCGGTGCCTGGGCCGATGCCGAGGCGAACGTTTCCATCGGTCTGAATGATAGGCACGGCGATCAGTGTCTCGCCAGATGTCAGGGTGACTTCGTGAGTCGGGTAGTCAGGATTGATATTTGCCGAAGGCTCCAGGATGTCGCGCAAGACGGAATCGTGGTCCCTGAAAGGCAGATGAGAAAGGTCGGGTCCGATGTGGGTGCCTTGGCCCTCATGCTGATGGCAGGTGGAGCAAAGTGCTTCCTTGCCGAAGAAGAGGGCTTTGCCTTTGGCCCAATGGCCACCTTTAGTTTCCGGTCTGGACGGTACCCAGGCGCTTGCCGGTTCGCTTGGCGTGACCCATGGTTGAATGAAGCGCTGGGTGGGAAAGGCGCGTTGTCGCCGGTCCTCAGCAGTCGACCAGAAGGCAGTCAACTGCGGCGCTGTTCCACCTGTATGTTCCAATGTGAGTTCGATCGGAAGCCATCGATCCTCGAGTGGTGTGACTGTCAGGCTGAGGTCATGGGTGACGTGGCCGCGTGAGGACGTTTGGAACTTGTTTCCCAACTTGATACTGAGCGGACCTGTGGTGGAGGCGAAGGTCACCGTGACCGTTTCGGGAGAATACTGATAGTCCAACTGAGCGTCTTTCTGGACTTTCGGGTGGAGCATCTGCCAGAGATCGAGCTGTGTCTTCAGGGTCAGCGTGCCAGCGCTTTCCATGCGAGTGAAGAGCCGGGCGTGTTGGCCGCTCGGCTGCATGAAATCTCGGCAGACCGTGAGATCGACATGTGGCAACCATTCAGTGAACGTTTCGCTGTCCTTCCATGTCGCCGAGACACCGTTTCCAGTGGCCTGTAGAGAGTGATCTGTGAGATCGAGGCTGAAGCTCGTCTGCTCCGAGATGGATTCCGTCCGGATGGTGAGCTGGTCGTTCTTCGTCTCAGCACCATGCACCGTGACTTGACGGTTGCCATCTGCGACCTGCCGTTTCACCACTTCATACGGTGGACGCATGGTCTCGAATCGATCGCCAGCTCTAGCATTAGGACTGGCGTGAATGGTTGTTCCCGCGAACTCGAGTTCTGCTGGAAGTGTCTTATCAAAGGCCACGCGTACTTCATCAGGGCTGCTGCGCCAAGCCATGACTGGTTGTGGGGTAATGCTAGATAAATCATAACGCACACGCCAGATCTGGCCTTTCCCCTTAGGGCCCGTGCCCCAATCAGGATCGCCAGAATGCGTGCATACGCGGAGTTCACCTCCGGGACTGACGCAGGCATCAATCGCTAGCATGCCGAGGCAGGCAAAGATCTCGTTGTGGGCGACGTAGCCCACTTCAGTTTTTACCAGCTTCGTGCGGTAGAGTTTCCCACGCGATTCCCCTACGACCAGCGCATCGCCGCGCCACCAGGTCGGGCCGAAGACGGGGCCTCCATTGACGGGCTCATTGAAATTCATCCCACAAGCGGACTGATGCTGTGGGCCGTAGTCGTAGACGCTGGGTTCATCGATGACATTGGGAAGATGCTTCGGGTGTCGCGGCGGAAAGCCATAGTGCCGACCTGTCTGAATGTGAAGCAATTCGTCGTAGGGGTTTCCGTTAGGCAACCACGTGGCGCCTTCCTGATCGGTGCAGAAGAGATCGCCTAACGGATTGAATCGAAGCGCGATCGGCCAGCGAATCCCCGTGCAGATCTTCTCGCGCGATTTGAAATCTGGAGCGATGCGCAAGATGCTGCCTCGCTCGCCGCTCAAGTCATTCTGCGCCGTGCCCGTTTCTTCGATCTCATAGGCATCGTTGTAAAGGCGCACGCCCAGTCCGAACCAGACAGAGCCGTCGCGTGGATTCACGGTCAACCCTGTCACATCCACACCCGCACGTGCCGGTGGCCAACCCTCTGCTAACGTTTGCACGACTTCGGCGCGATCATCGCCATCTTGATCTGCGATCATGAGGATCTTGCCTTTCGCGGCAAGAAACACCGCATTGCCATGAGGACTTCCTTTCGGGGCCAAGTCCATGCCGATCTGTCCGGTGATGCGTCCCTCACTTTCCCAGAACAATTCCACCTTGTCCTCCGCGCCATCATCATCCGTATCGCTCAGGAGAAACAGATCGCCCGCGTAACCAAGAGCGACCAGTTTCCCATCATGGCGATAGAGCACATTGTTGCAATTCGGCAGATCCAAAAGCAACGGCTCGGCGGTGATCCCAGTGAGCAAAGGATGAAACAAGCCGTCCGCTTCAGCCCAGGCTGTCACCTGCAAACCAAGAAAAGCAATGAAGATCAGAAAAGTGTGATGCATGGCGTGAGACCTATTGGATGTTGGACGTTTGCCCTTCAACGTTCAATCATCGATCCACGAAATCGCTTCTGCCATTCCTTTGCAGCATCATCCATGCAGTCGATGCTCAGCCTAACATCGTCTTGGTCATGACCGATGATCAGGGTTGGGGGCAGACAAGCTACCATGATCATCCCGTGCTTAGGACGCCGCACCTCGATGCCATGGCCGCCAAGGGCTTGCGCTTCGATCGGTTCTACGCGGGTGCTCCGGTCTGCTCGCCGACTCGGGCCAGTGTCTTGACGGGGCGCTCGAACATGCTTACCGGTGTGGACTCTCACGAAGATGCCTTGCGTCGCCAAGAACCCACGGTGGCCATGGCGCTACGAAAGGCTGGCTATGCCACAGGGCACTTTGGGAAATGGCATCTCAATGGCATGCGCGGTCCCAGTGTGCCGGTCTTCGCCAATGACACGCACCATCCCGGCGTCTTCGGATGAAGATAAGGCGCCTTTCAAGGATCTTGATGAAAACTCACAGAATCACTGCGGCGAACTCGTGGCCATGGATCGGAGCATCGGCGCTCTCCGCCAAGGTCTGCGCGATGCTGGGATCGCGAAAGACACCTTGGCCTGGTTCTGCAGCGACAACAACCCCCTCTCCGATCTCCGATCTTCTCAACAACGTCCTCAGGGACACCCCGCAAAAAGCAAACTTCTAGCAGTTAGCAGTTTAAATCTTGGCAACACGACCCGGAATCCTACTATCTCGATCCATAAGTCTCCATCCGAATTTTCCGATTCCCTCAACGTCGTCTATTGACCCTTCCAAAAAACAACTTCCAGCAATCAACCAATAGACCATGCGGCCCTTCAATCTTCTTCGCGCTGCGTTACTGCTTGCGCTGACAAATTTATTGCTGCAAGCGGACGAGCCGACACTCTCATTCCAGCGCGGAGTGTTACCGGTGCTGACCAAGTACGGCTGTAACCAGGGTGGTTGTCACGGCAAGGAGGCTGGCCAAAACGGATTCCGCTTGAGCTTGCGGGGGTTCGCGCCGGACTGGGATCATGAGTGGATCACCCGCGACGTGAACGGACGGCGGATCGATTACGCGTTTCCCGAGAAGAGTCTGTTAGTCCAGAAAGCATCGGGCGGTGTTCAGCATGAGGGCGGAACCCGCTTTCGCAAAGATTCGGCCGCTTGGAAAACCTTGGTCAATTGGATTAAAGCCAGAGCACCCGGCCCGATTGAGGATGAGGCAATGCCGGTGGCACTCGATGTCACACCGAACGAATCGACGCTCCGGCCAGGAGACAGCCTGACGCTCAAAGTTCTCGCTCGTGAATCCGATAGCAGCACCTCCGACGTGACCTGGCTGGCACAGTTTTTTTCGAACGACGAGGCACTACTACACGTGACACCAGAAGGCAAAGTCACGGCACTCGGCCATGGAGATGCCACCGTGCGGGTGCACTTTCTCAACCTCGTGCAGGTGGTGCGCTTCACCATCCCATTCGAGCACGAGGTCTCGCCCGAGCTTTACACAGAGCATCGCAGCGTGATCGACGCACCGCTGTTCGCCAAGCTGGAAGCTCTGCGCCTGCCTCCTGCTGAAGATTGTGGAGACGCGGAGTTTGTGCGGCGCGCCTTCCTCGACACCATCGGAGTTCTCCCGACGGCTGAGGAAGTCACTGCGTTTCTGCAAGATCCCGCCGCGGACAAGCGTGCTCAATTGGCCGACCACCTGCTCGCCCGACCGGAGTGGCTCGACTACTGGACGCTCCAACTGTGCGACGTTTTACAGAACCGCCGCGAACGCGACCATGATGTGCGTGGTGTCAAAGGTGTGCGCGCCTTCCACGCCTGGTTGCGGAGCCGTCTCGCCGATGACGCCGGATGGGATCAGATCACGCGGAACGTCCTGACCGCTTCGGGCGACGTCCGCGAGCACCCGGAGATCGGCTATTTCATCACCCTGATCGGCGAGCACCGCGAAGTTGAGAAGAGCGATGTTCCCGACGGTGTCGCGCAATCGTTTCTCGGAACTCGCATCGGTTGTGCGAGGTGTCACAACCACCCATTAGAGCGTTTCACGCAGGACGACTTCTATCACTTCGCCGCGTTTTTCGCGAAGACCGGATTGGAGCGCGAGAATCCTCAGAAGGGCGGCACGCGACTGTTGGTAGAGTCGCGGGAGGAGACCGAACAGAAGAAGCGCATCGCGGAAACCGAGAAACGGCTGCGCGAGGCCAAAGACGCTGGTAAGCCACAGAGCGAGATCGACGGTATTCAAAACGAGATCGCCAACCACCAGAAACGCCTCGCCGAACTCCGCGCCAGCCCGCCACAGGTAAACCACCCACGCACCCGAAAGCCAGTCCTAGCGCAAGCTCTCGACGGCAAGGCAATCGATTTCGGGAACGTCGCCGACCCGCGCACGGCACTCGCGGATTGGATCATTGCGAGTCCCGATTTTTCTGGCGCGATGGTCAACCGCCTGTGGCGTCACTTTTTCGCCGTCGGCTTGGTCGAATCCGTCGACGATTTACGCAGCAGTAATCCGCCGTCGAATGCAGAACTCTGGGATCTTCTCACCACCGAGTTCCGTGATTCCAAATTCGACCTCCGCCACATGATGCGCCTGATCTTGACCTCGCGCGCCTATCAGTTGAGTTCAACGACGCGGCCGGAAAACCAGAGCGAGCGCCGCTTTTTCTCCCACTACTACGCGCGGCGCCTGCCGGCCGAGGTGCTGCTCGACGCGATGGCATCAGCGACTGGAGTCCCTGACGAGTTCGCCGGTTATCCGGTCGGACTGCGAGCGGTGCAATTGCCAGAACCGAGTGTCTCTTCATACTTCCTCACGCTGTTTGGAAGATCCGACCGCGTCACTGCCTGTGCGTGCGAACGTAGCGGCGAGGTGACATTGCCACAGCTCCTCAATCTCCGTAATGGAAGTGAACTGGAACGCCAGCTCTCAGCGCCCAACGGCCGCCTCTCGACCTTGCTGAAGGATCCAGATAATCAGGTCGTGACGGACGCGCTTTACCTCAACAGCATCGCCCGACTCCCGACTGATGCCGAACGCACTCTTGTAAACACATCGCTGGCCAACGACACACGCGATCTTGTGTTTCGCGATCTTTTCTGGGCGCTGCTCAACTCCAAGGAATTCACTTTTAACCACTGACAACTTCACGACATGCTTTCCGTCAATCTTTCATCCAAGAGTTCGGGTCTTTGTTCCGGCCAAAGCCGGCGGGATTTCTTGCGCCTCGGAGCGCTCGCCCCGCTCGGACTCTCGTTGCCTTCACTACTCGCCGCAGAAAAAGCACGTGCCGCAGGAGCTCCATCAGCGCGAGCGAAATCGGTGCTCCTCGTGTTTCTCGGTGGCGGGATTTCTCACCACGACACCTTCGATCTTAAACCCAATGCGGTTGAAGAAATCCGCGGAAAATACAAGGGCATCCCGACGAGCGTCCCGGGGCTGCATGTCGGCGAGCTCATGCCCAAGATCGCGAAGATCATGAACAAGGTCGCGCTCGTCCGCTCCGGAAGTCACGAGAACGACCACCACGAGACAGCCACCAACTGGGTGCTGAGCGGACGCTTCGGCACGCCGTTTGGCGACCACCCGGCCATCGGTGCCGTCGTTGCTCACGAGACCGGCTTCTCAGGTCTCGTCCCGCCTTATGTCGCGGTTCCGAAGAACCCGTCGTTCACTTGGGAACTCGGCAAAAGCGCCTGGCTCGGCGGACGAAACGAGTCGTTCAAGTGCGGCAACCCGAACGATGCCAACTTCAAAGTCCGCGATCTCGCCGCAAACTCGTCGCTGGCACCGGCATCGAGCGAGCGCAGGCGCACCATGCTTCAGGCCATTGATCAACTCGGCGCACGCGTGCAGGGCAGTGATCAGATCGCCACTTACGACGAGTTTGGCCAGAAGGCGACCGAGATGATTTTTTCACCCAAAGCGCAGGAGGCATTCTCGATCGACAAGGAAGCCGCTGCGATGCGCGACGACTATGGCCACAGCGAATTCGGCCAGAGCTGCCTGATGGCGCGACGCCTGATCGAGAACGGTGTCCGTTTTGTCACCGTGAATTACGCTGGATGGGATCATCACGAAAAGATCTTCACGGGACTCGATAAAAAACTGCCGGAGTTCGATCAAGGCTTCTCCGCACTCATCCGCGACATGGATGAACGCGGTTTGTTAGAAGACACCTTGGTCGCCTGCTTTGGCGAATTCGGTCGCACCCCGAAGGTCAACGACAAGGGCGGACGCGATCACTGGGGCCGCGCGGGTAGCATGATCTTCGCCGGTGCAGGCGTGAAACGCGGATTTGTCCTTGGCTCGACAGACAAGAACGGCGCATTCGTGACCGATCGTCCGGTACGCCCTGCGGATGTCGCGTGGACAATCTACGACGCCTTGGGGATCGACCCGGCCAAGGAGATTGTCACACCCGAAGGCCGCCCGGTTTCGATTCTCGCGGAGGGCGCCACCGTCAACGAATTGTTCGCCTGATGACAATCTTCCGGACATTGGTGCTGGCCGCGATATTTTCGCAAGCGCTCTCCGCCGCCGACAAACCACCAGTTGAACCAAAGGTGACGGCGCTCGTCCCGTTGGTGGTGCCGCAAGGGTTTGAGGGCACCGTGCGCATCCGGGGATTTCGGATGAAGGAGGCCACCGAAGTCCGGGCAGATGCCAAACTCACCATCAAGGAGAAGAAAGATGCGGGAACCCCGGACGGGATGTCGGCCGACCTCCTCGGCGAAAGCGAAGTGGTTATTGAGCTCAAACTGGCAGCGGATCATCCCGTCGGGCCGCTCGCTTTGACCGTCGCAATCGCCGATGAAGCGGCGCAGCCCGTCACGATCCAGGTGCTCCCAGCCCCACAGCTCGCCGACGAGAATGAACCCAACAAAGGATTCCGCTCCGCACAAAAGATCGAACCGGGAAAGTCGGTGAACGGGCTCATCAATGGTCAGCGTGATGTCGATACCTTCGAGATCGCGGCCAAGGCAGGACGAACATTGAGGATCGATATCATCGCCAACGGGGGCGGCTCGCTACTCGACCCCCTCCTCACGGCCTACGACGCGCAGGGAACAACACTCGGTGTCCGAGACGACGCAAAAATAGATGCACGCGATGGCAATCTCGAAATCACTCCCATAGAGGACGGCCCAATATTTCTCACCGTCCAAGACGCGCTCGATTTTGGCAGCGAGTGGCACTCTTACCGGCTTCAAGTTGGCGAGAAGGCAGCAGGCGAAGACCCATCTACGGTGAGTTTTGCAAACGATGTCTGGCCGATCCTGCGCGCCAACTGCATCTCCTGTCACCGCCCAGGGAAACTCAAAGGCAAACTCGATCTCACTTCGTTCGCAGCGCTCTCGAAGGGCGGCAAGCACGGCACGATCTTGGAGCCGGGTGCGCCGGACGATAGCGAGCTAATCATCTCTATCAGCGGAGACGAAGCAGAGATGCCACCCGAAGGCGAACTTCTGATCGCCTCAGAGATCGAAATTTTGACACGCTGGGTCGCCCAAGGCGCCCGTGACGACACTCCAGAGGGCGGCCTCGGCACCCGCCGTCCCGCAGTGCTACCCGTCTACCATTCACCGCCCGCTGTCCCCACCATCGCTTTTTCTCCTGATGGGAACATCCTGGCCCTCGCCGCCCATCACGAGATCATCATCCACCGGGGCGATGGCAGCGAGATCATTGCACGCTGGCCGGGAGATTCGCCGCGCCTCGAGGCACTCCAGTTTTCTCGCGACGGCAAGTTGCTGGTCGCATGCGGTGGCGCTCCTTCGGAGTTCGGCGAGATCCAGATCTGGGACGTTGCTTCAGGCAAATCCATCCGCTCGATACGCGCCGGCAGCGACACGCTCTACGGGGTTTCAATTTCGAACGACAACTCTCGCGTCGCGGTTGGTGGTGCCGACAAATTGATACGCGCGTTCGACGTGAAGACCGGCGAACAGGTGATGCAGTGCGACAACCACCTCGACTGGGTATTTGGGACCGCCTTCGTCCACGATGGCTCCAGATTGATCTCCGGCAGCCGCGACACCGCGCTCAAACTGATCGATGTCAGCAGCGGCCATCTCGTTGACGACGCTGCCCGACCGCGTGAACCGATCCTCGCCCTCGCCCGACATCCGACGGAAGATCTCGTCGCCTTCACTGGCAAGGAGGGAAAGGTCCGCCTGCATCGCATGGCTCCGCGTGGGGGGCGCCTCAAGGAAGGTGACAACAAAGAGGAGAACGCGGTGCGTGAGTTCGAACACATGTCGACCTCGCTCCATGCGGTCGCCTTCAACGCCGACGGCTCCCAGCTCGCCTGTGGTGGACAGAGCGGCGAAGTTCGGATCTTTCAGACCGAGACCGGCCAGCGCAAAGTAATCATTCAGCCAGCCGGAGAGCCAATATTTTGCCTCGCCTTCCATCCAACCGAAAACCGTCTTGCCACCGCCGGCAGTGATGGCCAAATTCGCTTCTACGATGCCACCGACGGTAAGTTGCAGACAACCTTCACCGCGGTGCCACTAACTCCTCACTAACTTGAACCGTCTCGCCATCCTGGCACTGATTGTCACCCTAGCCGGAACCATCGTCAGCCAGGCTGCCGGCGACCGTGAAGCCTTCCTGGCGAAGAATTGTAGCGAATGCCATGACGCGGATTCGCAGAAGGGCAAGCTGGATCTGACCGCGCTGAAATGGGATGCCGGAGATCCCCGCTGAATCAACGTTTTCGACAAGGTCAATGGAAGCAAGATGCCGCCGCCCGCCGCAAAGCTACAACCCAAAACTGAGGCTCGCGACGCATTCCTCAAGTCATTGCACACCGAGTTACACACCGCTAGCCTGAGCAAGCAGCAAACTGATGGCCGCGTCGTGCGACGGCGCCTCAACCGGGTCGAATACGAGAACACGCTGCACGACCTGCTCGGGATCGACCTGCCACTGCAACACACTTACCTGAAGATTCGACGACGCATGGCTTCGACTAGGTCTCCGAGGGCTTGCGCTTATCGATGCTTCACATGGGCCAGTTCGTCGAAGCCGCGATCCATCTGCGCGATCCACCGGAGTCGGTGAAGCGGCGCCTTCGCTACCACGATGAGGAGAGCGTCATCGATGACTAGGCACTCGCCTCACGGCTATCGTATTTTCTCTGGAACACCTGCCCCGACAAAGAATTGCGCGAGCTGGCGGCAAACAGAGGCATCAGAGTATGGAATTCGAACAGGAAACCGTAAATGTGAGCCGCAAAAACCCTCGCTATGGATACCGCCGGATCACCCTGGGAGCGGTGCTACATCAAGAGCTACCACGACAAACTACGTGACGAGTTTTTGAATCAAGAGAGTTTTTTCTCACTCTTGGAAGCAGAGATTCGACGGGAGAATTGGCGCGGAGACTACAACGCCAATAGCATCCACAGGTCCCTGAACTACCGAAAGCCTGATAAGTTTGGAACCTGCTGCAAGCATCCGTTATTCGTGCCCACTCTTTCCTATTCCGAAATCAGTCGGTGGCATCGCCCGCGCTTGCGCCATTGCGACACCCACTTTAGCTTCGAACCTTTCCCGCCGGGAATTTGAGATCCTCCAACATCTTGCTCTGAATGAACTCAAAGAAATCTTCTCCATTCTTGGGGTCTCTCATTCCACGGTTCAATCACACAGCAGTGCTCTCCAACGCAAACTCAAACTTAACTCCCTCATGAAGCTTGTGGCCTATGCCTCCCGCTCAATGATTGAACTGGTCCCTCCAAAACACCCGTTCTTGTCGACCCAAAATCTGGAGTTAGACCAAAGGTCGACGGCCACAAGTGTTTGAACAATGCGACTCAAGGCCCCCTTGGAAGAAGGCCCGCCATGGCGTTCATGAGCTCCCTGACTGATGGCAAGGTCTTCCCGCTCGACCTTGATCATTTCAGCGCCTAGTTTTGCGCAGAGAGCATGCTGACCAAAAGTGACCGATACGTAACCCGGCAAGTATTGTCGGTCGCGATCTTTGCCGTCCTGATCCTCAGCGTCGTTCTTGTCCTCGGCAATATCTTTAAGGAAATCAACGACCTCCTCGTCCAGCGAAAGGTCGAGATCTCCTTCCTCGGCGTTTTCATCGCCAAGCTTCTCCCCGTCTCGCTCGTCTTCACCATCCCCTGGGGCTTCCTAGTCGCCGTCCTGCTGGTCTTCGGCCGCCTCTCAGCCGACCAGGAAATCAACTCCTTTCGAAGCGCCGGGCTCAGCCTCTATCGTATTGCCGCGCCCGTTCTCTTAATGGGCTTAGGCCTTTCTATCTTCTGCTTTTGGATCAACGCCACCGTCTCACCCCGGTCCAAGAATGAACTGAAGACCCTTCTTTACGACTCTTTCAAGGATGACCCCTGGCGACTCCTCGACCCAGGCGTCGTTCAATCCCGCCTCAAGGGACAACAAATCTACATCCAGACCAAGAACGATGACCAAAGCCTGCAAGGCTTCCACGCGTATCAGGTCGATACCGAGAACCGCAATGCCGCGCCCCTTGGCTATCTTTACGCCAAAAAGGTGTCTCCATTGCGGGTAGACTCAAACATCGATCAGATCGATCTCCGACTCACCGGTGCCTATGCCGAAAGCTACGACAAAGATGGCCAACTCCAGCAGAGCTTCATCGAAGAAATCGAACCTTGGATCCTCCCTCTTGAAGCTTCCAAAAAACGGAAACTCCGCCCATCCAGCCTCGACAACCAACAGATCCGCGAACTCCTCGCCAATCCCCCTCCTGATCTCTCGCAAGAAAAGCTCAACCAATTCGCCTTCGAAGGAATGAGGCGCTATTCCTTCTCGATGGCCCCCCTCGCCTTCGCCTTCATCGGCATTCCCCTCGCCCTCTCGGCCCGCCGCAAGAGGGCCTCCTCGGGAGCCGGACTCTCTCTAGTGGTCGCCTTGGGCTACTTCCTCTTTTTCACGATCGCCGACGAAACCCAGGGCGGTGGCTTGGCCCTCTCGCAGCTCCTGCTATGGCTGCCGAACATTCTTTGCGTCATCCTCGGGATTTTGCTCTTTCGCCGCGCCACCAAACGGGCGTAGATTGAACTCATGGATGGAGTTATGGGGAGAAAGATTCGATCCGCCTATCGGAGCTTTCAAGCATGGGCCGCCACGAATCCGCTAAAACTCTTCCCCCTCGGGAGCACGCTGCGCACCTACAATCTCTCGGAAGGGAAATCCGACCTGCGGGCAGCGCTCAATGTTGTCCTTCTCGCCGTCCCGCAAGGCATGGCCTACGCCGCCATTGCGGAAATCCCCATCCTCTACGGCATCATTTGCTCAGCTATTGCCGCCATCATCGCACCGCTTTTTGCCAGCTCCCGACACACCATCCTCGGCCCCACCAATGCCACTTCGCTCATGGTCTTCAGCTTCTTTGCCGGAGGCACCTATTCCATGTCCGAAAAGCTGGGCCTGATGCCACTGCTCGTCCTCATGGTGGGAATCATCTGCCTCATTGGAGCGATTCTGAAAGCCGCCGAACTCGTCCAGTATATCAGCCAAAGCGTCCTCGTGGGATACATCACCGGAGCGGCCATCCTCATCATGATCAACCAGGGGAAACACCTCCTCGGCGTGAGTGAATTCGTGGAACCCGCCAGTAACTTCTTCGGGATGTTTTCCGAACTCTTCGGAGCCCGGGCCTCCTACCTATGGCAACCCGCTCTCTTGGGATTTGGCACCCTCTTCACTTATCTCGCGCTGACCAAGTGGTTAAAAGCCCTTCCAAATTTCGCCCTCTCCCTCGCGCTTTCAGCCATCATTTCAGCCGTCCTCTCCAGCACCCTGCCCTCCTGGGCTTCCGCCGTGCCCAACTTTGGATCTTACTCGCTGAGCGACCTCCAATTTCGGTTCCCCGTCGCCACCACCGCCGGCATGCTCGCGGATGTTTCCTCCCTTTTAGGCGTCGCTTTCGCCATCGCCTTCCTCGCCTCCCTCGAGAATACCGTGATGGCCAAATCCCTGGCCTCGAGAACTGGAAGCAGGACTGAGATCAACCAGGACATGCTGTCCGTCGGTATGGCCAATGTCGCCTGCGCCTTCACGGCCGCCATGCCAGCCTCCGGCTCACTCACCCGCTCCGCCCTCAACTACGAATCAGGCGCACGCTCCGGCATGGCCTCCATCTTTGCCGGGCTCATGTGTGGCGGAGCCATCTTTATCCTCGCCTTCATCATCCCCAATCCCGTCTCCTACATTCCAAAGTGCGCCCTTGCCGGACTCGTCGTCGGAGTTGCCGCCTCCCTGGTCAAAGCACGCAATATCCGCATCTGCCTCCGCTCCACTCCCGAAGACGCCGGTGTCCTCCTTCTCACCTTTCTCTGCGCCCTCATTTTCCCACTCTATGTCGCCATCTTCATCGGCGTCTCCCTCTCCATCTTCCTCTTCCTCCGCAAAGTCTCGAAGCCCCACCTCGTGGAATATGAAATCTCCGAGCAAGGCGAGCTCCGGGAACTGGACGGGAAACACACGCGGCCCAACCCCGGCATTTCCATCGTCCACGTCGAGGGCTCCCTCTTCTTCGGGGCCGCCGAGCTCTTCCAAACCCAGGTCCAGCGCCTCGTTACCGACCCCAACCTGAAGGTCATCATCCTGCGACTCAAAAACGCCCGGCACCTCGACGCCACCAGCGTCATGGCGCTCCGCGAACTCATCCGCTTCGTCCGCTCCAAGCAACGCCACCTCCTCATCTCCGGAGCCACCCGCGACGTTTACAAAGTTCTCAAGAGCTCCGGCGTCCTCCGCACCCTCCAAAAAGATTGCCGTCGCGAAGAAGGCGAAACCAACCTCTTCTTCTACGCCCCCAGTAACCCCAACATCTCAACTCGCGATGCCCTCATCCGCGCCCAAGATCTCCTCGGCACCAAGAAGGCCGACGTGAAGATCTTCTTCGATCCCGCCCACGACAAAAAGTCTTAGGGCGTAAAGCAAGTCCACTGGCCTAAGCACCATGGCCATGAGCTTTTAACGATTGGCTCTTAGCGTTCTCGCAATGAATTCCGATCGACCGAGCTAAAAGCTAATAGCCGACCTTGCGGACCTTTAGACGACATTTTTTCACGGCTTGATCATCTCCACGAATCCAAGTCCTAGACTTTCGCACACCACCGGTTAAATTACACCCGTGTCAGACAACTTCGAAGATCGCGCCCGTGAAGCCCTCGCCAAACCCCAGAACGTCGGCGAGATGCCCGATGCCGATAGCGTGGGTACCGTAGGCTCGCCCGACTGTGGGGACATGCTCCGCATGTGGTTGAAGTTCACCGAGAAGGACGGCAAAAAAGTGATCGACCGCGCTTCCTTCCAGGCCTTCGGCTGTCAGACCGCCATCGCCGTCGCCTCCATGGCCACCGAGCTCCTCAAAGGCAAAACGCCCGAAGAAGCCCGCGCCCTCAAACCCCACGAACTCTCCGGAGATCTCGGCCCGCTGCCGCCCATGAAAATTCATTGCGGTCAACTCGTCGAAGAAGCCCTCAAAAGCGCCCTCGATGGCATGGACGCCCCTGCCAAGCCCACCGTTGAAACGCTCAACTCGCAGCTGCAAAACCTCGGCCGCGGAAAGATTAAGATCGTGCCTTTGAATGAGAGCGATCTTTCATAAGGCAATCTTCATTGCCCTCTTTTCCACCAAGCTTGCGGCCCAAGAATGGCCCAAGTCCCACACCCCCATCGTCCTCAAGATTGAGACGATTGCCTCTCCTGACGACCTACCTCGCTACGCCACCGCTAACTACCGGATCGAATCCTGCGAGCCCCTCGACCGCGCGCTCCTCACCAGTTCGCCCAGACCGCTGAATCCGTCGCTTGGATTCTTAAGCTCCTCCCTCTCCCGCTCCACGCCCCGCCGAAGGGAGCAAAGCCCCTCATCGTCATCACCTCAAATGAGGCCGACTACCTCAAGGCCGGAGGTGCCAAAGGAACAGCGGGATATTACAATGGCCGGCTCGAACGCGTCATCATTCAGTGGGAACACTTCCGGCCGAAAGCGGAGGACACCCAACTCATTGCCGTCGCCGACTACGACCTCCTCGTTCACGAACTCACCCACCTCGGGATGCATCAATTCCTCGGAACCAGCCCACCCTGGCTCACCGAAGGCGTCGCCGAATATCTTGCCGCCACCCATACCTCCAAAGGGCAATTTGACTTCGGCGATCTCGACCGAGCCATCCGGGGACGACTCACCCGCAACTCGCCCGCCGGTCAAAAAACGATCCCGACCCTCAACCTGAAAGGCACCCTCGAAATGGACGACCGCGCCTGGCATCGCATGACCGTCAGCAAGGAACCCTTCGAGACTTTGGAAGCCTACAAATCAGCGCTCCTCCTCACCCATTTCTACTTCCACGGCGGTCAGGAACGGCGCGACGAAATGAAAGCTTACCTGGAGCAACTCTCCAAAGTGACCCGCTTCACCAGGGAGCTCCCCTCGTTGGTCGACGAAAAAGAGGTCCCCGCCATTCAGGAAAAACTCACCCGCTACTGGGCCACCCGCGGCGTTCGCTTGGATTGGAAATAGCTCTAGCTCCCGGCTTCTACCGTCCTGTCCTTGAGCTCGTGACTCTTCCCGAAGAGATGATTTTCAAGGAAGTTCTTCACCTCAAGCTGCACGGCATCGCCAAAGCCATTCCCATGGCCGCCTCCTTCAACCGTGAGCAAAATTGAAGGCACCCCGACCTTATCGAGACTGGCATCGAAGTCCTTCCCTTGCACATAGGGCACCAGGGGATCCATCGTCCCATGCACTGTCAGAAAGGGTGCATCGTCTTTCGAGACATGATGAAACGGTGAAGCCTCTTTCGCTTTCATCGGAAGATCCGAAACCTTCCCACCCAGCAGCTTCCCCTCTGGCGAAATGGCCTCGTCATGGTTCATCTTGCTCCCTTGCTCATTCATCACGATGAAATCGGCAGGGCCAAAAAAATTAATGACCGCAGTCACCTTGCTCGAAGTCCCCGCATGCTTCCCCAGCTTCCCGTCCAAAGCCTTGTCATCCTGGGTCGTCCCCAGCATCGACACCAGGTGCCCACCGGCTGACGCACCCCACACCACAATCTTCTCCGCATCCAAATGATACTCCTTGGCATTTGCCCGCACCCAACGCAGAGCAGCCTTACAATCATGAAGCTGCGCCGGCCAACCCGCCTCGTTCGTTAAACGATAGTTGATTGAAACAATCGCACACTCCCCCAACGTCGACGCCCGCATCGCGAGCCCAGGACGATCCTTGCTTCCCTTCGCCCAGGCTCCCCCGTGAATCCAAAGAAGCACCGGCAGCGCCTTCTCCGTCTTCGCCTCCGGCAAATAGAGATCCAAAGTCTGCCTCGGATTCCCATCACCCACATAATCAATATCAGCCGTCTTCTTCATCTCCGCCGCCCCAAGCCCCTGAAAAGAAAGCATCCCCAAAACAAAACATCTCAAAATCATCCCAGAACTCTCAGGCCCCATCCACCCCTCGGAAAGAAGAAAATGGATTCTGCCTGGATTGATCGCCCTGGGGGTCTTGATCGCGATCGCAGGACTACGATCGGCCATGGACTCGCGCTCAAAAGGCGATCCGATCCTGAATGAGTGGCATTCGCTCAGGAATCTGAGTTGGAGCCTGCAAATTTACGCTGGTGAGAACGAGGGACAGTTTCCGGAGCTCCTGGAAGACGTCGAGAGCATCCCGGGGCAATGGAGATACTTCCCTGGGTTTTCCTCTGTCGATCCTCCGGACACTATCCTTGTTGCGTCTTCCAAGACCTTTCCCGGGGCGGATGGAACCCACCTGATCGGCGACGGCCCTCATCGCATGGTGCTGTCACTGGGCGGACGGAGATTCTGGCTAAAGGAAACCGACTACCAAGCCTGTATCAAAGAACAGCAGTAGCCTGGCTGGACGGATGCGAAGGCAGTCGAAACAAAGGACCCCTGGCGTTTTCTCTCGGACCCGGCATGGTAGACAAACGAGCCCCGACCCTTGGAAAAGGAGCATCAAGCGTCCGAAATCCCGGAACTTATCCACGCCCTCAAACACGGCGATAAAAACACACGCTGGCACGCGGCGGGCGCTTTGAATGAAATCGGACCGCTCTCACCAAAAGTTGTTCCCGCCCTCCTGGAGGCTCTCTGGAAGATCGACCCGGAGCAGGCTCCAAGGATCGTCCCGACACTTATCGCCCGGCTTGAGGAGCAACGAAATCCCGGCAAACCCAATGCCTCCATGGATCATAGTTTTTTTCTCAGCCATCAAATTGCTCGGGGAAATCGGACCCGCCGTCAAAGACGCGATTCCCACCCTGCGAATCAATCTGCAAGGCATAGCGGACGCCGCCTGGGCTTTGTGGAGAATTGATTCCGGACTTCTGGAAGAAATGACTCAGGTTTTCACCACGGTAATGGAAACCTCAATCAGACAACCGAATCGCCTAGACCAACTTGCCCAGGGTTCCAGATGGGAGCGGAACGAATTCGTCTCCGGCGAAACATTTTTCGCTTACTCCGTCAGCTCCCGCATGGCTGCCCTAGGAGCACTTTGACAAATGCATCTTGAAAAGCGCGATATCTTGACGCCCCTCCTGGTCCCGCTTCTTAGCGCATGGGAGCGGGATAAAGTCCTAATTATCCTGCACCATGAAACGAGGAATGCCATCCCGGTATTTGAGGCCTTGCTGGAGAAATCAGATCCATCGGATCTACAAATCCTAGCAAAGGAGGCATTGCGAAAAATCAAAACGACCGATCCGGGAGAGTGGTAAGCCAACACCGTCTTTGGACTCCGCCTGCTTGAATTCCAGAAGGATCCCACACCCCAAAAACAAAACAGCAACAAGGAGAACCCTGCTGCTGCAATGAAAAACGTGGAGCCGCCTGACGGACTCGAACCGTCGACCTACTGATTACAAATCAGTAGCTCTACCAACTGAGCTAAGGCGGCTTAGCCATTCGAAAAAGAGGAATTTTCGGCTGACGGGGCGGATATTACTCAGGAAGGACCACCTGGCAAGCCCTGATGACGCGATTTTAAATCAGGAATCAACATCACGGTGGCGATGAAAATCAGGGAGGCTCCAATCACCCCCACCGACGCCGGTCCAAAGGCCGCAATCAAGGGGAAAGCCACGAAAGGCGCCAGGACTCCCCGGCACCCGGTCAGGAAGGTATGGACACTCATGTATTCCGCAACGTTGTCAGCCGAAGCAAATTTGGTCACCCAGAGACTCCAGGCGACATTCCCTCCTGCCTTGGCGACACCATGCAGGCCAATCCCGAAGTAGAGGGCCCAGAGTCCATCACCAAGGAAGTAGAAGATAATTCCGACCCCGAAGATGACGTTGATAAGACAGCGAAGAACGTAGAAATCCATGCGGTCAAACAAGCGCCCCCAAAACAACACGAAGATGAAGAAGCAGGTCTCCGGAATGACGGTGGTGATGATACTGACGTGCCCCTCACTGAGATCAAATCCGTAGTCCTTGTTGGAGATGTATTCCACGAAGAGGGAAAACGAGAGAAGGTTTCCAAAACCCAGAATCATCCAGGAGATGAGAAGCTTTCGGAAGCGTTCGTCCTCGCCCGCGTGACGGAAGGCATCGAATAATTTGACGCGATTGGAGCGGCTCAGCGTGACCTTTTCCATCGCCATGACGCAGCCCGCCATCATGAAGGAAGCAATCGCATAGACGCCCAAAAGGTAGGGATAGTAATCCAGTGACTTGGTCAGCAACCAGCCGAAGAGAAGAGCGGTGCCAATCGCATAGGCCTTCCGCATGAAGGCGGTGATGGAAAAGAGCTTCCCGCGGACCTCATCGGGATAATGGCGACGGTAGATTTGCGAAAAAAGCGGTAGATTGAGCGTCAGCGTGACGAGCCCAATCACCATGCCGAGGAGATAAATTTCGAAGCGATCACCCGCGAAAGCACTGATCGTGAAGCCCACTCCTGAAGCGACAAAAATCATCGCGAGCATGGAATTGGCACTCCGACCGCTCCGCCGAATAGATTGCACCACGAAGAGACTCAGAAGCAACCCGAGGCTGGGAAGAGCCACGAGAGTGGCCTTGGCAAAACCGCCGGCATGGAAGACCCGGTTCGCGATGAGAATGGTAAAAGTGGTGCCGAGAGTCTCGACAATCCCCGCGGGGAAAGCCCGCAGGTTCTCCAGCTGAAAGGTCTTTTTGCGATAGCCTCCGTCAGGCACTCTGCCCTCCTTTTCGAGACGGGCTCGCGGCCAACCACCAATAGAATACGGCGCTCACGAGAATCCCCGCCAGGCCCACATGAAGGACCTGGACAATGGCATGAATCCCCGAGGTGCTTAGTATCAGCCCCATGATCATGAGCGAGGCCACGATCCCCAAGACCAAGCGCGGCACGAATCCCCGCCACTGAACCTTGTAGCCAAGCCAGAGCGCTGCAACAAAGATAGACCAAGAAAAACTCCGGTGAACAAGGTAGAGCCAGCTCTGAGAAATCTCCTGAATCCAAGTCGGGCGAGAAGCCACGCCCTTTTCCATTTGCAGGCGATCGGTCATTTCTCGAATTTGCGAACCAAGAGCCCATTCGATCATGACACAGGCAAGCAACACCATAACTTGTGCCCGAGTGGTTTGCGGGATGCGGTCGCGCTTGTCTCCACTTCGCCCACCGGCCCAGAGCATGTATGTGAGCAGGAAGAGCTGGAGAAAGGCTAGAGCCATATGGATGGTCACCACTCCTGAATGCAAGCCACTCGCGACCACTACGATACCGGTGAGCGCGCTCACAATGACAAGCGAGAAGGCGGCAACTCCCTGCTTCTTTAAATTCTTCGTCTTAATGCACACCACCATCAGGAGAAAATTCGCGAGGAGCACCGGAAGCGCGAGAAGCCGGTTGATAAACTCGATCCAAGTCTGGGTGCCGTCGAATTCGGTGAGCAAGGTATCCACCGTGATCTCATCAGGATCCCGTCCGAACCGTTCAGCGGACTTCTTAAAACGCGGGATGTCTTTCTCCAATTTCTCCCGATCCACCTGCTCAACCTTGGAAGGAGGAATGAGTTTCCCCCAGCAAGTCGGCCAATCCGGGCAACCCAATCCAGATCCGGTCACCCTTACAACAGCACCCGCAAATATAAGCACAATAAGGAGAATGATCGAGATCAAAGCCAAACGTTGAACACCGGTTTGTCGCACGGCGGAACCCTAGCGATTCCCTCAGGGAAAACAACACCGACAATCTCAATTCTTGGTAATCTGCTAGCTTCGGCTCTCGGGAACCGCGCCACTGAGATCGGCCTTATCGTCCGACATGGAGTTCTGTCTATCTACGACTTCCTCATCCTTGGGGATCAGCATGGGATGAATTCGCTTTTCCTTGGTAATGGCGACGGCGATCCAGCGGAGCTCATCGCTATTATCAAGCATCACCTTCAAAACCATCGTCAGCGGAACCGCGAGGAACATTCCCACCGGCCCCCACACGAACCCCCAGAAGAGCACCGAGACAATCACCACGAGGGTTGATAAGCCGAATCGACGCCCCATCAACATAGGCTCCAGGAAGTTTCCGAGAAAGAAATTGATCGAAATATAGCCCACGCCCACGGCCACTGCACTCGGGGTGCCATCGACAAGGAAGGCCAGAATCAACGGTGGCACTCCGGCAATAATCGAACCCAGAACTGGAATGAAATTCAGGGCAAAGGCCACGATTCCCCACAAGATAAAGAAGTCGAGTCCGGCCGCCCAGCAAAGGAACCCAGCCAGAAAACCCGTCGCGAGGCTGATCACCGTTTTCATCCCGAGATAGCGCTGAATGTCAGCCGTCGCGCTCATGAAGCGATCGAGATTAGGCCCACGGGCTTCAAGAATTGCATTCACACGCCGCCCGAACATGCGGGCCTCACTCAGCATGAAGACGGTCAGGATAAGAATGAGAAGTGTTGTTCCCAGGAATGAGAAAACCTTAAAGGCGACATCTTTACCAACGACGAAGGGATTCACGCTTTCGGTGATCTGCTGGGGAATGTTGATCTCCGTATACTGCCGGACCTTCTCCTCGGCATCCGCCACATTCCATTTCTCAAGAACGTTCACCGCAGTCTGCGAGAGCTCCGCGATCTTCACATCCATGGCTGGATAATACTTATTCTGCCACTTCGCATCGAGGTCACCCATCAAGGTAATGACGATCACAATGAGGCCACTCAGGAAGGCGAAATCAACCAGAACCGTTGTCAGAACAGCGAAAAAACGAGGCACGCGGTGACGTCGAAGCCACGAAGTGATGGGGAAACTAATGGTCGCGATGAAGGCCGCAAGTAGAACGGGGACAAAGAAATCCTGCGCAAGCTTGAGACCGCTAATCAAGATTACCACGCTGGCAGCAGTCACAAGAATGCGATTCGCTTGCACTTTGCGGGCGTCTTCAGACATCATTGTTACAGGGTGGACAGTCGAATTTTCGCACTGTCATAGAACGAAGTTAATGGACTTTTGCCATTCAGACAAAAACAAATCGTCTGAAAATTCCAATGCAACAAAGTTGTCACATAGAAGTCAGAATTGCCTCTCATCGGGCATTCCGAACTACTTCGTCAGAAAGCCTGTCAGCGGACTTGTTGCCGAAGCCTCATTTATCATCTCGGGCAGCCCCATCTCATAGGCTGCGCGGCCTGCTTCGACGGCCCACTTAAAAGCCGCCCCCATCCGGCAAGGATCCGAGGCAATGGCAATCGCGGTATTCACCAGGACGGCATCCGCGCCAAGCTCCATCGCTTCGGCAGCGTGGCTGGGGGCACCGATTCCGGCGTCCACCACGACAGGCACTTGAGCTTGATCGATGATAATGCGGATTTGATCCCGTGTAGAAATCCCCCGGTTACTTCCGATGGGAGCGCCGAGAGGCATCACGGTCGCGGTGCCGACATCCTGCAATCGCTTGGCGAGAACCGGGTCCGCGTTGATATATGGTAGGACCACGAAGCCCTCTTTCACCAATTGCTCCGCTGCTTTGAGCGTCTCAATGGGATCGGGCAACAAATACGTGGGGTCGGGGTGAATCTCGAGCTTGATCCATTTGGGCAACCCTGCTGCTTCGGCAAGGCGGGCCAAACGAATCGCTTCCTCGGCATTCATGGCCCCGCTCGTGTTGGGCAGAAGGAGATATTTCTCGGAATCAATGAACTCGAGAATGTTCGCGAAAGGATCACCCTTTCCGGTGAGGTCGGCCCGCCGCAATGCAACGGTCACGATCTCGGTCCCGCTGGAAGCGAGAGCATCACTCATGAGCTGGTTGGACGGGAATTTTCCCGTTCCCAACATGAGACGCGAGCCAAACTCACGCCCGGCGATAACCAATGGTGATGCCATATAATCCAGACTTAGGAAGGAATGAGGCCGGAAACGGCTTCACGCTCCTCGGAGAGTTCAGCAACGGAAGCGTCGACCTTGGCACGGGAGAAGGCGTCGAGCTCAACTCCTTGCACCACTTCCCAGGTCTTACCATCGGTGCGGATGGGCATGGAGGCGATGAGGCCCTCGGGGATTCCGTAGGAACCATCGGAGCAAACGGCGACGCTGGTCCAGTCTCCCTCGGGAGTCGGAGTGGTGAGCGAACGAACGGTGTCGACCACGCCATTGGCAGCAGAAGCAGCGGAGCTGGCTCCACGGGCTGCGATGATAGCAGCGCCACGCTGTTGAACAGTGGCGATGAACTCGCCTTCAAGCCAGGCGCGATCTGAGATCACGTCGGTCACGGGCTGTCCCTTGATCTTGGCGTTGGTGAAGTCGGGATACTGGGTGGCCGAGTGGTTGCCCCAGATGCAGAGATTGGAAATGTCGCTATTGTGAACTCCGGCCTTGGCCGCAAGCTGGCTCTTGGCGCGGTTTTCATCGAGACGGGTCATCGCGAAGAAGTTCTCCTTGGGAACTCCGGCTGCGTTGTTCATCGCGATCAAGCAGTTGGTGTTGCAGGGGTTTCCGACGACGAGGACGCGAACACCGGGAGCGGCATTGGCGGCGATGGCCTGACCTTGGCCGGTGAAAATCTTACCGTTGATGCCGAGGAGGTCATTGCGTTCCATACCCGCTTTACGAGGAACGGAGCCGACGAGGAGAGCCCAATCCGTGTTGCGAAAGCCTTCGTTAAGATCGCAAGTTGGCACGATTTCGTTGAGGAGAGGAAACGCGCAATCATCAAGTTCCATGACAGTGCCTTGGAGAGCACCCATGGCGGGCTCGATCTCGATCAGACGTAAATTTACCGGCTGGTCGGGTCCAAACATGGAACCGGAAGCAATGCGGAAAAGAAGGGCGTAACCAATTTGGCCGGCAGCGCCCGTGATCGAAACAGTGATGGGATCTTTCATAGCTGAAGTTTCCTTACTCCCAGCATCGGACGAGGTCAACGGAATGTCGGGAAGAAACGAGGGGAATTCGAATTATTTGCCCTCTCCGATGATTTGAAGGACCACCGCTTTAACCCGTCCCCCGGAATCAGGAAACTTCAACAAAACCTCGTTTTTGACCTTCACCCCCTCATCGGGCACCGGAATCTCAAGAACTCCGAAGAATCCCTCCCGATCCGTTTTCAAGGGCCCACGATAGTTTTCAGGCACGGAAGGCTCCTGACCATTCACCAACATCAACGGCGGCAAGGATAAGTCATGATTCCGCCCCACGCCGAGACGCAAAACCGCCGTCCCCACGCCCTGATCCATGCTCCCCCATGTCTCGAACAATTTTGCATGATCGCAGTAAGCATCGTCATCGCTACTTTGACTCAGGAGAAATCCAGCCATTACAAGCGTCGGAATACTCCTCAAGCTCACGCTTGAGTTGCTCGAACCTCACCTCTGACAACTCTGTCTTTCCCTCAAATTCCGATTGATGTCGAGCAAGCTTCCCCTGTCCGACCTCCGCTTAATTTTGATCAGATCTCTGCCTGAATCAAAAAGCCCGCCTAGGTCTTAAAATCGCGTGACTGAAAAGCCATCCAGCCGATGACAAAGAGCGTGGCATTGAGCCCGAGAAGAATGGCGTAGCTTTCGGCAATGCGGGCCCACGGAATCTGCTCCTGAAGAACGTAAACCCAGTTCGCCATGCGATAGGTGATGAAGACGTGCTTGAAGTTCACGAGGAAGGGAATGTTCTGCAGCACAAAGTCGATGAAGAAAACACTCAGCGCCATCACCGATGCCGCGGCAGGCTTCATCTTGAAGCACGAGAAAAAAAAGCCCAGGGACGAGACCACACACATGCTCAGCCCCATGAAGCAGGCGCCCATGAAAAGGCGTCGGAATCCCTCCTGGCGCTCGGGATAGACCGCCAGAATCTGCATGTCAGGATTCCAAATAAAGAGTCCGCCTTCGGACCCCATCGCCAACAGAGACATGCTGTATCCCGTCACCCCCACGAAGATCACGAAGGTGATGGTGTAGATGATGACGGCACAATATTTGATCGTCAAAACACGCAAACGAGAGACCGGTCGCGAGAGCACGAGCCGCATATTTCCATCCTCCGATTCCTTGGCCACGATGTCCCCCGCCACGAGGGCGAAGTAGATCGAGCCCAACAAAAACATGCTGAAGCCCATGATCCAGTAGGTGGAGGTCAGGGAAGAAGAAAGGAGTTCAACAGGCACAAAATTCCGCTGGGCCAGATCCTCAAATTGATCCCGACCGACGTGCACCCAAAGCGTCAGCAAGAGTGCCTCGAAAACGAGGAAGACAATGTAACCAATGTAGGTGCGCTTTCGGGCGAAGAGCTTGTGAAGCTCGCCCCGGAGTTGGGAAAAAAACATCATGACTGGCTCTGGCTGCTATATTTCAAATACACGTCCTCAAGTGATCGACGCACGGGAGTGACTTCACTCACCTCGACACCCTCGCGAACCAAACTCGCCACGACCTCCGGGATCCGGGCATCTTCCGGAAAGAGACAGCGACCATTCGAGATCCATTCTCCCTGAAATTGCGCGACGATCTCATCTAACTTCTCCCGTGGCTCGGCAATGATGCGCACGCCCTGACGATCGTCCCGGAGATCATTCACGGCACCTTCATAAACCAATTCGCCGGCCCGAATAATAGAAACCCGGTCACACATTTGCTCCACTTCGGACAGGAGGTGCGAGTTGAACAAAACCGTCATCCCCCGCTCTTTGCGCAGTCCCAAAATAAAATCGCGAAACCACTTAATACCCTCTGGGTCGAGACCGTCAGTCGGTTCATCGAGCAACAAAATTTCAGGCTCGGGAAGAAGGGCCTGCGCCAGCGCCAGTCGCTGCCGCATTCCGTGGCTATAAGCGCCCACCTTGGAATGAATCCGATCCGTGAGCCCGACCCGCTCGACCACTTCCTTCGCGGCCTTGCGATCAAAGGGACCACTCAGTCCAACAAGAACCTTTAGATTCTCCCACCCGCTCATGTAGTCATAGAAGGAGGGAGCCTCGAAAATCGCGCCCACTTTGCGGAGCGCTTTCCGGGGATCCTTCTGCACTGAAACTCCATCAATCGCGACCTCTCCGCCATCAGCCGAGATCATGCTCAAAATGATTCCCAGCGTAGTGCTCTTGCCAGCTCCATTGTGCCCCAGAAGTCCGTGGATTTCTCCCCGCTTCACCTCGAAAGACACTCCTTTCAGGGCGTCTTTGTTTCCAAATCGTTTCTTGAGATTTTGAATCTTCAGCATTTATCGACTCCTTACCTCCATGTTCAACCGCTTGCCCGCTGACTGATCGGTGAAGAGGAAATTGGTCCCTTCTTCTTCGCCATGAAAAGCTTCCTTATCGGCAATCAAAGGGATTCCGTCAGAGTCCGACTCCATTCCAAAAATGGTCACCCGGGTTTGCGGCATTCCGCTGATGAGACTGTTCCAGTGATAGCTCGATCCGGTCTTCTCGAATTCCTCGTCATCGGCAGGACACTTGAATGCCATGGGATCATCGACGTAATCCAGGAGTTCGACTTCAAGAACGTTGTCCCCTCCCGTCTTGGAACCCCGACCCATTTTAAGATCCGGAAGAAAGCCCTGATGATCGGAGGTGTATCCTTCCACCGCCACCCCAAGGCCCCGGAGGGCATTGAGGCACGTTGCCCGCTGCGCGGTCTTCTTAAACTTCCCAATCATCGGAAATCCGATTCCAGCCAGAGCTCCAATGATCGCAATAACGATCAACAATTCCTGAAGAGTCCAGCCCCGTTTCAAAGCCCGCTCCTTCCTGGTTGCGCAAATCCCTGCACGACTTCTCCTACCGCGTCCATGAAGGGCAAAAGTGCCATTTTGGTTTCGGCTGAGGCCTCCTGATAATAAGCCGTAAAACCTTTTTGAATGACGAGACTCAACACCTCGGGATCTTCTTCCTTGAGACGTGCCAGAGCATCAGCGCCCTTCCCTCCCACCATGTCTTGAACCGAGCGATCCACCATCTTCTCACGCTCCTTGGCATCCATTTCATCGAAGGATTCCATCAAACGGGCTGCACTTTTCGTAAAGGTCATCTCCACAAATTGAAGCTTCTCGTCCCCACTCAGCCTAAAGAAGAAATCAAAAACGCTCCCCCGCTCGTCCAACTGCTTGCGCTGACGGAGGTCGAGCCGGTTGAGAACATTGCTAATCTCTTCCATTTTCTCACGCCGGTTATTCCGTTGGACTTGTGAAAGGGTTGCGGAATCAGCCGTTGACCAATCTTCAAAAACCGACTCCTCGATCATCGCTTCAACCTTATCAGGCGTCGCCTTGCGATCACCGCTCCAAACCATGATTCCCCAGACGATTCCCCAAACGACTCCCAAAACAATGAGTCCTCGAAGCAAGATGTCCTTTTTCATACGCCGCTAGATTAATCCGGATCAACCGGCGCGCAAATGGTTTGATCGGTGAAGACTATCGCTTGAAGGCCGCTTTGAGGCGGTTCGCATCCGTGACCTTGAGCATCAAAACACCGAGCGCGTAGATTGTGGCTCCGAAACCGATTAGAACAATCATTGAGATCACCTTCTGCCAAAACTCTCCGTGGAGCCAGCCAATCATCAAAGACTTGGCCACCATTAATCCCACCGCCATTACCCCTGCGGCAAGAACCATTCCACCCAGTCGACGCCAATTTCTGCGTTTCAAGGTCACAAAGCCCTTCAAGCCCACCCACAGAAGAACGACATTTACCCAGGCTGCGATTGAGGTCGCCACGGCAATTCCAACATGACCGTAGAATGGAAAGAGCGCGAGACTGACCACGACGTTCACGGCCACCGTCACCCCCGCCATTTTCATGGGGGACTTGGTATCTTCACGGGCGAAGAACCCGGGCTGTAGAACCTTAATTAAAACATAGCCAGGCAGACCGATTGCAAACGCCGCCAAGGCTTTGCCGGTCTGCAAGGAATCTCCGGGCGTAAAACTTCCCCGCTCAAAAATCACCGAGATGATCTCCACCGGAATCACCATCAAGGCGATCGCCGCCGGCACTGTCACAATCATTGCCAACTCCAAGCCATTCACCATCGTGGCCCGGGCCTCGCTCTCCTTATCGGTATTCAAGAGACGGGTAATCTCTGGAAGCAGGACCATGCCAAAGGCAATCCCGATCATTCCCAACGGCAATTGGTAGATCCGGTCGGCATAATAAATGTAGGAAATGGCACCTTGCTGGAAGGACGCCACAATCCCTCCCACGATCAAATTGATTTGCTGAATCCCCGCCGCAATCACGCCCGGGCCCATCAGGACCAACAAGCGCTTAATCGCGGGATCAAAGACCGGCTTGTGAATGGCCACCGGCAAACGTGCCCGCAAGCACACCCACCATAAAACTCCCAGCTGCACAAAGCCCGCAATGGCCACACACCAGGCCAGCGCCTCCCCCTTCCATTCCACATATTGGACGACTCCCAGCAGCCCCACGAGAAAGACGATATTCAGTAGAACCGGAGAAAACGCCGGTGCTGCAAATTTTTTCAGCGTCGTGAGCACCCCGCTTAAGTGCGCCACCAAGGCCATACAGAGGAGATAGACGAAGGTGATCTTCGAAAGCCTGACGGTGAGATCATAGGCCCCGGGCTCATTATTATAGACCTTCAGTTCTCCCTTTCCGGCAACCTCTCCTCTAAAGATCGCAAAATCATGATCAACCGGCAAAGGAACCCGCAGCAGACCGGATTCCGAAACCTTCCACTCTCCTTCCGTAAAGATCTTGTCACGAATAGCCTGATACTTAGCCTCGATTTGAGCCGTGACCAGTGTCAGCGCCTCCGTATCACCCTCGGTGATCGCCCGCTTTTCCTCTTTGAACTCGGCTTTAAGATCTACTTCGCCTTTGCGCCTGAGCCCTTCTTGAATGACCGACTCCAGGCTGACCGATTCACCAACCGCCTGGGTTTCCCCTCCAAAAATCTCCCCGACCACCCCAAAAAAGGGCGGCTTACCACGGGGCACCAATTCAAAATTTGAAAAGTCAGGGGCAATCTCCTCCCCATCTACCTGCAGATAAACCGCCTTGGCCCCTCGAAGAGCGATTTCAACCGGGACAGGTTGGTCGCTGAGACTTTCGTCAAACTTGGGCAGGAATCCCGGCACGACCACCAACATCAGGGCCGCCATCAACGGGATCAGGAGAATGGTCAGTAACCCCAGCGTGAAAAACAAAACCGAAAAGGCATTGTTCGCAAATTTCATGGCCGCGTTGCGACCGTCCTCGGCCACCCGCTTCCCAAACAACGGGACAAACGCAGAGTTGAACGCGCCTTCCCCGAAGATCCTTCGGAACATGTTGGGAAAGCGAAAAGCCGCAAAGAAAGCATCCGCCACCATTCCCGTTCCCACAAAACGGGCAATCATGACATCACGAGCTACTCCAAGGACACGGCTCATCAGAGTGAACCCGGAGATGGTCATGAGGGAGCGCAGCATTCGCGCGAACAATGAGCGCTGAGGGCCACAATCTCAAGCAAGGCTTTACCAAAACCACCAACCGCCGCGCCCTCTGGCTTTTTGCTCGTACTTACCGTCGCCCACACTTAAAACCTCCACCCGGGCCCTTGTGAGCCCTTGGTCCTTGAAACCCAGCTTGGCGGCCGCGCGGGGAGTCACGTCGATGATGCGACCAGGGATAAATGGACCGCGGTCATTGAGACGCATTTTAAGCGACTTTCCATTGTCAAGATTGGTCACTTTGACCCGACAGGGAATCGGGAGGGTCTTGTGGGCACCGGAGATATCGAAACGTCCCACTTTCTCTCCGAGAGAGGTATTACCCCTCACAAAACCGAAATACTTGCTCTCATCATACCAGGAAGCAATCCCAGCTTCATCGTAGTCTAGGGCAGCCTCAACTGACAGAGGTTGATAATGCTGCCCCCGAATGGAATACCCTTTGGTCTGAAATCCTCGATACCCGCCTGCACCACAAGAGGTGAAGACGGCGGACAGCAATGCCACTAGGAAGAACAGGCCGATGGCTTTCATCAGCTTAGGACACTCCGTCCCTCACTTTGATCTCGGGGAGGGTCCTCGCGACTTTTTCCTTCAGGGCCTTACCGACCATAAATTTAACGACGGCACGATCTGGAATTGGAATCATCTTATCTGGATTCTTAGGATTCCGACCTGGTCGACCTTTGGCAACCTTCGTTTCAAAAGTCCCAAAGTCGCGGATAACGACGTTGTTCGCATCTGCCAACTCTCTCGTCACGATCGCCAAGACCATGTGGAACATTTTCGACGAGAGGGCTTGAGTGATGCCGAGCTGGTCACTCACTTCTCGGATAATCTCTTTCTTGGTAAAGTTTGCCATATTGAATTTAGTTTTTGGGAGCAGGTAATCGAGATTCTAACTTTTCTTTTTGACTTGTCAAAACTAGTATCCAGAATTCACTCCTTTTAGGAGAAGCAATTCAACACCTTGATTCGCTGAAAGTTTCTCGTGGTGGTATCGGACGCTCAGTTCCCGCCCCTTCAATAAGACGGCTTAATCAAGTGAGCACTTCCCGCCCCCGCTCGCCCCAACATTCACCAGAGCGCTTTTGCAAAGATCACCCCAACCGCCCTTGCACGCCCACCTCAGCAAGCACAAATATCCCGATCAAAAGAATTCACTCAAATCATTCAACGATCGCTCCTCGACAGCTTTTCCTTGAATGCAGATACCCACAAAAGCCAAACCTACATAACAATCTCTATTACAGAATTTAAGAACAAAAATAAACGGGAACAACCGGCAGAAAAAGCAAGGATTCAACATCTCACCCTGACCGGATCTTGAATATGGCAGAACTACTAAACCCCTTTCACCTCTCGTGTTTTCGATTGCCCAGCATCACGATTCATGACCATCTCGCACCTCGCCAACTCCACCAAAACCATGAAGCTCATACCGCCGCATGAACGAAAACAATGTGATGTCATTCTCCAAACATCCCTTACGGTCATCCTTCATTCGCGTTAACTTAAGAGCGTGAGCAATGATGGATAAGCGGTTTACGGTCTTTTCGGGGATCCATTCTGATGTCGATCCATTTGGGTTGATCCTGTTCCAAGCTTGGACTTTCTAAGATGAATGCCCCGAAGTCGCCGAAGGTTTTTTCCAGGCTCACTTGTCCTTTGTTTCTTTCAAATTTCGCCCGCAGTATTTCGACGACTCCTAACGCCAGAACTTTAGAGCTCATCGCCGCAAGGACCAAGGCCTGCAGGTGATGTTCGTTCGTCTGCCGATTCAAGGCGCGGGTGAGATTCATCCCTTGTTTCCTGGCTCGGAAGATGATTTCGATGTTCCATCGGCAGCTGTAGAGATCGGCGGCGGCCTGCGTGTTCATCTTTTCGGCCACTTCATTGGTTGCGACGAGGTGCCAGCGGCAGCACTCCTTTTGTGCAACGGTGAGGGTGTCGCCCCGTTTCCGGGCTTTTATCCCGGCAAACAACTCCTCTTGAGAGAGTTAAGCCTTAAGTTGACGCACATAGGTAATCCTTAGACCAAAATCTTTCCTCTGGAAAGGCTCTCGCCCTCACCTAAGGTCGCCTGGTAGAGATGAACAAGGAGCCGCCAAGCAACGACCCAGGCAAAGAAATCCGCGCCTTTCGCGCCTTGCTGCTCCAATGGTTCGAGAAAGAAAGCAAGGACTGGCCATGGCGGCGAACCCGGGATCCCTGGTCCATTTTGGTGTCCGAAATCATGCTACAACAGACCACCGTCGCTTCGGTGATCGCGAATCGTCGCTACGAAAGATTCCTCGAGGAATTCCCGGATATCGCGACAATGTCTGCAGCCTCCGAGAATCAAATACTCAAGGCATGGGAAGGCCTTGGATACTACAATCGTGTTCGTAATCTTCAGAAGGCAGCCCGCCACGTCTTAGATCATTTCTCAGGAGAGTTCCCTCCAGACGCCTCGACACTTGAAACCCTTCCTGGAGTCGGAAGATATACTGCCGGCGCCGTGAGTTCTTTCGCATTCGACCAACCAGCCCCGATCGTCGACGCAAATATTGCCCGCGTCATTTCCCGGCTGTTCAATATCTCCCTCGCCATCGATTCCACTCCCGGACAGAAGATCATCTGGGAACGAGCTGGACAGCTCCTCGATCAAAAATCACCCCGCCTCTTTAATTCCGCCATCATGGAGCTGGGGCAAACCTTTTGCTCACCCAGGACCCCGTCTTGCCCTGAATGCCCGGTGAAGAAATTCTGTCAATGCCCCGATCCCGGCAAGCTGCCCGTCAAGAAACCCCGACGCCAATTCGTCGCCGTCGACGAACACGCCTTTCTTCACCTCAAAGGGGGTCAAGTCCTCCTCGCAATGGGCGAGGCATCCCGCCGACGGGGATTTTGGCATCTCCCGATGCGTGATACTGAAGACTGCGCCCATCTCGAGTCATCGAGCCAGCATCGCTATACCATCACCCATCACCGCGTCACGGTGCACCTCTATCATCATAATCCCGGCAAAATTCTGGAGGGCGAAGTTTTCCATAAAATTTCCGACCTCGAATCCCTCCCTATCGCCAGCCCCATGCGACGGATTCTCGAGAGCGAACTCTGAGCTACCCTACCAAGCATATTGACTCATGAGACTCCCTGAAATCACTTCGACTTCGGTTCCCAATTGCGTCTTCGCGTAGATCAAAGGCTGGGCCTTTTCATAAACACGAATGCAGCCGAAACTACTCCGGGTCCGCTTCTTAAATTTGCCAACGTGCATTCCCACTCCGTCCCAAGTCAGACGCATCCAGTAAGGCATCGCAATTCCTTCATACTCCGCCCCCTCGGGGACCGGGCCTTCGTGTTCCCAAGCCTTTTCCACCATCACCTTGCGGGACTTGATGTTCACCAACTTCCCATAGGTATTTGAGCGCTTCTCCTCGAGGCGTTCCAAAATCGGGAACACACCCTCCGGCGTATCTTTCCCCGGCACTCCCGTTGCAATATCAGCCTCCAAAATCGCCTCGCTCGCGCTATTGAGCAACCAGGCCTTTTGATCCCAGAGCGAAACCTTTAAGGTCGTCTCTTCTGGAGTAACCGTCCGGTATTGAGACTTCTTAATACGGTAGCCAGCCCCACCGGAGAACCCGCAAGACACCCATAAAAAGGAACACAGAAGCAGCGAAATAATTTTCATTGAGTAGAATTCTGAAATTGATAGCGGACTGCAGCGACCATTGCGAAAACAGCAGTCTCAGTCCTTAAAACGAGCTCACCAAGATCGACCGGAGCAAATCCGGCACCAGCGATCTCCTGATATTCACCCCCTGTAAAATCACCCTCCGGACCAATCAGCAGAGTCACCGATTCCGGTGCTCCCAGACCTTCCAATAACTCGCGAAACGGCCGTGCTCCAGGCTGCAAAGCCCCCACGAATTGGGAACCCTCACGCTTCTCACCCAACCACGGAGACAACTCACGCGGGGGAAACACTTCGGGCAAGTAATTCTGCCCGCACTGCTTGCACGCCTCGAGCGCTGCCCGCTGCCACTTCTCACGTTTGGAGGCATGATCCTTGTCAGTGATGCGAACATTCCCCTGATCAGTCACCAACGGCTGAATACGGTTCACGCCCAACTCCACTGCTTTTTGAAGAATCAAGTCAAAGGTCTTTCCCTTGGGAATTCCTACCGCAATTTCAATCGTCGGCAAAAACCTGGCGCTTCGCCCTTCGGTGAGACGATCCAAAGTCACCTCGTTGGAAGTCATTGAGGAAATCGACGCGACCGCAAACCGCCCCTCGCCATCAAAGAGTTCGATCTGATCTCCTACCTTCTTGCGCATGACCCGCCGGCAGTGGTGGGCCTCGTCTCTCGTCAACGAGAGAGAGTCATCCCAAGATGCTGAAGGCAGAAAGAACCGATCCATCCCACAACGTTAGAGATCAAAGAAACGCTTGGTTTTCTCAAAAAACGACTCCTGCATTGGAGAGTTCTTTTCGCCAATCGATTCGGTGAATTCCTGTAATTTTGCTTTCTGATCGGTGTTCAACTTGGTCGGCACCTCTACCTGAACTTCGACATGGAGGTCGCCATTACGACCGCTGGAAAGCGAGGCGATTCCGCGATCGCGCAATCGGAAGGTCGTGCCACCCTGGGTTCCCGCAGGAACTTTCATCGTGGCACTGCCCGTCAAGGTCGGAACTTCCAACTCACCGCCCAGGGCCGCTGTCGAGAAAGGCAAGGGAACCTCGCAATAAAGGTCATCGCCCTCACGCTGGAAAACATCGTGCTGTTTCAGATGCAGGAAAACATAGAGATCACCCGCCTGGCCACCACGCATTCCCGCGTCACCTTTACCGGTCGAACGAAGGCGCGTGCCATCATCCACCCCGGCTGGAATCCTAATCGTGACCCGCTCTGGAGCCTGCCTGCGACCATCACCATTACAGTCACCACAAGGGTCCGCAATGACCTGACCGGCACCCCGGCACTCGGGACAGGTTGCCTGCTGAATGAAGATTCCCCGTTGCTGCCCTACCACGCCACGACCTCCACAGGTCGTGCACGGTTTGGCACCACTGCCGCCGGTCTTTGAGCCTGAGCCCGAACACTTTCCACAGGAGGCATACTTCTCAATCTCAAGATCCTTCTCCACGCCGGCGGCTGCTTCCTCGAGAGTAATTTCAAGGTCATAGCGAAGATCGCTTCCCCGCTTTTTACCTGAAGTATCACGACGACGTCCGCCGCCGCCGCCTCCGAAGAGATCGTCGAACATACTACCACCACCACCACCACCGAAGACCTGGCTAAAAATATCCATGGGATCGTGGAAGCCTCCGCGGCGTCCGCCACCGCCGCCACTCTGGAAAGCGGCGTGTCCATAGCGATCATAAGCTGCGCGCTTATCCTCGTCTCCGATCACCTCATAGGCCTGGCCCAGCTCTTTGAACTTTTCCTCGGCCTTGGGATCATCGGGGTTTTTGTCCGGATGATATTGCACGGCCGCCTTCCGGTAAGCCTTCTTAAGATCAGCCTGGGAGGCATCCCGGGATACCCCCAAAACCTCGTAAAAATCACGTTCAGCCATTACTCTGCGCCCTCCCCGGATTCAGATTCAGGTGCCTTGGCCACAATGACGGCAGCCGCCCGGAGAAGACGATCATACAGGGTATATCCCTTGCGCTTCACAAAGAGAATTTCGCCAGGTTCGGCGCCCTCTTTCACCTCTTCAGCCACGGCCTCATGGAAATTGGGGTCGAAGACGCCCTGCGTCGGAACTTCCTTCAACCCTTGAGCTGCCAAAAAATCATCGAGCTGCCCCTTCACCATCGCCATTCCTTTATAGATCATCGAATCCTGCTCCTGCTCGGCCATTTGCAGACCCATCGAGAAATTATCGAAAACAGGAAGAAGCTCCTCGACCAATCCGGCGCGGGCAAAGCGAAGATCGTCCGCGCGCTCGCGAGCCATCCTCTTACGGTAGTTGTCGAAATCGGCAGCCGTTCTTATGGCCGCTTCCTTCCACTTCAGGGCCTCGGCCTCAGGGGTCAACGGCTCCTCGACCTCGGGAATCTCTTCCCTGGCCACGACTTCCTCCACCGCTTCATTAGATGCGGGGATTTCCTCAACGACTTCAGTCTCCTGATCGCTATCTTGCATGGCGGGAACCAATACCCCGCTTCCCCTCTCCGTCAACCCGTAACTGTATCGACAAGGAACCCTTCTCCGTCTAATTCTCCAAATTTCTCCTGCGGCCATCCCGGCAATAATTTCCCGCGCGTCCCGGCCTGCCATCCACTTTGCGGCAGCTGGGTCGTCGTCTCAAAGTCAGGATCGGGTAGCGCAAAGCTTACCACCCGCTGCTCCCGGACCAGACAGCCAAAGCTCCGGCCATCGCTCACACCCGCTTCATCAAAGCTCCAAACAGCCAAATTGACCCGGGTGAGCCGACTCACCAGATCCTCACGCCCCTTCAGCGAGCGAAGCACCACAAAGTCCAGCTTCTCGCGGGAAATCCTCGCCATCATCTCATCATCCGTCGGTTCCTCCACCAGGGCCACCTTCGCCCCCAGACTCACCGGCCAGAGAATCCCCAAAATCCCGCTCAATTGATCGCCCGGAATCCATTCCACCAACATCCGCGACCGATGACTCGCGAGGTGAACCTGCCCCAATTGAAGAGCATTCCGCCTCATCGATCTTCCGTTTTGATCATCCGCCCAACAAAGATCCTTCATCGAGGTCCATCCACGCGGGAGATCACCCAGGAGCTTGGGCTCGCGATCCTGCTTCACCCGCATCCGCTGCTCGCGATCTGCCACCGTCATGGTCGAGAGCCTCCGTAATTCGGCGCCCAGATCATCGAGGGCAGCAATCGGCTCACCAAAGGCCACCGCGACTCCATAACGAAGACTCCGTGGAAACTTCCTCAAAAAATTCCCTTCCGAGAATGACCAGATCGATCCCCACAACCCATCCATGTAGGCGGGCAAAACCGGACAGTCCGCCTTCTTCGCGATCATCTGGTAACCACGTTTCAGCTCGCTCAAACCGCCGGTCCGCGACAGCTGACCTTCGGGAAACAAACACACCACCGCCCCTTCCTCCAGGGCTTCACTTGCGACCCGAATGGCATCCCGCGCTTTGGTCGATGAAATCGGCACCGTCTCAAAAAACCGGGCCCCTTTCCCGATCCACTTTTTATCAAAACAATCCGCGAACATCAGGAAACGGATCGGCCTCGGGCAGGCCGCAGATAACACGAAGGCATCAATATACGTCATGTGATTCGCCACCAACAGCACCCCGCCCTTCGCGGGAATCCGCTCTTCTCCGATCGAGCGGATCTTATAAATCGAACGGAAGATCCCGAGAAAAACAAGCCTCACAAAATCCTTCGGCAAGAGTCTCATAATGTGAATCGTCGCCCAAGCACAGATGATCGCCACCAGGAGGAACTGGATCCACGAAGGAACTCCCAACATTTTCAGGGAAGCCTGCAATACCACCGCAAAAACCCCCGCGAGATTATTACAGAGATTCGAAGCCGAAATCACCAACCCCCGCTCCCTTTCAGGGGCGCGATCCTGCTGAAAGGCATTCAGAGGCACCAGGAAAAGTGCCCCGCCACAACCTGCCAGTCCCAACAAGAGATTGGATCCGGGCCCACTGGGCACAAATGCCAGCAAAGCCGTCCCCAGGGCCATCAAAGCACCGCCAACAATGACAAGACCAAGCTCATTTCGACGTCCGCAAACCCAGCTCGCAATCAAACTTCCGATCACGATTCCCACCACGACCGGAACCCAAAGCAGGGCTGTTTCGACCCCCATCCCCGCGAGACTCCCCTTCCTCTCCTGGGCGATTTGAATCAGGAGCAATTGTAAAAATCCACCGAATCCCCAAAAGAACGCGATTCCCAGCGTGCTCCTCCAAAGCGGAATATCTTCGCGAACCTTCAGAAGGTCGCCAAAGTGCCGGACCGCCACCGCCTTGGAATATGGACCAGCTCCCGCGGGCTTCGTCGGCTGAATCAAATGAGCCAGAACCAGAGCAATCACCGCACCAATCAACACCCAAAACACCGGAATCATCGCGGCCTCCCAGGGCCCGCGCCCAATCTGCAAGCCCCCTTTATCGAACCAGACCCCGCCCACTATCTGTCCCAGCAAAATCGCCAAAATCACAGAACCCTCCATCACCCCGTTGGCAAATCCCAACCGCTTTGCCCCAAGTAATTCCTTCACCACCCCCATCTTCGCCGGACTCAAAAGCGCTGATTGCGACGCCAGCAGAAAAAATGCCAGCAAGACAATGACCAGTGCCAGATTCGAATGATCACCGCCATAAGTCGTCCCAATCCACAAGGCCAACCCCATCATCAGAAGGACAAACAACTGAAGCCACGACGACCAACGAATCACCGCACTCTTGGCAAACCGATCCCCCAACCACCCTGCCGTCGGAGCGAAAAGGATAAAAGGCAAAACCATCAGCAAGCCGAGCACATACTCCATTCCTTTCGGGGCCAGCCCCATTTGCGCCAAGGCAACACCCAATGGAATCAGGATAAATTTCGCAAAATTGTCGTTGAAGGCATTGGTGCACTGCATGCCAACCAACGCCCAAAATGAACCCCACTCGCGTTTACCGGGCTCATCCATTTGCTCCTTCTCGTTAATCACCGCAACATCATGGGTCATCCCCCGGTTAAAGGACAATTGATAATGACGGATCCATTCATCATCTGAATTGATGAATCATCAAATGACATCGTCACCGATACGCTCAAAGACCCCGCCGCCTAAAAGTCGCCCACCGTCATAGAACGCGCAAATCTGTCCAGGTGTCAGCGCCCGCTGAGCCTTGGTAAACTCCAACTCGAGCTTCCCCCCCTCCAACTCCCGAACCTGGACCGCCTCTGAATTCGCCCGGTAGCGCGGCTGAACTTCCGCCCGCCCCTTGGTCACCTCCTCGCAAATCCACGATAAAGATCCTACCGTGCACTTGGTGGCATAAAGCCCGGACGACCCCGGCTCATCCCAGCCTACAATGAGCTGGTTCTTTGCCGCATCTTTTCCAACCACCACATAAGCCATTCCTTCCCGGGGCGACGCCACGCCGTGCCCCTTGCGCTGACCCAGGGTGTATAAATGCAAGCCGTCATGCGTTCCCATCACCTTGCCATTGAGATCCACGATCTCGCCCGGCGAATCCGGAACATAGTGGCGAAGAAAATCACTCATTTTGATGTTTCCGATGAAACAAATCCCCTGCGAATCCTTCTTCTCAGCCGTCGGTAGATTGAACCGCCGCGCCACTTCCCGCACTTCCGGCTTCAACATCTCCCCGGCCGGAAAGCGGGCGTGCTGAACCTGATGCTGCCTCATCATGGCCAAAAAATAGGACTGATCCTTATTTGGATCGGCCCCTCTTAAAAGATCCGCCGTGCCATCCGCCCGCTCACGCCTACGCGCATAGTGCCCCGTTCCCACTGCCTCGAAGCCTTGCTCCAGCGCATAATCTAAAAACACCCCGAACTTCATCTCCCGATTACACATCACGTCTGGATTCGGGGTCACGCCATCCCGATACCCCTCCAGCAAATATTCCACAATCCGGTCGCGGTATTGATCAATGAGATCAATCACCCGAAACTCCATGCCCAGCGCCTTCGCCACCGCATGCGCATCGTCCAGATCACGTTCCCAGGGACAGTCCCCCGGAAGCCCTTCTTCGTTAATCCAGTTCTTCATGTAACCGCCCACGACCTCATGGCCTTGTTCGATTAACAAAGCTGCCGCTACCGAGGAATCCACCCCGCCCGAGAGTCCAACCATGATCCGTGCCACAGCCCGACCCTAATTCCCGCGAACGAATTTCAAAGTTCAGAGTTCAATCTTCCGCTCTCCCTGTTCAAGATCAGCCCGTGTCCGACGCTCCCACTGCTCCCGAACAACAAGACGCCCCGCGCTCGCCCTTTGCCGGCTGCCTCATTCTCATCGTGATGGCCGTCGTGGTCCTCGTCTTGATCGCTTCCGCCGGCTACAGCGTCAAAAAACAAACCGACTCCTACAAAACCTTCACCGAAACCGAGCCCAAGCCTGCTCCCATCGCGAATCTCGAAGGCCAGGAAGCCGAGATCAACTCTCTCGTCAACCGCCTTCGCCACTTCGATCACGAGGTCAGCAACAAGCGGGCGGCCCAGGTCACGCTCTCCACCCAGGATCTCAACCTCGCCGTTGCTAACTTCGACGTCCTCCAGAGCTTCCGTGGCCAACTCTCCTTCGAAAAAATCACTCCGGAGCACCTCAAAGGCCTCCTCCACTACCAATTCCGCTCCACGGGAGATCTCCCTGAATTCGTTCGCGGCCCCCTCAATATTGAAGACCGCGATAACAACCTCAACGGCACTTTCGTCGGAACGCCCCTCCTCACCGATGGCAAGTTCATCCTCAACATGGAATCCATCACCCCCTCCGTTGGCGAAATCCCCGAGGAATTCTTCATACAAATCTCCCGCTTCCTCATCTCCGGTCAACTTGAACTCGAGCTCGAAGAAAACCCTGAGAAAGAGCCCGAACTCCTTACCAAACTGAAGAAACTGACTTCGCTCACCTTGAGAGATGACAGCTTGACCCTGGGATATTCACCCGATGCCACCCCGCCCAGCGCCCAGGTCGAAGCCACTGCCCTAGCGAACAAAGCAAAGCAGATGGTCGCCCTAGGAGCCATTATTTTCATCCTGACCATGATTCTTCTCATTATCGTTCTCAGCCGTAGGCAAAAAGCACGCATCAACCATCGGGTTCGTTGAGCTCTTTTTAAAAGATTGAATATCGGGAGGCTTTTGACCGTAATCACTCTCCTATGCTAAAGAATTCCCTTACTTTGGCGGCATTGATGATCTTCGCCGCCCATGCCGATCCAATCGCTCCACCAGCCCAGGAACCCAAACCTGTCGAAGCAACCGCAGCTACCCCCGCCGAAAAGCCCGCGGAACCCAGCAACAACCCCGAGATCCAAAACGCCCAAAAAGAACAGGCCGATCTCTCCGTCCTCAATGCTCTCGCTGCCGAAAAGATGAAGCATGAGACCAACGAACTCCGCTCAGTCGTCGCCAAGCTCAAGCTCGAAAAAGAACTCTTCGACACTCAGCTCGTCACCAGAGCAATCCAAGCCGACTCCAAGGACATGGAAGAACTTGTAAAGCACGAGGCCGAAAAAGCCCGCCTAGCCCGGGAGGCCGAACTCTCTAAAATCGAGTTTGAACACCTCTCCAACCAACTCAAGAGCATTCAAATCAAGGCCACCCTTGCCAGCACCGAACTCGAAGGCGAAATCCAGGACATCGAGACCCGTAAAAAGCGCGACGCCTACGCAGACGCCCAACCGCAATACCTCGACGACCCGCTCAAGCCCGATGGCACCCTCGTCATCTCCGACCGACGCATTCCCTTCAACGGCCCCGTTACCTCAAAGCTCGCCGACGCAGTCACCGAGCGGATCAACTATTATAACAACAAGGATCCCAAGAAAGCCATCTTCATCGTCATCGATGACTCCCCCGGCGGGTCCGTCATGGCGGGATACCGCATCCTCAAGGCCATGGAAGGCTCGGAAGCTCCCGTCTTTGTCGTCGTCAAATCCTTCGCCGCCTCCATGGCCGCCTGCATCACGACCCTTGCCGAGCGCTCCTTCGTTTACCCGAACGCCGTCATCCTTCACCACCAGATCAGCCAGTCCTTCATGTTCTCCAGCATGAATCTCACCGATCAAAAGGAAAACTTCGAAGACCTCAAAAAATGGTGGCACCGCCTCGCCGATCCCATCTCACAGAAAATGGGCATCACCTCCGACGAATTTATCGAAATGATGTATGACAAAACCGTCTCCGGTGACTGGACCGAATTCGGCGATGACGCCGTGAAACTTAAGTGGGCTGACCACGTCGTCTCCCGCGTTCACGAGACCTCGCTGCTCAAGGATCCTTCCGCCGAGAAACCCGCTGCCCCCACCACAACCCGGAGCAGCCTCCTCGGTGAAGACGACCTTACCCCTGCCATCGACGACAAGGGCAACAAATTCATGCTCCTCCCCCGTCGCAACCCCAAGGACACCTACCTTATGTATAATCCCGATGGATTCTACCGCTTCAAGTAAGCAGTCCTCGTAAAAAACCTTCAAAAAGCCCGGCCCTTAAAACACCGGGCTTTTTTTATTCCAACCCATGGACTTCGGCGTGAGCCACCATCACATATTGTGAAAGTTCCGTCATCCTGAATCATTCAGAAAACAAAGATTAAACCCCACCCAAAAAACTATTGCCCCCCTCAAGCCTCCATCTTCCTCAACCAAACTTTGTTCTCTCAATTCCCCTCTGTGCTCAATTCCCAAAAAACTTCCAGCCTTCGCGTCTTTGCGGTTCAAATCCTGCTTCAAACCCCCTAATACCGCCCCACCAACTATGAGCCTCTATCAAGACTACCTAAAAGAGATCGCAGACCGCAAAGAACAAGGACTGCACCCCAAACCCATTGATAGCGCAGCTCTGCTCGCCGAAATCATCACCCAGATTAAGCAACCCGACCACGAGCACCGCGAAGACTCCCTGAAGTTCCTCATCTACAACACCCTCCCCGGCACCACCAGCGCCGCCGGTGAAAAGGCCAACTTCCTCAAGGAAATCATTCTCGGCCAAGTCACCACCCCCGAAATCACCCCCGACTTCGCCTTCGAACTCCTCTCCCACATGAAGGGCGGCACCTCCATGGACGTCCTCCTCGCCCTCGCCCTTGGTGACGAAGCCTCCATCGCCCATTCCGCCGCCGCTGTCCTCAAGACCCAGGTTTTCCTCTACGATGCCGACATGGCGCTCCTTAAGTCCGCCTTCGAGTCCAGCAACCCCGTCGCCAAAGACCTCCTCGAAAGCTTCGCTCAAGCCGAGTTCTTCACCAAGCTCCCCGAAGTCCCAGAAGAAACGCAAGTCGTCACCTTCGTTGCAGGCGAGGGCGACATCTCCACCGACCTCCTCTCCCCCGGTAACCAAGCCCACTCCCGCTCCGACCGCGAACTCCACGGCAAGTGCCTCATCACCCCGGAGGCCCAAGAGCAAATCCAAGCCCTCCAGCGCCTCCACCCCGACAAGAGCGTCATGCTCATCGCCGAAAAAGGCACCATGGGCGTCGGATCCTCCCGCATGTCCGGCATCAACAACGTCGCCCTCTGGACCGGCAAGCCCGGCAGCCCCTACGTTCCCTTCGTCAACATGGCCCCCATCGTCGCGGGCACCAATGGCATCTCACCCATCTTCCTCACCACTGTCGATGTCACCGGCGGCATCGGCCTCGACCTCCAAAACTGGGTCAAAAAGAAGGACGCCGACGGCAACACTGTCCTCAACGAAGCAGGCGACGCCGTCCTTGAGCAAGTTTACTCGGTCGATACCGGCACCGTTCTCACCATCAACTCCAAGAGCAAAAAACTCTATCAAGGAGACACGGAACTCATCGACATCGCCAAAGCCTTCACCCCTCAGAAGATGGAATTCATGAAGGCCGGCGGCTCCTACGCCATCGTCTTCGGCAAAAAACTCCAAACCTTCGCTGCCAAGACCCTCGGCATCCAAGCTCCCGTCGTTTACGCCCCCTCCAAGGAAATTTCCCACGAAGGCCAAGGCCTCACCGCCGTCGAAAAAATCTTCAACCGCAACGCCGTCGGCATCACTCCCGGCAAAACCCTCCACGCCGGATCCGACCTCCGTGTCGAAGTCAACATCGTCGGCTCCCAGGACACCACCGGCCTCATGACCATGCAGGAGCTCGAAGCGATGGCCGCCACCACCATCTCCCCCATCGTCGATGGAGCCTACCAGTCTGGCTGTCACACCGCTTCCGTCTGGGACAAAAAAGCCCAGGAGAACACGCCCAAGCTCATGAAGTTCATGAACGACTTCGGCCTCATCACCGGCCGCGACCCCGAGGGCAAATACCACCCCATGACCGACGTCATCCACAAGGTCCTCAACGACCTCACTGTCGACGATCGCGCCATCATCATCGGCGGCGACTCCCACACCCGCATGTCCAAAGGCGTCGCCTTCGGAGCGGACTCCGGCACCGTGGCCCTCGCCCTCGCCACCGGAGAAGCCTCCATGCCCATCCCCGAGTCGGTCAAAGTCACCTTCAAAGGCACCCTTAAAGATCACATGGACTTCCGCGATGTCGTCCACGCCACCCAGTCCCAGATGCTCGACAAGTTCGGCGGCGACAACGTCTTCCAAGGCCGCATCATCGAAGTCCACCTCGGCTCCCTCCTTGCCGACCAAGCATTTACCTTCACCGACTGGACCGCTGAAATGAAGGCCAAAGCCTCCATCTGTATCTCCCAGCCCGACACCCTCATCGAGTCCCTCGAGATCGCCAAAGGACGCATTCAGGTCATGATCGACAAAGGCATGGACAACAAAAAAGGTGTCCTCCAAGGCCTCATCGACATCGCCAACAAGCGCATCGCTGAAATCCGCTCCGGCGAAGTCCCCCCACTCGCTCCCGATCCCGACGCCCACTACCATGCCGAAATGGTCGTCGACCTCGACATCATAACCGAGCCCATGATCGCCGACCCCGACGTTAACAACGAGGATGTCTCCAAGCGATACACCCACGACGTCATCCGCCCCCTTTCCTTCTATGAAGGCAAAAAAGAAATCGACCTCGGCTTCGTCGGCTCCTGCATGGTTCACAAGGGCGACCTCAAAATCGTTTCTCAGATGCTTCGTAACATCGAGGAGCAATCGGGCAAAGTCGAATTCAAGGCTCCCCTCGTCGTCGCCGCCCCCACCTATAACATCATCGATGAACTCAAAGCCGAAGGCGACTGGGACATGCTTCAGAAATACTCCGGCTTCGAATTCGACGACAACGCCCCGAAAGGAGCCGCCCGCACTGAATACGAAAACATGATGTATCTCGAGCGCCCCGGCTGTAACCTTTGCATGGGTAACCAGGAAAAAGCCGAAAAAGGAGACACCGTCATGGCCACCTCCACCCGCCTCTTCCAAGGCCGCGTCGTCGAAGACTCCGACCGCAAAAAAGGAGAGTCCCTTCTCTCCTCCACTCCCGTCGTCGTCCTCTCCTCCATCCTCGGCCGCACCCCGACCATCGAGGAATACAAAGCAGCCGTCGACGGCATCGACCTCACCAAATTCGCCCCACCCATCGCCTCGATGAGCTCCTAAAGCTAGCGAGTGTGGGACCAGCCATCCGAGCGGGCCCCTCGACCATGCCGCGCATTTTCCGGCAACTCCCCGCGCGTCAGGTTCAAAAGCAGATTGTAAGCCACATCCCCCTTGCACCCCTTCATCACAATCTCACTCCCCTTGATTGCCGAAACATCGAAGGAAGCGACACCCACTCCTCACTGGATATTCTTATCAGTCACCCAACAGCCTCATCGCCACGCCAAATCTTGACCTCTTGCCTCAGTCCGACATTGCGCTAAGCTATTTGCCATACAAATCATGGACACTCTTCGCACTTTCGAAAACGGCTCATTCTACTCCCTCCCCGCCCTCAAGGAACTCGGCATTGCCGACGTCTCCCGCCTCCCCGTCTCCATCCGCATCGTTCTCGAATCCCTCCTCCGCAATCTCGACGGTCGGAAAGTCACCGAGTCTGACATTAAAAATCTCGCCTCCTGGAACGCCAAATCCCCCGGCGATTATGAAGTCCCCTTCACCGTCGCCCGCGTCGTTCTGCAAGACTTCACCGGCGTTCCCCTCGTCGTCGACCTCGCCGCGATGCGCGACGCCGCAAAAACGGCCGGAGCCGATCCCTCTATCGTCGAACCCCTCGTCCCCGTCGATCTCGTCGTCGATCACTCCGTCCAGGTCGATTTCTCCGGTTCTCAAAACGCCCTCGACCGCAACCTCTCCATCGAGTTCATCCGTAACCAGGAACGCTACGAATTCTTGAAGTGGGGACAGCAGGCCTTCGATACTTTCGGAGTGGTCCCTCCGGGAATCGGTATCGTCCACCAGGTCAATCTCGAGTATCTCGCAAAAGGAGTTCTCAATAAGGACAACGTTTTCTACCCCGATACCCTCGTCGGCACCGATTCCCACACCACCATGATCAATGGCCTCGGCGTCGTTGGTTGGGGCGTGGGTGGCATCGAAGCCGAAGCAGGCATGCTCGGACAACCCGTCACCTTCCTCGTCCCTGAAGTCGTCGGCGTTTATCTCCACGGCAAACTCAACGAAGGCGTCACCGCGACCGATCTCACCCTTCGCATCACCGAAATTCTCCGAGCCCACGGTGTCGTTGGAAAATTCGTGGAATTCTACGGCCCTGGAGCCGAGGCCCTCAGCCTCCCCGACCGCGCCACCATCGCCAATATGGCCCCAGAATACGGCGCCACCATGGGCTTCTTCCCCATCGACAACGAGACCATCAACTACCTCCGCGGCACCGGCCGCAGCGAGGAACTTTGCGGCACCGTCGAAAACTACTTTCGCGCCCAGGAACTGTGGGGCATCCCACAAAAAGGCGACATCGACTACACCGATGACCTTGCCCTCGACCTCTCCACCGTGGTCCCCGCCGTCTCCGGACCCAAGCGCCCGCAGGACCGCATCGACGTCCCCGCCCTCGGAGAACGGTTTAACATCCTCTTCGAAGCACCGACCTCCGAAGGGGGCTATGGGCGCCCACCCGAGTCCCGCAATACGGTCATCGACATTCACATGCCCGAGCCCGCAGGCGTCGCCGTCGGATCGCTCCTTGATGACCCCGAGCCCGGAGCAGAAATGGACAAGGCGGAAATGATCACCAACCGCCCGACTCCTTCCGAAGTTCCTGCTGGTGAAGCCTTCGATGCCATCGACACCCAACTCCGGCACGGGTCCATCCTCATCGCGGCCATCACCAGTTGCACCAACACCAGCAACCCTTCCGTCATGCTCGCAGCCGGCTTGGTCGCAAAAAAAGCCAACGAACGTGGCCTCACCATCGCCCCTTATATCAAGACCTCCCTCGGGCCTGGTTCCCGGGTCGTCACCGATTACCTTGAGGCCACAAATCTTCAGGAGGAACTCGATCAACTCGGATTCCAAACCGTCGGCTACGGCTGCACCACCTGTATCGGCAACTCCGGACCGCTCCACCCCGCCATCGAAGAAGCCATTCACAAGGGCGACCTCGTCTGCGCCTCCGTCCTCTCCGGCAACCGGAACTTCGAGGCCCGCATCCACGGCTCCATCCGCGCCAACTTCCTCATGTCTCCTCCCCTCGTCGTCGCCTATGCTCTAGCAGGTCGCGTCGACATCGACCTCACCACTGACCCTCTTGGTCAGGATTCCCACGGCAATGACGTCTATCTCAAAGACCTCTGGCCTTCCCCGGAGGAACTTCAAGCTGTCATCGGAAGTGCTCTCAAGCCCGAGGTTTTCAACAAGCTCTACTCCAATCTCGACACCGCCAATCAGAAGTGGGTCGAGATCACAAGCTCCACCGGAGACACCTACGCCTGGAGCGACGACTCCACCTACATCCAACTCCCACCCTTCTTCGAAAACTTCTCCCGCACCCCCGCGACCGAAGGCTGGGACATCATCGACGCCCGCCCGCTTGGCGTCTTCGGCGACAGCGTCACCACCGACCATATCTCTCCCGCCGGAGCCATCACCGGGTCCAGTCCCGCCGGAAAATACCTCCACGAACACGGCGTCGAACAAGCCAAGTTCAACTCCTTCGGTTCCCGTCGCGGAAACGACCGCATCATGACCCGCGGCACCTTCGGCAACGTCCGCATCAAAAACCTCATGACCCCCGGCATCGAGGGCGGCTACACCCAATACTTCGGCGACGCTCCCGTCCCCGCACCGGATCAGGAAATCGCCTCCGCCGAAAACGCCCAAGCTACCTTCATCTACGATGCTGCCGTCGCTTACCAACAGACTGGACGTAAACTCATCATCATCGGCGGCGAAGACTACGGCATGGGATCCTCCCGTGACTGGGCCGCCAAAGGCACCGCCCTTCTCGGCGTCAAAGCCGTCATCACCAAGAGCTTCGAGCGCATCCATCGCTCTAACCTCATTGGCATGGGAGTCCTCCCCCTCACCTTCAAAGACAAGGCCGACTACGACAGGATCAAGGACATGCACTCCTGCACCTTCAGCATCATCGGACTCGCCGGCGTGCTGAAACCCAAGCAAGAAGTCACCCTCACCACCAGCTGCGGCCTGAGCCTCTCCCTCATCGCCCGCCTCGATACCCCTGCCGAAATCGACTACTACCTCAGCGGCGGCATCCTCCCCTACGTTCTCAACCAAATCCTAGACGGCGCCGAAGAGAACTCCGCAGTAACCGATTGCTGAGCCGTCTAGTCAAAACAGCAGTCGGTCCGACGGCCCCAGATATCAAAGATTCCTGCAGATCCTTCTACGGAGAAAGCCCGTAAAGTGGGGTTCTCGTTTCGCCGAATTCTTGCACCGGAACCCCAATGCGCTGAAGCAGCGCGAGATGCAGTTGCGTTTGTTCCTCCGCAAAATCGAGACGTTTTTCGACAGCGCGCACTGCCTCGAGATACTCGTCAATCTTACGACTATCGGCCGCGCTGGCCCGCCGTTTGAGAGACTTCGATTGTTCAAGCACGAGGTCGAGCACACTGCGAGCCAAGAACCCCTCGCTCGCACGGCGGAATAATTTATCGAACACCGCCCGTGGCCTTGTTCCTCGAGCAGCCGGGACATCGCGCCTGGTCTAGGAGAGACAATTGCGAGGAAGACTCCCGGAGAAACTCCCCTCGCCTGCGGTGCTCAATTCCAGAGAGGGCAAGGGCGTCGCCTCGCTGAGATGACGGGCAACGATCTGATCGACGAAAGGCGCACCAACGTCGTTCTTGCGATGGTCATAGGAACCGCCGGTGAGCCAAGTCGCGGTGCCCGCACCGTGGCCGTTGCCGCGCGGAGTCCACAGATTTTTGGTGACCACGAGATCCGATTTAAACTCCTCCAACGGAGCCATCCAGCGATTGAGTTTTTGCAACTCGCCAGAGGGTCCGACTCTCTCCGGCTCTCATGTCCCCTCGGCAGTGTCATTTGGAAAATAAAGATAAGCCAGACGCAGCGGGATGCCCGACTTGGCAGAGTTGGGGATCGGGTCACCGAAACTCTCCATCGCGGGAAGTGCGCGACTGGCTCCGATTCCCCTGAGGAAGGCACGGCGGTTGGGGCTACTTTTCATCAGATGGTTTTTTGGATTCGGAAAGAAGGCGCTTCTTTAGAAACGGGTCACTATCGGTGATCGCCAACACCAGGTCACCAAAGCGATAACCGGTCGGTGCGAGCTTTGCCGCGATTTCTATCACGATGGCCTCGTCATAAAATTCGAGTTGTCGATCGGATCTTTGCGTATCCGCGGCCCAACATCGTCAGTGCTGAACCACTCCGCTGCGAAGATCTCCCCCAGCGAAAGGCTGCGAGGATCAGCGAGCATCCGCTTCACCTGTGCTTGGCGTTTCTCTGGATCCGAGAGCTCTCCAGAGGCCGCAGCATTGAGAAGCTCTTCATCTGGCGTCGAGGCCCAGAGAAAATATGACAAGCGCGTGGCCAGATCGAATTCAGCAACCGGTTGATCATTGGGAGCAGGGATGTAGACCGGCCCGGAATCCTCCTCACCTTCCCTCTCCTCTTCTTCATCCTCTTCATCGATGAATCTAAAATGAGCATCTTCGAGATCCTCCCCACCCTCGCGTCCCTGCAAATTGATAGCTGCCAACACTGCCGGTGCGCGGCGCTTGAGAAATACCACCGTTTCCTGATCGATCGACTCAGCCAACGAAAAAGGTCCTGACAGCAATGCCACGATGACTAAGACCATGACACCAAGCTGACGGCTTCTCCTTTTCATCAATTGTTGGGATAGGTGATTACTTGCCGCGCAAGAATTTCAAGAGCAGACGTTCGCTCAGTGCCTGAGTGGCATTGTGACCATGGTCGTTCACCTTAAAGTGAACGACATCCCCATCGAGATAAGAGAAGATTTCGATCTTACCATTCACCTTACTGGGTTCGGTGAGTTTCCGACCTTCGTATCCCATCTGCTTGGCCCACAGGAAGATGGACTCTTCAGCATCGACGAAGGGCAGTTTGCCACCTTTCGCCGGGATAGCTTTGGAAGGCCCGCCTTGATACGGGACAAGCAAATCTTCTGTCCCTGAGATATTCAGCAGCCGTCTTCCGAAAAGTGGCTTCGCAATCGCCTGGTAGCCATTCGCTTTTCCCATGGCCTTGAAGTGCTTACCATTGTGCTGGTATCCGTTCAGCGGACTCACTGCGGCGATGTAGTTCTTGATGTTGGGGAGTTGGCTCTCGATCGCGATCTGGTTGACCAGTGCTGCTCCATTGGAAATCCCCATGATCGTGAATTCCTTTTTGTTTACCTCATCACGCTTCGCGAGCTCACGGATGATCGCTTCAATAAAGCCCCGATCATCGGCCTTGGACCGTTCCGAAACGATGTTCCAACTCTCTCGGTAACCTTGTGGAAATACCGTGATGAATTGGCTGGCGATCCCCGGGTAGCGATCTGAAACCATTCTCTGCAATCCTTGAGCATTGCCGCCGTTGCCATGTAGGAAAACGATTACGGGCAAAGGCTCCTGATCCGCAGCTTCTCTACGCTCCGGAACATTGACCCAGTAGGGTCGTTTGAAATTCTTTTCTTGTGACCACGACTGGGTGATCGAAAATTCTTGATTCTCTCTATCCTCTTCTTCGCGTCCATCTTCCTCTTCATCGGCGTCATCATCAGTCTCGTGCCAGGCTGCCACTAAGACTTCCATGCCAACTCTGCCACGCTCTTCACCCAAAAACCGCTCCGCGGACTCTTTGCCCTCTTCGCGTTTGATCTCAAGATACTCCACTAAAATATCACCCGCGCCTTCGACGACTTCCTGATAGCCTTCCTCACCGTCTTCATCGCGAACGCGCTTTAGTAACTCCAGAGACTTCGGCATCTTCTCCTTTAAGAAATCCAAGACGTGCTCAACGCTCGGACGTTCCTCTTCAGCTTGGAGGCACGGGTTTAGGCCCATCGAAACGCTGGTAGCGCAAGCAATTAGAATTGGGAGTTTGCGGTTTTTCATGATTATGTTTGAGGCAAATGGTGCAATTTTTCGCGAAGTTTTTGAGCCCGTTCACGAGCAAGGGAGATTCGTTCGAGCGAGGAGTTTCCCCGGCGCACAGAGAATAATCGCTGCGAAAGCTTCGACCTCATTTCGATGGGTTCATCTACAGAGGTTCAAGGAGCACTCACGAAGATTCGCTAACTTTATTGCCTATAGGGCACCTCCGGTAACCTACTTTCGAAAAGAAAATTGTCGATATTTTCTCAGATCAAGGCGCACCGAGCCTTTTGAAGGAATTCATAAGGTTTGTGCCCAACGCGGAGGTGGGAAAATTTGGGCGATTTTTCAGAAATGAGGTTGCCGGAGGTGCCCTTAAAAATCCGGAAGTGAAATCCGGGCACAAATCCCCTGACCGGGTCACCCTCCGTCATCTTGGCAAACACCACTGAAACTCCGGCATGACTAAAGGTCCCAAGAATTAACATCTCAAAGGGTAATCACCCGCCCAAGCAAAGGTCCAGCGACCTTACTTCCGCCTTACAAACCGAATCTCCATCATTTTACCAAACCCGCCCTTTTTCTTATTTTGAGTCGATAAAACCAAAACCCGCTCATCGTCTCCTCTCCAAATTGAGTGACTAGATCGGAGGAAATCCAATATTCGCCGTGAGCAGTATTGCTCTCCCCCGACCGGAACTTCACAAGCTTTCCAGCGTGCTCAATTCTCCTGTGAGACAGAACAAAAACCTACTACCCGCAGTTCACCCATGGAAAAAGCCTCTTCCCTTTACAAAAAATCTTGCATTCGGTTGGGCCAACCGTAAAACGCCGGTCCAATGGCCCGCAAAGCTTGCAAGTCCAAAACCAGATCGTCCGTCGCCAAGCGCTTTAAAGTGACTGGTACCGGTAAGATTCTGCGCCGCAAACAGGGCAAACGTCACATCCTCCAGAAGAAAAACCGGAAACGGAAAAGAAATCTGGGTAAAGCGACGCTTGTCTCCGCCGCAGATATTAAAAATGTGAAGAGAAATCTTCTCATGAAGTAAATCTTACCGTGCTTTAGCTGCAAAACGCAGACGCACGATGCCCCCGCCTGCAAAATAGGCGGCCTCCAGATAGCCAGCCTTTCTCCGGAAAGGACAACGAACGAGTGAGACTATCGGAGTGAATTCGAAACCAACGACCCGTTCACCCAAAAGAAACAATGCCAAGAGCAACTAATAGTCCGGCCAGTCGGAAACGCCGTAAGCGCGTTCTCCTTCGTGCCAAAGGCTTCCGCGGCTTCCGTTCCAAGCTTTATCGCTACGCGAAGGATGCCGTCTACAAAGCCCGTCAATACGAGTATCGTGACCGTAAGAAGCGTAAGGGACAATTCCGTCGCCTCTGGATTCAGCGTATTTCCGCTGCCGTCCGGAACGAAGGTCTGACCTACTCCCGCTTCATCGAAGGCCTTAAATTCGCCAACATCGAGCTCGATCGCAAGGTCCTCGCTGACCTCGCCGTCGTTGACGCTGCCGCCTTCTCCGCTATCGTGGAGCAAGCGAAAGCCGGCCTCGAAAACAAAGCCGCATAAGACCCAGCCCAGCTGATTCAAAAACTTCCATGACCGCACTCGCAAG
>CAWUTG010000068.1:0-20949 GCA_963925135.1 uncultured Verrucomicrobiales bacterium | reverse complement strand
CTTCAATTGTTTCACGGTGGGATGGAGCGGTGTGAAGTGGGGCAGTTTTGAGGTTTTCAAAGCGTTTTGGTGATGAGTCTCTCCTCCCGTTGGTCGGTCGATTTTGTAGAGCGTGCGAGCTGTCACGTCTCCGGAATCACCCTCGTGCATACCCAGAGCTTCGCCCTTCGAATGCGCCACCCCTTCCCAACCACCCGGGAATTGATGAGGGTTGAATTTCTCTCGCAACCCAAGCAGAGATTCTTCAACCTATCTTAATGCACCGTCCGGTTCTCATCGCCCTTTTCCTCGCCCAACTTGCCTCCGCCCGCTGCTGGACCAAGGACGGCACTGCAAATTGGGTCACGGACAAGCTTGGCGCAGTCGCCGTTTTTAATGATGCAACCGGTGAGAAAATCGGCGACCTCACAAGCGGCAAACTCAATCTCGAACTCGAGAACTTTCAAGACCTCGCCTGGTCCATCCGCAATGCCGAGGGCAAAACCCTCGAAACCGGCACCACCCGCATCGAACACTACCCGACCCACCCCGGCTCCCTCCCAAAGGACGTCCCCAAAGGAAAGGTCACTCAACACACCTGGAACGACAGCAAGATCTATCCCGGCACCCACCGCGAATACCTCGTTTACGTGCCCGCGCAATACGACGCCTCCAAACCCGCCGCCCTTCTCGTCTTTCAGGACGGCCTCCGCCATGCCGACCCCGAAGGACAGATCCGCGCCACCACCGTCCTCGATAACCTCATCGCCAAAGGAGACATCCCCGTCACCATCGGAGTCTTCATCAATCCAGGTCGCCGCCCCAACCAAGGCCCCAGGGAAAAACCTTCTCACAGAAGTGTCGAATACGACTCCCTCGGCGACACCTACGCCCGCTTCCTTCTCGAAGAAATCCTCCCCGAAGTGGGCAGGAGCTACAAGATCAGCGACGATCCCAACATGAGGAGCATCGCAGGTGGATCCTCAGCTGGCATCTGTTCATGGACAGTCTGCTGGGAGCGCCCCGACTCCTTCCGCAAAGCCCTCATCTGGGTCGGTACCTTTGTCGACATCCGCGGAGGGAATGCCTACCCTTCCCTCGTTCGCAAAACCGAAAAGAAGCCCATCCGTGCCTACCTTCTCGATGGCGAGAACGACCTCGATAACAAATACGGGAACTGGCCCCTCGCCAACCGGCAGATGGCCGCCGCCCTCAAGTTCAAGGGCTACGACTACCACTTCGAATACGGAAAAGGCTTCCACGGATCCAAAGCTGCCGCCGCCATTTTCCCCGACATGCTCCGCTGGACCTGGCGGGACTGGAAAACCAATTCCACCTCCAAGTAATGAAGACCCCGGCCCTCCTCCTCACCCTCGCTCTCGCCCCCTTCCTCCGGGCGAAGCCCACCGACGCCCAGATCGAGTTCTTCGAAAGCAAGATCCGCCCCGTCCTCGCCGAAAACTGCTACGAGTGCCATAACTCCATCGACAAGAGCAAAGGAGACATCGCCCTCGACTACCGGCAAGCCCTCCTCGATTCCGAAATCATCGTCCCCGGAAAGCCCGCAGAAAGCCCTCTCATCCTCGCGATCAGGCACGACGAGGACTTCGAAGCCATGCCCTCAAAATCGCCCAAACTTTCCAATCTCACCATCAAACATTTCGAGGACTGGATCCGCATGGGTGCACCCGATCCACGCGATCAAAAACCCACAAAAGAAGACCTCGAAAGCCAGGTCAACTGGGACTCCATTCGCGATCAACGCGCCCAGTGGTGGTCCTTCCAACCCGTCACAAACCCTACACCTCCCGCAGTCCCTGATCCCGAATGGAATCAATCCTCCATCGACAAATTCATCTTCGCAAAATTGTCTACTGCCGGCCTCACTCCGGAACCGCAAACCTCTCCTGAAAACCTCATCCGACGACTCCACCTCATCCTTATCGGTCAACCGCCGTCACCAGAACTCGTCGCCTCCTACGCCGCAAACCCCACGCAATCCGCCTACCAAAAAATCGTCGACGACCTCCTCGCATCGCCACGCTTCGGCCAACGATGGGGGCGCTACTGGCTCGACTGGTTTCGCTACGCCGAGACCCACGGCAGCGAAGGAGATCCAGCTATTCCCTACGCCTCGGAATACCGCGACTACGTCATCCGCGCCCTTAATTCAGATGTTCCCTACGACCAACTTCTCCATGAACACCTCGCCGGAGATCTGTTAGAAGAACCGCGTATTAACTCTGAACTCGAACTCAACGAATCTGCCATCGGCACCGGCCACCTCCGCATGGTCCCTCACGGCTTCGGTGTCACCGATGCCTATCAGGAACAGATCACCTTCACTGACAACCAGATCGACGCCCTCACCAAGTCCACCATGGGCCTCACCGTTTCCTGCGCCCGATGCCACAATCATAAATTTGATCCCATCAGCCAGGCCGACTTCTACAAATTCTACGGCGTCATGATTTCCAGCCGCCCCGGCACCGTCAACATCGACAGTCCTGAACTGCAAAAGAAACACCGCGCCGAACTCATCCAACTCAAATCCGCCATCCAAAACGAACTCGCAGACCATTGGAAAACCCAACTCGACCAAGCCCTCGCCAATCTCGAAAACTTCCAATCCGACGAGATCAAAAAACAAGAAGACCATCCGCTCCACGCCTGGCTCCACCTCCGCGATCACAACGACCCCGCCGCCGAATGGCAACGCCTCACCAAGGCGCATGAAAATCGTCTCACGCAGAAAAAAGAAGCCATCGCAAACTCCACCTTCTACGCCGATCTCCGCGAACAGGATCATTATGATCGCTGGTTCAAAAATGGCACCGGACTCCCCACCAAAGTCGCCCCCGCCGGCTCCTTCGCCGTCGCCCCGGAAGGCGACCACGCCCTCACCGGCATCTATCCGCGCGGCATCTACACCCACCTCCTCTCCAGCAAGGACAACGCCACCCTCGGATCCATCTTCCACAAAGTAAAAGGCAATCATGCTTCCGTCCTCGCCATCGGACAAAACGCCACCGCCCGATTTTCTCCCCGCAGCTATCCCTTGGCTCACGGACTCCTCCACCCGGCCCCCGGTCTCAAGGACAGCTTCTCCTGGGTGAACCTCGAAAAATACACCTACTGGAACAACGAGCAGGTCTTCTTCCAACTTACCACCGGCCCTGATCAAACCTACCAAAACCAGCCGGGCCGGGCTTGGTTCGGCATCACCGAAGTCTTCGCCGGAGAAAACAGATTCCCCACCATCGGGCACCCCGCAACCTCATTGGAAGAGACCTCCATTAACAATCGAAAAGACCTCCTCGACTTCTACCGAAAGCAACTTCAGGACGCCCTCACCCGCTGGAAAAGCAACTCTCTCGATGACTCTCACGCCGCACTTCTCGAGTCATTTCGCAAGCACTCCTTCCTCTCGGATCAACTCTCCCAACTTCCCGAAACGATCCAAAAGAAGATCGAAACCTATCGCACCCTCGAATCCTCCCTTCGAACTCCCGCCCGAGCTCCCGGGGTCCTCGAAGCCCAACCCTGGGAACAACCCCTCCTCGTTCGTGGCTCTGAAAAAGACGAAAAGGATCCCGTCGCCCGGGGCTTCCTCGAAGTCTTCGGAGGCAACACCTATTCCAAAGAAAACAGCGGACGCCTCGAACTCGCCCACGATCTCACCGATCCCAAAAACACCCTCACCACCCGTGTCCTCGTCAATCGACTTTGGCACCACACCTTCGGCCGCGGCCTTGTCTCATCCACCGACAATTTTGGACGCCTCGGTAAACCGCCATCCCACCCCGAACTCCTCGATCACCTTGCCACCCGTTTTGAAAACGAAGGATGGTCCATCAAGAAAACCCTTCGCGAATTCGTGACCAGCCGCACCTTCTTTTCCTCCAGTGAGGTCTCTTCACTCAATCGCGAAAAGGATCCCGAAAACCTCCATCTCGCCCATTTTAATCCACGACGCCTCGATGCTGAAGCCATTCAGGATACGATGAATTTTGTCGCCGGCAGCGATGCGCAACCCGCCGTTTACACCCGCATCATCCGCAATAGTCTTAACCCCTTCCTCGCCGCCTTCAACGCCCCCATCCCTACCACGACCGTGGGCGTGCGCGATGATACCAACGTCCCCGCGCAATCACTCATGCTTCTCAACGGCGACCTCACCCGCCAAAATGCCGAAAGCTGGGCGCGCAAGATCGAGCGGGTCCCCGGCCTTAAATCCCCTGAAGCCCAGATCAACCAACTCTTCCTCGAAGCCTATTCCCGCCCCCCCTCAAAAGCGGAACTCGCAGCCTGCCTGACCTTCCTCGACGCTCCCAACGATTCGTCCAAGCTCGAAGCATTGGCCAGCGAAAGTAAAGAGGCCTCATCGCACCTTAATCAACTTCAGGGATCCCGCGATCAACTCACCGCGGCCACCCGCACTCAACTCGAAGCCCAAGCCAAATCCAAGCAAGGCGACAACAAACCTCTGGATCTCAAACCCATCGCCCGGTGGGACTTCGAAGAAGACACACCCGATTTTCCCGGAGAGATTCGCGGCAACGCTTCCCTCAAAGACGGCGCCCTCGCTCTCAATGGCGGAGCCTTCTTCTCCAAACCCATCTCAGCCCCCCTCACCGAACGGAGCTTCGAAATCCTGGTCCAACTCGACAACCTCACCCAAGCCGGCGGAGGCGCAATGACCCTCCAAACACTCGACGGAAGCGTCTTCGACAGTATCGTGTTTGGAGAACTGGCCCCGCGCCGTTGGCTTGCGGGAAGCGACAACCATCGCCGCACCCTACCATTCGGACCTGACGACGAAGACCTCGCCCAAGAGGAACCCGTCCGACTCATCTACACCTACCAAAAAGACGGAACGATCCGCGCCTATCGAAATGGCAACCCTCTCGGCAAGCCCATCCGCAAGGATCGACCCGTCACCTATCAGGCCGAAAAATCCCAAGTCGTTTTCGGCCTCCGGCACGGAACCACCCCCGGAGGTGGGCGCAGTCTCACCGGACGAATCTTCGAAGCCCGGCTCTACGACCGGGTCCTCACCGAAGAAGAAGTCATCGCCGCACAAACCGGCAGCATGAGGCACATCATCAGGGACTCAGACATCCTCGCCGCCCTCCCTGAGGAAACGCGCACTAAGATTCTTGCTCTCGATCAAAACATCGCGACCGCCACCCTATCGGCAGACGAACTCTCCGCGAAACTCCAGGCTGAACAACAAGCCCATTCGCGTTCCCCTAAAGGCCTAGCCCGACTCACCCATGCCCTCCTCAACTCCAAAGAATTGATCTATGTCCATTGATCTCCATACCCGACGCCAATTCGCCAAGCTCACCTCGGCAGGACTTTCCGGCATCTCCCTTTCCAGCCTCATCAACAGCGCTGCCGGAGAATCATTGATTCCGAAACTCCACCACGCCCCCAAGGCCAAGTCGGTCATCTTCCTCTACATGTCCGGCGGCATCTCGCACGTCGACACCTTCGATCCCAAACCCCTCCTCAAGAAACTCCACGGTAAACCCATGCCCGTCGCCCTCGAGCGCACCCAGTTCGATGCCAACGGCAACATCCAGGCCTCGCACTGGGAGTCCAAACCTCGCGGACAGTCCGGCATCGAAATCACCGACATGCTGCCCAAGATTGCCGCGCGCGCCGACGACCTCGCCATCGTTCGCTCCATGACCGCAAAGTTTAGCGAGCATGCCCAGGGCAACTTTTTCATGCACTCCGGCTTTCCCTTCCTTGGCTACCCTTCCGCCGGAGCCTGGGTCAACTACGCCCTCGGCTCAGAAAACAAAAACCTCCCCGGCTTCGTCGTGCTGCGCTCGGAAAAATCCGCCATCCCGCACGGAGGCGTCAGCATCTTTGGCAACGCCTTCCTTCCCGCCACCCACCAGGGTTCCATCTTTAACATCTCCGGAAACCAGGCCGTCCCCAACATCGCACCCTCCATGCTCAAGTCCGAGCAACGCCGTTCGCTCGACCTGATCTCACAACTCGACCTCGGGTTCTCCGAGCGCACCGCCGCCCGTGATGCCGTCACCGCCTCCATCCAGAATGCCGAAACGGCCTTCCAAATGCAGGAAGCCGTCCCCGAACTCACTGACATCTCAAAGGAGACTGATGCCACCAAAAAGCTCTACGGCATCGACGACCCCGATCAACAGAAATCGGAATACGCCAAGCAATGCCTCATCGCCCGACGCCTTGTCGAACGCGGCGTTCGCTTCGTCGAACTCTCCTGCTGTTCCTACGGCATCGGCGGAGGAAATGGCGCCAACCCCTGGGATCAACACGGCGATATCAAAAAAGGCCACGGAGCCATGGCGAATCAAATTGACCAACCCATCGCCGCCCTCATCCAGGACCTCAAAGCCCGCGGCCTCTTCGATGACACCCTCATCGTCTTCACCGGAGAATTCGGACGAACCCCCTTTGCCCAGGGCTCCAACGGTCGCGATCACGATCCCTACGGCTTCTCACTCTGGCTTGCCGGTGGTGGTACCAAAGGCGGCACCGTGCATGGAGCCACCGATGACCTGGGCTACAAAGCTGTCGATCAAGTCTCAACCGTCTACGACCTCTGGGCCACTGTTCTTCACCAACTCGGCATCAACCACGAGAAACTCACCTTCCGCTGGGGAGGGCGCGACCTCCGCCTCACCGACGTCCATGGAGACGTCTGGCACAGTCTTCTCACCTAACATGAAAACCATCTCAGTCACCGCTCCCGGCCAGATCGAAATCATCGAGACCGCCATCCCAACTCCCGGCCCTTACCAGGCCCTCGTCAAAACGGAATTCGCCTGTCTCTGCAACAGCACGGACAGCGAACTCGTTCACGGCCGCTTCCCCGGCATGGAAGAGGCCTTTCCCTTCGCCCTTGGACACGAAAGCGTCGGCACCGTCGTCAAGACCGGGGACAAAGTTCGCAATTTTCAACCCGGCCAACGCGCCATCGGCGGACTCGTCTTCGACTTTGAAAACCTCGCCACCGGCTGGGGCGGCTTTTGCGAATACACCCTCGCCAACGATCACGAAGCGATGGTGCAAGACGGAGTCGCCAACCAGGAAAACGGCTGGTTCGAAGTTTACGAAATCCAAACACCCCTTCCCGATGACATTCCGCCCCAGGATGCCGTCCTCCTCTGCACCTGGCGCGAAGTCCTCGGAGCCTTCCGCGACTTCCACCTCAAACCCGGCGACAAGGTTCTCATCTTCGGAGCAGGCCCCGTCGGCCTGAGCTTCGTCAAACTCGGCCGCCTCTTCGGCCTCGGTTGGATCGGCATCGTCGACCGCCACCCCGAAAAGCAGGCCAAAGCCCTCGAATTCGGAGCGGATGCCGTCTTCGATCGTGACGACCCCGCCATCACCGAACTGTCCAACCTCGACGCCGTTGTCGATGCCGTCGGGCGCACCGAACTCATCAACACCGGCCTTCCACTTCTGAAACGCGGCGGCTCACTCTGCATCTACGGCGTTCTCGCAGGCCTCAAGGACTTCTCCATCGACAACTCCCTCGGCGATTTCAACTACAACATCTTCATGCATCAATGGCCCACCCGCCTCTACGAAAAGGAGGCCCAGGACCAGCTTTGCGATTGGATGCGCGAGGGCAAACTCCTCGCCACGGACTTCATCACCCAACGCTTTCCGATCGAAGAAATCTCTTCGGCCCTCCAAGCAGTCGCAGAGCGGAAGGTCATCAAGGCCCTCCTCTCCTACTCACACAATTCACCATCCTCCGTGTAGATCCTGAACCGCACAAAAAAGCCCTCCGCCGCCTGCAAAAGCAGAGCAAGGAAGGGCTTTGAATAATGATCGCATCTCCCTTACTGGGCAGGCACGCCCAACTCCTCGACGCGGAAGAACTCCTGTGTTCCCAGTGCCAAGGTGCGCGCATAAACAGTGTTTACCTCTGTCGCAGTGACCTGCTGGACTTCCGAGAATTCGGTTTCAAGATCTGGCGAACTCTGGATTGAATAGACGTGTCCCGGGATCGTGGCAAAGTTGATCGCCAACTGATCAGGAGACGTCGTCACCACACTCAAAACGACAAGAAAACACTCGGCATGTCATCACATTTGAAATGAAATACACACCCCGCAAACCGATTGAATAACTAGATCTTACTCGGCTCGCGCCCATGGAGCGAGAGGCACTTGAGAGAGACTATTGCAAGGCCAACCTTGGCTGGCCAATGGCCTTAATGATGGCTGCAATTTTGGCGGCTAGTTTCATTGGCTTAATAGGATCGTCCAGTAAGGTTCCTGGGATTGTCTGGCTGTTCATTGGCGTCAAGATCATCGGCTAGGTGGGACTGGGATTTTGGGCGAGAGGCTGGTCGAGGATCGCGACGCTCTTGCTCTTATCCTAGCATGTATATTTCTACCACATGTTTGCTGGAGCAGACGATCTACGTTTTAAGCTTACCTTCTGGATTCCCGCGGCACTCTTCCTTTGGGCAGTGATTGGAGCAGTCGCGCGGCAAGGAATCATCAAAAAAGTCGAACAAGCCGACGTGTTGATCTACTCTTTGCACCTTGCAACCACCGCCCTGCTTCTCCACCATCCCAACGCACGCGCACTTTAATACCCCTTTGACCATGAGTATTCCTCCCAGTATTTTCAATGACGTCCTGGGCCCCGTCATGCGAGGTCCCAGCAGCTCACACAGCGCCGCCGCCAACCGGATTGGCCGCATCGCAAAGGCCCTCGTCCAAGAGCCTATCCAGCAGATCATCGCCAACTACGATCCCAATGGGGCCCTTGTCACCACGCACAAGGAACAAGGCACCGATCTCGGTCTCTACAGCGGCATCCTCGGATGGGAACCCGACGACGAACGCCTTCCCACTTTCCCCGACGAACTGAAAGCTCAGGGCATTGAAACCGTCATCAACTACGTCTCATACGACGCTCCCCACCCCAACTTCTACCGCCTCGAACTGATCGGAAAAAGTGGCACCTCCTACCTTCTCGATGCCACTTCGACCGGGGGCGGGATGATTGCCATGCAAGCCATTGACGGCTTTCCCTTTCCCGGCCAAGGAGATCTTTACGACATCGTTTTCTGGCTGGATCAAAAGCCCGCCGAAGACAGCTACTCCGACTCACTGCTTGCCCGAACCGCCGAAAACGCCACTTGGATCGAAGGGGCCAATGGCAAAGGTCTTCTCCGCTTCAACTCCCGCACGATCCTCGCGAGCGAAGAGATCGAAACCATGGCCAACGAACTTGGAGCCACCCGCGCCCGCCTTCTCCCTGCCGTCCTCCCCATTCTTTCGCGAAAGGACCTCAACGTCCCCTTCACCCGCTGCGGCGAAATGTTGGACCATCCTCAATTCGGTGAACGGCCGCTCTGGGAATCTGCCGCCGCCTACGAGGCCGCCCGCGGTGGAATCTCACAAGACGAGGTCCTCAAAAAAATGAAAGCTCTCGCCAACATCATGGCGGGTGCCGTTTCCACCGGACTCGCCGGCACCGAATATGGTGACCGCATTCTCCCTGCCCAAAGCCCCGGATTTACTAAGGCCGAAGCCGAAGGACGCCTCATTCCCGCCGACATCAACAACCGCATCATCCGCTACGTTTCAGCCATCATGGAGGTGAAATCCTCCATGGGCGTCATCGTCGCCGCGCCCACCGCCGGTTCCTGCGGAGCCATGCCCGGAGCGGTCCTCGCCATCGTCGATGCCATGTCGAAGAACGAAGAAGACCGCGCCAAAGCCCTCCTCATTGCCGGTCTCATTGGCGTCTTTATCGCCCGTGACTCCACCTTTGCCGCAGAAGAAGGTGGCTGCATGGCGGAATGCGGTTCCGGATCGGCGATGGCTGCTGCCGCCATTGCCCACCTTGCCGGAGGCACCACCGCCCAACAACTGGCCGCCGCTTCCATCGCCCTCCAAAATAGCTTTGGCATGATCTGCGACCCAATCGCCAACCGGGTCGAAGCCCCCTGCCTTGGCAAAAACATCATGGCCGCCACCAATGCCCTCTCCTGCGCCAACATGGCCCTCGGCGGATACGACCACCTCATCCCCTTCGATGAAGTCGTCATCGCCATGAGCAAGGTCGCCCACCAAATTCCCCGCGAACTCCGCTGCACCAATCTCGGCGGACTCTCCATCACACCCACCGCCGACAAGATTGCCCAACGCCTCGCTGGAGGTGGCTGCGGTTGTGGCCCGAGTCAGTAACCTCTCGGCGTCATCATTCCGCCTGATTCCGAAACTTACCTGGAGTCTTCAGATAGAACTCCAAGTAACCACACTCCGTGCACGCGTCAGCATGGAAATCGCTAGCAACTCCTCCCTTAAAAAACAGAGCATCAGGATTTTTGTAATAGCCAATTTGGGCCGGGATGTTGGCGCCGCCATCCGCTGAGTAAAAGATCATAAGCTTCCTCGCAATCTGCTCGCTTCCACACTTCGGGCATTTCTTGAGGTCAATCATCTGCCAGTGGTCTCTATCTCAAAATTAACTTTCCGAGAAGCAATGGATTAAGTTCTCGATGGCTTTCCTCTCCCCATTCGATCAAGTTACCACTTTATGATTAGACAATTTCTCCTCAGCTTACTTGCCCTGGGTCTCACCAAGCTCAGCGCAGCCTCACCCGAACCAGTCCGCGTCTTCATCTTCGCCGGGCAATCCAACATGGTCGGCTCCGACTCCAAAGTCGCAGACATCTCACGTTTCCCTCCGTTCGCTGGATTGGAGAGCCCCCAGACGAAGGTCAAATTCTCCTACTGCATCGGTCGGGAAAATAAGATGCGTTCCGATGGCTGGGTCGACCTCCAACCCGTCGACAATGTCGTCGGACCCGAGCTCAGCTTTGCCCGGAAAGTGGCCCAACACCTCGACGCCCCCATCGCCATCATCAAATGTGCCGCCGGAGGCACTCACCTCGGAGGAGATTGGAATCCCGATCAACCGGAAGGTTTTAAAATGTATCCCCTCGCGCTCGATCTCATCCGAACCTCCCTCGCTGAATTCGACAAAAAAAAGATCCCCTACCGCATCGAAGGCTTCATGTGGCACCAGGGTGAAAACGATATGTTCAACGAGGACTACCAAAAGAACTACGGGCCCAACCTCGCCAACTTCTTCACCAAAGTCCGAAAGGACCTCAAGACACCCCAACTGAAATTCTACGTCGGCGAACTCTGCACCAAGACCATCTGGGGCATGGATCTGCGACCACGGATGTATGCCATCAGCGAAGGGCAAAAGTCCGTCACCACTTCCGACCCTCTCGCCGAATACATCCCAACCTCACACGTCGGTGTTGAGATCGGTGGCGGAGTCGGGCTCCACTATCATTACGGCACCCTCGGCCAGCTCGAGCATGGAGAAAACTATGCCGACGCCTACCTCCGCACCATTGACAAACTCCCGGCAAAGCCCCGCCCGCTCAAAACGTGGCCCTATGAAAAAGGAAGCAAAGTCAAACTCTTCATCCTCGCCGGGCATCGCAACATGGAAGGTGAACGCGCCTTCATCCAGGAACTCAAAGACTTGCAACCCGAACTCTTGGGAGACGATCCAAGCATCGCCTTCCAATACAGCCTCGGTGGTGGCGTGAAAAAATCAAACGACTGGGAACCCCTCGGACCCGCCGGATACTACGACACCTTTGGCCCCGAACTCAGCTTCGCGCAAACCCTTCGGAAATCTCACAAGGAACCCATCGCGATCGCCAAGTTCACTCACAGCGGATCCCAAATTATCGATTGGACACCCGAAGGAAGCGATGCCAAGTCACGCAATCTCTACCCGGCCTTCATCGATTTCATGAAGGACAGCATCTCCTCTTTGGAAGCGAAAGGTCAGACCGTCGAACTCGCCGGCATCTTCTATCACCTCGGTGAAAACGACATGTCCTTCCACCCCTACCGCAAGGATGCCGCCGCGCGTCTCCAAGCCATCGTCGCTCAAAGTCGCCTTGATCTCAAGCTCCCCAAACTACCCTGGCACGTCAGCCAACAAGCTCCCACCGATGACGAACACGTGAACAACATCGACGTCACATCCATGATCGAAGAGGTCGCCGCCGCTGAGGCGAATTTCATTCAAATCAAAGCTTTCGACCTCCCGAAGCAGGACAAGAAACTCGTTCTCGATACCGCCGGGATCCTTGAACTGGGCAGGATCATCGCCGGAAGCTACCCCTCCAAATAACGCCACATGAAACCGCTCCTCTTCGCCCTGCTCCTCGCGGCCATCCCCTGCATCTCTCTTGCGGAAACACCTCAAAGCAAACCCAACATCCTCCTCATCCTCGCCGATGACCTCGGTTATTCCGATCTTGGATGCTACGGGAGCGAAATCTCGACACCCAATCTTGATTCCCTCGCCACCACCGGAATCAAATTCACCCAGTTCTACAACACCGCCCGCTGCTGGCCCACCCGCGCCGCCCTCATGACCGGCTACCATGCCCAACAAGTCCGACGTGATGACATCCCTGGCAAGCCAAAGCTCGGGGGAGGTAACGGCAAGCGTCCCGACTGGGCCGTCCTTCTTCCCAAATTGTTAGAACCTGCCGGATACCGCTCCTACCACACCGGAAAGTGGCACATCGACGGCATGCCCGTCGCCAACGGTTTCAACCACTCATACTACCTCAAGGACCAGGGACGTTTCTTCAATCCCACCAAACATTGGAAGGACGATCAACCCCTCCCCGCCGTCAAAAAGAACTCCGGCTTCTACGCCACCACGGCTCTCGCCGACCACGTCATCGAAGTCCTCTCCGATCACGATGCCAACCACAACACCACTCCCTTCTTCCACTATCTCGCCTTCGCCGCCCCGCATTTCCCCCTGCAGGCCCTCCCCGAAGATATCGAGCGATACCAAGACGCCTACAAAGAAGGTTGGGATGTCGTTCGTGACCAACGTTGGAAACTCATGCAAGAACTGGGCCTCCTGCCGGAAACCAACCTCTCTAACACCGAACGCGGTCTCGGCCCGCCCTACGCCTTCCCAAAAGCCCTCAAAACCCTAGGCGATGGCGAAGTCAACAAACCCCTCCCGTGGAAAGACCTCACCGCCCAACAACAAAAATTTCAAGCCACTAAAATGGCGATTCATGCCGCCATGATTTACCGCATGGACATCGAAATCGGGCGCGTTTTTGCACAGATCAAAAAGATGGGGCAATGGGACAACACCCTCATCATCTTCCTCTCCGATAACGGAGCCAGCGCCGAAATCATGGTCCGCGATGACGGCCATGATCCGACCAAAGCGATGGGCTCTGCCGACACCTACCTCTGCCTCGGTCCCGGTTGGTCGACCACCTCCAACACCCCCTTCCGTCGTCACAAAACGTGGACCCACGAAGGCGGCATCGCCACCCCGCTCCTCCTCTCCTGGCCCGAAGGAATCAAAGTCAAAGGCGAAATCCGCCACACGCCCGGCCACGTCATCGACCTCGTCCCCACCCTTCTGGAACTCGCAGGTGCCTCGCCGCTCGAAGAAGCCCCGCCCGCACCGGGCCAAAGCCTCGTCCCGCTCTTCTCGAATGATCAAGCCGAACATCACCAGACCTTTTGGTGGTTTCACGACAAACACAAAGCCATCCGCATCGGCGACTGGAAGGCCGTCGCTCCCTCTGGAAAGCCTTGGGAACTCTATCACCTTTCCAGCGATAGGGCCGAAGCCAACGACCTCTCAAAGAGCCAGCCCGATCAATTAAAAAAACTCGCCGATGTTTGGAATCAACAGGCTCAATCCCATCGTGAGATCGCAACCCGCGATCTCAAGCCAGCCCCTCCAAAAACCAACCAGGTCTTGATTCAAGGTGAGACCTTTCTCCTGAACGAAAAGCCCGCCTTCCTCATGACACCCAAGGAACCTGCAAAAACCGCAGCGGGAAAACCTTGGATCTTCTACGGACCCACTCTTAACAATTGCCCCGACAAAGCCGAAAGCTGGATGCACCAAAAGTTCCTCGATGCCGGCATCGCCATCGCAGGCGTCAATGTCGGCGAAGCCTACGGCAGCCCGAAAGCCTTCCCCCACTTCGAGGCCCTCTACCAGAAAATGATCTCGCAGGGCTACTCCAGGAAGCCCGTCCTTCTCGGCCGCAGCCGCGGCGGACTCTGGGTCAGCAGCTGGGCCCTCAAACATCCCGACCGCGTCGCGGGCATTGGAGGAATCTATCCCGTTTACGATTTCACCAGCTACCCCGGTTCCAAAAATGCAGCGCCCGCCTACGGATTATCGGAAGAAGAACTTATCGCGCAGCAAGACAAGCTGAACCCCGTGAAACGAGCCGCCGAACTCGCCAATGCCAAAATCCCCGTTTTCATCATCCACGGCACCGAAGACAAAGTTGTTCCGCTCGAAAAAAACTCCGCCGCCCTCGAAGCCGCCTACCACGCCCACGGAGCAAAAGACCTCATCAAGGTTCTGCGTATCGACGGCCAGGGCCACAACTTCTGGCCCGGCTTCTTCCAATGTCAGGAGCTCGTCGACTTCCTCATTTCCAAGGCTCAATCAAACTAGTGCTCATTGAGCCGGGTAGTCCTTTCCATTGAGACTTCCCACCACGGAACGCATCCAGGAATCCAACTCCTTCTTCATTCGCCCAAGTCGCTCCGCTTGCCCGGAATCCCCGACGAGGTTCTTCGTTTCCATCGGATCACTCCCAAGGTCATAGAGCTCAAACTTGCTTCCATCGATCCGGTGTAATTTCCACGGCCAGTCATTCCAGGCGGCATGCCCGGTCGTCTTCTCTTCCGGGAATTGGGGAAACTCATCAACGTCTTTTTTCATCCGCCCGGGATCATGTGGCAAAGGCGACCCCGCTTCTTGCTTCTCCATCACGCCCTTGAGAATTCGATCACTCCAGGTCGACTGCCCCTGCTGAAACAAATGCCAAAAGCCCATGGGCTTGCTTCGCTTCGTCACGTTTCCGGCAAGAATCCCGCTGACATCGATCCCATCAAGTGGGTGCGGCGACGAAATCTTCACCCCCGCCATCGCCAGCAAGGTAGGATACATGTCAGTGGTCGTGACCGGAACCGACGTCCGCCCCTGCAGCTTTCGAGCCGGCCATTCCACAATCGCCGGAACGCGCAAGCCACCTTCGTAAATACTCCCCTTCTTTTCACGACCACCCGACGACTCCTTCACCAAGCCACCATTGTCGCTGCAATACCAGAGCACGGTATTCTCCGCGATTTCCAACTCTCGCAGCGACTTCCTCAAGCGGCCTACCTGTTGATCCAGTAAAGTTATCTCGCGGAAGTATCCCGCGTGCGGTTTTCCGTCGTACAGTGAAGGTCCTTCAGGAACCTCCTGATGAGGATCATGGGGCGAAGGAAACCAGATCACGGTAAACATTGGCCGATCACTTTCGTGATGTTTCTTTAGAAATTGAAGTGCCTCATCCATCGCAATCACTGATCCTTTGCCCTGATGATGCTCAACCTTTCCGTTGCGACTCAGGTAGGGATCATTGTCAAAAAAGTTGAGCCCGATGACCCACTCGTCGAAACCCATCGCTGATGGATTACAGGGCGAATCTGGCTGCCCCGACCCCAAATGAACCTTCCCAAAGATTCCGGTCACGTAGCCCGCCTCCTTAAGACTCTTGGCAATGGTTTGCTCATGGGGCCGCATGTAGCGACCATGATTCGTGACCTTGGTGCGGATGGCATTGCGGCCCGTCATCACACTGGCTCTGGTCGGAGAACACACCGGAGAACCGGCATAAAACCGATCAAAAACAAAGGCCTCTTTCGCCATCGCATCGAGTGCGGGCGTCTTCACGAATGGATGCCCATTGTAGCCCACATCTCCCCACCCCTGATCATCAGCCATCACTAAAATGATGTGCGGAGCCTTGGGCTGCGCTGCATTCACCAAGCCGCAAGTCACCAGGCAAAGCGCCCGTAAAACAAATTTCCTTTTCATATTCTAAGCGAGAAGTTCTGCCAACGGTTCATCCTGTCCGGCCTTTGGCAACTTTAAATCAATCTGGCCAAACCCATCCCGGGGTGCCCCGGCCGCGTGAAGCAAGGTCGTATAGAGGCTTCCAATCGTGCGGTTCCCCGCTTGGCCATACGACGGGTAGTGCAGGTAGCGGCCCGTCTTCAGTCGCCCCCCAAGATTCCCACTATGAGCCACCAACCAGGCCGGATGGGTCAGCATCCCGGCACGATGCTCAACTTCAAACGGCTGTTCGATTGGGTAATTCCAGGTCTCCTTCGCAAATCCATACGCTGAATAATACTGGCCACCGCGATAGCTCCCGAGCACCGGAGTATGTCCGGAATCGAGGAGCGCCTGAATGCGTTCACGATCGTCTCCTTCCAATATCCCCTTCAGTGCGCGCTCAACTCTCCCCGGTCCCGAGTAGTGAACTACATATCGATTTGAGGTGAGCAACTTCTTCAAGACATCCGAGTCTTCATCCAAGATGGACAGGACAAAGAGGTCGGCATCCTTGAACAGGAAGTTGGGCTTGTGATCTTCGTTTCGAGACTTGTCCTTGAAGACATCAAAGACGCGATCGTAACCAAAAAACTCCCTAAAAAAACGAAGCACCCTGGGATTGGGGCACGCTTCGACATGTTGCTCGAAGGTGTGATTGATCTCGTAATCCCAATACCCCTTCGTGCTGGCCCTCAAGATCCTCCGTCCTTCCCGCTCGACATCCTCTCTTGACGACAGTTGGCCTTCCTCGACAGCATTGACCAATTCTTCGTCAGGCCGCGAATCCGTAAGAGCATAGGCAACCGCATAGGCAATCTCCCGGGGCGAAAGCATTCTCCGCCCATCTGCAAGCCTCTCGCCCAATCCGATCTCCTGACGATAAATAAACTCTGGCTTCAAAATAAGGGCCGTCAACAAACTCTCCAAGCCGTCTCGAACTCCCCCAATCTCGATACTGTGACCCAAAAATCCACGGGAGTATCGTGCCAGTTCTTCCGTATCGGGAGCTCTCTGCAAGAGAAGTTGAAACCCCCGAATGACGGCTTGATCTAACAACTCCTCCGAAGGCGCCTGCCCCGCTTGCAATAACTCGTTGAACTCACGCCAACGTGATTTCCCCTCCCGCACTTCCCGTGTCTTATCCGGCTTACCATCCTCACCACATGGGTTGATCAAACGCCCATCAATGAGCTCAGCGAGATAGTTTTTGGAATTAATCCGCAGTGTCTTGATGGTAGATTCGTTCGCCAACAACGTAGCATAATCTTGAAAGCTGTGCCCTCCCCGGGGACTGAACGGACTGCTCCCCTGCGGCAAACGGTTTTCTGATTCGAAACGTCGATGAATCTGCAAATTCTTGCGCCACAACCGGGGGGGCGAAAATGCGGGGCCGAGATGCTCGCCGCTAAACAACTCTTCGTGATCAACGCGGTTCCCAAATTCAGGTCGGGCCAACCTCCCTTCATCAGGCCCCCGTCCAATCTTTTTCAGCTCCGCGCCAATCCAACTCTCGATTGTTCGTCGCTCGGACCGGCCGGGGAATTCATCGGCTTTATCGGGTGGTATATCCCCGTTGCTGATCATCTCCAGGGCCTTCTCCCATCGTTCAACATCCTTTCCGTTCGTGATCAGAGGGTCGATATCGTGAAGGAAGAAGTCCGCCTTCTGCTTCGTCTCTCCGTGACACTCTATGCAGTATTGCGTAAAAAAGGGCTGAACATGCTCTTCGAAATCCACCACCTTGGTGCCCAGAGCCTCGCCCTCATCCTGGGCAACAACGTTGAGAGACAGGTTGGAAAAAACGCAGATCAACCAGATCGGAATCTCGTTGGGCTTTGCCCGGCGGAGCATCATCAGGTCGACCTTTGTAAACACTTCCACGGGCACCCGCAATCCTGCAATCCGATTGATAGAAAGGGAGATCCCTCCTTGTCAGAACCATTCCCCGCGGGTCCGTGTCAGCAACCAATGTGACGGATGAGCGGCGACGTGCAACGCGGCTTTGGCTACTTACGCAATACCGCCATTGATCAGCACGTCGTCGCGTGATCTCGTGAATTGGATCTCCTCAAGGTACTCGATGATCCCAATCGAAAAATGGGAAACCATCAAAACAGGAGGTCACGATGATCTAGGCCAAAGAGAGATTCCTAAGCCGTAGCAAAAAGTCTTACTTCCGCCCCCGCTTCTTGGCGAACTTGTAGGGCTTGGGCGCATTCTTTTCATCGGGAGATTGATCAAGGCCCGCCCGCTTCTTGAGCTCCTTGATCTGGTCGCGCAGATGGGCCGCCTTCTCGAATTCAAGTTGGGAGGACGCCTTCTGCATTTCGTCCTCCATCTCACGAATCACCTCGACGGCGTTGAAGACCATGTCGTCCTCCGCCACGAGTGAGGCACTCATATTCTGGGCCGCCTTCGCACTGGCTTCCCGATCGTGAAGACTCTTCTGCACCGCCCGTTTCACACCGGTCGGAGTGATGCCATGCTTTACGTTATGAGCGTGCTGCACCGATCGGCGGTATTCCGTAGTATCGATAAGGCATTGGATGGATTCGGTGATCGTATCGCAGAACAGAACACACTCGCCATTCACGTGACGGGCGGCACGACCGGCAGTCTGAATGAGGCTCGTTTCATTACGAAGGAAGCCTTCTTTATCGGCATCGAGAATACAAACGAGCGAAACCTCGGGAAGGTCGAGGCCTTCCCGAAGAAGATTGATCCCCACCAGGATATCGAACTCGGCGGCCCGCAGTGCCCGAAGAATCTCCACCCTCTCAATGGCATCGACGTCGGAGTGAATGTAACGAACCTTGAGATCAACCCCCTGAAGATATTCCGTGAGGTCTTCCGCCGTCTTCTTAGTGAGCGTGGTAATGAGCACCCGCTCTTGCTTCGCCACCCGCTGCTGACACAGCTCAATGGTATCATCGATCTGGGCCTTCAGCGGCTTCATTGTCAAAATGGGATCGAGGAGTCCGGTGGGGCGAATCATCTGCTCAACGATGAGCTGACCGCCATTACGGGAGACATCAAAGTCTTCAGGATCCTCGGCCGAGCCGCTGCCTTTAATGATCAACCTTTTGAAGAAGGTGGGGTCAAAGTCTGCTTCATTGCGCGACTTGATGGGAATGTAGCTCTTGTTATCGGCACGGGAATTGACGATTTCGAAAGGGCCCGGAGTGGCGCTGACATACAGTCGTCGCTTGGTCATCTTCATGTATTCATCAAAACGAAGAGGCCGGTTATCCATCGCGCTCGGAAGTCGGAAACCGTGATCCACAAGAACCGATTTGCGACTCTTATCACCCTCGAACATGCCTCGAACCTGCGGAAGAGTGGCGTGACTTTCATCGGCAAGAAGAAGGTAATCGTCCGGGAAGAAATCCAAAAGAGTGTAGGGCCGGTCGCCGGGCTTTCGCCCTGTGATGTGACGTGAATAGTTCTCAATCCCCTGACAGAACCCCATCTCCTGCATCATTTCGAGATCATACTCAGTGCGCATGCGAATGCGCTGGGCTTCGATGAGTTTACCGTTCTTCTCAAACCAGGTGATGCGATCATCCAGCTCCTGACGAATTGCTACCATGGCATGCGAGAGCTTCTCCTTGGAACTCACGAACTGCTTGGCGGGATAAAATACGTAGTGGGTCACTTCATCAATGACATGCCCGCTCATGGTATCGATGGAGGTAATACGGTCGATTTCGTCACCGAAAAACTCAACCCGAATGGCGGTATCTTCCAGGTAGGCAGGACGAATCTCAACGACATCTCCCCTCACTCGAAAATTTCCTCGCTGAAAGGTAATGTCGTTACGCTCAAAGAGAAGATTGACGAGAGCTCTGAGAAATTCATCGCGTCCCATTTCCTGACCCTGGCTGACGCCAAACATCATGTCCTTATAGTCCTCGGGATTTCCCAAACCGTAAATGCAACTCACACTTGCCACCACGATGACGTCCTCCCGTGTAATTAGAGAACCCATGGTGCTGAGCCGCAGTCGCTCGATTTCCTCGTTGATCGACGAATCCTTCTCAATGTATGTGTCGGATCTCGGGATGTAGGCTTCAGGTTGGTAATAATCGAAATACGATACGAAATATTCCACCGCATTCTCGGGGAAGAATGATTTAAACTCGGAATAGAGCTGGGCCGCCAAGGTCTTATTGTGGCTCATGATGAGCGTCGGCCTCTGGATTTGATCAATGATGTTGGCCATCGTGAAGGTCTTGCCCGAACCCGTAACGCCCCGAAGAGTTTGATGGCGATTCCCCGCCTTAATCGACTTAACCAGCTTGGCGATAGCCTGCTCCTGATCCCCCTTGGGGCCAAATTCGCTGACGAGTTGAAAATCCACGTGGAGAACCTAGGGTAAGTTGCCTCCTTGTCCAAGGGTGCGCGCCAGTTAACAACACACGCAGGAGCCAACCAACTCGAGATTGCCAGGACAGGCGGCACTTCCAACTCCTACCTGACCTTTGACCAACTCAGCGCCGAACTCGATCCTCTGGCCCTGCAGGAATTTCAACTCTTGCAAGCCTCCAATGGCCCGGCCGCGCCGCTGGCCAATATCGTAAGATTCACCAATCAAAGCGCCCGCAGCTTTTCCCTGCAGGACTTCCGGACTCATGAAACCTCGGGTATTGCCGCAATCCAAATCGTCAATATCAGCACCGACCGCGACAGTAATTCCATTCCTGATTCCTGGGAGATTCACCATGGCATGGATGCCACAACGGAAACCGATCCCGACCTCGATGGGCTCAGCGATTGGGACGAAAGAATGCTAGGATCGTCATCCGGAAACGCAAACTCCCTCGCCCGCCCGGTTCCTCACGACAGCACCGGTGATGGGAATGCTGATTCAGAGATCAATGGCGACTACGCAGTCTTCCTGGAGCGTTTCGCAAACTACCAATCCCTCTCTGCTGGAAACGGAAGCGCCACGCCAACACGGACGGATGCCGCCCGCTTGCTGATGCAGGCCACCTTCGGCCCGACCAT